>NZ_JBXARL010000011.1:0-119284 GCF_058808215.1 Aminobacter sp. GW821-FHT11F06 | reverse complement strand
CTCCGAGACTCACTGAAGCTTTGACAACCTCAGCTTTCCCGGCCGGGACCGAATGGACAACCTCCTGAAAGCTCACATCTAGCTCAGAACCGCATGTCGGCCAGATGCCTTCGAAGTCGTCTCATCTGGCTCAGAAAAAAGCCGGCCGATGGCAGCGCCAGCCTGCGGCTTTTGGCGAAAGCGAATGGCGCAAGCGCCTTGTCCCATATCGGCCAATTCGAAGGCCATTCAGCGTCAGCGAGCTTCGGCACGTCCAAGGCGAGGATATCGAAATTCGCCGCGCCGTACCGCTTCAGGTGGCCTCTTAGCTCAACCTCGACTTCCGGGGCCATCTGCTCAGAGATCACAAACAGCGTTCGAACAGGCTCTGCCAACATGGCTTTGAACTTCGTGCAAAGGTAGTCGTGCCGGCTTCGGGATTCCGCGTATCGCTTGCCGAATGCATCCTCGTCGCAGCCGACTGGGAACTCATGAGGATGGACAGTCCCAATCTTCGGGTTTTCGATCACCCCGTTCGAGATCGACAAGTCGCCCTGGTCAAAGCACCCGACAAAGTCCCGGCGGAAATACTCAAGCAGTGACGTTTGCGGCGTTCCTTGCCAGTCAAACGGGCCACTCGGGGCCTGCGGCGGATGTATCTGAGAGCGCCTTGCCTCGTCGGATTTCCCCGATCGCTTTCGAATGATGCGGATAGCGTTGAGCTTGGTCTCGCAATTCGGCCCAAGACTAAGAAGTCGGTCAAACGTCTGCACAAAATGCCCCTTGCATCACCCTGCAAGGAGAGATGCCAGAAACGGCAGTAATTCGCCAGACGCTCAAGCGACGGTTTACTGGCCAGGCGCCATTTCTCACACTCAAAGGACATTTCTATGGACCGTAGCAAGTTCTACGCGGCCTTGCGCTCGCGCTCATCTGGCGTGTTCGGCACGCCGCTTTCGCCAGGCCAAGTCGCCAATCTCGAAGCGATCCTGGATGAGATCCAGGCCGCCGCCTTGCCGCTTCGACACGCAGCCTATGTGCTCGCCACGCCATACCATGAGGTTGGTTCGGCCATGGCGCCGGTCGCCGAAAACCTCAACTACCGGTCGGCTGAACAGATCAGGAAGACATGGCCCCGACGCCTGACCAAAATGCATTTTTCTGCATACTGCCCCGCTGCCAAAGGTGGCGGGGCTTTTTCTGCGTTCAGGCCCAAGGATCTCGACTACCAGCGGTATTTCAAAGAGGCAGCAGCTCCGTAGGCGGAGACATTACCCGAAAACTCGCCGTTGAATGAGACTTTGGCCGACATGTTGTCGGAGATACCAAACTCAGCGCCAGCATCGACGAGCAGCGCGTGGCGATCCGGTTCAGCACCATCCACGGTAAAGCTCGGGGCGCCAAGATTCTGGAAGTTGGCCGTGACGGTGCGTGGGCTGTCCCCGTTCCAGGCCCAAGCAAGGCGCCCGGTCAATTTGATGCCGGCGCTTTCTGTAGCGATGAAGTGTTCCAGCCGTGCACCAAGCTCGGTGCGGACGATGGACTCTGTGTGTGAATCGTAGTTCAGCGCCAAGGGCGCGCTGCTGTCCGTCGACGTCTCGGAATAGCTGGGCATGAAGTAGCTCGCCCCTTGCACCGCACCATACGGCGTTATCGCTGCAAACGACGTATCGTGGCGGTAGCCAGCTTCGAGGCGGCCAGACAGGGTATGAGCGTTATAGTCGGCCTCGTAGTTGTTGCCCATGACCGTGCGCGATGTGTCGACACTGTTGAAGGCGTAGCCTGCTGCGGCCGACACATAGGCATGGCTGAACGTCCTCGAGCCATAGACGCCGGCGTTGAACACTCCGGTGCGGCCGGAACCCAAATCGTTGTCCAGCGAGAAGTTCGAGCCGGCGCCACCAAGCGCAAAACCGACCTTGCCACCATCCATCCGGCGATCGAACCCGGTCGCGACGCCCCAGCCGCGCGTTGTCAGATTGGACGAGCCGATGGTCACGTCGCCGTCGATATCCTGTGAACCGCCGTAAACCGTACCCCACATGCCCCAGGGCGTTTCAATCCCATGACCGGTCTGGGCCGACTTCACTCCGGCCTTGGCGAGTTCGTTGTTGGCGGCTTCAGCCGCGCTCGGCGTGTCTCCGGCAAGGGCGGCCAGCGCCACCTCCGAGGACAACTGTGTGGTATCGGTCGTATAACTCAGAGGGGCGGGGCGCTGTGAAACCAGCGGCGTGCTGCCGGCCCCCGTCGCATATGGGTCGCTGATCTGGGCCAAGAACATATTGGCCGAATGCAGCGCCGATGAAATTGCGGCTGTCCCGACCTCGCCAGAAAACAGGGTCAGTTCTTCCGCCCTCAGGTCCGCGAAGGCAGGTGGAAGTGTGTCGTTCGCATCGAAATATGAGAGCAGCGAATTGGCTGCCGCCTGCTGGTTCCGATTCAGCGCTCCATAGTCGGGTCGTTGCATCCCGAAGGTCATAAGGAACGCCAGGTCTTGTTGAATGGATGACCAACTAGCGGAGGAAAGCAGAGAGAAATCAATGCCATTGTTAAAAAAGACGAACTTACCGCCTGCATAGACGCCGTCCGAGCCAATTGCACCCCACCCATAGCTCCCGTTTGATTGGGGGGAAGTCGTAGAGGTCGTGAGAAACGTCACGTACTGGCTTCCGGCGACCAAGGTGACGCCACCAGTGCTGACGGTGACTGGACTGTAGCCAGCGCCAGAAGGGGCGATGAATACCGTGGACTGGTAAAGCGGGGAACCCACGATCCGTTGCGTCGTAGGGTTCCACTCGTAAACGAAGGCTTGCACCTGCGGCGCTGTTCCCGATGACTGATGCAGGTAGAACGTGAAATCCCGCAAATTGGTCTGCGCAGCGGTCGGCGTAATGGTCTGGCCGTAGGTCGCAGTATTCGGCACGCCAAAGGAGGAGATGAAACTGGTCCCATTCCACGCGGGACGGGTATCGATCACTTCATGCGTCTGCGCGTGAGCAACGCCCGAAAGCGAAAACAATGCAACTGTCGCTGCAATGAACAGCGTTTCCCGCCCAATCATTTCGACTATTCCCCCTCAAGCCCGACACACCAATATTGCAGCGATTGGTCAGAGGCAATCGTCTATTAGCGCGGGCTCACTCCATTTCCTGCACGCCGTGGCAGTAGAGGCCGATGCGCAGCCCCTTTGCGTCACGCGACCAAGCAATCACGCCGGCATGCTGGTCTTCGATCATCTTGCTGAAGCGAACCGCCGCATCGCCGCTTTGCATTTACTTCGGATCTAGCGATCACAATGAACGGCCCGCCAGGATGTTCGATCCGAAGCGGGCCGTCTGCATTTGCGCAGGGGTGGCTTGGGTGCCGACGCAACACTCGCTTGTTTGCCGTAGGGCGCTGCGTCGGCCCACTTCACCCATCTGGGCGCCCATTGTTGGGCTTCAGAGCCGTAGTGAGCAAGTACACTAATAGATTGACCTGCCTCACCTTTTACCAGCGATTAACCAAGCCGCGCAACTATGGCTGAGCGGTCATGTATCCAGTACCGCGTCCTTAAACCTGACCAATCAAGAGCCCCGTCACCACCCAATGAGTGGCGGGGTTTTTTGTATTCTTGGCCCGATTTGGTTGTGCTGCCAGCGCCCATATATCGAGGTGATGAACAAGATGGACAGGCTTTCGCGCGCTCTCTTGTGAAGCCGGTTAGCACGAGAGGCGCTGAAGAAATCGTCTAGCGTGAAGCAGTCGGGCACGTAGGGGGCCAAGTCGTTCGGAATCCACTGCACCCATAGACACGGGTTGTCTACATCGAACACAGCTTGCCAGGTGCCATCGTCGTTTGCTGCCAAGTCACAAATCACGAGCGCCATGGTGATCTCCTTTTGGGAGAAAACTGCCGTAGCCCTTTCGCCCTCGCAATGGTCAAATCTAGCCATTGACATCGGGTTCGTTGCTGCCTGGTGACATCCATGTGGTCTAGAAGGCAAGAGGCTTCTGCTAATCGCCTAGGACATTCATGGCAGCAGGAAGCTCGGGACGAAATAGGAGATGTACCGGCAATTGCGGTGGATCGTCTTCTCCACGACAAACAGTTCGTAGTTCCAGCATGCCTGAGACATTGCAAAGGCGAGCGCCGAGTACAGAGTTAGAATCGTCGCGCCGGCAATGTATGCGAATTGCTTCATGGCCGGCGTCTCCTCAAGTTGGCCCGCTCGACTACGACAAGCATCTCGGCAGTACCCCGTTGCCCAAGTCATGGCATCAGAGCGCTACCCCTTTGCCGCAGTTGAGGCGCGTCGGGCCTACTACAGCGCCGCAATGTCATTCCATGTCCGGCACTTCGCCATGCTGATACAGGATTTTCGGCTCGCCATACTCGCCAATCGCTGGGTTGGCATCGCGAGACCAGGCGATGACGCCGGCATGTTCGCTTTCGCCCATCTTGGCCAAGCGCACTGCTGCATCTTCGCTTTGCATTTCTCTGGGATCGAACGCTGGCTGAAGGTTGCCCTCGGCATCTCGGTTGAACGCCGCCACGACGATCAGCTTGGGCATCTTCTGTTCGGGCAGTATGTGACCTGTGTTGGCCATACAGCGTCCGCCTGATTGATTCGAAGCCTGAACGCTGGGTCGGCAGTTGCTATTGAATGCCCCAAACCGCGGCCATTACGATCAACATCGTCCCTGCCCAATACAGACCCCTGAACCACCATCGGTTCACACGTTCCGTCAGGGTAACACCTCCATGCGTTTGGATGTCCCAACCTTTAAGAGCGAGCGTTGCCCAAAGGAGGATTGCCGTTCCAATGCACGCTGCCAACGTGATTGAAGTTGTGCCCGGTTCGAACAGCATAACAGCAGTCCAAGCGATGAGTGCGCCGGCAATCACGGCGGATAAGCCCCATGCAGCAGCCTCCGTGAAAGACTTTCGAACGCCGTATATTCCTGGGGATTGCTTCAGCGAAGTGTCGCTATTGAGGACGATGTTGTCCTCGCGTTCAAGCATCTCAAACCGTGCGGGCCGCAAGATGGCGAGACAGCAAGATAAACAATCCGAGAAATCGACGCTTGTGTGGAGGTCGTGTTGGCCATCAACCCAACCTTAAGCTCTCGGCTTTGACGATCTTGGGCATGATTTCTCCCCGTTGCCGGCGCAGGTGCCAGAAATTGGCGCGGGGTCAATCCATGTCGCGCTCATGTCGCGTGGATTAGCCGTGGTCATTTGGAAACCCTTGGAAATCAAGGGAACCCAGTTGCAACATGACGCAACATGCCGCCAGCAAATTTCGGAACCTAAGTTCTTGATTTTGTTGGTGATCCCGACAGGAATCGAACCTGTGACCTACAGATTAGGAATCTGCCGCTCTATCCTACTGAGCTACGGGACCATTTCACTGCACACATAACGGCTTCCAGCGGATTCGCCAATGATTTTTGGCGGGCAAATGGCGGGACCGGCCGAGGCTGGCAATTCCCGCCCAAAACGGCCTCAGGCAGCCAGCGCCGTCTCGGCCAGCTTGACCCAGTAGCTGACGCCGTGGGGGATGACCTCGTCGTTGAAGTCATAGGCCGGATGGTGGAGGTTGGCGCTGTCGCCATTGCCGATGAAGATGAAGGCGCCCGGGCGGGCTTCAAGCATGTAGGAAAAATCCTCGCCGCCCATCAGTGGCTGGATCGCCCGGTGCACCTGCGGTTCGCCAGCGACGGTTGCGGCGACATCGCCGGCAAACACCGTTTCTTCCGGATGGTTGACCGTGACGGGATAGTTGGAGTCGTAGTCGAGCTCGATCGCGGTGTCGGTCGCTTCTGCGACGCCGCGGCAGATCGCGCTCATGCGCTCCTGGGCAAGCTTGGCGACTTCCTTCTTCAGCGTGCGCACCGTGCCGGCGAGCACAGCGTGCTCAGGGATGACGTTATAGGCCGAGCCGGCAATGAACTTGGTCACCGAAACGACGATTGCTTCGGCCGGGTCGGTCGAGCGCGAGGCGATCGTCTGCAAGGCCGTCACCAGCTGGCTGCCGGCGACGATCGGGTCGATGGCGCGGTGCGGCATGGCGGCATGGCCGCCCTTGCCCTTGATGGTGATGGTGAATTCGGCGGTCGCCGCCATGATGGCACCGGGACGGATGGCGAACTGGCCGACCGGCAGGTTCGGCATGTTGTGCATGCCGAACACCTTCTGGATCGCGAAGCGCTCCATCATGCCGTCCTTGACCATCTCGTTGCCGCCGCCACCGCCTTCTTCGGCGGGCTGGAAGATGACGGCGACGGAGCCCGCGAAATTGCGCGTTTCGGCGAGGTATTTGGCGGCCCCCAGCAGCATCGCGGTGTGACCGTCATGGCCGCAGGCATGCATCTTGCCCGGCACTGTCGAGGCGTAGGGCTTGCCGGTGATCTCCTCGATGGGCAGGGCGTCCATGTCGGCGCGCAGGCCAACCACGCTTCCGGCACCGAGGCTGCCCTTGATGATGCCGACCACACCGGTCTGGCCGATGCCGGTGACGACCTCGTCGCAGCCGAACTCCTTGAGCTTGCCGGTGACGAAATCGGCAGTTTCAAAGACGTCGAAATTGAGCTCCGGCTTCTGGTGCAGGTGGCGGCGCCAGCCGGCGATCTCTTCCTGCATTTCGGCGGCTCGGTTCAGGATCGGCATGTTTTGTCTCGACTTCCTGTTTGTTGGACCAGAGGTCCAGATTCGCATTTGTGATCGCGCAAGCTCTGCCATCTTGGCGTCACATAGGTTATTTAGCAGCAGCGGCGACGCCGTGGCCATGGGTTCTTTGCCGGCCAGCGCGTTGCCATCCCGGTTTACGGAAATCTTATGGACGGCCGGCTATGATCGGCAAGAGGCGATTTCGGATTTGATGATGAAGATGCAGTTCGTCAGAAGCATGTTCCTTGGGCTTGCAGCCGCAACCGCGCTTGGCGCAGCCCCCGCGGCCGCCAATCCGGCACTGCTTTTCGATGTCAATTCCGGTGCCGTCATCGAACATCAGGACGCGTTTTTGCGCTGGCATCCGGCGTCGCTGACCAAGCTGATGACCGCCTATACGACCTTCCGGGCCGTCCAGGCAGGCGAACTGGCGTTCAATTCGCCGATCAAGATCAGCAAGAAGGCGGCATCTTATCCGCCGGCCAAGATGGGCTACCAGCCGGGTTCGGTGCTGACGCTCGACAACGCCATCAAGATCATCATGGTCAAGTCCGCCAACGACGTCGCAGCCGCCATCGGCGAAAATGTCGGTGGCACGACCGAGGCATTTGCAGCACGGATGAACGCGGAGGCGCAAAGGCTGGGCATGACCGGAAGCCATTGGGTCAATGCCAACGGCCTGCATGACCCCGACCAGTACACGACGGCGCGCGACCTTGCGATTCTGGTGCGGGCGATCCGGCTCGAATTCCCGCAATACGCGTCCTACTTCGACATCGAGGGCATCATTGCCGGCAAGGCAAAGCTCAAGAATTTCAATCCGCTTGTCGGTCGGTTCCCCGGCACCGACGGCATGAAGACCGGCTTTGTCTGCGAATCGGGTTTCAACCTGGTCGCTTCCGCCAATCGCAACGGCCGCACGCTCGCAGCGATCGTGCTGGGCGCGACCTCGCCCGACGACCGCGCCGAGGAAGCGGCCAAATTGCTGCAGGCCGGCTTCGGTAGCACCAGCACCAGTCCAGCGACTGTCGGCACGCTGGCGGCGTATGGCGACAATCGCGATCTGGCAACCAACATGCGCGAAGAGGTCTGCTCCAAGAAGGCCAAGCATGTGGCCTCCGACGGCCCGGCGCCGACCGAAGCGGGCGCTGCGCCCGACAAGGTTTCGATCATCCCCGAAATGACGCGCCCGCGTAACTGGGTGACAGTCAGCCTCGGTGGCGCAACGGGTCCGAAGCCGAAGGGGCTCGGCGGCCGCGACCTGGTTGAATATGCCGACGTGCCGCTGCCGACGTGGCGTCCCGACATGCCTGCGCCGGCAGGCGCCGCGCCGCTCGCATCGGGGGCGGCCAAGTCGTGAACCGGCAAGCCGTATTTCCGATCCCCGTATCGGTGCTGACCGGCTTTCTCGGCGCTGGCAAGACAACGCTGCTCAACCGTCTGCTCAAGGATCCGGCGCTCGTCGACACCGCCGTCATCATCAACGAATTCGGTGATGTCGCCATTGACCATCTGCTGGTCGAAAAGGCCTCGGACGGTGTCATCGAGCTGTCCGATGGTTGCCTGTGCTGCACCGTGCGCGGCGAACTTGTCGACACGCTCGCCGATCTTGTCGACCGCCTGCAAACCGGCCGCATCGAGCGGCTGGCGCGCGTGGTGATCGAGACCACGGGTCTCGCCGATCCGGTGCCGGTCCTACAGTCGATCATGGGCCATCCGGCCCTCATCCATGCCTTCCGGCTCGACGGCGTCATCACGGTCGTCGACGCGGTCAACGGTTCAGCCACGCTCGACGCCCATGTCGAGGCGGTCAAGCAGGTGGCGGTAGCCGACCGCATCGTTTTGACCAAGGCCGACCTTGTCGACGATGCCGAATGGCTCGATGCGCTGAAGGCGCGGCTTTCCCGCATCAATCCGGGCGCCGAAATCCGCGCGGTCGAGGGTCCTGCCGTCGCAAAGCTTCTGCAATGCGGGCTCTACGACCCGGCGACCAAGACCGCCGACGTGCGCCGCTGGCTGGGCGAGGCGGGTGATCACGCCGATCATCACCACCATCATGATCACCATGGCCACGACCATGGCGATCACCACCACGATCACGCGCATGGCCACGATGCGCGGATTGGTTCGTTCTCGCTTACGCATGGCGGCGCGCTGCCGTTTTCGACCATCGAGATGTTCCTCGACCTTTTGCTGTCGACCCAGGGCGACAAGCTGTTGCGCATCAAGGGCATCGTCGAGCTGATGGAGGACCCGGCGCGGCCACTGGTCATTCACGGCGTGCAAAAGATGCTGCACCCGCCGGCGCGGCTGCCGGCATGGCCCGATGCTGTGCGGGGCACGCGGCTGGTGCTGATCGGCATCGACCTGCCGCAGGACTATGTCCAGCGGCTGTTTTCGGCCTTCGTCAACAAACCGGCGATCGACACACCCGATCGCGAGGCGATGGAAAACAACCCGCTGGCGATTGTCGGGCGGTAGCTCTCACGATTTCTGAAAGTCAGGAGCCGCGTTCGACAAGAAAGCGGTGACCGCCTGTAACAGGCTTGGTCTCGACCAGCCTGTGGCCGGCGTCCTGGCAAAAGGCGGGGATGTCGATCACGGCGAGCGGGTCGGTGGTTTCGAGCCACAACAGGCTGCCGGGGGCCATGTCGGCCAAACGACGCTTGGCCTTGAGCACGGGCAGGGGGCAGTTGAGCCCCCTGAGATCGTAAATGTCAGTCGCCTCGCTCACTGCGGTCAGCTGCCGAACAGCCCGAGCAGCTTGTTCTTGAGCTTGGTGGCGGTGCCGGCCTGTTCGACGGGGGCAGCCTCGGCTGCCTGGGCTGGCGCTTCGGTGACCACCGGCGACGGCGAAGGCACGGTCGCGGTGACAATCGGCTCCGCAGCGGCAGCCTTGGCGGCCTTTGCAGCGGCAACGGCAGCCATCTTTTCTTCGGCGGCTTTCTTTTTTGCGGCTTCGGCGGCGTCGAGCGCTGCCATGCGGCGTCCTTCGGCCGAATCGATGCGGCCCATGCGCCCGGTGACGGTCACCGTGCCATCAGGGTTCAAGGATGGCGGCTCGATCGGCACGCGCTCGCCACGCGCCCGCTTCTTGGTCCACTCCGAGACGATGGCCGCTTCCTTGACGCCGGCGATCGTTGGCTTGGGCGCATCGACGCCGCCCTTCGAGGCGCTGGCGAAAGCGGCGTCATACTTGCTCTGATAGGCCTGATAGGCGGTCTGCAGGCCTTGCGGCTGGGTGAAGGCCGGGCAGGGGCCCGTCGGGTTGAACGCACCAGTGCCTTCGGCAACGCCGTTGAAGATATAGCGCTTTTCGCAGACATCGACCTTCGGCGGCACCTTGGTGATCTCGAAGTGGTCGTAGCCTTCCTTCAGCATCGCCCAGAACTGGTAGTTCGGGTCGTTGCGATAGCGCGCCATGTTGGCGGCGGTCATGCGGAAGGGGAACGCCTGGATCTGGAATTCGGTCTGGCCGCCCTGGAAGGCATCGCGGCCGAAGGCATAGATCTCCTCGATCTGCGCGTCGGTCATGGAATAGCAGCCCGAAGAAGAGCAGGCGCCGTGAACCATCAGGTTCGAGCCGGTGCGGCCGTTGGCGCGGTCATAGTTGTTGGGATAGCCGATGTTGAACGACAGGTGATAGCTGGAGTTCGGGTTCATCTGCGAGGGACGAACCGAATAGAAGCCCTCCGGCGCCTGGCGGTCGCCCTCGGTGAATTTGGGGCCGAGCTTGCCCGACCATTTGCAGATGTTGTAGCTCGCTATCATGTCGTAGCGGCCGTTGGTCTTCTGCTTCCAGATCTCGACCTTGCCCTCTTCCTTGAAGATGCGGGCCATGACCGGCGAGGCGCGGCTCATGCCCTTCGCCTTCATCTCGGAAAGGATCTTCTCCGGCAGGCCCTTATTCTTCGGCGAAAAGTCGTTGATAGCGGATTCCGAACAGCCGGCCACCGCGAGAGCGGCCATGAGCAATCCAGCGCGTGCGATATTGGCGATCATCGATAAATGTCGTCTTCTTCATATCGGCGACAGCGTAAGCACGCCGTCGACCGGCCCGTCCTGATACTGCCTCGACCCTAAGGCCGTTAACCTTGAAAAATCCTTACCGCAAGTTCTCGGCCCGTCCCAAATGCGCAAAATCACGGCAAGTTCATTGAACGTGCCGAGGCGGCAATTTTGTGGCGAAAACGTGCCGTGGCCCATTCAGGCCACAGTTTGCGCAATCAGAGGCTGCGGCCGATCGCCAGATATTTCTCGCGGCGATGCTCGCGGAAATCGATATTCGAGCCGGCAAATTCGCTGAATGTCTTGGCGATCAGGTCGCCGGTGGCCGAAATCACCGCTTCCGCGTTGCGGTGCGCGCCGCCGAGCGGCTCGGTGATGATCTGGTCGATGATCTTGAGGCCGAGCAAATCCTGGGCGGTGATTTTCATGTTCGTCGCCGCGTCCTTGGAGCGCGTCGTATCGCGCCACAGGATGGAGGCAGCACCTTCCGGCGAAATCACCGAATAGATCGCATGTTCGAGCATGAAGACGCGGTTGGCCGCAGCGATCGCAATCGCGCCGCCCGAACCGCCTTCGCCGATGACGATGGCGATCGAAGGCACCTTGAGACCAAGGCTTGTTGAGGTCGAGCGCGCGATGGCTTCGGCCTGGCCGCGCTCTTCGGCGCCCACACCTGGATAGGCGCCGGCGGTGTCGACGAGCATCACGACCGGGATATTGAAGCGGTCGGCCATCTCCATCAGGCGCACAGCCTTGCGGTAGCCTTCTGGGCGCACCGAGCCGAAATTATGCTTGAGGCGGCTCTTGGTGTCGGAGCCCTTTTCCTGGCCGAGCACCAGCACCGGTTCGCCGCGGAAGCGGGCGAAGCCGCCAACCATGGCATTGTCCTCGCCGAAATTGCGGTCGCCGGCGAGCAAGGTGAAATCGGTGAACAGGCCGTTGATGTAGTCGAGGCAATGCGGCCGGTCGGGATGGCGGGCCACCTGAACCTTCTGCCACGGCGTCAGCGCCTTGTAGGCGTCGCGCAGCGCATCGCGCGAGCGCTTCTCCAGCCGCTTGATCTCGTCGCCGACATCGACGGCTTCACCGTTCTCGGCGAGCTTCTTGAGCTCGAGGATTTTGCCTTCAAGGTCGGCAACGGGCTTTTCGAAATCGAGGTAATTGTACATTGGCGAGCGGGCTACCACGCTGAAAAAGGAGGCACTGGGAGCACAAAAATGGCGGTGCCGCGCCAGTGGAACGTGGCACTCACATAGCGATATGGACCCTAATCGGCAAGCGGATGATGTTCGTTGACCAGTTTCAGCAGTCTTTCCTGAAGCACATGGGTGTAGATTTGTGTGGTTGAAATGTCGGAATGGCCCAGCAATTGCTGTACCGCGCGCAGGTCGGCACCGTTTTGCAGGAGGTGGCTGGCAAAGGCGTGGCGCAGCACGTGCGGCGAGATTTTTGCTGTGGCGATGCCCGCGCGCGCGGCAAGCCCCTTGAGGTCGCGGGCAAAAACCTGGCGGGGCAGGTGGCCACTTTCCGATGCTGAGGGAAACAGAAATACGCTCTCGGCCTGCTTGGAATCGCGATTGCGTTCATCGAGCCAGCGCCGCATGGCATCACGCGCCTTGGCCGACAGCGGCACCATGCGGTCCTTGTCGCCCTTGCCGCGCACAACGAAGAATCGCTCGTCGCGCAGTGCCACCGTCAGCGGCAGGCTGACCAGCTCTGAAACGCGCAAGCCCGTGGCGTAGAGCACCTCGACAAGCGCATGCATCCTCGTTGTAGCGAAGCTGTCGCCAGCAGGATCGGCGGCTTCCGTCGCCGCACGGTCGAGCAGCCGTCCGGTTTCGGCCTCGCTCATCGTCTTGGGCAGCGGCCGGTCTTTCCTCGGGCTGTCCAGGATGCCGGTCGGATCGTCGCCACGCAGCCCTTCGGCATAAAGGAAACGGAAGAATTGCCTGAGTGCCGAGAGCTTGCGCGCTTGCGAGGTGGCAGCGAAACCGCGGCCTGCGATGTCGTCGAGATAGTTGCGAATGCCGGCGGAATCAGCGTCGGCAAGGCGGCCGCCAAGATATTCGGAGGCGTCTTCGAGGTCGCGGCGATAGCTTGAAAGCGTGTTGTCGGCGGCACCGCGTTCGGCGCTCATCATTTCGAGGAAGGCCTCGATGCGCGCGCCGCTTTTCATTTCTTGGGTGCGAGCTTTTCGGGCGGGATGCGGACGGTGATTTCGGCCTTCTTGGGCTCAACGAACATCACCAGCGCGAACATGGCACCGTAAATGATGCCCGCCAGAACAGCGAGCGTGACAAGGAACCGGAAAAGTGTCGGCATCGATGTGTTTGCCCGTCCGTACTATCCTGTGCCCTTATGGGACGCCGCTTGCGGCAATTCAAGGGCGCGTTTGGTGCCATGCGCTTGACGCAACGGGGCTTTTCATGTCGATACGCCGGCGAAAGGGCCGCCATGACACCCGACGTGCAGACTCCATTTCCCGAAGGCTCGGTTGCTGCCCTGCTCGAACGGCTCGGCACACGCTCGATTGTCTTCGTTGGCCTGATGGGGGCGGGCAAGACCGCCATCGGCCGCAAGGTGGCGCAGGTGCTGGGTCTCGGCTTCATCGACAGCGACCACGAGATCGAAAGCGTGTCGCGGATGACCATTCCCGAGCTGTTCGAACGTTATGGAGAGGTCGAGTTCCGCGCGCTCGAACAGCGTGTCATCGGCCGGGTGCTGGAGAGCGGCCCGCAGGTGCTGTCGACCGGTGGCGGCGCCTTCATGAACGCGCAGACAAGGTCGGCTATCGCGGCGCACGGCGTCTCAGTCTGGCTCAAGGCCGACCTCGACCTTCTGATGGAGCGCGTCTCCAAGAAGCAGAATCGGCCGTTGTTGCAGAACGCCGATCCGCGTGCCGTGCTCGCCAAGCTGATGGACGAGCGCTACCCGGTCTACGCGCTTGCCGATCTCACGGTAGCGACCCGCGACGATCGCAAGGAAGCGATCGCCAGCGAGGTTATTGAAGCGCTGTGCAACCATCTTGGCGTGCCCGGCAGGATACATGTCTCGGAAGCCTCGGAGGATCACGAATGAGTGGCATCGTCACAGTCGAAGTCGGGCTTGGCGACCGCGCCTACGACATCCTGATCGGCCCGGGCCTGATCGAGCGTGGTGGCGAGTTGATCCAGCAGCGCCTGCCCAAGGCGCGTACGGCAATCGTTACCGACGAGAATGTCGCTGCAGCGCATCTGGAGCCGCTGGTGGCCAGCCTCACAGCTGCCGGCAACGCGCCTGCGGTGATCAAGCTTCCCGCCGGCGAAAAGACCAAAAGCTTCGATTCGCTGGAAACAGTCGTTGACCAGATCATCGCCGCCCGTCTCGAACGCGGCGATGCGGTGATCGCGCTCGGCGGTGGCGTCATCGGCGATCTCACTGGTTTCGCCGCCGGCATCGTGCGGCGCGGCATGAATTTCGTGCAGATGCCGACCTCGCTTCTCGCCCAGGTCGATTCGTCCGTTGGCGGCAAGACCGGCATCAACAGCCCGCGCGGCAAGAACCTGATCGGCGTCTTCCACCAGCCGAAGCTGGTGCTGGCTGATACGGCAGCACTCGACACCTTGCCGCTGCGCGAATTCCGCGCCGGCTACGCCGAGGTTGCCAAATATGGCCTGATCGACCGTCCGGAGTTCTTTGACTGGCTGGAGAAAAACTGGCGCGAGGTTTTTGACGGCGGCCCGGCCCGCATCGAGGCCATCGCGCAATCCTGCCGCGCCAAGGCCGATGTCGTCGCCCGCGACGAATTCGAGACCGGCGACCGGGCACTGCTCAATCTCGGCCATACCTTCGGCCACGCGCTCGAAGCCGCCACCGCCTATGACGGTGCGCGACTTGTTCATGGCGAGGGTGTCGCCATCGGCATGGCGCTGGCGCATCGTTTTTCGGCGCGGCTCAATCTGGCAAGCCCCGACGATGCGGCGCGCGTCGAAGCGCATCTGCGCGATGTTGGCCTGCCCTGGCGCATGGCCGACATACCAGGCAGCCTGCCCGACGCCGATGCGCTGTTCAATTACATCACCCAGGACAAGAAGGTGTCGCGCGGCGCGTTGACCTTCATCCTGACGCGCGGCATCGGCCAGTCCTTCATTGCCAAGGACGTGCCGGCTTCCGAAGTGATCTCCTTCCTCAAGGAGAATCACCCGGGATGAGCGGCTGGATCGTTGCGGGCGTTCTGGTGGGGCTGATCCTTGTGGTCCTGGCCTTCCGCGACCGCCTGCTTACCTCGCTGGGCTACGAGCTGATCGCGCTGACGCCGCAGCGTTCCGCCCATGACGAGCTGCGCGGGGCGGTCGACGAGTTCCACCGCGACGGCCAGGTGGTCAAGCAGGACCGCGACCAGGTCGGCGGCCTGCTCGACCTGCACGAGCTCGAAGTCTCCGACGTCATGGTCCACCGCACCGCCATGCGCTCGGTCAATGCCGACATCGCCTCCGAATTGCTGGTCCGCGAGATCCTGCAGAGCCCCTATACGCGCATGCCCTTGTGGCGCGGTTCGATCGACAACATCGTTGGCGTCATCCACGCCAAGGACCTGCTGCGCGCGCTCAACGACGTCGAGGGCGACTATTCCAGGGTCGATGTCCTCAAGGTTGCGTCCAAGCCGTGGTTCGTGCCCGACACCACGACGCTGCAGGAGCAGCTCAACGCCTTTTTACGCCGCAAGGCGCATTTCGCCATCGTCGTCGACGAATATGGCGAGGTCGAAGGGCTGGTGACGCTCGAAGACATCATCGAGGAAATCGTCGGCGAAATCGCCGACGAGCACGACATCGATGTCCAGGGCGTCAAGCAGGAGGCCGATGGCTCGGTTGTGGTCGACGGCACCGTGCCGATCCGCGACCTCAACCGCGCGCTGGACTGGCACCTGCCCGACGACGAGGCAACGACAATCGCAGGCCTCGTCATTCACGAGACCCAGTCGATTCCCGAGGAAAAGCAGGCCTTCACCTTCCACGGCAAGCGCTTCATCGTCATGAAACGCGACAAGAATCGGCTGGCACGAATCAGGATCAGGCCGGCGGTGGCGGAGCCGCAGACGGCTGCAGTGCGACCGTCGAAGTAGCGCCGGGCCACAAGATTCGCCCTACGAACAGACCGAGCAACGCCCCGGCGAATTGGGCCACAATGAAGGCTGGTACATTGACCGGTGCGATGCCGGCAAATGTGTTGGTCAGGGCACGCGCTATGGTCACCGCCGGACTGGCGAAAGATGTCGACGAAGTGAACCAGTAGGCCGCGAGAATGTACAGGCCGACGGCAAAGGGCGTCGTTTTTGGCGCCTGAGCAATGCATCCAAGGATGGTCAGAATCAGGCCGAATGTGGCGATCGCCTCGCCGAGCCATTGGCCCGGGCCTGTGCGAACGGTTGTCGAAAACTGTACGATCGGCAAGTCGAACATCGCGTGCGTGGCCCAGACACCCAGGATCGCGCCGACCACCTGTGCGGCGACGTATGGCAAGAGCGATGACCATTCGAGACGATTCTCAAGGGCAAGTACGAGGCTGACCGCAGGGTTGAGATGGGCGCCGGAAACGGGTCCGAATATCGAGATGAGCACCACCAAGATGGCGCCGGTCGCAACGGCATTGCAGAGCAACGCCAAGGCGACAATTCCGCCCGCTAATTGCGCCGCCATGATGCCAGAACCGACGACCGTTGCGAGCAGGAACGCGGTGCCGAGGCACTCAGACAGCAGGCGGCGGGTGAGAGGACGACTCATCTGCCGCTGTCGGTGCCTTTGGAACTCGCGCCCTCCATCCTGCCGATTTCGTCAAGATGCGAGGTCAACGCCATATGGTCCAGGCTGGCGATGGGGAGTGCCGTGAAGGCCCTGATGCGGTTGCGCATGTATTTGAAAGCGGTGACGAAGGCCGCTTCCTTTTCGAGGTCGGTGCCTTCGACATGGCTCGGATCCTCGATGCCCCAGTGCGCATTGGCGGGATGACCGAGCCACACCGGGCAGGCTTCGCCAGCCGCGTCGTCGCAGACAGTGAAGATGAAATCCATTTCCGGCGCACCTTTTACCGCGAATTCGTCCCAGGTCTTCGAGCGAAAATTCTGGGTTGGATAGCCGTAGCTTTCGAGCACCGTCAGCGCGAAGGGGTTGACGCTACCCTTGGGTTGGCTGCCGGCGGAGAAGGCGTTGAAATGCGGCGCGCCATCCTTGCGCAGGATGCTCTCGGCAAGGATCGAACGGGCGCTGTTGCCGGTGCACAGGAAAAGCACGTTGAAGGGGCGGTGGGGCATGGAATCACTCCGACGGGGCGCAGCAGGGGGACAGTTCGGCAATCAGCGGCGCGCAGATCTCCGGCCTGCCGTCGCAGCAATCCTGGAGCAGAAACAGCAGTACCTTGCGCAGGGCAGGGAGATCGGCGCGGTAGATGATCGAGCGGCCCTGGCGGTCGTTTCTGGCAAGGCCAGCACGGACGAGCACAGCGAGATGCGCCGACATGGTGTTTTGCGGCACGTCGAGCCTGCGCGCCAGGTCGCCGGCGGCGATGCCCTCAGGCTCGGCCGCAGCAAGCCGGCGGAAGGCTTCGAGCCGCGTCGGTTGGGCCAGAGCGGCCAGTGCGTCTATCGTACCGTTTGCATCCATATATCCAGACTAATGGATGTATGTGACGGTCAAATGACGGCGCAGTTGCGCCGCCAGCGTTGATAGGCTGCGAAGGAAAGTTGCTACCAGCGGGTCTTTTCGCCGGGCGCTGCGGGTTCGATCGCCAGCGCGTGCAGGCCGGCCTTGAGTTCGGCGGCGAGCGCATCGTTGACCGCGCGGTGGCGGTCGATGCGACTCATGCCGGCAAAGGCGGGTGCGACGATGCGGATGCGAAAATGGGTTTCGCCCGAGCCGTCAAATGTTGCATGGTCGCCGCCATCGACGTGGTGATGGCCGGCATGCAGGTGGCTTTCGTTGAGGACGGCAAGCCGTTCTGGCGAAAATGCCATGTTCAGCTTGTCTTCGATGGTTGCCTGTATGGACATCGGTCTCACCTTTCACCACATGTGTCGCCGCGAACAATCGTGCTATCAGGCGCAATTGAGCCGCAAATCAGGCGTTAGGGCCAACATCCTTGAAATGTCAATTCTTGTTTCACCGCGCCAAGAGGCGGTAAATACAATCCGATGAAGCCGTATCCGAAATATTTCGACAAGATCCGCGTCCGGCCCGATCCGGAAGCGGAGGTGAAGTCGCACGCGCCGATCTGCCAGTGGGACGGCTGCAAGCAGCCGGGAACGCATAAGGCACCCGTCGGCCGCATGAAGGAAGGCGAGTACTTCCAGTTCTGCTTTGACCATGTGCGCGAGTACAACAAGGGCTTCAATTATTTCTCCGGCCTCGCCGAGGGCGAAATCGCACGCTTCCAGAAAGAGGCGATGACCGGGCACAGGCCAACCTGGACCATTGGTTCCAATGCTGCGGCCAGTTCTGGTGGCACGGCGCGCTCGGCGCCGGATTTTGCCCAGCAGCGCTCGGGTCGTGCCGGCTACTACAACCGCATGCGCGACCCCAACACCATATTTGGCGGGCATGGCACGCCGCGCCAGCGGAAGGCCAAGCCGCTCGAAGCCAAGGCACTAGAGACGCTCGGGCTTGATACGAGAGCCACCGGGACCGATATCAAGACCCGCTACAAGGAACTGGTAAAACGCCACCACCCCGACGCCAATGGCGGCGATAGGGGCTCTGAGGACCGCTTCAGGGATGTGCTCCAGGCATATCGTGTGCTCAAGCAAGCGGGATTGTGTTGAGCCAGCCTGCGGTCGTGGTCTTTTCCAACTTTCATCTGGTCGGAAAAGGCTTTAAGACCGCCCCCGAAGAAAATTCGATTGCCGGCGTGGTCTGAAGCCATGCGCGTGGAGACGCTATGAACAAGGTCGATCGCGACATCACCAACCTGCCAGACACGACAGTGTCGGTGAAAGACACGTTTGGCTTCGACTCGAAGATGGTCGTTCCGGCCTATTCGGCCTCGTCGGAGCACGTGCCCGACATCGATCCGGACTATCTGTTCGACAAGGCCACCACGATGGCGATCCTCGCGGGCTTCGCCTACAACCGCCGCGTCATGGTGTCGGGCTATCACGGCACCGGCAAGTCGACCCATATCGAGCAGGTCGCCGCCCGCCTCAACTGGCCGATGGTGCGCGTCAACCTCGACAGCCATGTCAGCCGTATCGATCTCGTCGGCAAGGACGCGATCGTGGTCAAGGAAGGCATGCAGGTCACCGAATTCAAGGACGGCATCCTGCCTTGGGCCTACCAGCACAATGTCGCGCTGTGCTTTGACGAATACGATGCCGGCCGCCCCGACGTGATGTTCGTCATCCAGCGCGTGCTTGAATCCTCGGGCCGCCTGACCCTGCTCGACCAGAGCCGCGTCATCCGTCCGCACCCGGCTTTCCGCCTGTTCGCCACCGCCAACACCGTCGGCCTCGGCGACACCACCGGCCTCTATCACGGCACCCAGCAGATCAACCAGGCGCAGATGGACCGCTGGTCGATCGTGACGACGTTGAACTACCTGCCGCACGACAACGAGGTCGCGATCGTCATTGCCAAGGCCAAGCACTATCGCGACGCCAAGGGCAAGGAGATCGTCAACAAGATGGTCCGTGTCGCCGACATGACGCGTTCGGCCTTCATCAATGGTGACCTGTCGACCGTGATGAGCCCGCGTACCGTCATCACCTGGGCGGAAAACGCCGAGATATTCGGTGATGTCGGCATGG
The DNA here is from genome assembly GCF_058808215.1 of Aminobacter sp. GW821-FHT11F06. Classification (NCBI taxonomy): domain Bacteria; kingdom Pseudomonadati; phylum Pseudomonadota; class Alphaproteobacteria; order Hyphomicrobiales; family Phyllobacteriaceae; genus Aminobacter; species Aminobacter sp. GW821-FHT11F06. The sequence continues at coordinate 99,872 of NZ_JBXARL010000011.1, read as the reverse complement.
CGTTCCGCCTGACCTTCCTCAACAAGTGCGACGAACTCGAGCGCTCTGTGGTGGCCGAGTTCTATCAGCGCGCCTTTGGCGAGGACCTTCCCGAATCAGCCGCCAACGTCGTGCTGGGATAAGAACAGGCTCAGATGGCGGGGCCGGGCGACAACACACGCAACAAGTCAAAGACGGGCTCCGAAGCCGACGGCTTCAAGCGCGCCGTGACCGTTTGCATGCGTGCCATTTCGGGTGACAACGGCCTTGAAGTGGCCTTTGCCAAAGAGCGGCCGGCACTTGCCGGCAACCGCGCCCGCCTGCCTGAGCTGCCCAAGAAGGCCTCCGCCGGCGATATCGCCGTTACCCGCGGCCTTGGCGATTCCATGGCGCTCAAGCGCGCCTGCCACGACAGCCGCATCCACGCCCGCCTTGCGCCCGAGGGCAAGCATGCGCGCGCTGTCTTCGACGCCGTCGAGCAGGCCCGCGTCGAGGCAATTGGCAGCCGCGCCATGACCGGCGTCGCCCAAAACATCACCTCGATGCTCGAGGACAAATACACCAAGGCCAACCTCGCCGACGTCACCGAACAGTCCGAAGCGCCGCTCGAAGAAGCGCTGGCGCTGATGGTGCGCGAGAAGCTGACTGGCCAGCCCGTTCCCAAGAGCGGCCAGCGCATGGTCGATCTCTGGCGCGAGTGGGTGGAAAGCAAGGCCGTCGGCGATCTCGACGGGCTGCTCGGCAGCCTTGAAGACCAGCAGGCTTTCGCCCGTGTCGTGCGCCACATGCTGGCTTCGCTGGAGATGGCCGAGGAATACGGCGACGACCAGGAAACCGAGGATAACGAGGACCAGGACGACCAGCCGCAGGGCGAGGAGCAGAGCGAAGAGGGCGGTGAGGACGATGCTGGTTCCGACCAGTCGCAGTCCGAAGAAGCCGAATCTTCCGCCGAAGAGGAACAGACCGGCGAGATGGAGGCGTCCGACGCCACCTCCGACGATATGTCCGACGATGACGATGTCGATTCGGAGACGCCGGGCGAGGCACGCCGCCAGGACAATCCTTTCGCCAATCTGCCCAGGGAAATCGACTACAAGGTCTACACCACCGCCTTCGACGAGACTGTCGGCGCCGAAGAGCTGTGCGACGAAGACGAGCTCGACCGCCTGCGCGCCTTCTTGGACAAGCAGCTTGCCAATCTGTCCGGTGTTGTCGGCCGCCTCGCCAATCGCCTGCAGCGCCGCCTGATGGCGCAGCAGAACCGCTCATGGGACTTCGACCTGGAAGAGGGCTATCTCGACCCCGCACGTCTCGTGCGCGTCGTCATCGACCCGATGCAGCCGCTGTCGTTCAAGCAGGAGCGCGACACCAAGTTCCGCGACACGGTGGTTACGCTGGTGCTCGACAATTCCGGCTCGATGCGCGGCCGTCCGATCACCGTTGCCGCCACCTGCGCCGACATTCTGGCTCGCACGCTGGAGCGTTGCGGCGTCTCGGTTGAAATTCTTGGCTTCACGACCCGCGCCTGGAAGGGCGGTCAGTCGCGTGAGAAGTGGCTGAAGGACGGCAAGCCGCCGAATCCGGGCCGCCTCAACGATTTGCGCCACATCATCTACAAGAGTGCCGACGCGCCCTGGCGGCGTTCGCGGCGCAATCTCGGCCTGATGATGCGCGAAGGCCTGCTCAAGGAAAACATCGACGGCGAAGCGCTGCTTTGGGCGCACCAGCGCCTGATGGCGCGGCCCGAGCAGCGCAAGATCCTGATGATGATCTCGGATGGCGCGCCGGTCGACGATTCGACCCTGTCGGTCAATCCGGGCAACTATCTCGAACGTCATCTGCGCGCGGTCATCGACCTGATCGAAACGCGCTCGCCGGTCGAGCTTCTGGCCATCGGCATCGGCCATGACGTCACGCGCTACTATCGCCGTGCTGTCACGATTGTCGACGCGGAAGAACTGGCTGGTGCCATGACCGAGCAGCTGGCCTCGCTGTTTGGCGAAGAGAGCGCGCGTGAGACCCGCCGCGGCGGCTTCCGGCGCGCCGGATGATCTTTTCCGCGGCCCGATTGCGGCAGTTTGCGTGCGCTGCGACGGTGGCGCTCGCTTTTTCGACATCGCTCACCGCCTCTTCGCGGGCCGAGCAGCCGGCCATTGAACGGATGGAGGTTTCCGCCCGTTCGATCACCCAGTTCCAGATCGGCCTCGACCAAAAGATGTTCGGCCCGCTCGAATTCGTCGGTGGCCTCGAACTGACATCGTCGTCGCGTAATCTCGGCGCACTTTCCGCTTTCCGATTTTTGAAGCCGGGCAGCGATTTCATCGGCGTCGCCGACACCGGCTTCTGGTTCTTCGGGAGCATTGCGCGCGATTCGGCCCTGCGGCCGAGCGGTGTCGAGAATTTCCGCATGGTCCAGATGGTCGACGCCTCAGGCAACGCCATCGAAAAGAAGTGGCTGGCCGATGCCGAGGGCCTCGCCGTCAAGGACGGCATAGCCACGGTTGGCTTTGAGCGCATGCATCGCGTCGCCCAATACCAGATCGACCCGGACAACATGAAACCGGCGTTGCGCGAGCTCGACTTCCTGGTGCCGCGCAACGAACTGCGCCAGAACAGGGGCTTCGAGACGGTCGCCTATTCTCCCGAGAAGGGTGGGCTGGTGGTGGTGTCGGAAAAGAGCCTCGATGCGGCCGGCAACATCTTCGCCGCGATCATCGAGGGGCCGAAAAAGGGCGTCTTCACCGTCAAGCGCCACGGCGAGTTCGACATCACCGACGGCGCCTTCCTGCCTGACGGCGACCTGTTGCTACTCGAGCGCAGCTTCTCGATGGCATCGGGCGTGAAGATGCGGATGAGGCGCATAGCGTCAGAAAGCATCGTTAAAGGCCAGGTTGCCGACGGCCCGGTGCTGTTTGAGGCCAATATGGGCTACCAGATCGACAATATGGAAGGGCTCGACGTCTGGCAGCGCAGCGATGGCGCGCTGATGGTGTCGCTGATCTCCGACGACAACCACTCGATCCTGCAGCGCAATCTCTATCTGGAATTCATCCTGCACGGCGATTGAGTAGCGCAACCCTCAACCCTGTCGGTAAGGCCGAACGGCAAAGCGGAGCAGGGGGAGGTTTCGAGAGCGCTATCCCGTCCCTTGCTGTACACACGCCAGCGCAAAAAAAAGCGAGAGGCCCCCCAGCCCCTCGCTGCCCTTAACTCTGGGCCTCAGTGGAAGTTCAGGCCGCCAGATGTGTTGCGCGTGCCTGGGCGTAGTTTTGGCCGAAGCGGTTGGCGAGGAAGGCGTCGAGCGAGATGTCTTCCTGGCGGATGAAGCCCTGCTGCGGCAGTGCGCCGGAAGCCAGCATGTCAAGGACAGCACAGATGCCGGACGCTGTGGTGATCTGGATGGCGCTGCGGGTGATCTTGCCCATCTGGCGGCTGTAGATCTTGTTGGCGTAGCTTTCCTGCATCAGGCGACCGTTCTTGCGGCCGCTGACGGTGACGAAGATCACCACCACGTCCTGCATTGTCGCCGGCAGTGCGTTCTCCAGAATGTCCTTCAGCACCTCGCGGCGATGGCGCAGGCCGAGATCGTTGAGCAGTGCCTTCATGATCGCGGCATGGCCGGGATAGCGGATGGTGCGGTAGTTCAGCGTGCGCACCTGGCCCTTGTAGGTCTCGCACAGCGTGCCGAGGCCGCCCGAGGTGTTGAATGCCTCATAGGTGATGCCATCGAGCGAAAACTCCTCGCGCTCCTCGAGCGGCGGCACCTCGACCAGCGAGCCTTCGACGATGGCCTCGCAGGGCTCGCAATATTCGTTGATGACGCCGTCGGTGCTCCAGGTCAGGTTATAGTTCAGAGCGTTCGACGGATACTGCGGCAGCGCGCCGACGCGCATGCGCACGCTCTCCAGCGAATCAAAGCGCTTGGCGAGATCGTTGGCGACGATCGAGATGAAGCCCGGCGCCAGGCCGCATTGCGGGATGAAGGCGCTTTTGGCGGTCGTAGCCAGCTCCCTGACGATGCGGGTCGAGGCGACGTCCTCGGTCAGGTCGAGATAGTGCACGCCAGCCTTGGCAGCGGCTTCGGCGATGCGCGTGGTGAGATGGAAGGGGGCTGCTGACAGCACGGCGAACTTGCCGGCCAGAACAGCGTCGAGCGCACCGGCTTCAGCGATCTCGACCTTCAGCGTGTCGACGCGATTGCCGGTTTCGAGCGCATCGAGCTGGGCCTGCGAACGGTCGACCACGGTGACGTGATAGTCGCCCGTTTCGGCCAGCATGTCGGCGATGGTCGAGCCGATCTTGCCTGCGCCTACGACTACGATTTGTTTCATGGTCATGTCCCCTTCGAATGGATTTCGCGCGGATTCTATGGCCGCGTCTCGTCGAAAGGCAGTATCGATATCGCCGAAAAGACGCTATGTTTTTGGCAGATCGACGAAGAGTATTGACGAAATGACGACCGATCCCGACAGGGCCCTGCTCAACCTCCTGCGCGAGAATGCGCGCGCCTCGACCGCCGAGCTGGCGCGCAAGCTCGGCGTGTCCAGAACGACGGTGCAAAGCCGTATCGAGCGGCTGGAACAGCGCGGCGTGATCTCGGGTTACAGCGTCAAGCTGTCGTCCGACTATGAGAGGAATCTCGTTCGGGCGCACATATTGGTGACGGCGCTGCCCAAGGTTTCGGCAGCGGTCGAGGCCGTGCTGCGCCGCATCCCGGAGGTACGCACGCTGCACTCGGTCAGCGGCAATTTCGACATGATCGTTGTGGTCGAGGCGCCGTCGGTGCGCGATCTCGACGCCCTGATCGACCGAATCGGTGCGCTTGAGGGCGTCGAGCGCACCTTGTCGTCGATCATCCTGTCGACGCGAATCGACAGGTAGGAATGTCTAGTTCGCGGCCAGTGCCGGCTGCGACCAGCGCGCGACGATCAGCCTGTAGGGGATGAGCGCGAAGATGGCGATCAGGAGCTTCACCGTGAGGTCGCCCAGCGCCCAGGAGACCCAGCGAGGCGCTTCCATCGACAACATGCCGAGAAGCGGTGCTGCTTCGACCGCAAAGGCGTCCTCGGGGCCGATGAAGGCGAAGGCGGCGGAGAAGGCGATGCCGAAGAAGATCGCGGTATCGAACACCGAACCGACGAGCGTTCCGAAGATCGGCGCGCGCCACCAGCTCTGCCGGCGCAGCCAGTTGAACACGGTGACGTCGAGCAGCTGCGCGGTCAGGAAGGCGGCGCCGGAGGCGACCGCGATGCGCGCCAGGCGGTCAGCTGCTGTGTCGAACGGAATGAGGCCGTAGCGGAACAGAAGCGGCGGCGCGACGATCGAGCAGACCACCGCCGTCATGAAGCCGACAAAGACGATCCGCCGCGCCATCTTCGGCCCGTAGCGGCGATTGGCGAGGTCGGTGACCAGGAATGAGAAAGGATAGGTGAAGGCGCCCCAGGTCAGGATGTCGGCAAGCGCCAGAGATCCGACCCGTCCCTGCATCGGGAACTGGACGAGAATGTTGGAGGCCACGACGACAAGCGCCATGGCCACCACGAAAGGCAGATAACGTGAACCGGAGTTCATTTTTTTATCCTGGGTAATGGAACCAGCTTTACGGGCAGTGCCCGGGCGGATTGGTCGGAGCCTCTATCGTCCTTGCGGCCGTCAGAGGCTCCAGGCGGTCGTCCCCCGCCCTGATTCGATTAGGCTGCGGCCTGCTCGGCGGTCTTCTTGGCGATCTGCTTCTTGAGCAGACGCGCGCGCTGCGACAGCTCTTCAGCGTCAGCCTTGGCCAGGAACGCGTCGAGGCCACCGCGATGCTCGACAGTACGCAGAGCGTTGGCCGAAATGCGCAGGCGCACGTTCTGGTTCAGCATCTCGGAGATGAGCGTGACGTTGACCAGGTTCGGCAGGAAGCGACGACGGGTCTTGTTGTTGGCATGGCTCACATTGTTGCCGGTCATGACGGCTTTGCCGGTGAGTTCGCAAGCGCGGGACATGTTACTTACCTTCAGTTCTGGCGGACCAAGCGACGAAAACGCACCAATCAAGAAATGGCGCGCGGTCTCAGTCTGGCGGCCTCATGGAAAAAGTTGGCGTTCCATAGGTGTATTTGGCTGACGCGTCAAGCGTCCAGGTCGTTTCGGGGCGTTGTCCCCAACTCCACAGAATGGCCGGAATTGCTTCTATAACCGATTGCAAGGGATGCGAACAGCCGGAACCAGCTTCCGCTGACGATGAAGGTGTTGTTAGCAATGCGCCGCTCCAAATCTGTCCTGCTCGCATTGGCCATTGTCCTGTCGCCGTCGCAGGTGCTGGCTGCCGGCAAATCGTTTCGTGGCGATTATTCGCTGTCTTTCCTCGGCATTCCCGTTGCCAAGGCAACTTTCGAAAGCAGCTATGACGGCAATTCCTATGTGGTGAACGGCACCGTATCCAGTGCCGGGCTGGCAACTTTCTTCGACGATACGCATGGCACGATCTCGACACGCGGCAGCCTGGGCGATGGCCGCATGCAGCCGCGCGCCTTCCGCGCCGATTATGTCTCGGGCAAAAAGGCGTCGCTGGTCGATATCCGGTTTTCCGGCGACCGCGTCACCAGCAGTGAGGTCGTGCCGGCGCCCAAGAAGCGCGGCGAGACCTGGATTCCGCTTGGCGCCGGCGACCTTCGCGGCGTCGCAGATCCCATCGCCGCCACCATCATCCGCGCACCCAGCCTCGACAAGGTCTGCGGCCGCACGGTGAAGATGTATGATGGGGAGCTGCGTGCCGATCTCAAGCTCACAGCGGTCTCGACGCGTGAGATATCGGTCCCCGGCTTCAAGGGCCAGACAGTCACCTGCCGCATGGGGTTCCAGCCTGTTTCAGGCTACCGCAGCGACAAACGCGCGCTGACCTTCCTGCGCGACCGCAGCCGGATCATGGTGACGTTTGCGCCGGTTGGCCAAACCGGGGTATACGCGCCTATCCACGCCACCATCAGCACGGAGATCGGCACGATCACCGTCAGGGCCAGGCGTTTCGAAGCTACCGACTAGACCGGGAGGGGTGAGTGGGGCGCGCGACTTTGATTGGGTTTTCGGCGGTTGCCATGTGGTCGCTGCTGGCGCTGCTCACCGACGCTTCTGGTTCGGTGCCGCCGTTTCTGATGTCGGCCATCACCTTCGCCATCGGCACCTGTGTCGGGCTCGTTGCCCGGCTGTTCATGCCCAAGCCGGACAGGACCGAAAAAATCCCGCCGCAAGTCTGGGTCATCGGCATCGCCGGGCTGTTCGGCTACCATTTCTTCTACTTCACAGCACTTCGTAACGCCCCGGCCGTCGAGGCAAGCCTGATCGCCTATCTCTGGCCGCTGTTCATCGTGCTGGGCTCCGCCCTGATGCCAGGCGAGCGGCTGCGCTGGAACCACATCGCAGGTGCGCTGCTCGGCCTTGCCGGCACCTTCCTGATCGTCACGAAGGGCGGCGGGCTGGCTTTCGAACCACGCTACGCATTCGGCTATGCCATGGCCTTCGTCTGCGCCTTCCTGTGGTCGGGCTATTCGCTTTTGTCGCGGCGCTTTCCATCGGTGCCGACATCAATCGTCACCTGGTTTTGCCTGGCGACGTCGATCCTGTCGCTCGTCTGCCATCTGGCGCTTGAACAGACAGTGCTGCCGGCCAATGCCGGTCAATGGCTCGCCGTGCTCGGTCTCGGGCTGATGCCTGTTGGTGCGGCCTTCTACGCCTGGGATATCGGCGTCAAGCGCGGCAACATCCAGGTGCTGGGGGCGGCGAGTTATGCCGCACCGCTGTTGTCGACATTGGTGCTGATCGCTGCCGGCTTTGCCGAGCCGTCCTTGCGCATCCTCGCGGCTTGCGTGCTGATCACCGGTGGTGCCGTGCTTGCGGCGAAGTCGCTGATCTTTGGCGAACGCAACGACAATCGTCCAGCCACGAACGGGGCGGGGGCTTAAGCCCCCTTCGGCTCCCAGCCCGGTTCGGCCAGCTCGAATTGGGCGAATTCGAAGCCGGGCGACACCGTGCAGCCGACAAGCGTCCAGTCGCCCATGCTGCGCGCCGTCTGCCACCAGCCTGCGGGAACCACGCATTGCGGCTGCTCACCGGCGGCGAGGTTGATGCCGAGCGTGTAGGCGATGACGCCGCCACCTTCCTGGTGCAGCTTGAGTTCGATCGGGGCGCCGGCATGGAAATGCCAGACTTCGGACGCGTCCCTGACGCGGTGCCAGTGCGACACGTCGTTATGTTCGAGCAGGAAGTAGATCGCGGTCGAATTGCCGCGCGCGCCGTGCGGGCCGCCATATGGGTTGTCGCGAAAGGTCTCGGTGTACCAGCCGCCTTCGGGGTGGCGGCGCATACCGAGCATGGCAATGATTTCGGCTGCGTACATGTCAGAAATTATCCTTGCGCTTGCGGATTTCGGCGAACACTTCGCTATCGGAGGCCTTTTCCATGCCGAGATGCTTTCTGATCGCCGGATCGGCCCAGCGCAGGAACGGATTGGTCGCCAATTCCTCGCCGATCGTTGTCGGCAGCGTCGGCTTGCCTTCCGCCCGAAGCGCCTCGATCTTTTCGGCACGGGCGCGCAAAGCCGCGTTCTCAGGATCGATGGTCAGCGCAAAGCGCGCATTGGACAGCGTGTATTCGTGCCCGCAATAGACCACCGTGTCAGCGGGCAGGGCGGCGAGCTTCTTCAGCGATTCGAACATCACGGGTGCGGGACGTTCAAACAGCCGGCCGCAGCCAAGCGCAAACAGCGTGTCGGCGGTAAACGCGATCTTCGATTTCGGCAGGTGGTAGCAGACATGGCCGGCGGTGTGGCCGGGCGTCGAAATCACCTCGATGGTCTCGTTGCCGAAGGGGATCACCGAGCCCTCCTCGACGGTGTCGTCGATGCCGGGGATCTTGTCGCGCTCGGCTTCGGGTCCGACGATGCGCAGCTTGAAACGCTGTTTCAGCGCCAGATTGGCCTCGACATGGTCGTTGTGGTGATGCGTCGTCAGGATCATCGACGGCGTCCAGCCGCTGTGCTCGATGGCCGACAGGATCGGGCCTTCCTCGGGAGCATCGATGATTGCCGTCTCGCCGGTTTCGCGGTCGTGCAGCAGCACGCCGAAATTGTCAGTGCGGCACATGAAAAGCTTGATCTCGACGGGCATCGCAGAACTCCATTCCGTGTCAGGACGATACGGCGCGCATCCCTCGCTGTCACCTCAATTGGCAGCGGTCGTTGAAGTCGTCGTTGCGGGCGTCTACCTTCAAGCTATGAATTCCGACATCGTCGACCTTCGCTCGTTTTATTCGACACCGCTTGGCCGCCTGGCCGAGCGATCGATCGCCATGGGGCTGTCGTCGGTATGGGCCGGCTTGCCCAATGAACGGCTGGTCGGTCTCGGCTATACGCTGCCCTGGCTCGATCGTTTCGGCAGTGACGCCGAGCGGGTCTTTGCCTTCATGCCGGCGACGCAAGGTGCTGTCGTGTGGCCGATGCAGGGGCCATCGGCGACGGCTCTTGTCTTCGACGAGGAGCTGCCGCTTGTCGATTCGTCCATCGACCGTGTGCTGCTCGTCCATTCGCTCGAACATGCCGAGAGCCCGCGTGAGACGCTGAAGGAAATCTGGCGCGTGCTTTCGCCCGCCGGGCGCATCGTCATCGTCGTGCCCAACCGGCGCGGTGTGTGGGCGCGTTTTGAACACACGCCGTTCGGCACCGGTAGGCCGTTTTCGAGTGGCCAGCTCAACGAGTTGCTGCGCGAGGCCAATTTCACCGTATCGGCATGGTCGGATGCGCTCCATTTTCCGCCGTCGCGGCGAAAATGGATGATGAGCCTCGATCATCTGTTCGAGAGCGCCGGCAGGCGCTTGTGGCCGATCTTTTCCGGCGCCATCGTTGTCGAGGCGCAAAAGCGTGTCTACCAAGGCATTCCGGTGGCGCAGCGCGCCTCGCGCCGCGTCTTCATGCCGGTGCTCACGCCGAGCGGGGCGACGCGCGGGTTTCCGGCGCTCAGGCGTGGCAAGGAAGAGCTGCGCAAGCCGGACATATTCTCGACATAGGGCTGCTATCCAAGGCTCAATGCCTTCAAATTCAGCCATGCAATCCCTAAATGGCAAGGCGAAAGTCCAAACTGCCACCTCGCACCAGCAGGGATCATCGAACTGACCGACGTCATCCACCCAAAACGCGCTGTCCAGCACTCCAAAGGCAAGCGCGCGATGCTGATCGTCAATCCGCGCGCCCGCCGTGGCGGCGGGTCGATCGATATCGCCAGGCAGGTGCTTGTCGATGCCGGGCTCGAGATCGAAGAGATGGCGACGAGCAAGGACGAGAACGCCTCCGAGCTGATCTCGCGCCATGCCGATCATTTCGACATCGCGATCGTCGGTGGTGGTGACGGTACGCTTAACAACGCGGCTGCCGGCCTTGCCCATTCAGGCCTGACGCTCGGCGTCTTGCCGCTGGGCACCGCCAATGATTTCGCCCGCACCATGGGCATCTCGCCGGACCCGGTCAAGGCAGCCGAGGTCATCGCTGCCGGTCACCAGACCACCGTCGATCTCGGCGAGGTCAACGGCCATCTGTTCTTCAACGTCGCCAGCATTGGCTTCAGCGCTGAACTGGCGGGCGAGCTCACCGAACACGCCAAGAAGCGCTGGGGCACGCTCGGCTACGGCATCGTTGCTGCACGGCTTCTGATGCGCTCCAGGCTGTTCACCGCCTACGTCGATCATGACGGCACGACCGAAGAAATCCACACCATGCAGGTCTCCGTCGGCAACGGCCGCCACTATGGCGGCGGCATGACGGTCGAAGAGACGGCGACCGCCGACGATGGCTGGCTCGATTTCTACAGCCTGGAGGTCGATCACTGGTGGCGGCTGCTTCGTCTGCTGCCCAGCCTGCGCAAGGGCACGCAAGGCCAGTGGGACGATGTCCGCGCCTTCAAGACCACCGAAGTGACCGTCCGCACCAAGCGCCCGCGTCCTGTCAACACCGACGGCGAGCTGGTGACCTGGACGCCGGCGCATTTCCGCATCCGGCCGAAATCGGTGCGCGTGTTCGCACCGAAAGGCTGACACTGCGCCTGGCCGGTTGGCCGCGACTTCGATCACGAGCTTGTTCAGCGAAGGCGGCGATACGTAGCCGTCGTTGAATGGCACAATGGACGCTTCGATTCGCGCGAAGCGAGCCAGTCGGAGGAAGCGCATGCCGGGCCAATCGTTTACTCAAGCCAATCGCGAGCCTCTGGCGCCCGACTTCGACGGTGGATTCTTAAATCACCTCAAGATGGCACGGCAGGCGCTGGCATCTTCGCCGGTGCGCAAGACACTGACCTGGCTCTGCCTTTCGATCCTGGGTGTCGTCGTCGCCACCTCGGCCGGGCAGATCGTGCTCAACCGCTGGAACAAGCCGTTCTACGACGCACTGGAAAGGCGCGACCTTGCCGCCTTCCTGGACCAGCTGATGATTTTTGCGGTGATCGCAATCTGCCTTCTGGTGCTGAATGTCGGCCAGCAATGGCTCAACCAGATGATCCGGCTCAAGCTGCGCGAGGGCCTGACGCTCGACCTGATCACCGAGTGGCTGCGGCCCGGACGTGCCTTCCGGCTTGCCAATGCCGGCGCTGTCGGCGTCAACCCCGACCAGCGCATGCAACAGGACGCCGGCCACCTGGCCGACCTCACCACCGACCTGGGCATCGGCCTGCTGCAGGCCTCGATCCTTCTCGTTTCCTTCGTCGGCGTTTTGTGGAGCCTGTCGTCTGGCTTTGTCTTTCATGTCGGCGGAAGCTCGTTCAGCATTCCAGGCTACATGGTCTGGGCCGCCATCATCTATGCCGGCTCGGCCTCCTTCCTGAGCTGGCTCGTCGGCCGGCCGCTGATCACGCAGAACTCCGATCGCTATTCGCGCGAGGCGGAGCTGCGTTTCTCGATGGTCCGCGTCAACCAGAACATCGACGCGATATCGCTGGCCCGGGGCGAAGCCGATGAAAAGCGGCGGCTGGAGCTGGATCTGGCAAGTGTCCTGACAGCGCTGCGGCGCATCTTCACCACCCAGATCAGCCTTGCCTGGGTGACCGACGGCTATGGCTGGTTCACGGTCGTTGCCCCCATTCTGGTTGCGGCACCGGTCTATTTTGCCGGCGATATCAGCTTCGGCGGGCTGATGATGGCGGTCAGCGCCTTCAACCAGGTGCATGCCTCGCTGCGCTGGTTCATCAACAATGTCGGCGCCATTGCCGACTGGCGCGCCACCTTGATGCGCGTCGGCGTGATCCGCAGCGTGCTGGTGGCAGCCGACGTGCTGCACGACAAGGAAGACCGCATCGACTTCGGCGAAAGCCGTGACGGCAGTCTCTCCTTCGACAATCTCGAGATTGTTTCGCCGAGCGGCTGCACCAGGCTTTCGGAGCCGCATCTCAGGGTCAAACCAGGCGAACGTGTGCTCGTTGTCGGTGAGGCAGGTGCCGGCAAGACCTTGCTGTTCCGCGCCCTGGCCGGGCTCTGGCCGTGGGGGAAGGGCCGCATCGAGCTTCCGGGAGGCAAGCAGGTCGCCTTCCTACCGCGCGCTTCCTATGTGCCGCCCGGCACGCTGCGCGACGTGTTGTGCTATCCCTCGCTCGACAAGACATTTACCGAGGCAGAATTCACAGCGGCACTCCGCGCCGTTGGGCTGGAGCGACTGACCGGGTCGCTCGACCGCGTCGCGTCATGGAGCGAGGAGCTGAACACCGACGAATTGCGGCTCGTCGCTTTCGCCCGGCTCAGCCTGCACCGGCCCGACTGGGTGATCATCGACGAGGCGTTCGACACGATCGATGCCGCAGCGCATGAGCGCGTCAAGGCCATGTTCGAGGGCGAACTGGCCAAAACCGGTGTGGTCTATTTCGGTCCGGCGCGGCAGAGCGGCGGCCTGTTTGACAGGACCGTCCATCTTGCCAAGGACAAGCGCGGGCCGGCTCTCAAGAAGATACGCCTCGAAGGCATGGCCCGGGCCGCGGCCGATGCCTGACGCGGCCCGAGCCGATATGCTCAGATAGCCGAGGTCTCCGCTTCCGGGCAGTCGGAAGCGCCGGCTGCCTTGCTTGGGCCAAAGATCGCAAAGCTGATCGCCGCCAGGATCCAGACGCCGATGCCGCCATAGAGTGCCACCCAGCCAAAGCCGTTGACCAGTGCTGCGTGAGCGATGGCCGCAGGCACGTCGAGGGCGCTTCCTTCAGGTGAAACCGCGCCGCCGGCGGCGATGCGCTCCGCCAGGGCCCGCAGTTGCGTGGCGTCGGACACTTCAGGAAGCGCGTCTCTCAGCGTGTAGAGAACGCCTTCGACAAGGACGAAGCCCATCACCGCGATGTTGACGGCGAGTGAAATCAACCGCGCGCTGGCGTCGATGCCCGAGGCCATGCCGGCGCGGCTTGCCGGCACCGATCCGGTGGTCATGTTGGTGGCTGGCGTCGTCGTCAGGCCAAGTCCGATGCCGGAGATCAAGGCACCCGCCAGAACCGTCAGGCCGCTTGCCTGCTCCAGGCCGCTGCCGAACCACATCACGATGAAGCCGAGGCCGATGGTGAACAGGCCAAGCGGGATGATGGTGCGCGCGTTGAAGCGCAACAGCAGATACTGGGCAACCGGCGACATCACCAGGAAGGGCACCGTATAGGCGAGCAGCGCCAGTCCGGTCATCGTGCTGTCATAACCGAGGCCGACGGTGAAATAGATCGGCAGATAGATCATCAGCGGCCAGTAGCTGAAGTTCATGCCGATGCAGCCGATGATCGCGCCTGAGAAGTCGCGGATTTTGAACACCGAGAAGTCGAACATCGGATGGGCATGGAATCGCTCGACCAGGATAAAGGCGACGAAGCCGACGACGGTGGCGGCGGCGATGCCGAGCGCCGTCGGGCTCAGGAAGCCGAGGTCGGCACCCTGGGTGATGTAGTAGGTCAGTCCGAAGACCGATGCGCTCAGGAGGACGATGCCGGGCAGGTCCAGCTTCTTGGCCTGTGGATCGCGCGATTCGGCTACGCTGGCATAGGTCAGGGCCAGGCACAGCACAGCCAGCGGCGCGTGGACCAGGAACACCCATTCCCAGGTCGACAAGGAGACGATCAAGCCGCCGATGACCGGTCCGAAGCCCAGGCCAATGCCTGATATGATGCCCCAGATGGCGAAGGCGTTGCCGCGCGCTTTCGCGTCCTGGAACTGGTGCGAGAGAATGGCGATCGAGCAGATGAACATGGCACCGCCGGCCATGCCTTGCAGGAAACGGCCGGCGATCAGCACCGTCGTGTTGGGAGCGAGGCCGCACATCAGCGACGTCACGCCAAAGGCCGCGACGGTGATGGCGAAGACCAGCCGGCGGCCGTAGCGGTCGGCCAGCGTTCCCGTCGCCATCAGCACCGTCGTACAGGCGATGGTGTAGGCGTTCATGATCCACTGCATGTCCTGGAAGTTGGCTTGCAGCACATGTTCGAGCGTCGGCAGGATCACCGGTACGCTCGATATTTCAAGGCCGAACATCAGCGCGGACAGACAGATTGCCCCCAGCGCCAGGTTGTCTCTGCTGATCAGGTTCATCCCATACCTCTGGCTGACGGCAGAGGCTCAGGGGCCTTGCCGTTGTGTTGCTTTGAGCAATCGAGATAGGTGATGCTTGATCATATCGAAATGGTATGTATTTCTATTTCAGTGATAACAAATTGGAATAGATGTGATGCTGTGGCTCGACGCTGAAGCGGTGCGGAACTTTGTCATGGTGGCGGAACTGCAAAGTTTCACCCGGGCCGCCGATGCGATGGGCACGACGCAAGCTGCGGTCAGCGTCAAGCTCAAGCGTCTCGAGGAGCGGGTTGGCCGCAAGCTGATCGAACGCACGCCCCGGCGCGTGCGGCTGTCCGCCGAGGGCGCGCTGTTCATCGATTCCGCCCGCGCTTTCCTGGTCGCGCATGACAATGCGGTCGCCGGCCTGTCATGCGGCACGCGGCGTTTTGCGCTCGGCATCGCCGGACATGTCGCCGGGCCTGAGGTAACGACCTTGCTGGCGCGTCTCAACCAGCACGATCCGGCGCTGACGATTGAGGTCCAGGTCGACAATTCAAGCAATCTGCTCGACGCCTTCGATCGCGGCAAGCTGGATGCGGCGATCGTCAGGCGCGAGGACGACCGCCGTGATGGTGAGGTGCTTGGACCTGAGCATTTCGGCTGGTTTGCGACGCCCGATTTCCATCACCGCCAGGGCGAGCCGATTCGCCTGGCTGCGCTGTCGCGGGCCTGCGGCGTGCGCGACCTTGCCACGCGCACGCTCGACGATGCGGGTATCCCCTGGGTCGAGGTGTTTCTCGGTGGTGGCTCGTCCGTGGTGACGGCCGCCGTTTCAGCCGGCCTTGCCACGGCGGTCTTTTCCAGCCGGCTATCGCCGCCCGGCACCATCGAGGTCAGCCGCAAGTTCGCCCTGCCTCAGGTGCCGTCATCGGAAATCGTGCTGCATTCGACGCTGACCGACCGCCGGTCGCGCGAAGCGCTGCGCATCCTCGCCTGCGCCTTCCGCGAGCACGGTGCGTCGTCGGCATAGATTGCCTGAGGGAGATGGCTTGATGTCTCCAGTGCGCTATCATAAAATGATAGTTGGCGATTGGAGATACCCCTATGCCGTCAAGCTATACCCTTGGCCAGCACTATGAGGGCCTGGTCCGCAATCTGGTTTCCAGTGGTCGCTATGCGTCGGCGAGCGAGGTCTTGCGAGACGGGTTGCGCCTGCTCGAAGAGCGGGAAGACCAGCGGCGTGCAAAGTTGGAGGCACTGCGCGATGCCATCCGAGAAGGCAAGGATAGCGGAGAGCCCGAACCGTTCGATTTCGATAGCTTCATGAGTGAGTTGCGCGAAGGCGCAGGCAAGCGTGGCGCGTAAGGTCCGCCTCACACCCAAGGCACGTGCCGATCTCAGGCAGATATGGACCTACATCGCCGGTGAAAATAGCGCTGCCGCCGAGCGTGTGCTGGAGCGGATCAACAAAGTTTTTCTGATGCTTGCCGGGCAGCCGGAAGCCGGGCGTCAGCGTAACGAACTCGGTGAAGGCTTGCGCAGCTTCGCGGCCCGCAACCATGTCGTTTTCTATGAGATTCGCGAAAGCTCGATCGACATTGTTCGCGTGCTGGACGGTCACCGTGACATCGTCGAGGATCATTTTCGCGAATAACCAGACAGCAGGACTGCTGCTTCAGCAAAAACACCGCTGCCCGCCGAAGAAGTTCCAGGATCACCCGCGCTTCGAAGGACCGCGCTCAGCGTCGAGCGCGGTCATGATTGAAGCGGCTAACGATTTTTACCGATGTTCTCCGGGTTATACGCCGTGGTCTGGTAGACCCGGTTGATCCAGTTGCCGAAAAGCAGGTGCGCATGCGAGCGCCAACGGTTGAGCGGCCGGCGTTGAGGATCGTCATCGGGATAATATTCGTGCGGCACGGCAATGGACACGCCGGCGGCCACGTCGCGGTCGTACTCTTCCTTGAGCGAGGTCGAGTCATATTCGATGTGGTTGAACATGTAGAGCCGGTTGGCGGCTTGCTCGGCGAGCAGGCTGGGGCCGGTCTCTTCCGATTCCATCAGCAGTTCCAGCCCGGAGCCTTCGGGGATGTCGGTGGCACGGACCTCCGTCCAGCGCGACACCGGAATGGCAAAGTCGTCCGAGAAGCCGGCGAGATAGGGGGAGGCAGGCGCGTTGTTGTTGTGGCGGAAAACGCCGAAGGCCTTCTCCTCCAGCGTGTGTTTTGGAACGCCATGGAAATGCCAGGCGGCGGCCATCGCGCCCCAGCAGATGAAGAACGATGAATGGACGTTTGTCGTCGTCCAGTCCAGGATCTGCTTGAGTTCGTCCCAATAGGTCACGTCCTCGAAGGGTAGCAGCTCCACCGGCGCGCCGGTGATGATGAAGCCGTCGAACTTGCGATCCTTCACCTCTTCCCAGGTCTGGTAGAAGGTGATGAGGTGTTCCTCTGAGGTGTTCTTGGCCTTGTGGTTGCCGATACGTATCAGCGTCAGTTCCACCTGCAGCGGGCTGGCGCCGATCAGCCGCGCAAACTGGGTCTCCGTCCGCACCTTGTTGGGCATGAGGTTGAGAAGGCCGATCTGCAGCGGACGGATGTCCTGACGCAGGGCGGTCTGCTCGTCCATGATGGACACGCCCTCTTTTTCCAGCACTTCGCGGGCGGGGAGTTGATCCGGGATCTTGATCGGCACTGTGCGAACTCCAAAAAACAAAAACCGGCATTGCTGTCGCAAAGCCGGTTTACGGATCGCAAACGGCCCTTTAGCGACTTGTTTAACGTGGCTGCAAGCCGACCGGCCAAATCACCACGGGTCTATGTGCTGCTATTACGCCTGGCGGCCGATTGCGTCAACTGCGACCCAAATGGGGCGCCAGAGCGGCCACAATTGCCGGTTTTTCTCGACATTATGTGCCTCGGGCGGTATTCCCGCTGCGACCTCCGGCCGGAGGCGCCAATCCAGGATTTTCGACATGACCAAGGCACCTGAGCAGATTCGCCCCGAACCCCGCGCGGGCATCATGGAAATCGCAGCCTATGTGCCCGGCAAGAGCACCGCCGGCGCAGGTGTCACCAAGGTCCATAAGCTCTCGTCGAACGAAAACCCGCTGGGCGCTTCGCCCCATGCCATCGAGGCCGTCCAGAAACTGGCGCATAAGATGGAGTATTATCCCGACGGGTCGTCGCTGCGCCTGAGGCAGGCGATCGCTACGACCCATGGGCTCAACCCGGCCAACATCTTGTGCTCCAACGGCTCCGACGAAGCGCTCGGCCTGCTCGCCCAGAGCTACCTCTCGCCGGGCGACGAGGCCGTCTACACCGAGCATGGCTTCATGGTCTACAAGATCTACACCCAGGCTGCCGGCGCCATTCCCGTCGTTGCCAAGGAAGATGCCGAGAAAGCCAGTGTCGACAACATCATCGCGGCGCTGACGCCGAAGACCAGGATCGTCTTTCTGGCCAACCCCAACAACCCAACCGGCACCTACATGCCGTTCGAGGAGGTGCGTCGCCTGCATGCGGCGCTGCCCAAGAACGTACTGCTTGTGCTCGATGCCGCCTATGCCGAATATGTCCGCCGCAACGACTACGAGGCGGGCGTCGAACTGGTCGCGGGCAACGAGAATGTCGTGATGACGCGCACCTTCTCCAAGATCCACGGTCTGGGTGGTCTGCGCATCGGCTGGATTTATGCGCCCTCGCACATCATCGACGTGCTGGAGCGTATGCGCGGGCCGTTCAACGTCAATGCGGCGGCTATCGAGGCAGGTGTTGCGGCGATGGAAGACCGCGGCCATGTCGAGCGCACGGTGGCGCACAACGCGCAGTGGGCGGAATGGCTGGTCAAGCAGTTCACGGCCCTTGGCCTCCGCGTCACGCCCAGTGTCGGCAACTTCCTGCTTATCCACTTCCCCGATGATGCCAAGCACGCGGCTGAGGCGGCCGACGCGTATCTCAGCGCGCGCGGCTATATCCTGCGCAGGGTCGCCGGCTACGGCTTCCCCAATGCGCTGCGCATGACCATCGGCACCGAAGAGGCCAATCGCGGCGTGATCGCCGCACTCACCGAATTTCTGAAAAGTTGAACCATGTCCGATCCCCTTTTTGAAAAGATCGCCCTCATCGGCATCGGCCTGATCGGCTCCTCGCTTGCCCGGGTCATCCGGCGCGAGGGCTTGGCCCGCCACATCGCCATCTCGACGCGCAGCGCGCAAACGCTCGCGCGTGCCGAAGAACTCGGCCTCGGCGACAGCTATGCGACCGATGCCAAGCTTGCAGTCAAGGACGCCGACCTGATCATCGTCTCGGTGCCTGTCGGCTCCTCCGGCGCGGTGGCCAGCGACATCGCATCCGTGCTCAAGCCGGGCGCCATCCTCACCGATGTCGGATCGACCAAGGCTTCGGTCATCGCCCAGATGCAGCCCTATGTCCCGGAAGGTGTCCACTTCATCCCCGGCCACCCGCTTGCCGGTACTGAAAAGTCGGGCCCCGACGCCGGTTTCGCCGACCTGTTTGAAAACCGCTGGTGCATCTTCACGCCGCTGCCTGATACCGACCCGGTGGCACTGGAAAAGCTGTCTGAGTTCTGGCGCCGCTGTGGTTCCAACATCGACACGATGGACCCCGAGCATCACGATATGACGCTGGCGATCGTCTCGCACCTGCCGCACATTATCGCCTACAACATCGTTGGCACCGCCGACGATCTCGAAGCGGTGACCAAGTCGGAAGTGATCAAGTATTCGGCGTCCGGCTTCCGCGATTTCACGCGACTGGCGGCTTCCGATCCGACGATGTGGCGCGACGTGTGCCTGCACAACAAGGACGCGATCCTCGAAATGCTGGCGCGGTTCTCCGAAGATCTCGCTTCATTGCAGCGGGCGATCCGCTGGGGCGACGGCGACAAGTTGTTCGACATGTTCACCCGCACCCGCGCCATCCGCCGCTCGATCATCGAGGCCGGCCAGGAAGTCGATGTGCCGAACTTCGGCCGCGAGGCGATCGAGCATCCGGTGAAAAGCTAGGGGATTGGGGCAGTAGGGCAGTAGGGCAGTAGGGCAGTAGGGCAGTAGGGCAGTAGGGCAGTAGGGCAGTAGGTATAACCCTCCGCCCGCTGCCTCAGGGCACAGTCCTTACTGCCTTATTCCCCTACTGCCATACTGCCCTCACTACTCACTTCACCGCCGGCACCATCCCCAGCGGAATGAAGCCGAGCGTCGCCTTGCCCTTGACGATCTTCAGCGGCAGGCTCGGGGCGTCGCCGAGCAAGGCAAGCCCTGAAAACACCGATCCTATCTGCTGACGCTGCTCGGGGATGACATCCGACAGGATGCGCGACAGTTCGCGCGGGTTCTGGACAATCACCTTCAGGTCTGCGTCGACCAGCCCGTCGGTATCGATCGACCATGGGCCGCTGAGTGCCACACCAGCACTGCCACCTGATGTCAGCGTCATCGAACGGATCGTGCCCGACTGGCCGCGCAAGACAGGCTGCCTGCTCGTCACAAGGGCAACGCCATTGTTCAGCGTCGTGTCGGCGCTGCCGTCGAGCCTGGGCAGTGTGCGGCCATCGATCGCCTCTGGGTCGATGGCGAGCCCGGTGAAGGTTCCGGCCAGGTCGAGGTTGGTACCGTTCGGACGCAGGTGCGTCTGGGTTTCCTCGGCCGTGAACAGCGGTGTCGGTGCGCCGTCGCTGAAGGCGGCCTGGCCGCTCAGCTTGCGCGTTTCCACCGAAATCCGCTCGGGTAGGGGATTGGCGATGCGGGCGCTGGCGTGCAGGAGGTCCCAGTTGAACTGAAGCTGGGGCAGGTCAGGCGCGGTTATGCGCAGCGGCCCGTCGAGTTCGAGAACGGTGCGCATTGGCTGGTAGATCTGGGCTGCGGTGCGCAGGTTGCCGGCGCTGGCGGAAATCCTGCGGGCGGAATCCTCATAGTCCAGCCTGTCGCAGAACAGTCCGATGCGGAACGGAAAGCCCTTGATCGTAGGGGCCGCGCATTCAACCGACACGCCGTCGCGGCTCAAGCCGGCGATCGCCTTGCGGACCTCGTTTTCGGCCTTTCCGGCAAACCAGAACCAACCGGCGCTGTAGCCGCCGAACAAAAGCACGATGAAAAGTCCGAGCCACAGGAAACGGCGGCTGTAGTTCGGTTTTGGTTCTTGGCTTGACGTCATGCTCGGGCTCTCGTTAGTGCATGACGCCGAAAATCGTAACCGATTTTCAGAAAGGATCATGCACAGATTCAAAGTGTTACAGCGTCCTTTGCGCGTCCGATAGGACGCGCGGCGCTGTAAGCGGGAAACCCGCGAAACACCAACAGGCTTGGCGATATGGGCGATTTTTGGGTTTTTGGCTATGGCTCGCTGATGTGGCGGCCAGGTTTTGCGCATATCGAGACGCGCCGCGCCCGGCTGATGGGCTTTCGCCGCTCGCTGTGCATCCGCTCCTTTGTGCATCGTGGCACCGAGCAGCGGCCGGGCCTGGTGCTTGGCCTCGACCGTGGCGGCTCATGCGTCGGCCTCGCTTTTCGCGTCCCTGGCGATCTCAGTGGCGAGGTGCTCGCCTATCTGCGCGAGCGCGAGCTTGTCACCAGCGTTTATCTCGAGCGCTCGCTTGCCGTACAGCTCGACCATGGCGAGAAGGTACAGGCAGTTTGCTACATCGCCGACCGCAGCCACCACCAATATGCCGGCAATCTCGACGCGGCACATGCCGCCGAGATCGTCACCGGAGCGGTCGGGCAATCCGGCCGCAACGAGGATTATGTCGCAAGCACAGTCGAGCATTTGCGCGCGCTCGGCATTCGCGACCACTGGCTGGAAGAAGTGGCACGGCTTGTCGGCAAATAGTGCGATGTCAGGAGGCGAAATCAACGCCCGTTTTTCGGCGGCACTCGGCGTGGACTCGCGCTAAGGATTCGTCATGCTTTTCCAACGCCCTGACGACGATACGCTCTATGACGCCCTCATTGCGCGCGATGCGGCTTACGACGGCTTTGCCTATGTCGGTGTGCGAACAACCGGCATCTTCTGCCGGCTTACCTGTGCCGCACGGAAGCCCAGGCGCGAAAACGTGCAGTTCTTCGACACCACGGCCGAATGCCTGCATGCCGGCTTTCGCCCCTGTCAACGCTGCCGTCCGATGATGGGCACCGGCGAACCGGAACCGCTTGTGGCAACACTCGTCGATGCGCTTGACAGCGATCCGGAGCGGCGGTGGCTGGAAACCGACATTATCGCCATGGGCTTCGATGCCTCGACGGTGAGGCGCGCCTTCAAGAAGCGCTTCGGCATGAGTTTCCTCGAAATGGCGAGGCTGCGGCGCCTCGGCCAGGCGACCGAGCGTCTGGCATCAGGCGACAGCGTCATCGACACGCAGATCGATGCAGGTTTCGATTCAGGCAGCGGATTTCGCGCGGCGATCACAAGGATGCTCGGCGAAGCCCCGGCCAAACTGCGCGGCAAGACCATGCTCAAGGCCGACTGGATCGAAACCCCGATCGGCCCGATGATTGCGATTGCCGACGCGCATGCGCTGCATATCCTCGAATTTCTGGAACGAAAGGCGCTGGCGACCGAAGTCGCCAAGCTGCAGGCCGCCACAGGTTCGGCCATCGTCTTTGGTCGCGCCGCACCTATCGACCAGATATCGACTGAACTTGGCGATTACTTCGCGGGAAAATCGTCAAGCTTCGCCGCCCGGCTTGCGCCACAAGGCTCGGCCTTCGAGCGTCAAGTCTGGGATGGGCTGCGGCAGATTCCGGTCGGCACCACCGCCACCTATTCAGGCCTCGCGGCCGATATCGGCAATCCGCCTGCTGTGCGTGCGGTTGGCCGCGCCAATGGCGCCAACCCGATCGCCATCGTCATTCCTTGCCATCGCGTGGTTGGTGTCAGCGGCGACCTCACCGGCTATGGCGGCGGCCTCTGGCGCAAGCGCTGGCTGCTTGAACATGAGCGGCGGCTGGCTAGCCGACGGTAACGCCCAATTCCTTCAGCCGCTTTACCGCCGTTGGCGGCATGGCGGGTGGGTTTTTCGACGTTGCTGCCTCGATCAGGAATTCGTCGCAGGCGGCCTCGGTCTCGGTGATCAGGCGCCTCATGAACTCTTCCTTGTCCAGGCCAGCTGGAATCGGCGGCAGGAAACGTGCCTTGATGGTGCCGGGGAAGCGCAGGAACTTGCGTCGCGGCCAATACAGGCCGGCGACATGGGCGACCGGAACAACCGGCAAGTTGAGTGCCGAATAGAGCTCGGCGATGCCCCATTTGTAGGCCGGCTCGGCACCTGGCGCGCGGCGGGTGCCCTCGGGATAGATGATCAGCTGGCGGTCGTTCTGCATCTCCTTGCGGGTCGCAACGACAACCGCCTTGAGCGCCACCGAGCGTTTGCCGCGATTGACCGGGATCATCTTCATCTTGGCGATGTACCAGCCGAAGAACGGAATCCACATCAGCTCGCGCTTGAGGATGTAAAGCGGATCGCGAAGATAGGGGAAGAAGGCGATCGCATCCCAGAACGACTGGTGCTTGGGCGCCAGGATGAACGAGCCCTCGGGCAGGTTCTCGATGCCGGTCACTTCGCTCCTGGTGCCGGCGATCTTTTCTTGCAGCCAAAGGCTGGTGCGCGCCCAGAATTTCGGCACGAACCAGGCGCGATGGCGCGGCGACAGGAAGTAGTAGGGCGTCCACAGGATCATCTGGACGACCAGGCTGACATAGAAGACGAAGTTGAACGCCAGCGAGCGGATATAGAGCATTGTTGAGGAGCGCCTGAGGACGGATTTTGCCGTTGGTTACACCAAGCCGTCCAAAAAGGAAAACGGCGCGTGGCGGCTGTTGGCGTCTTTAGGGCAGGGTTGGCCTTATTCGGCTGCCTGGGCCTGCTCCACAAGCTCGCTGTCAGCCGACGGCTTGATCGGCACGATGCCGCGCGCCAGAGCCAGCAGGTACTTGTTGTATTCGGTGAACAGCACGCGGAATGCCTCGGGTTTGGTCAGCCAGATGCCGTCGTCGAGCCTGGAGTTGACGACCGGGTAGGGCTCCAGGCTGGCGTGGCGCAGCAGCCGCCCCATCTCCAGCAGGCTGCGCGGCATGTGATAGTTGTTGGTGACCAGAATGACGCGCTCATAGGCATGACCCTCGACCCATTTGGCGCTTTCCTCGGCATTGCCGATGGTGTCGAGCGCCGCACGGTCGATGTCGACACAGCAGTTGAACAGCGCCTTGTCGCCGCGCGTGGCGAGCTGCAGCTGGCGCCGCGTTGCCGAAGGATGCACGCCGCTGATCAGCAGGCGCTGGCCCTTGCCGGCCTTGAGCAGGCCAAGGGCAGCGTCGATTCGTGATTGGCCACCGGTCAAAACGATGATGGCGTCGGCCTTGGCGGGGTCGGCGGGGGTGGTCAAGCCGCTGACGTGAGTCGCAAAAAGGGCGAAGCCCCCAGTGAAGATAAAGGCTGCGGCAACCAGGATGAACAGTATGCGGCGCAAAAAAACTAGTCTCCGGCGCGGCTTAAGCCTGGCCGGGTAGAATTTCGTTCCTGAAACCGTCCCCGATGCGGCGAGCGCGTTCTGTCCCATCACGAAACCATGGTTAAGCAGGGATTGCGGCTTTTGCAGAGCCTATTTATGCACATTCTATGACGGTTTGAAATCATCCGTGACTACAACCCGTCCGGCTGGTGCGCATCGATGTCGCCGAGATAGCTGACGACAGTGAAATGCGAGGTGGCGGCGGTCAGCCCACCGATCACCGCGACAATCACGGCAACGCCGAGATAGCCGTTGGCGCCGATGGCGAAGTTGCCGAACAAAGCGGTTGCCTGGTCGGCTTCCGGGGTCGCCAGATTGCGCGACGACCACCAGGAAAAGACGATGAAGACGATCACCGCGGCAACACCGCCGGCGGCCGCGCCCTTCATGCCGGTCAACAGGAAGTGGCGGCGGAATTCGGAGGCGATGAAGCCGGCCTCGGCACCGACGAAATGCAGCACCTCGATGATGTGGCCGTTGCCAGCCATGGCGCCACGTGTCGCAAACACCACCGAAAGCACGGTCGCGGCCAGCATCAGCACCAGCACGCCGGTGCCGATGGTCACAGTGGTACGCGCCATCGCCACCAGCCGATCGACCCAGGTGCGGTGGTCGTCGAGCGTGGCGGTCGGCACTTTCGGCGTGATCGCCTGGCGTATCGCGGCAAAATCGGGCGGGTTGTTTTCGTCGATGGTGACGATCACCAGCCGCGGCACCGGCAATTCGTCGATGTTGAGGCCAGAGCCAAGCCAGGGTTCGAGCAGGCGGGCGGTAGCCTCGCGGTCAACGATCTTCGTGCTGCTGACGCCGGCAAACTCGCTGGCGATGCGGGCTGCGGTCTCCAATGCCGCCTCCATGTCGAGCCCTTCGACTGGCTTGATCTGGATCGTTGCCTCGCGCGAAATCTGGTTTTCCCACACCGAGGCCGTGTCGCGCACCAGCGTCACCGCGCCGAGTGTCAGGCACGACAGGAAGGTCATGATGGCGATGACCAGCACCAGCGCGCGTCCGGCGACGTTCTGCGATGGCACGATGGGGGCGGTCTTGCGCTGCGCCCGTGGCGGCTGCTGTTGCAGCGGCGCATCTTCGAATTCGTCTTCGAACTCTTCGTCGTGAGCGCGGTCGTCGGCGGGGGCTTCAGTCATAGATGTCGAGCTTTCCGCCGGCGAGAATCATGCGTCGGGCGTCGACCTGGTCCATCAGCCCGAGGTCGTGGGTGGCGATCACCACGGCGGTGCCAAGCCGATTGAGCTCGATGAACAGGCGAAGCAGGCGCCGGGCGAGCGGCGGATCGACATTGCCGGTCGGCTCGTCGGCCAAAAGGATCTCGGGCTGCTCGATCAGGGCGCGGGCAATTGCGGCGCGCTGCTTTTCGCCGCCAGACAAAACCGGCGGCAGCACATGCATGCGTTCGCCCAGGCCGACCCATTTCAGCAGTTCGGTGACGTCGGTGCGGTAGCTCGCTTCCTCGCGGCCACGCACGCGCAGCGGCAGCGCCACATTCTCGTAGGTGGTCATGTGGTCGAGCAGGCGAAAATCCTGGAACACCACGCCGATTCGCCGGCGCATCAAAGGCAGCTCGGCGCGGGTAATGCGCGAGCGGTCCTTGCCGAAGACGCTGATCAGCCCGCGCGTCGGCTTGAGCGATAAAAACAGCAGACGCAGCAAGGTGGTCTTGCCCGCACCCGATGGCCCGCTCAGGAACTGGAACGAGCGCTCGGGAATGTGGAAGGAGATGTCACGCAGGATCTCCGGTCCCATTCCGTATCTGAGGCCGACATTCTCGAAGCGGATCACGTGCTGCAGACCTTGAACTTGCGAATCCACTGAGATTCATCGGGACCCTGGCCGCCCGTTTCTAAGAGACGACCATGGGTCCGCATGGTTAACGGACGGTTAAGTTTCCGTCCGGGGCGAGGCGCGAAAGTCCCTCGGTGGCGAAGCATTAACCATTTCCGTTTACCCCCTCTCAGCAAAATGTCTAAGGGGTCTGATGGCTGAGCAGCGGAAAGCACGCCCGGTTTCCGGCGAAATCATGACCGCGGAAGGCCGCGACACATTCGCCCAGCCGTCGCGTGTGGTTCCAGCCGACATTATCGACGCCGATTTCGAGGTCGTGACGCCCTCGCAGCCCGCCAACGAATCATCTGTCGACCAGCCCGCTTTCGCCAACCAGGCGGCAGACGTGGGCGGAATGGAGATGCTGCGGTCCGCTCGCATGGCTGCTGACGCGAGCTCCGGGCGTGGCGGGCCGGTCTTCTGGGTTGCCGGTATCTCATTGGCGGCAATGACATTCTGGGTGTCGGGTGGGCACGCCATCGTGCGTGCGGCAGCGTTTCCACTGTCCTGGCAGGCACAGGAACTGCGCATCGCTGACGTCATTTCACGCATCGACAGCTCCGGCCGCAAGCCGGTGCTGCTTGTCGATGGTGCCGCGTTCAATGACGGCAAAAGCCCCGCATCCTTGCCGCCGATCGACATCGCAGTGGCCGGAAATGACGGCAAAATCCTGCGCTACAGGCTGGGGACGGGGGCTGTTGCGGTGGCTCCCGGCGCAAGATGGGCCTTTTCGAGCCGGCTCGACGTGCCTATGAACGGGATAAAGACCGTCACGGTCGCTTTCTCGGAATAGGATGCTGTCATGCCAGTTGTGCGCGACAAGGAAATCGAAGTGCTGTTCTCCGCCTCGGCGATCGCACGGCGCAATCTCGAGCTCGCCAAGGACATCGCGGCGCACGATTACACCGACCTTCTGGTCATCTCGGTGCTCAAGGGCTCGTTTATCTTCGCCGCCGATCTGATCCGCGCCATGCACGATGTCGGCCTGTCGCCGGAAGTCGAGTTCATCTTCATCTCCAGCTACGGCGCCGGCACGACCAGCGGCGAGGTCCGCGTGCTGCGGGATATCGATAACGAGGTCGCCGGCCGCGACGTGCTGTTGATCGATGACATCCTCGAATCGGGCAAGACGCTGAAATTCACCCGCGAGCTGATGATGTCGCGCGGCGCCAAGAGCTGCTCGATCGCCGTGCTGCTCGACAAGCGCATGCGCCGCAAGACCGATCTCGATGCCGATTATGTCGGTTTCGACTGCCCGGATTATTTCGTCGTCGGTTACGGCATGGACGTGGCGCACGCCTTCCGCGAGCTGCCTTTCGTCGGTGTGGTCAAAGGCGAAGCTTGAGTTTTTTTGACGCCTCCGGTCTTCGACCTTCAGAAATCGTCAACCTGTCGCGGCAAATATCGCGGCATGGCAAAACTTCTGATCGTTGAGGACGACGAGTCCGTCCGCACCCTCGCTGCCCGCGCGCTCGAACGCGCCGGCCATAAAGTCGATGTCGCCTGCGATGGCGCGCAGGGGCTCGACTGCATCCATGCCGAGCTCGGCATCTATGACCTTGTCGTCTCCGACATCCGCATGCCGGAGATGGACGGCATCGAGATGGCGCAGGCGGCAGCCCGCTCCTATCCCGGCCTGCCGATCCTGTTGATGACCGGCTATGCCGACCAGCGCGAGCGCGCCGAAGAGCTCGACGCCATCATCATCGATGTCGTGCAAAAGCCGTTCACGCTCGCTGATATCCGCGACCGCGTCTCGTTGGCGCTGGCAAGGACGAATCAGTCGGTGGCACTCGCCGGCGCTGCCTGAGGCGCCCGTCCGCCGGCATTGAGCGCGAAGATACCCGCACCCACGATCAAAAGCGCTCCGACAACGGTGCCGCTGCCGGGGATTTCGGCGAAGAACAAGAAGCCCAACAGCGGCGCCCACAGCAGGCCGGTATATTCGAACGTCGCAGCCTTGTTGGCTGGCGTCAGCCTGTAGGCCTGTCCGAGCAGCACCATGCCGACAGCGGCAATGACGCCGCAGGCGCCCATCATCAGGAAGTCGCGCAGGCTCGGCCAGACCCATGGCCGCATCAGGAAATCGAGGCTTGGGTGGCCGGTCTTGTGGAATCCCGTTGCCGAGAAGATCGCCGTGATCACCACCGCGCCGATGAGATAGGCGGCGTTCTGATAGAAGGCCATTGTCGTGGCACTTTCGGTGACGCCGATCTTGCGCGCCATCAACTGCGAGAATCCGTAGAGAAACGCCGAGACCAGCGACAACAATGCCGCCCATTCGAAAACGCCAGACCCCGGATTGACCATGACGATGACGCCGAGCAGCCCGACAGCGCCTGCGGCAAGGCTCTGCCACGGCACCCGTTCGCCAAGATAGGGGCCGGCCATTGTCATGATCAGCAAGGGCGCCAGGAAAAACAGGGCAGCCGCATCGGCGATCGGAAGGGCAGGGATCGCCAGATAATAGGCGCAGTAGGAAATGAACAGGATCGATGAGCGCGTGGCGAGGAAACGCCAGTTGGGCGAGGCGAGCGCTGCCAGGCCGACATCGCGATGCACCATCACAAGCAGGATAGGCAGCGCCACCATGGCGCGAATCAGCAGCGCCTCGCTGACCGGATAGGTTCCGGCAACCGCCTTGATCAGCGCGTCCTGGATCGAAAACACCAGCACGCCCAGGCAGAGGCACAGGATGCCGAGAAGCGTTCTATTCTGCATGAGGTCGGCGTGGCCTGTCGTATGAGGTCGTCTGTCAGTTCTATCTTGGGTCGGAGCCAGGCGAGAGCGCTTGTCGCAGCCTCCTGTTGGGCCAGCCAAAAAAATACCCGCCGTGAAGGTCGCGGCGGGTGAAAGTGAGGACGGTACTTACCAGTCCGTAGCCGCATCTGACGGCCACCTTCCAATGGGTAACCAGACTATTCATCGGCTTTTGAAACGATGCAAGCGAATTGAAATCATGACAGTCCTACAATTGCCGCGGATGATCGAGGCGTCCGGTGTTGGCCAGATCTGTACAACAGGCGTGGTGTTCCAATTCCGCGCGCCAAAAGCCAAGCCGTCGACATCATGGCCGATGCGATCGGCGATGTTTTCCATCAGCACCACTGATCGCTGGCCCAATCGAATATCCTGATGTTACTCCTGACAAACTGCTGTCAGGAGCGCCGTGCTAGTTTTGGGGGCCATAAAAAAGGAGAGAAAGCATGATCACCTTCTACCACGCTCCCTGGTCTCGTTCATCAACGATCCTGTGGCTTCTGGAAGAGCTCGGCGTGCCCTACCAGATCGAGAAGGTGAACATTCGCGCGCCGGGCGGCGCACCGGAAGACTACCGTTCGATCCAGCCCAACAAGAAGGTGCCAGCGATCATCCATGACGGCGTGGTCGTCACCGAGCGTGCGGCGATCTGCAACTATCTCAGCGACGCCTTTCCGCAAGCCGGCTTGGCGCCCGCTATCGGCGACAAGATGCGTGGGCCATACCTTACCTGGCTCGCCTATGCCGATGCGGTGTTCGATCCGGTTCTGGCCGCCAAGGCGCACGGACATGAATTCATGGGCGGCGGCTATTCCTATGGTTCGTTCACCGAGATGGTCGCCAATCTCGAACGTACCCTTTCTACGCGGCCATACATTGCAGGCGATCGTTTTACGGCGGCCGACACGCAGATCGGCGGCGGCATCAACTACGGCATCCGCGTGATGAAGGTCCTGCCTGAAAAGCCGGTCTTCCTGGAGTATTTCGACAGGCTTTCGGCAAGGCCCGCCTTCCAGCGCTCCAGCCAGAAAGATTTCGAACTGGCGCAAGAAGCGGGCATGGTTCCGGGCTGAGGGTGGGGAGGGCGGTAGCTGAGTGTGAGCGCGGGGTAGGACTTTCAGCGTCGTGCATCTTCGCACCCCCCTCTGTCCTGCCGGACATCTCCCCCGCAAGGGGGGAGATCAGCAGCTCCGGCCTCAAGGTTCGCCTTTGCATCTTTGCGGAACAAGTAGCTATCGACGCTGGAGATTCGCGAAGCGCAAGATGACGGCATGATCTCCCCCCTTGAGGGGGAGATGTCCGGCAGGACAGAGGGGGGCGCGAAGGATCGGGCGCTTGGCTACTTCAGCTCGAGCAGGCGCTCGAGATAACTCCGCTCCAGCTCGGGGCTGAGCGCGTTGCCGAGGCGCTTGCGGATCGCGTCGAGGATCTGGCGCGCACGTTGCACGTCGATCTCATCGGGCACCTTCACTGTATCGCCATCGTCTGGACCGGCGGTGGCGCTCGGCCGGCCAAGAGGGTCGCGGCCCGAGTTCCGCTGGCGGCCGCCTTCACCGGTGGTGCCCTGGTCGCCCTGCATCGCCTGCAACTGCTGCATCATGTCCTGGGCGCCCTTGCGCAGCGCTTCCAGGGCCCGGCCCTGATGGCCAACCGCACGATCGCCTTCGCCCTTGCCGAGCGCGCCTTCGGCCTGCTTCATCGAGTCTCCCGCCTCGCCAAAACCTTGACCCGGCTTGATGCCCAGCCCCTCAAGGCCCTTCATCAGCGCTTCGAGGTCCTTTTCCAGCTGGCCCTGGCCCTCCTGCAACTGCTTCAGCGCGTCGGCGAATTCCTGCGGGGTCATCGGCTTGCCCTGCTGGCCCTGGCCTTGCTGGTCTTGCCCCTGCTGCCCCGGGCGATCCTGCTGCTGGCCAGGGTCGCGATTGTCGCCGAATGGATCGGTTTGCTGGTCGCCGGGCTGCTGCCCGCGCTGCATCTGGTCCATGCGGAAGGTCTCGTTCATCGTCTGCTGCTGGCGCCGCATGAGCTCGCCAAGCTTGTCCATCTGCTGGCGCATCTCGGAATTCTGCTGGCCCTGCTGGCTATTCTGCTGCCGGCCGGCCTGCAGGTTGTTCATCATGTCCTGAAGCTGCGACAGCAGTTGCTTGGCCTGGTCGCGATTGCCCGACTTGGCGAGGTTCTCGATCTGGTCGAGCATGCGCTGCAGGTCGCTCTGGCGCAGTTCCTGGCCTTGCTGCGACTGCGCCGACTTCTGGTTCTGCTGGGCGCGTTGGGCGAACTCGCGCAGGAAGGAGTCCATCGCCGAGCGCAGTTCGGCCATCAGCTTGTCGATCTCTTCGTCGCTGGCGCCGCGCTCCAATGCGTCCTGCAAGGCCTGCTGGGCCTGGCGCAGGCGCTTTTCCGCCGCCGACAGATTGCCGTCCTCGATGCCGAGCGCGACCTGCCAGAGATAGCTGACCACCTCGCGCAACTGGTCGTCGGAGCCGGCCATCTTGAGCCGGGTGCGCGCGCTCATCAGCGCGAGATAGTGCGAAAGATTGTCGATCGTGTCTTCGGGGCGCAGCGTGATCGCGTCCATCAGATCGAGCACGCGCGGCTTGGCATTGGCATCGAGCGCCAAGAGCCGCCGCTGTTCGATCACCGCCCGGGCGAGCGGGTTGGTGAAGGGCTTTTCGGGCAGGATGAAGGTCTTGGTCTCGCTTTTGGCCTCCTGGCCGGCATCGTCCACCGCCTGCAGCGTCAGCGTCACCGGCGCGCCGGCCCAGACATGTTCGGTCAGGTCGCGTGTGGTCTTGACCGGCTTCTTGGCCGCGCCGCGACGGGGCAGGGTCAGCGGCATTTCAGGTGCGCCATAAAGCGGACGGGCGTTTGGCGACTGGGCTTGATCAAGGGCGAATTCGCCCTTGGCTGAGGCCGCGCCATAGTCGTCCTCGATGTTGTAGGTCAGTTCCAGCGTGCCGTTGACGGCGCGCTTGGGCTCGCCGGCGAAGCTGATCTTCGGCGGGTTGTCTGGAATGACGGTGAAGCCCCAGCTGTCCAACTCGTCGCCGCCGGATTTCAACGTCACCTTGCCTTCGGCAACGAGCTTGTCGGTAAATTGCGTGACGGTGGCGACCGGCCCGGTCGCGGCGGGCTTGGCCGCATCGGCTTTCTCGCCCATCGGTGCGATGTCGCGCGCCGCACCCGCAGCGTCGGTGAAAGCGAGCGTTTCCTCACCTGAACCGCCGGTGACGCGGAGCGACAATTCACTGCCTTCGGGCACGCTGATGACGGGCATGTCCTTGCTGGCATCGGCGGTCAGGAAGATCGGCGCCTTGCCGGTATAGGTCGGCGGCGTCACCCAGGCGTCGATGCGCGGGGCAACCGCGTCGTGCGCGGCATGCGCCCTGAAGGCATCGCCGAGGCGGCCGCCCATCGGGCCGAATGAAAAGGCAAAGGCGCAGACAAACAGCAGTGCTGCCGCCGCCCGCAGCGCCCATGGGTCGCGTTCTGGCACGCGCGTCTGGGGCAGGTCGCCGCCAAGTGTGCCGAGCCGCTCTGTCATGCGTTTCTGGTGCTCGCGCCACAGCGCGTCGGCAAAATGGTCAGGCTTGCCCGAGGGGCGATCGGTCTGGACCTGCACCGGCGTGTGCAAAAGCTTGTTGGCGCGTTCGAGGCGGCTGTCGATCTCGGCCCATGAAGGCAGGCGGAAGAAGCGCAGCGGGTAAAACGAAGCCAGTCCGGCAATGGCGAAGGCAACGGTCAGCGCCAGCCGTGCCATGTCGGGCATCAGCCGGAACAGGCCGAGCCAGGACAGGGAGACGAACAGGCTTGCGACAACGATCAGCGGCAGCACCAGCGGCCAGCCGCGCTCGACGATCATCGCAGCGCCGATGGCCAGGCGCGTCCTGCCCAGGCTGGCGTTGATGTCGCGATGCAGCTCTGATCTGGTTCGTTCCGTCATCGGCCTTTCCGCTTGGGCGCGGGATGCGGCCCACCTGCCTATGGCAGAATACCATCAATCACGGCGAAGGCGAGGCGGCCAACGCAATCGTGAAGCGCAGTAACAGCGCTGTACATCCTGGTGGACGCGCAAGGAACGCCGGACCTGCCTGTCTCAGGCCAGCCAGTCGGGCAGGGAATCGAGGCCGATCAGTTCCTCATAGGTCTGGCGCTTGCGCACGACATGGAAGCGGTCGCCGTCGACGAGCACTTCGGGCACCAGCAAACGGGTGTTGTAGGTGCCTGCCTGTACAGCCCCATAAGCGCCTGCTGTGCTGACGGCGATCAGGTCGCCCGACTTGAGCCTGGGCAGGTCGCGGTCGTGGCCGAGGTAATCGCCGGTCTCGCACACCGGCCCGACCACATCGACCATCATGCGCGGGGCATTGGCCGGTGGCTGCACCACAGGGCGGATGTCGTGGAAGGCATCATACAGCGTCGGGCGGATCAGGTCGTTCATCGCCGCATCGACGATCAGGAAGTTCTTGGCGTCGCCTTCCTTGACGAAGATGACCTCGGACACCAGAACGCCGGCGTTGCCGACGATCAGCCGGCCCGGCTCGAACATCACCTTGAGGCCGAGCTTGCCGACATGCTTGTGCACGATCGCGGCATAGGCGTCGGGCAGCGGCGGTGGCGAATTGTCGGTCTTGTAGGGAATACCGAGTCCGCCGCCGAGGTCGACATGCTCGATGGCATGGCCGTCGGCCTTGAGCGTGGCGACCAGCTCGACCAAAAGCGCAAAGGCGTCGTCGAAAGGCTGCAGCTCGGTGATCTGGCTGCCGATATGCATGTCGATGCCGGCAACCTTGAGGCCGGGCAGGGCGGCTGCACGCGCATAGACTTCGCGTGCGCGCTGACGGGGAATGCCGAACTTGTTTTCGGCGAGGCCCGTCGAGATCTTCTTGTGCGTCTTGGCATCGACATCGGGGTTGATGCGCAGCGACACCGGGGCCGTCTTGCCGTTGGCGACAGCCCGGGCCGAAAGCAGCTCGAGCTCCGGTTCGGATTCGACATTGAAGCACAAGATGCCGGCCTGCAGCGCGAAGTCCATTTCGCGCGCGGTCTTGCCGACGCCTGAGAACAGGATCTTCTTGGCCGGAATGCCGGCGGCAAGCGCGCGCCGCATCTCGCCTTCCGAGACCACGTCGGCGCCGGCGCCGAGCCTGGCCAGCGTCGTCAGCACCGCCTGGTTGGAATTCGCCTTCATGGCGTAGCAGACCAGCGCGTCGAGATCGGCGAAGGCCTTGGAAAAGACGTTGAAATGGCGCGTCAGGGTCGCCGTCGAATAGCAGTAGAACGGCGTGCCGACTGCCTGGGCAATGTCGGTCAGCGCCACGTCTTCGGCGTGCAGGACGCCGTCACGATAGTCGAAATGGTTCACGGCAACAGGCTTTCGAAAAACAGAGCGCCGCTCAGATCAGCGGGTCGAGGATGAAAGGCTTGTCCGCGACCGGTTTTTGCGGCGCGGCCACGGGCTGGCCGGCCTTTTGCGCGTCCTTCTGGGCCTGCACGGCAGCCTCATAGGGTGTGTCGAGACCGGCTTTGCGCCCACAGGCCGAAACCAGGCCGACCGCAGCGATAAGCCCGAGCGTCATCACAATCTTGCCAGCGGTCATCGATCCATCCGTCCGAGAAATTTTCCCCGCCGCTTGTAGCGGAGATTTTTGGTCATTGCACCCCGGCTCGATCAAGCTTTTGCGAGGCGCTTTTTCCAGTAACGGATCTGTTTCTTCACCTCGCTAGGTGCCGTGCCGCCAAAGGAGGTGCGGCTCTTGACCGAGTTCTGCACCGACAGCACCGAGAAAATATCTGAGGTGATGCCGGGATGGATCGACTGCAGGTCTTCGAGCGCAAGCTTTTCCAGGCCTAGCTTCTTCTGCTCAGCCAGCGCCACGGCGCGGCCGGTGACATGGTGCGCCTCGCGGAAAGGCAGGCCCAGCGTGCGCACCAGCCAGTCGGCGAGGTCGGTCGCGGTCGAATATCCCGAGCCGGCAGCCTTCTTCATCGCCTGGTCGTTGATGGTCATGTCGGCGACCATGCCCGACATCGCCGCCAGCATCAGGTCGAGCGTCTCGGCGGCGTCGAACACCGCTTCCTTGTCTTCCTGCATGTCCTTGGAATAGGTCAGCGGCAGGCCCTTCATGACGGTCAAAAGGCCGACAAGATGGCCGTTGACGCGGCCGGTCTTGGCGCGCACCAGTTCGGCGGCGTCGGGGTTCTTTTTCTGCGGCATGATCGACGAGCCGGTCGAATAGCCGTCCGACAGGCGCACGAAGCCGAATTGCGGTGTCGACCAGATGACGATCTCTTCGGCCAGCCGCGACAAATGCGTGGCGCAGATGGCAGCGATCGACAGGAACTCGAGCGCGTAGTCGCGGTCCGACACTGAGTCGAGCGAGTTGCGGGTCGGTTCGCGGAAGCCGAGTGCTTTGGCCGTCTGGAAACGGTCGATGGGGAAACCGGTGCCGGCGAGGGCGGCCGCACCCAGGGGGCTCTCGTCCATGCGCTCGATGGCGTCGCGGACGCGGGAAAGGTCGCGGGCAAACATCTCGACATAAGCCATGCAGTGATGGCCGAAGGTCACCGGCTGGGCGGTCTGCAGATGGGTGAAGCCGGGCATGACAGTTGCCGCATGCTGCTCGGCGCGTTCGAGGAAGGCAGCGATCAGCCCCTTCAGCGCTTCGGCGACACGATGGAACTCGTCCTTGACCCAGAGCCGGAAGTCGACCGCCACCTGGTCGTTGCGCGAGCGCGCGGTGTGCAGGCGGCCTGCTGCCGGGCCGATCAGTTCGGCCAGGCGCGACTCGATGTTCATGTGGATGTCTTCGAGCCTGGTCGAGAAGGCGAACTTGCCGTCTTCGATTTCTCGCAGGATCGTGTTCAGCCCGTGAGCGATTTTCTGTTGATCCGCAGCCGAAATAATGCCCGTTTCCGCCAGCATTTCAGAATGGGCAACGGAACCTCGGATGTCTTGGGCGTACAGCTTCTTGTCGAAGCCGATTGAGGCGTTGATCGCCTCCATGATCGCGGCCGGGCCCGAGGCAAAACGTCCGCCCCACATCTGGTTACTGGCCTTCTTGTCGCTCATCGTGATAACCGGGCTCCAGAGAAAATTGAGTAGATGTCGGACCGCAGAAAAATGTTTCCCGCCCCACGCCATATCCTGATTGCCGCCGTTGCGGGCGTGCTCGCCGGCGCGGTCGCGGTATATGTCAGCACCACCCTTCCTGGCAACAAGACGCCGTCGCCGACAGTGGCAGCCGACACGAGCGTGCAAGCCAGCGCCGACGACAAGCTGTGCGCCGCCAAGGCTGATACCGCCAAGGCGATCGGCGCAGCGGCCACAGGCCACGTCGCGGCGATGCTGCCCGCTGATCCGCCGCAGTCGCTGAAGAAGCTTGCCTTCAACGATCCCCAGGGCAAGCCGATGACGGTCGGAGACCACGCCGGCCGCACGCTTCTGGTCAATCTGTGGGCGACATGGTGCGCGCCGTGCCGCGCTGAAATGCCGGCGCTCGATGCGCTGGAGCGCGAGATGGGCGGTGAGAATTTCGAGGTCGTGGCGATCAATGTCGACACCGGTGACGACACCAAGCCCAAGAAATTCCTCGAAGAAATCAGTGTCTCCTCGCTGGGCTACTACCGCGACAACACGCTTGGCGTGTTCAACGATCTCAAAAAGCGGGGGCTGGCACTTGGCCTGCCGGTAACGCTGTTGATCGACGGTGAAGGCTGCCTGCTTGCCAACATGAACGGCCCGGCCGAATGGTCTAGCCCCGACGCCAAGAAGCTGATCGAGGCCGCGCTGGCCAAATAAGCCGGTATCCACACACGCGCGTTTTTGCGGGCTGCAATTCCAGATTGTACAATCGATCCAGGGCCTTTCGCGCATTCCAGGCGCGAAAGGCCTTTTTGTTGCATGCCCCAGGCGATCTGTGCCTTTTGTTAGCCGGCATTTCACGATGGTCAGATGCGGTCAATTGTCGGCAGATCGGTTTCGTTTTTCGCAAAAGCGAAAGTTGCCTTTCAGGTTGCAACGCAAGTGAAATCAAAACGCGCCAATTGCGATCTTCATACGATCGCTACAAAACTGTTGTCGCGCTGTCATAATCCGACAATACTGCTCCTTGCGGAACTAAACATTTCGCCAACCAGAACGGGAGCGAGACATGAAGACCCTAGGCTTCGCGGCCGGAGTTGCCGCCACCATTACGCTGCTATCCAGCACCTCCGCCTTCGCAGTCACCGAGATTTCATGGTGGCACGCCATGACCGGCGCGAACAACGAGGTCGTCGAGAAGCTTTCCAAGGAATTCAACGAGAGCCAGGCCGACTACAAGATCGTGCCGGTTTTCAAGGGCACCTATCCCGAGACGCTGAATGCCGGCATCGCCGCTTTCCGCGCCAAGCAGCCGCCGGCGATCATGCAGGTTTTCGATGCCGGCACGGGCACGATGATGGGTGCTGAGGGTGCCATCAAGCCGGTCGCCGAGATCCTGTCGATGGACGGCAAGGCCTTCGACAAGAGCCAGTACCTGCCGGGCATCGTTTCATATTATTCGAAGCCCGACGGCACCATGCTGTCGTTCCCCTACAACTCGTCCTCGCCGATCCTGTACTACAACAAGGACATCTTCCAGAAAGCCGGCCTCGACGTCGACAACCCGCCCAAGACCTGGACTGAGGTCTGGGATGCCGCCAAGAAGATCAAGTCGAGCGGTGCTGCTCCCTGCGGCTTCACCTCGACCTGGCTGACCTGGATCCATACCGAGAATTTCGCTGCCTGGAACAATGTGTCCTACGGCACCAATGAAAATGGCATCGGTGGCACCGATGTCGAGCTCAAGATCAACGCTCCGGCCTTCGTCAAGCACTTCCAGGAGCTCGCCGATCTCGCCAAGGACGGCACCTTCAAATATGGCGGCCGCACCTCTGAAGCCAAGCAGATATTCCTCGCCGGCGAATGCGGCATGTTCACCGAATCCTCGGGCGGTCTCGGCGACGTCGTGAAGTCGGGCATGAACTACGGCACCGGCCAGCTGCCCTACGAGGCGGACGCTGCAGGTGCTCCGCAGAACACCATCCCCGGCGGTGCTTCGCTGTGGGTTTTCGCTGGTCTGCCTGACGACCAGTACAAGGGCGTAGCTGCCTTCTTCAACTTCCTGTCGCAGACGCCGATCCAGGCCCGCCTGCATCAGGTATCGGGCTATCTGCCGGTTACGCTCGCAGCTTATGAGGAAACCAAGAAGTCGGGCTTCTACGACAAGAACCCGGCTCGCGAGATCCCGATCAAGCAGATGATGGGCAAGGCGCCGACCGAAAACTCGAAGGGCGTTCGCCTCGTCAACCTGCCGCAGGTCCGCGACATCGAAAACGAAGAGCTCGAAAAGATGCTCGCCGGCCAGCAGACCGCCCAGCAGGCGCTCGACAACACTGTCACGCGCGGCAACAAGGCGATCCAGGAAGCGATCGGCAACTGACGCTCGCTTGAATGTCATCGTAGCGCTGCCCCTCATCCGCCTGCCGGCACCTTCTCCCCGTAAACGGGGAGAAGGGACAAGCGGCAAAGTGGACGCCCCCCTCTCCCCGTACTTCACGGGGAGAGGGTAAGGGTGAGGGGCGGCGCCAACGTTGACCCGAAGGATGTCGCCGAGAGGCCATCCAACTTCTGACAAACGCGTAACGAGAGGCTCTCATTGTCCCCACGCGTCGTCTTTCCCAACAAGATCCTGCCTTACCTGCTGGTCGCCCCGCAGCTGGCGATCACGCTGATCTTTTTCTATTGGCCCGCCAGCCAGGCGCTGCGCCAGTCGATGCTGCGCGAGGATCCCTTCGGCCTGTCGTCGAAATTCGTCTGGTTCGCCAACTTCAAGAAGGTGCTGTCGGACCCCTATTACCTCAACTCGATCCAGGTCACGGCGGTGTTTTCGATCGCCACAGCTGCGGTTGCCATGGGCACGGCACTGCTGCTCGCCGTCATGGCCGAAAAGGTGATCCGCGGGCGCGGCATCTATCGCACGCTGATGATCTGGCCCTATGCGGTTGCCCCAGCGATCGCCGGCATGCTGTGGCTGTTCCTGTTCAACCCGTCCATCGGCTCGCTCGCCTACGGCCTGCGCTGGCTCGGCATCAACTGGGACCCGCTGCTCGATGGCTCGCAGGCAATGGCGCTGGTCGTCGCCGCCGCGTCGTGGAAGCAGATCAGCTACAATTTCCTGTTCT
The DNA here is from genome assembly GCF_058808215.1 of Aminobacter sp. GW821-FHT11F06. NCBI lineage: Bacteria > Pseudomonadati > Pseudomonadota > Alphaproteobacteria > Hyphomicrobiales > Phyllobacteriaceae > Aminobacter > Aminobacter sp. GW821-FHT11F06. The sequence continues at coordinate 61,040 of NZ_JBXARL010000011.1, read as the reverse complement.
TCGTCGCCGGCCTGCAGGCGATCCCCAAGACGCTGATCGAAGCAGCGGCCATCGATGGCGCCAAGCCATTCAAGCGCTTCTGGACAATCGTCTTTCCGCTTCTGGCGCCCACCACGTTCTTCCTCTTGGTGGTCAACACCGTCTACGCCTTCTTCGACACCTTCGGCATCATCCACGCCGTCACCGGTGGCGGGCCGGGCAAGTCGACCGAAACGCTGGTCTACAAGGTCTACAATGACGGCTTCGTCAATCTGATCCTCGGCGACTCGGCGGCGCAGTCGGTGATCCTGATGGTCATCGTCATCGCGCTCACCGCCGTCCAGTTCCGCTACGTCGAAAAGAAGGTGCATTATGGGTGAGAGATCAGCCTCCTTCTCCCCGTTCACGGGGAGAAGGTCCCGGCAGGGGGATGAGGGGCGGAGCTGGCGCGCGAACGTTTTGCGCGACGGTCCAGCTCCATCGCTGCCCCTCATCCGACTTCGCTTCGCTCAGCCACCTTCTCCCCGTAAACGGGGCGAAGGAAGGAGGCTGCGCCCATGATCGATAAATCCCCGATCCGCACCTTTATCGCGCATGCCGTCCTGATCCTCGGCATCCTGATCGTGGCGTTTCCGATCTATTACACCTTCGTCGCCTCGACCCATTCGCTGCAGACGATCCTGCGCCCGCCGCTGCCGCTTTGGCCCGGCGACCGCTTTTTTGAGAACTATTACGAAGCGCTGTTAGGCGGTGTCGGCCGCATCGGCGGCGTCAGCGTGGCGACGCTTCTGTTCAACACCACCGTGGTGGCGCTTGGCATCGCCATCGGCAAGATCATCATTTCCTTGCTGTCGGCCTATGCCATCGTCTTCTTCCGCTTTCCGCTCAGGATGACGTTCTTCTGGCTGATCTTCATCACGCTGATGCTGCCGGTGGAGGTCCGCATTCTGCCGACCTACAAGGTGATGGTCGATTTCGGCCTGATCGACACCTATACCGGGCTGATCGTGCCGCTGATCGCCTCGGCGACGGCAACGCTTTTGTTCCGCCAGTTCTTCCTCACCATTCCAGGCGAACTGGTCGAGGCAGCTAGGGTGGATGGCGCAGGCCCATGGCGGTTCTTCTGGGATATCCTTTTGCCGCTGTCGCGCACCAACATCGCGGCCCTGTTCGTCATCTTGTTCATCTATGGCTGGACGCAATATCTGTGGCCGCTGCTCGTCACCAACCGCAACGATATGAACACCATCGTCATTGCACTCAGGAAGATGATCTCGTTCGCCGATGCCGACACAGAATGGCATCTGGTGATGGTCACTTCCATGCTGGCCATCGTGCCGCCCATCCTGGTCGTAGTGCTGATGCAGCGCTGGTTCGTCCGCGGCCTCGTCGATACGGAGAAATAATGGCAACCGTCGATCTCAAGGACGTACGTAAGGTTTATCCCGGCGGGGTCGAAGCGGTGAAGGGCGTCTCCATCGCCATTCCCGACAAGGCGCTGTGCGTGCTCGTTGGCCCCTCCGGCTGTGGCAAGTCCACGCTTCTGCGCATGGTTGCGGGGCTCGAAACCATCTCGGCCGGCACCTGCTCCATCGACGGCAAGGTGGTCAACGACATCGGTCCGACCGAGCGCGACATCGCCATGGTGTTCCAGAATTATGCGCTCTACCCGCATATGAAGGTCTACGACAACATGGCCTATGGCCTGCGCAATCGTGGCACGCCCAAGGACGAGGTCGACAGCCGCGTGCGCGCCACCGCCCAGACGCTGGAGCTTGCCCATCTGCTTGAGCGGCGCCCGCGCGAGCTGTCGGGCGGCCAGCGCCAGCGCGTCGCCATGGGCCGCGCCATCGTGCGCAATCCCAAGGTCTTTTTGTTCGACGAGCCGCTGTCCAACCTCGATGCCAAGCTGCGTGGCCAGATGCGTGTCGAGATCAAGAACCTGCAGCGCAAGCTCGGCGTCACCTCGGTCTATGTCACCCACGACCAGCTCGAGGCGATGACGCTGGCCGACGTTCTGGTGGTGATGAATGCCGGGCTGGTCGAACAGCAAGGCGCGCCGCTCGACATCTACGAAAAGCCCGCCTCGACCTTTGTCGCGAGTTTTATCGGCGCGCCGCCGATGAACCTTCTGCCGCTGCGAAACGGCCAGCTTGAGGATGCCATCACGCTTCCGACTGTTGCCGGCAATGCCACGACGATCGGCTTCAGGCCCGAGGACTGCGAGGTCGGCGCCGATGGAGCCACGTCAAACGACGGCCTGAGACTCATGGCCAACGTTGAAGGCGTCGAGCCGGTGGGTGCCGAGAGTTTCCTGTATTGCCAGGCCGGCGGTGGCAAGATCGTGGTGCGCGTGCCCGGCCGCACTGAAGTGCGGATCGGCGATCAGCTGCCGATCTTTGCCCGGCGCGAAAAGCTGCATTTCTTCGGCAGCGACGGCAAGCGGGTCTAGGCTGCCGCGTCTCGCGGCAGCCTAGCCGAAAATCAGCGCGTCGGAACCGGGTGTTCGCCGCGATAGTCGTAGAAGCCACGTCCGGTCTTGCGGCCAAGCCAGCCGGCTTCGACATATTTGACCAGAAGCGGGCAGGGGCGGTATTTCGAGTCCGACAGGCCGTCATGCAGCACCTGCATGATCGACAGGCAGGTGTCGAGGCCGATGAAGTCGGCAAGCTGCAGCGGCCCCATCGGGTGATTGGCGCCGAGCTTCATGGCGGTGTCGATGGCTTCCACCGTGCCAACGCCCTCATAGAGCGTGTAGATCGCCTCGTTGATCATCGGCAACAGGATGCGGTTGACGATGAAGGCAGGAAAATCCTCCGATACCGTCACTGTCTTGTCGAGGTTGCTGACAAAGGCCTTGGCCGTCTCGAAGGTCTTGTTTTCGGTGGCGATGCCGCGCACCAGCTCGACAAGCTTCATCAACGGCACCGGGTTCATGAAGTGGATGCCGATGAAACGCTCGGGACGGTCGGTCTGGGCGGCAAGCCGCGTGATCGAGATCGACGAGGTGTTGGTGGCCAGGATCGCCTCGGGATTGAGCTGCGGGCAGAGCTGCGCATAGATCTTGCGCTTGATCGTCTCGTCTTCGGTCGCCGCTTCGATCACAAGATCGGCGCTGGCAAGGTCGGCCATCGCGGGCGCCGACGAGATGCGGGCCATGGCGTCCTTGCGGGCCTGGTCCTCAAGCTTGCCGGATGCGACCTGGCGCGCCAAATTGCCGTTGATCGTGGCAATGCCCTTTTCGATGCGGTCAGGGGAAATGTCGTAAAGCAGCACGCTGTAGCCAGCCAGCGCCGAGACATGCGCGATTCCGCTACCCATCTGGCCAGCGCCGACAATGCCGATCGTCTCGATCTTACCCGTCATCACACCTATCCCGTCAAAGGCTTCTTATTAGATTTTGTGCAATGCAAACTAAATGGCCGGGGTAGCACTCGTCTACCCCGGCCACGATATTTAATACCGTACGCGTTGACGCGTCAAAGCGCCTTTTCGAGTTCCGGCAGGATGACGAAGAGGTCGCCGACGATGCCGTAGTCGGCAACCTGGAAGATCGGGGCTTCCTCGTCCTTGTTGATGGCGACGATGACCTTGGAGTCCTTCATGCCGGCGAGGTGCTGGATCGCACCTGAGATACCGCAGGCGATGTAGAGGTCTGGAGCCACCACCTTGCCGGTCTGGCCGACCTGCCAATCGTTGGGCGCGTAGCCCGCGTCGACAGCGGCGCGCGAAGCGCCAACCGCCGCACCGAGCTTGTCGGCAACCGGCAGGATGACTTCCTGGAACTTCTCCGACGAGCCCAGCGCGCGGCCACCCGAGATGATGATCTTGGCCGAGGTCAGTTCCGGACGGTCATTTTCCGACAGCTTGTTTTCGACGAAGGTCGACAGGCCGGGATTGGCGGCAGCCGACACCGTCTCGATCGCTGCCGAACCACCCTCGGGCGCCGCCTGGAAGGAGGCGGTGCGGATGGTGATGACTTTCTTGGCGTCGGTCGCCTGCACCGTCTGGATGGCGTTGCCGGCATAGATCGGGCGCTTGAAGGTGTCGGCCGAGACCACTTCGATGATTTCCGAAACCTGGGCGACATCGAGCAGGGCCGCGACGCGCGGGGCGACGTTCTTGCCGGTCGAGGTCGCGGCGGCAATGATGGTGTCGTAGTTGGGCGCGAGCGAAACGACGAGAGCCGCCATCGGCTCGGCCAGGCGCTCGGTCAGCTCGTCGGCCTCGGCGAGCAGAACCTTGCGAACACCCTTGAGCTTGGCTGCCGCGTCAGCGGCTGCCTTGGCACCTTTGCCGGCAACCAGCACGTCGATGTCTGAGCCGATCTTGAGGGCTGCCGACAAAGCCTTGGCGGTCTGGTCGGAGAGCGAAGCGTTGTCGTGTTCGGCGATGAGGAGAATTGCCATGTTTTTGATCCCTTTCCGCTTCGCTTACAACACGCCGGCTTCGTTGCGCAGCTTGTCGACCAGTTCGGCCACCGTCTTGACCTTGACGCCCGCCTTGCGGCCGCTCGGCTCTTCGGTCTTCAGCACCTTGAGGCGCGGGGCGACGTCGGCGCCGAAATCGGCGGCCGACTTCTCGTCGAGCGGCTTTTTCTTGGCCTTCATGATGTTGGGCAGCGAGGCATAGCGCGGCTGGTTGAGGCGCAGATCGACAGTCACGATCGCCGGCATCTTGAGCTCGACAGTCTGCAGGCCGCCGTCAACTTCGCGCGTCACATTGGCCTTGTCGCCAGCGAGTTCGATCTTCGAGGCGAAGGTGCCCTGGGCCCAGCCCAGAAGGGCTGCCAGCATCTGGCCGGTCTGATTGCTGTCGTCATCGATCGCCTGCTTGCCGAGCAGCACCAGGCCGGGCTTTTCTGCCTCGACCACGCCCTTCAGCACCTTGGCGACGCCGAGAGGCTCGACAGCCTCGTCGACCTTGACCAGGATCGCGCGGTCAGCACCCATGGCGAGCGCGGTGCGAAGCGTCTCTTGCGCCTGGGCAGGTCCGATCGAAACGACGATGATCTCTTCGACCTTGCCGGCTTCCTTGAGGCGGATCGCTTCTTCGACCGCGATCTCGTCGAACGGGTTCATCGCCATCTTGACGTTGGCAAGCTCAACGCCTGAGCCGTCGCTCTTCACGCGCACCTTCACGTTCGCATCGACAACCCGCTTCACCGGGACGAGAACTTTCATGGGCTTGGTACCTCTCTGAACAGCGATATTGTGCGCGCTATAGCAGCGCTCGGGCCCACGCAATTGTCGATTGCCGACATATTGGGCGGAAAAATAGACTTGATCTCACGCTTTTGGTGGCGGGAGGCTGCCGCAAGCGGGCCGGAACGTAGTTGGGGGCGAAGGGAGCGTCAATATCCGCTTCAAGCTCAAATCGTTTGAAACTGGCAGGGCTCTCACGCGTTATTGCCGCCCCCAGCGCGGCGCTGGCGGCTCGGGCGTTGCCGGCTCGGGCACGACAGGTGCTTCGGCCTTGTCGGGGGGTGGCACGGCGTCTTCGGCCTCGGCAAACAATGGCACGTCGCGCCGGCGCAGGATGAGCACCAGAATGGCGCCGGCAATGATGCCGCCGACATGGGCTGCCCAGCTGACTTCGTCATCGCCGCCGATGGCGATCATCGCGAACTGGAAGACGACCCACAGGATCAGCGGTATCCAGGCGGGGATGCGCAGCGGAATACGGGCGAAGGCCAGCACCCAGATCTTCACCCTGGGGTAGAGGATGAGATAGGCGGCAACGATGCCGGCGATGGCACCCGAGGCGCCGATCAGCGGCATTTCGGAATCGGGCAGGATCAGTCCGTGCAGGAAGGCGCCGGCAGCGGCGCAAAGCAGGTAGAAGACGAGAAAGCGGAAATGGCCGAGCGCGTCTTCGACATTGTCGCCGAACACCCACAAAAACAGCATGTTGCCGCCGAGGTGGAAGATGTCGCCATGCAGGAAGGAATAGGTGAGGTAACTCAGTTTTTCGGGAATGACGATGAGATCGGGCGACAGCTCGGCAAGGTCATGCACCACCGAGGGGATGTAGCCCAGCCCCAGCACCGTCGCTGTGGCAAAATCCTCGCCGCCAAGCGTCGTCACCAGATAGACGATGACGTTGATGGCGATCAGCGCGAAGGTCACATATTGCAGCCGGATGTGGCGCAGATGGTTAGAATCGTAGAGCGGAATGAACATGCGGCTCGCTTCCGCCCTCCCGGCGAGCGCATCGACCCGAAATCGATGCGCAAATTCAAACTTTCAGACCAATCAGCGGTTCTTGCCGGGCACCCATAGCACATCGGCTTTTCCGTTGTCATTGACCACGCGGGCGGCAACAAACAGCAGGTCCGAGACGCGGTTGATGTAGCGGATGCCCTCGCGGTTGACGTGCTCTTCCGGGTCTTGCGCCAGCGCCACCATGTCGCGCTCGGCGCGCCGGGCGACGGTGCGGGCGAGGTGAAGCGCTGCGGCAGCCGGTGAGCCGCCATTCAGCACGAATGATCTGAGCGGGGCGAGATCGGCGTTGAGCCGGTCGATGTCGGCTTCGATGCGGGCGGTCTGGCTGGCGATGATGCGCAATGGCTCGTAGCCCAAGTCCTTGCCGGTGTCGGGTGTCGACAGATCGGCACCAAGGTCGAACATGTCGTTTTGGATGCGGCCGAGCATGGCGTCGATTTCGGGATGCTCGCTGGCGGTGTGCACGCGCGCCATGCCGATGCAGGCATTGGCCTCGTCGACCGCGCCATAGGCCTCGACGCGCAGGTCGGATTTGAGCCGGCGCTCGCCGGTGCCGAGCCCGGTCGTGCCGTCGTCGCCGGTGCGGGTGTAGATCTTGTTGAGCTTGACCATGTTCGCCTAGCCACCGCGCGTGAAGTAGAGCGTTAGCAGGATGAAGACCAGCGCCACCGCCTGCAGCACCACGCGCGCCTGCATCAGCTTGTTGGAAGTGGTGCCGGAGCCGCCGCGCAGCATGTTGATCAGGCCACGGATCAGAACGACCACGACGGCGAACATGAAGGCGATGGCGATGATGTGGAATACGGTTGCCATGTTAGGTTCCAGTTCTGCTGGCCGCTGCCGGCTCAGGCCTGCCGGGCCAAAATCTTGTAGAGCAGCGAGGCGGGCAAGATCCGCTTCAGCACGACGCCGATTCTCGCCGGGATGGTGACAACATAATGCGGACGCGGGCGCGGCGACAGCAGGGCGTGTCGCAATACCGCATGAACCGCTTCGGGGCCAAGCTTCAGCCGCGACGTGGAGCCGCCGCTGCTCAGCCTGTCGAGCTGGGCGCGATAGGCTTCGTGGTGCGCCGAGTGCTCCCGGTCGATGTAGCGCAGGAACCAGGTGAGCCCGTTGGTGGCGATCTTCGACTTCACCGGTCCCGGCTCGATCATCGAGACATGGATGCCGGTGCCGGCCAGTTCCTGGCGCATGCACAGCATCAGCCCTTCGAGCGCGTGCTTGGAGGCGGAATAGGCGCCACGGAAGGGCACTGGCGTCAGCCCCAGGATGGACGAGCAGTTGACGATGCGGCCATGGCCTTGCGCGCGCATGACCGGCACGATGCGGCGGGTGAGATCATGCCAGCCGAAGAAATTGGCCTCGAACTGGTCGCGCAGGGCCGCCATCGGCAGGTCCTCGACCGCGCCCGGCTGGGCATGCGCGCCATTGTTGAACAGCGCGTCGAGGGTGCCGCCGGTGCGTTCCAGAACGGTTGTTACCAGCGCTTCGATCGACTGGGGTTCGGTGTAGTCGAGATAGAGCGCTTCGAGGCCGTCGCCTTCCAGTGCCGCCAGATCTTCGGCCTTGCGGGCGGTGGCAAACACGCGCCAGCCTTCGGCCTTCAGCGCACGGGCGCAATGAGCGCCGATGCCCGAAGACGCGCCGGTCACGATTATTGTGCGTAACTCCTTGATCGGGTTCACGACGCTCCAGCAAATCATTGAATCTGCGCATTATGCTTTCCGGAAACCTTGCCGATTTTCGGGCCGATGCGCTACTTGCCAATTGGGGCAAACCCTTCCCATATTCGCGCCCTGGAAACAATTGGACGGAGCAGTAAACTGGACCTGATGCGCAGGATCGTCGCCACGAGGCGCGTGCTCTTTGACGCAGCCGGTCATTTTCATGACGACGACGGCTGGGCGATGGCCAGTCATGTCGCGATCTCCTCGCTGATGGCGCTGTTTCCGTTCCTCATCTTCGCCACCACACTGGCAAGCTTCCTCGGCGCCGACGCTTTTGCCGAAACCGCCGTGCATCTGGTTTTCGACACATGGCCCGACCAGATCGCCAAGCCGATCGCGCGCGAGGTGGTCAACGTGCTGACAGTGCAGCGCTCCGACCTTTTGACCTACGGTGTTTTGCTGGCCGGCTTCTTCGCCTCCAACGGCGTCGAGGCGCTGCGCACCTCGCTCAACCGGGCCTACCGCGTCACCGAAACACGCACCATCTGGTTCCGCCGCACGCAAAGCCTGTTTTTCGTGCTCATCGCCACGATCAGCTTCGTTGCCATCTCCGTGCTCCTGGTCTTCGCGCCGATCATCGCGCGCATCCTCGAAGCCAAGTTCGTGTGGATCCAGCCCTATATGGGCACCATCACCGTGTGGCGTTTCACAATCGCCTCGGGGGTCATCGTCTTTGGCCTGTTTGCCGTGCACATGTGGCTGCCGGCCGGCCGTCGCCGCTTCCTCAGCATCATACCGGGCATCGTCTTCACGCTGATCGCCTGGCTCATCGGCTCGACGATCTTCGCCGCCTATCTCGACACCTTCGCGTCCTATGTCACCACCTATGCAGGCCTCGCCTCGATCATGATCGCGGTGGTGTTCCTCTACATCATCTCGGCGATCTTCATTCTTGGCGGCGAGCTCAACGCCGCGATCAGCCGCTACCTCGAAGCCCGCGCCCGCGTTCCGGGCTGAGCCATCGCAAGGCCCACGCCGAGTGTGGCGATCGCCATGCCGACAAGCTGGACCAGTGACAGCTCCTCACCGAACAACAGCCAGGCGATGACGGCGGTCACCGCCGGCACGAGGTAGAACAGCGAGGCGACCTTCGACATCGCGCCGTCGCGGATCATCACCATCAGCAAGAAGATGGCGCCGATCGACAGCACGAAAACCAGCCAGGTCATGGCGAAGATCAGCTCGCCATTGACCGTCATCTGGCGCGTCTCGAAGATCATCGAGGCAGCCGCCATCAGGATCGCTGCACCGACATATTGCCAGAAGGTGCCGGTCACGAGATCGCCGGTCGAGCCGACGCGCTTTTGCCAGATGGTGCCGGCACTGATGCCGGCCATGGCGATCAGCGAGGCGGTCAGCGTCTGCCAGGTCACTCCGCCGCCGAGCGTGCCGAGCTTTGGCGACAAAACGATCACCACGCCGACGAAGCCGACACCGAGCCCGACCCAATGGCGCGGGCGGATCTCTTCGCCAAGCAGCTTGCCAGCCAGCACCGCCGTCACCAGCGGCTGGAGGCCGGCGATGAGTGCTGAAAGCCCCGCCGGCAGACCCTGGTGGATCGCCCAGAACACGCCGCCGAGATAGACCCCGTGCAGCAGCATGCCGATGAGCACGGCATTGAGGGCTGCGCGTCGTGGAAGTCGCCGTGAGCCCATAACCAGCATCACCGCGCCCAGGATCAGGAAGGCGAGGACGAACCGCACCGCGAGGAAGGTGAACGGCTCCGCCCATGGCATGGCGTAGCGCGCGCCGATGAAGCCCGTCGCCCACAGCAGCACGAAGGTCGCCGGGATCAGCCGCTTTGGAGTGGACGTCATGAGTGCCCCGAGCGTCACCGGACGCCGCGCCCGGAAAGGAAGTTTATCGAAATCGCTCTAATGCCGAATATTAGAACAAGCAAAATGAAACGATTGATCCATAGATTCACCAGACCTGATCTGACGACCCGATCCTGATGACGCATGCCCGGGAAGCGTCCCGGTGGAAACTGTCCCCTGCATACCGGCATGTCGGCCTCTGAAAGGATAGCGGATGTTGTGGAATCTGGATCCGGGCTGGTTGATGATGGCGATCGCCTTCGTCGCCGTCATGGCGTTCTTCTTCGGCGCGGCGCTCGACGCCATCATGAAGGAGGATGGCTTCGGCCCGACCGGCAACATGGTGCTGTTCACCGCCGGCTTCTTCGGAGCGGTCTTGGCTGCCAACAGCTACGGCATCACTTTGCGCAATTTGAGCCTGGCCACCGCCTGGGGCCTTGGCGGCGCCTTCGTCTTCATCACGGTTCTGGCGTTGCTCAAGGCAGGCATCGCCCGGCTTTGAGCGGCCGGTTGGGAGGTCGTGCGTCCTTCGACAAGCTCAGGATGAGGGATGTTGGCGCTGAAATCCTGTTCTACGAGCCGTCAGCTTTGGGTCGACAGCACCAACCGTCCTCATCCTGAGCTTGTCGAAGGACCCGCCACCGAGCAACTGCGTCGCTCAACTGAAGGCAGCATGTTCTGCGCCGCCACCGATATTTTCATCGTAACGGCATGGATCCCCGACACTCTCCGCTCGCTTTGCTCGCTCGCGAGGTCGAGGATGACGGATTGCGGGGACGTTTCCGCTGATATCGAACGTTGGCGACTCGCGGAGGCGCAGGGCGATTGGCGGAGGCGCAGGCTTTGGCGATGGACGGAAGCGCCGGCTTTGACGGTGGGCGGAAGCGCCGGCTTCGACGGTGGGCGGAGACGCAGGCCTTGGCGACTGGCGGAAGCGCTGGCTTTAGCGGTTGCCAGAGGCATCGAGCTTGGCCACTGGCCGAAGCGATTCATGAAGGCCGTCATCCTCGACCTCGTGAGCGAGCAAAGCGAGCGGAGAGTGTCGGGGATCCATGCCGCGACCTGGGTGAAGTCCATGTCGGTCCCATGCTGAAGCCAACGCGCGATCCGGATGCGAGCGCTGCCTAACTAGAATCCCAACAGTTGCCTGACGTCATCTGCTGTTTCACCGGCCTCGCGCAACGCGTTGAGGCCGGTGTCGCGTTGGCTCTTCGACAGCTTGCGCCCGTCCGGCCCGAGAACCAGGCGGTGGTGGAAATAGATTGGCTGCGGCAGACCAAGCACTTCCTGCAGCAGCCGCTGCACCGAAGTCGCGAAATACAGGTCCTGGCCGCGCACGACATGGCTCACGCCCTGCAGCGCATCGTCGACGACCACCGACAAATGATAGCTGGTCGGGATCTCCCGCCGCGCGATGATCACATCGCCCCATTGCAGCGGATCGGCAACAATCTCCGATGCGGTGTTCATGTCCTCGTTCGTCCATTCGCGCCAATGCAGGGGACTTTTCAGCCGCTCCAGCGCTGCCGCCGTGTCGAGCCGCCAGGCGAACGGCGCACCCGCATCGATGCGCTGCTTGCGCTCCCGTGCCGACAGCGCCTTGTCATTGCCGGGATAGACCGGCGCGCCATCGGGGTCGCGCGGCCAGCTTCTGCCCGTGGCCTCATGATCCATGATCGCGCCACGGATTTCGCCACGGCTCATGAAGGCGGGATAGACCAGCTCTTCCCGCTGTAGCTGCTCCAGTGCTGCTTGGTATTCACCGAAATGCTCGGACTGGCGCCGCACCGGCTCTTCCCGGCCAAGCCCAAGCCAGGCGAGGTCGCGAAAGATCGCGGCCTCGAATTCCGGCGTGCAGCGGGTGACGTCGATGTCTTCGATGCGCAGCAACAGCCGCCCGCTGGCTGCCTTCGCCATGCGCTGGTTGGTCAGGGCCGACAGTGCGTGGCCCAGATGCAGCTCGCCATTCGGGCTCGGCGCGAAGCGAAAGACAGGAGCAGTCATGAGCGTTGCGGTTTCGGATTGAACGGTTGCGTTGCCGATTGCTACGTTGCTCGTCGCAACCTCACAAGAGACGCCATGCGCCGGATCTCCAATCTCGACGACGTCAATCTCGGCCTCGATGCGCTTTGTGCGCTCGATCCGCGGCTGGACGCTGTGCGCGGCATGGCGGGCGAAGTGCCGCTCAGGCTGACCGAACCAGGTTTTGCCAGCCTTGCCTCGATCATAGTTTCCCAGCAGGTGTCGACCGCGAGCGCCAGGGCGATCTTCGGTCGCTTCTCCGCTCTCGTTGATCCGTTGACGCCGCAAGCGCTGCTTGCCGCCGGCGAGGGCGTCTTCCGCGAGGCCGGCCTGTCCAGGCCCAAGCAGCGCACGTTGCTGGCGGTTGCGCAGGCTGCCAGCGATGGTCTCGACCTCGACGGGCTTTGCCAGCTCGACGCAGAGGAAGCGATGGCGGCGATGGTCGCCATTCCCGGCATCGGCCCATGGACGGCGGAGGTCTACCTGCTGTTTGCCGCCGGGCACCCCGACATTTTCCCCGCCCGCGACGTCGCCCTGCAATCGGCTGTCGGCCATGCGCTGGGCATCGATCCGCGCCCCGGCGAAAAGGCACTGATTCGGCTTGCCGAATCATGGGCACCGTGGCGAGGGGTCGCCTCGCGGCTGTTCTGGGCGTATTATCGTGAGACCCGCGGTCGCGATGGCGCGCCGCCGGCCGGAAATCCTGCCTGAATCCGCGAAATCGCGATTTTTTGACAGGCTTTATGACCGACTAGGCGCTTCACATTCCTGTCACCTCGGGCTTACAGTATTCGTACCGTTAGGTTCGAGGACCAAGGAGGTAGACGAAGTGACGGTTGCCGTGTCTCCGGATGGGCTCCCAGCGCTGGTGCTGAATGCGGATTACCGTCCGCTCAGCTACTACCCCTTGTCGCTCTGGTCCTGGCAGGACGCGATCAAGGCGGTGTTCCTTGACCGCGTCAACATCGTCGCCGAATACGACCACGCGGTCTCTTCGCCGACCTTTTCGATGAAGCTGCCCAGCGTCGTCAGCCTGAAGCACTATGTGAAGCCGTCGCGCTATCCCGCCTTCACCCGTTTCAACGTGTTCCTGCGCGATCGTTTCCAGTGCCAGTATTGCGGTACGCCGGAGGATCTGACCTTCGATCACGTCATCCCGCGCCACAGCGGCGGGGCAACGACCTGGGAAAACGTCGTCGCCGCCTGTTCTCCCTGCAATCTCAGGAAGGGCGGGCTGATGCCGGCGCAGGCCAAGATGTGGCCGCTGCAAAAGCCGTTCCAGCCGACGGTGCACGACCTGCACAACAACGGCCGGCTGTTTCCGCCCAACCATCTGCACGAGAGCTGGATGGATTATCTCTACTGGGATGTCGAGCTGGAACCTTGAGGCTTTCGCTCTTCTCCCCGTTTACGGGGAGAAGATGCCGGCAGGCAGATGAGGGGCAGCACAAGCTCTCGAACGTTGGCGTTGCCCCTCATCCGGCTTCGCTTCGCTCAGCCACCTTCTCCCCGTGAACGGGGAGAAGGAAATGACCATCAAGCCTTCGCGAACGCGCCGCGAAAGGCGATCGCGGCCAGGATGGCGCTGGCGATCACGTTCCAGCCGGCGAAGGACAGGCCAAGCACGCGCAGGGCCGCATCCTCGCAGCGCGGCGGCACGACCTCGTTGAGGATGCCCAGCAGGCCCTTGCCGCCGGTGTCGATCACGCCGCTGACCGCCGCGCAGTCGGTTGGGCCCGGCCACCAGCGCCATTCGACGCCGGCATGATAGCCGCCGAGATAGAGCCCGTAGAGCATCAGCAGTCCGCCGACGATCAGCAGGCCGCGCGTCAACCAGGCCGGCCCGCGCATGACCGACGACAGTGCTGCCACCGCCATCAGCGGCACGCCGACATAATAGGGCATGCGCTGCTCGAGGCAGAGCTTGCAGGGCATGTAGCCGCCGATGTGCTGGAAGCCGAGTGCCGTGCCGACGGTCGCAGCCATCGCGACCGCGAGGAAGGAGGCGGTCAGCGTCTGGGTGCGGCCGGTTTCGGAGGCGAGCGAGGTCATGTCTTTGGTCCGAACTGTTGTGTCAGTGCAGGTATCTGACGAGAAGATAAAGCAAAATGAGGGCGGCCGCTGCGAGGCTGGCCAGCAACCCAAGGCGCTTTTCGATGAAGTGCCGGATCGGCTCGCCATAGGTCCGGAGCAGCCAGGCGAGGAACAGGAAACGGGCGCCGCGGGCGATGATCGCCGAGACGATGAACCAGCCGAGCGGAAAACCGACGACACCGGCGAGGATCGTCACCACCTTGATCGGTGGCAGGTGCGCCAGGCCCGACGTCACCAGCATGAGCAGGATGATGCCGGTGCCGGAAGCGACCTTGAGCGCTTCGAACTCGTCATATTTGCCGTAGAATTCGAGCACGGGCTTTGCCACCGCCTCGAAGGCGTAGTGGCCGATATACCAGCCGGCGATGCCGCCAAGCACCGAGGCCACTGTCGCCACGATGGCGTAGCGATAGGCCTTGTCGGGGCGCGACAGCGCCATCGGCAGATAAAGCACGTCGGCGGGCACGAGGAAGATCGAGCTTTCGACGAAGGCGATGAAGGCCAGCCACCATTCGGCGGATTTCCTTGCCGAGAGCGACAAGGTCCAGTCGTAGAGTTGGCGAAGCATCGGGCCCCCTTGAAATGTGCGCTGCCTGTGTAGGAAGAATTGCTGGGGCGCACAATGCGTGAGGCCTTCACGAATGCACAAGCTGCGGTAACCGGCACAATCTGTCGCATGATCGCGCCGTTGAAGGTGGTGCAATTGCTGCATCAACTTGCACAAAGACGCCGCTGCCCAGTTGACGGAGGGCTGCTCAACCGTATAGTCCGCGTCCATTCTGTCCATCTAGGACAGGGCCCCTATGGCGGAATTGGTAGACGCGCTCGACTCAAAATCGAGTTCCGCAAGGAGTGCTGGTTCGATTCCGGCTAGGGGCACCAAAAGCTTTTCAAATTCGCCCTTTTGTCCGACGCAAAAAATCGCGCCTGCCCTGCACAGTCCTCATGTCGCAGGTGCGCGATATGGCATTTCAAAAGCGAGCGGTTAGATTGCGGGAAAGAGAAAAAGGATCGAATCCCATGATCGACGTTGTCCGAAAAAGGCCTGTGCTGGTGGCCATAGCCGCTGTAGCCATAGCTGCAGTAGTGGCAGCAGGTGCCACTATCGGGGTTATTCAGACAATCACCATGCTTGCGACAATTGCCACTGTGGTAGTCATGGGCGCTATCGTCGTCGGATCGATTGCCAGATAGGCTTGCACAGCAAAGCCCGATCGGCGCTGCGAGAAGGCTCGGTTGAGCCAGCAACCAAAGGATGGTTCTGCGGGATCGTCCTTTTTCGTTGGGTAGAAGCATGGCGACGCTCCAAACTGGCGTCGAGGCGGCATTGTCCGCTCGTGCGGCCGCGCCTGATCTTCGCTACCAGCAGGCGATGCACTTCTGGCAAAAAGCATAGTGCATTTGCTCGTTGCGAACAGTTCCAGTTTTTTTGTAAACCGTTGATCGTCATGGGCAGATGGCGTGCGCGTGCAGCCGGCTTCTTGACGGTGCCATCGCTGCATTGCATCGAGGGACGTATTGGCCAAGCACAAGGCATCACGCATGCATGACGAGCTCAAGGTCGCGATCGTCGTCCATGCGTTCCACATGGAGGCCTTCGATGAAATCCTCGACCTCGTGCGCGCGCTTCCCGCGCGCCACAAGCTGTTTGTAACGACAGTAGCTGATCGCGAGGCGGCGGTGCGCCTGCGGCTCGAAGCAAGTGGACGGGACTTTGCCCTTCAAGTGGCCGAGAACCGGGGCAGGGACGTTCTTCCATTCCTGCGGATATTTCCAGCTGTCCGCGCCGAGGGCTTTGATCTTGCGGTCAAGGTTCACACCAAGAAATCGCTGCATCGGGCTGATGGGGATGCGTGGCGTCGCGTCATGCTTGAAGCTCTCCTTCGCCCGGATGCAGTGGAGCGCTCGATCAGAGCCTTCGCGAGCGACCCCTCGTTGGGAATAGTTGGACCTGACGGTCATTTTCTGTCGATTGCCAAGTATGTTGGCGGAAACCGAACTACGGTCTTGGCCATCGGCTCGCGTCTGGGATTGACCGAGCAGCAGGTTTTTGACGGCGGCTTTTTCGCGGGAACCATGTTCATGGCCCGTATCGATGTGCTCCAGCCGATCATCGATCTGGATTTCCAGGACGCCGATTTCGAAGCCGAAGGCGGGCAAGTGGACTGCACGCTGGCGCATGCGTTGGAGCGAAGCATGATGCTGGGTGCCTTGGCGCTTGGACGAAAGGTGGCTTCGAGCGCCAATCCGGCCGACGAAGCCGTCATCAACGAGCACTACGATTTCGCCCGCAAGACAAGCTCGCGGGGTAAATTTGGGCGTATTGTCCGTTGGTTTCGCAATACGCCCCAGGCGTAGCAGATGCCAAATCCCGCCCCTTGGGTTGTCTCACGCAAGAGGTGGGTTTTCTTTGGCCGGCGGATAGCGAAGTTACCTCAATTGGGCTTCGCAAGCGTCATTCCTGCAGCAACCGGCTTCACCGGCGTTGGCTGCCCCGCGGGTTGTACAGCGGCGGGCGGCTCGGCCTTTGTTATCGCAGATTGACCATCGCACTCGGAGGTGAGCTTACAGGCGACGGGGTCCTCCTTGTAGCCGTTGCCGATGATTTTGGAAGCAATTGCAATGCCAGCGTCAACGGCCTTGCTGATTGGGCTGCCGTTCCCAATGAGCTTGCTGGCGACGGCAGTGCCGGTCATGGCGAGGGCCAATGCAAGCGCCGCATACAATAAAGTCTTCGACTTCATGGCGTTCCCCTTTGCAGAAAGACCAGGGGCGGCACTTTACCACGAAAGCGTTGCTTGGTCTGGTCCGGTTGCAAATGTTCGCACGGGCGGCCGCAGGGCCGACTACTGGTTGCATGTCTTGACGCGCCTTGCGGCAAAAGCTACGCGACAGCCTGTTCATTGTGGCCGAGGGCTTCGTGCCTGACGCCAAATCCCCTCGCGGAGGAGCGGAGACGACTGTCCATGCTCGAACGGCGCGACACTTACGACGCCCTTTATCGCGACTTCCGCTGGAATATCCCGCAAAAGTTCAACATCGGCACCGCCGTCTCCGACCGCTGGGCGGCTGTCGATCCTGAACGCACAGCCCTGCTCGACTACCGTATCGACGGAGCGGCGGAAAAGCTCTCCTTCGGCGAGCTTTCGCGCCGATCCAATGCCTTCGCCAATGCGCTACGCGCCAAGGGCGTGCGCCGTGGCGACCGCGTGGCCCTTTTGTTGCCGCAGAGTTTCGAGACGGCGATAGCCCATGTCGCGATCTACAAGCTTGGCGCCATTGCCGTGCCGCTGGCGCTGCTGTTCGGTGTCGAGGCGCTCGAATACCGGCTGCAAACCGCTGGTGTCCGGGCGATCGTCACCAATGAGGCCGGCTTCGCCAAGCTGAATCAGATCGGCGGCCGGTTGCCGGAACTCGAGACCGTCGTGGTGGTTGGTGGTGGTGACATCGGTGATTTCCACCGCCTGCTCGCTTCGCATTCGCCGGTCTTTGCAGCCGAAGACACCGGCCCTGACGATCCGGCGATGATGATCTTCACCTCCGGCACCACTGGTCCGCCCAAGGGCGCGCTGCACGGTCACCGCGTGCTGCTTGGCCATCTGCCCGGCATCCAGATGGCGCATGAGTTCCTGCCGCAGCCTGGCGACCTGATGTGGACCCCCGCCGACTGGGCCTGGGCCGGCGGCTTGCTCAATTTGTTGCTGCCCGGCCTCTATCTCGGCCTGCCTGTCGTCGCGGCCCGTTTCGACAAGTTCGATCCCGAGGCAGCGCTGCTGCTGATGGAAAAGATGAAGGTGCGCAACGCCTTCATCCCGCCGACCGCCCTGCGCATGCTCAAGGTGGTGCCTGACATTCGCAAGCGCTTCCGGCTTGACCTGCGCAGCATAGGCTCGGCCGGCGAAGCCCTTGGCCGCGAGACCTACGACTGGGCTGCGGCCGAGCTCGGGCTTGTGGTCAATGAGTTCTACGGCCAGACCGAATGCAATGCGGTGCTTGCCTCCTGTGCCGCCCTTGGCGTCAGCCGTGGCGGTGCCATCGGCAAGGCCGTGTCCGGCCACCATGTCGCGATCATCGATGGCGATGGCCGCCGCGTGCCATCAGGCGTATCAGGCCAGATCGCCATCGCCCGGCCCAACCCGGTGATGTTCCTCGAATATTGGCAAAGCCCGGAGGCGACGGAAAAGAAATTCATCGGCGAGTGGATGACCACCGGCGACCAGGGCATCGAAGACAAGGACGGTTACGTTTCCTTCTTTGGCCGTGATGACGACGTCATTACCTCCGCCGGCTTTCGCATCGGCCCCGGCGAAATCGAGGATTGCCTGACCGGCCATCCGGCGGTGGCGCTCGCCGCTGCCGTGGGCAAGCCCGACGCGCTGCGCACCGAGATCGTCAAGGCCTATGTCGTGCTCAAGGACGGCGTTGTGGGCGATGCGGCGCTCGCCGAGGAGATCAAGCTTTGGGTGCGCGAGCGGCTGTCGGCGCATGAATACCCGCGCGAGGTCGAGTTCGTCGATTCCATGCCATTGACCACCACCGGCAAGGTCATCCGCCGCATTTTCCGCGACCGGGCCAAGCGCGAGGCAAAGAAGGTCTAGCGCTTCTTGAGCAGGCCGCGCATCCGATCGCGCAATTTGGCCGCGAGCTTGCGTGTCTCGCGATAGAGATGCAGTTGCGAGGCGGCCTGGCGCGTGGCGCGGTCGGCGTCGGGGGTCAGCCCGACAACCAAGGTGCCCATCGGCTTGCGCTCGCTCCACATCTTGCCGATCATCGGGTGGTCCGGCACCGCGCAGGAGTCGGTCATCATGATGTTGGGGTCTTCGAGGTGCTGGGCGGTCACCGCCATCATCAACAGAACGCCCGGCGAAAAAGCCGACAGCGCCTCGTCATAAGCGGTCTTCCAGGTGTAGCCGACACCGGCTTCGACGAAGACGACAAGGCTGGCGATGGTGCGGCCGTCGAGCGTGAGTGTGTGGATGCGGCACATGTCCTGCTCGGACATCCGGTGCACCGCCTCGCGCGCGAAGGCGGCGCGGTAGCGGTCGATCGCCATGGCGGTGCGCTGGCGGCCCTTCCACCCGGATGCTTCCAGCGTCAGGAACTGTTCGATGGCGTGGCGCACGTCGTCCTGGGTGCGGGCGACCTTGTGCTCGACAACGCCCTGTTCGGCGAGCCTGCGTCCCAGCCGGCGGAATTCCTTGTAGTGGCGGGTGCCGAGCGATGCCTTGAGATAGTCCTCGCCTTCGGCATCGCTTTCAAGGAAAGGGCGCTCGAACTGGCCGGTGATGACCAGAGGCAGCCCCCGGCTTTCGGCGGTGGCGCTCAGCATGCGTGCCACAGCACCGTCAAGGCGCATGTCGGGCAGAACGAACACCTTCGGCAGCTTGAGATGGGGCCTCGCCAGCATGGCGAAGAAATCGGCGATCACGCCTTCGGGGTCGTCGCGGTCGAGCAGCGGCGTTCCGAGCGGGCCAAACGGGCTCGACCAGGTCCGCATGACCGGCACGCCGAGTGGTATCGCTGGCTTTTCGACCGAATAGGGCACGAGCAGCCTGAGCCGGCTGCGGAATTCGGTGCCATCGCGGATGACGGCGAGGCGCACCTCGCGATCCTCCAGCCTGGGCATGGCGGGTGCCAGGAAGCGCGGATTGAAGAAGACGTTGGGTTCGATGGTGCGGGCGCAGAGGTGGTCGAGTTCCTCGACAAGGTCGAAGCCGGCGGACGCCGGATAGATCGCAAGCCGCCTGAGCGGCCGCTCGCTGGCGGTCAATTCGAGATGGGCGAGGTCGGCGAGGTCGGCTGGAACGCCGGCGATGCCGGCGATCATCGACCCGACCGAGCCGCCACTGGTCTCTTCGAGAAGCGGGATGGCCGCCATCAGGCTTTCTCCAGCGCGCGTCGGACAGGGATGAACAGGACCATGACGATACCAAGCGCGCGCCATACGGTGAATGACAGTGCCGTGGCCTCGAAGATCATCGCCGCCGAGGTGGCGATCGCAGCGCCCCAAAGTCCGAGCGCGGGGATCAAGACGACGTTGAGGCCGATATTGAGGGCAAGGGTGCCGGCATAGACCATGGCGCAGACATTCTGGTAGCCGCTCATCGTCAACAGGCTTTCGCATGGCCCGACCGCCGAGCGCGCGACGACTGCTGCCACCAGCAGGAACAGCAGCGGATAACCTTCATCGAAGCCGGGGCCGAACATGCCGATCAGCGGCTGGCCGAACAACAGCACCAGCACCCCCATCAAAAGCGACGGCCAAAACGTCCACGACACCGTCTCGCGGGCGAAGCCGGCCAGCTTTTCCGGCTCGCCATGGGCAATCTGCGCGTAGCGCTGGGCAACGCCGGCCTTGACGGCGAAATAGACGAAATGGACCAGCGCCAGCGTCTTCACCGTGGCGAAATAGACAGCGACCTTGTCGGGGTCCATGTAGACGCCGACCATCAGCACATCGGCATTGGTGAGCAGGAAAAAGAAGCTCTCGACAAGGAAGATCGGCAGCGAGATCTTGAGCCAGTAGCCGAGCCGGATATTGCGCGGACCCGCCGGGATGCGCTTGTCGGCGCGCGAGGTGACGCGGGCGAACTGGACGATCGTGGTGACGTAGGTGGCGGCGATCGAGGCGATGACAGCGGTTTCGGCGGTTGGTGCCAAGCCTGCCATGACGGCTACCGCCATGAAGACGAGGATCAGCACCGGCCGCACGATGTAGGTCGGCACCAGCGCCGAGAATGGCCAGGAATTGGCGCGGGCGAGGCCTTGCAGCACGTCCGACAGGGCCAGCATCGGCAGGCAGAACATGCCGAGCGCGAATGGCACGACATAGTAGCTTTCGATCCTGCCGGAGAAAAGCCAGACCCCTGCGATCCCGAGGGCTGCGATCGCGGTGGAGGCGATCAGTACGAACAGCCGACTGGCCAAAAGAACGCCGCGCAATTCGGCGAGCATGCTTTTTTCGCGGTATTCGGAGACGAAGCGGATGATCGAGGTGTGGAAACCGAAGCACGACAGGGAGCCGACGATGACCATCGTCACCCAGACCAGCACGAAGATGCCGTATTCGAAGCCGCCCATCCAGCGCGCCAGAAGCACCTGGCTGACGAAGGCGATGGCCGCACTTACGATGCGCACGGCAAAGGCAATGAGCGACATGCGCCCGGCCTCGCCGCGTCCGTCGGAACTGAACAGCACCGCGTCGACGCGGCGCAACAGCGGCGTGACGCGCGAGGCAATCTGCCCCGGCAACCACCGCTCAGCCGTCATCGCTGCGGAAAAACGCACCCAAACACTCCATCTTCCGCGGTTTTCGCAGACAGCATGTAGCTGACAGCCATTAAGAAACGGTTGGGCGGCGATTGGGGCAGGGGCAGCGCAATGATAGCCCAGCAGGAATGCAAATCGACGCCGGCGAGCTTGGCGCATCGACATTGCGCTTGGGCGCAAGGCACATGAACAGCCTTGGGTTGGCTGTCCTGCGCAACCTCATTGAACTGGCAGACAGCGAGCCGTGCTGAGGTCCCTCAAAAATTTCTCGGCGATCTGAAAATCACGCTTGACCTCAACTTTGGTTGAGGTCGCACAAGTCGTTCCTGTCAAAGCGAAGAGAGGAAAAAGAGATGGGTCAAAACGCAAGCAAGACGCAACGTGTCTACCGGGTCGACAGGTTCACGGTTCCTGATGATGCGCGCGCCGAATTTCTCGGCAAGGTCCAGCAGACGCATGAACTGTTGAGAGTGCAGCCGGGCTTCCTGCAGGACATGCTGCTGGAGCAGCCGTCGGTAGCAGGCGAGCACAATATCATCACGATCGTCGAGTGGGAAAGCGAGGCTGCAATCGCGCCGGCCAAGGCCAAGGTCCAGGCGATGCACGCCCAAGCGAATTTCAACCCGCAGGAGCTGATCACACGGCTCGGCATCAAGGCCGATATCGCCAACTACCGGCACATATAGGGCTGGATTGGCTCTAAAAAACAGCAACGGCGACCAGTTAGGTCGCCGCTGAATTTACCAAGCTGGCCTGCGATCAGGCAAAGGTGCCGTGGCAGTGCTTGTATTTCTTGCCTGAGCCGCAAGGGCAGGCTTCGTTGCGCGCAACCTTGCCCCAGGTCGAGGGGTCGTTGGGATCGCGGTCTTCGGCAGCGACAACGCGTGCATCCTGCAGCAAGGCGACCGAACCCTCGCCAAAGTCGTCCTCGCCGGTCGTGCCGTCGATATGATGACCGAACATTTCAGGCGCTTCCGGCGGCGGGGCGTCGGCTGCCTGGCGCACCAGTTCGACGCGCATCAGCTGCGCGGTGACTGCCTGGCGCAGATTGCCAAGCATCGCCTGGAACAGCTCGAAGGCCTCGCCCTTGTATTCATTGAGCGGATCGCGCTGGGCGTAACCACGGAAACCGACGACCGAACGCAGATGGTCGAGATTGACCAGATGCTCGCGCCACAGATGATCGATCGTCTGCAGCACGACCGAGCGTTCGACATAGGTCATGACGTCGGGACCGAAGCGCTCGGCGCGGTCGGCTGCTGCCTTGTTGACCTCTTCGGTGATGCGCTCGCGGATATCTTCGTCGGCGATACCCTCTTCCTTGGCCCATTCTTCGATCGGCAGGTCGAGGTTGAGATACTGGATCACGCCTTCCTTGAGGCCGGTGACATCCCACTGCTCGGCATAGGCCGTCTCGGGAATGTGCTTGGTGACGAGGTCCTCGATCACGTCCTGGCGCATTTCGCCGACGATCTCGGTCAGGCTCGTCGCGTCCATCAGCTCGAGGCGCTGCTCGAACACCACCTTGCGCTGGTCGTTCTGGACGTCATCGTATTTGAGCAGGTTCTTGCGGATGTCGAAGTTGCGCGCCTCGACCTTCTTCTGGGCCTTTTCCAGCGCCTTGTTGATCCAGGGGTGGATGATGGCTTCGTCTTCCTTGAGGCCGAGCTTCTGCAGCATGCCGTCCATGCGCTCGGAGCCGAAGATGCGCATCAGGTCGTCCTGCAGCGACAGGAAGAATTTCGAGCGGCCCGGATCGCCCTGGCGGCCGGAGCGGCCACGCAGCTGGTTGTCGATGCGGCGGCTTTCATGGCGTTCGGTGGCAAGCACGTAGAGGCCACCGGCGGCGAGCGCCTTTTCCTTGAGGCGGGCCACATCCTCGCGGATCGCCTTTTCCTTGGCGTCGCGCTCGGGGCCGGCCGGCATGTCGGCCAGCTCCTCGGTAATGCGCATGTCGGCGTTGCCGCCGAGCTGGATGTCGGTGCCGCGGCCGGCCATGTTGGTGGCGATGGTGATGGCACCCGGCTTGCCGGCCTGGGCGACGATCGACGCTTCGCGTTCGTGGTGGCGGGCGTTCAGCACTTCAAAATTCTTGAAGCCATCCTTGCGCAGCCGCTCGGCGAGCTGCTCGGACTTCTCGATCGAGGTCGTGCCGACCAGGGTCGGCTGACCCTTGGCGTTGGCTTCCTTGATCTCGCGGACGATCGCCTTGTATTTCTCCTCGACCGTCCGATAGACCTCGTCGTCCTCGTCGAGGCGCCTGACGGGAACGTTGGTGGGAACCTCGGTGACGTCGAGATTGTAGATGTTGCCGAACTCTTCCGCTTCCGTCAGCGCCGTGCCGGTCATGCCGGCGAGCTTTTCGTACATGCGGAAGTAATTCTGGAAGGTGACCGACGCCAGCGTCTGGTTTTCTGGCTGAATCGCCACGTGTTCCTTGGCTTCGAGTGCCTGGTGCAGGCCTTCGGAGAAACGGCGACCCGGCATCATGCGGCCGGTGAACTCGTCGATGATGACGATTTCGTTGTCCTTGACGATGTAGTCCTTGTCCTTCTGGAACAGCCGGTGCGCCTTGAGCGCGTTGTTGACGTGGTGAACCAGGGCGACGTTTTCGATGTCGTAGAGCGACTCACCCTTGAGCAGCCCTGCATCGCGCAGCATGTTCTCCATCTTCTCGGTGCCTTCTTCGGTGAAGATGGCGGTCTTCTGCTTCTCGTCGACTTCGTAGTCGGTCGGAATCAGGTTGAGAAGGAAGGCGTCGACGGTGTTGTACATTTCCGAACGGTCTTCGAGCGGACCGGAAATGATCAGCGGCGTGCGGGCTTCGTCGACCAGGATCGAGTCGACTTCGTCGACGATCGCAAAGAAGTGACCGCGCTGCACCATCTGGGCGCGCTCGTACTTCATGTTGTCGCGCAGATAGTCGAAGCCGAGTTCGTTGTTGGTGGCGTAGGTGATGTCGCAGGCATAGGCCGCGCGGCGCTCTTCGTCGGACAGGCCGTGGACGACGATGCCGACCGAAAGGCCGAGGAACTTGTACAGCCGGCCCATCCATTCGGCGTCGCGGCTGGCGAGGTAGTCGTTGACGGTAACGACGTGCACGCCCTTGCCGGTCAAGGCATTGAGATAGACGGGCAAGGTCGCGACCAGCGTCTTGCCTTCGCCGGTACGCATCTCGGCGATGCCGCGTCCGTGCAGCACCATGCCGCCGATCAGCTGCACGTCGAAGGGACGCATGCCAAGCGCGCGCTTCGCGCCTTCGCGCACGGTGGCGAATGCCGGTATCAGCAGATCGTCAAGCGTGGCGCCGTTGGCGAGATCCTGGCGGAACTGTTCGGTCCGCGCCCGAAGCTGCTCGTCGGTCAGCGCTTGCAGTTCATTTTCCAGTGCATTGATCGCTTCCACCCGGGGCCGGGTCGACTTGACGCGGCGATCGTTGGAGGAACCGAAAATCTTACGGGCGAAACCGCCGAGACTGACCATCAAGTGGCCCTTTCAATTCGAATGAAGCCGACTGTCCGCCGGCCGAACCTGCCGAGGATGACGCGGTGGCAGGTTCAACACGAAAAGCGCCCGGAAAACGGTTCTGGACGCGAAGACGATGGACAGATAAGAGGGGCTACAACTTATGTCAACGTCGCAGAGAGCCTGCCGAAGACGCCAAATTCCGCCACATTTAGGTTGATTTGGAAGCACGGTCATTCCCCACCGGAGAGTTTACATGCCTTTTTCGTTCCGTAGCGCCTCGCTTGCCAGTCTCGGACTTGCAGCCGGGCTCGTGGCGCTGTCGTCGCTGCCACTCGTCGCGCAGGAGGCCGCGCCCGCGGCCCAGACCGCTGCCCCCGCTGCCGCGCCGGTCGATCCGAATGCGATCGTTGCCACCGTCAATGGCCAGAACGTCACCGAGGCCGACATCACCTTGGCCGAGCAGGACCTTGGCCAGCAGTTCGGCAACCTGCCGCCCGAACAGCGCCGTGCCGCGGCTTTGTCGTCGATCATCGAGATCAGGCTGATGGCTGCCCAGGCGGTTGAAAAGGGTCTCGACAAGGACGCCGACTTCCAGCGTCGCCTGACCTTCCTCGACCAGCGCGCCCTGCACGGCGAACTGGTTGAAAAGGAAGTCGCCGGCAAGATCACCGACGAAGAAATCCGCGCTCGTTACGACAAGGAAATCGCTTCCCAGAAGCCGGTCAACGAGGTCCACGCCCGCCACATCCTGGTCAAGACCAAGGAAGAGGCTGACGCCATTATCAAGAAGCTCGAGGGCGGCGAAGA
Organism: Aminobacter sp. GW821-FHT11F06; assembly: GCF_058808215.1. Taxonomy (NCBI): domain Bacteria; kingdom Pseudomonadati; phylum Pseudomonadota; class Alphaproteobacteria; order Hyphomicrobiales; family Phyllobacteriaceae; genus Aminobacter; species Aminobacter sp. GW821-FHT11F06. The sequence goes on along the minus strand of NZ_JBXARL010000011.1, from coordinate 35,630 downwards.
CTTCCAGAAGCTCGCCAACGAAAACACCACCGATCCGAGCGGCAAGACCTCCGGTGGCGATCTCGGCTTCTTTGGCCCCGGCCAGATGGTGCCGGAATTCGAAAAGGCGGCACTTGCGCTTGAAATCGGCGCTTACTCCAAGGAGCCGGTGCAGACCCAGTTCGGCTGGCACGTCATCAAGGTCGAAGACAAGCGCACCCAGCAGCCGCCGGCATTCGATACCGTCAAGGAACAGGTCCGTTCGCTTCTGATCCGCGAGAAATATATCGAGCTGGTCAAGCAGGTCCGTGCGGCCGGCAAGGTCGAAGTCACCGACCCGGCGCTGAAGACGGCGATCGACGCCATCGACGCCTCGAAGTAATCTTTCCAGTCCATGCTCAAAGGGCGGCGCCGGATGGCGTCGCCCTTTTTGTTTGTCCAGAAATTTTGGGAGTTCAGGGTGCCTCTTGAGCCTTGATGCCGTGCACGATCACCCGGATCGCCGCGCGCAAGGTCGCGTCGTCTTCGTCCAGCCGGCCGGTGAGCAGATGCACCCAGGCATAAGAAGAGACCATGTCGGCGATCTGGCTTGGGTCGATATCGGCAGCCACTTCGCCGCGCGCCTTGGCTCGTTCGATCAGCTTGCCGGTATGGGCGCGACGGCCGCGCGCATATTCGGCCAGGGCGGCTGCGGCCGCCGGGTCCTGCTGCGCTTCGGCGATCAGCGAGCGGAAAATATTGCCTGAGGGTGTCTCACGCCATTGCGAAAACAGGCTTTTGGCGAAGATGAACAGGTCTTCTTCGATGCTCCCCGTATCCGCATAGGCGATGTCGCGCTTCTGGCGCTGGTAAACTTCAAGCAGAAGCGCTGTCTTGCTTGGCCACCAACGGTAGATCGTTGGCTTGCCGGCGCGGGCGCGGCGCGCCACGGCCTCGATCGAGAAGCCGGAATAGCCGTTTTCGATGAGCACGGCTTCGGCTGCCTCCAGGATCGCATCGGCGCTTTCGGGGCTGCGCCGTGCGCCGATCGATTTCCGCGCGCTGTCTGCCTCAATGCTCATCTCGTTCTCCAGTTCACGAACAATCTCTACACCACCTCTTGACGAAACGAAACGGCCCGTTTTATATAACGAAACGTTTCGTTCCGATGGAGATGGAAATGACCGCTTCTTCAACCCGCTTTTCCCGTCCGCGTTTCGCGCTCATGGTTTTGCTCGGCGTCTACCCGCTGATCACCGCACTTCTCTACGTCATCATGCCTTTGACCGACGGCTGGTCGATCTGGCAGCGCACGCTGCTGATCGCCCCGCTGATGGTGGCGACGATAATCTGGGGGCTGATCCCGGCCATCCAGCGCCTGTTCCGCGGCTTCCTTAATCCAGCCGTGCGCTAAGGCTGGACCACGTCTTCGTGAGGCGAAAACGCCTTGCGAAGCCTCGCGCTATCGGGCAAACGGTGCCTGCATTCACCGTTTCCCGAGCCCGCAGAGGTTCCTCATGTCGACTAATGTTTCCCCGCTCGCACCAAAGAAATACCCCAAGATGCCCGCCATCGAAGGCGTGCGCATCGCGACCGCCGAAGCCGGCATCAAATACAAGGGCCGCACCGACGTGCTCGCCATGGTGTTCGATGAGGGTACTGCCGCGGCGGGCGTGTTCACCCGCTCCAAATGTCCCTCGGCACCGGTCGACTTCTGCCGCGAGAACCTTTCGGGCGGCAAGGCGCGGATCCTGGTCGTCAATTCGGGCAATGCCAACGCCTTCACCGGCAAGAAAGGTCGCGAGACCACCACGCTGACCGGCCAGGCGGCGGCCAAGGCCGCCGGCTGCACGCCGGGCGATGTCTTTCTCGCCTCGACGGGTGTCATCGGCGAACCGCTCGACGCCGGCAAATTCAGCCATTTGCTGTCCGGCATGGTCAAGGACGCTCGGCCCGACCAATGGACCGAGGCCGCCAAGGCCATCATGACCACCGACACCTATCCCAAGGTGGTGACGGCGACCGTCAAGCTCGGCGACACCGACGTCACCATCAACGGCATCGCCAAGGGTGCCGGCATGATCGCGCCCGACATGGCGACCATGCTGTCCTTCGTTGCCACCGACGCGCCGATTGCAGCCGAAGTGCTGCAGGACATGCTGTCGCGTGGCACGGCCAAGACTTTCAATGCCGTCACCGTCGACAGCGACACCTCGACCAGCGACACGCTGATGCTGTTTGCCACTGGTGCCGCGGCCAAGCGCGGCGCGCCTGACATTTCCGATCCCAAGGACGCGCGGCTCGCCTCGTTCCGCCGTGCCCTCAATAAGCTGCTCAAGACGCTTGCCCTTCAGGTCGTGCGCGACGGCGAAGGCGCGCGCAAGCAGGTCGAAGTCACCGTCACCGGTGCCAAGTCGGCGCGCTCGGCCAAGCGCATCGCCCTGTCCATCGCCAATTCGCCGCTGGTCAAGACAGCGGTTGCCGGCGAAGATGCCAATTGGGGCCGCGTCGTCATGGCAGTCGGCAAAGCCGGCGAACCTGCCGACCGCGATCTTTTGTCGATCTGGTTCGGCGACAATCGTCTCGCTCACAATGGCGAGCGCGATCCCAACTATTCGGAAACGGCGACCTCGGCCTATATGAAGGGCGACGACATCGTCATTCGCGCCGACATCGGTCTCGGTCGCGGCAAGGCGACGGTGTGGACCTGCGACCTGACAAAGGAATATGTCGCCATCAACGGCGACTACCGGAGCTGATAGCCCACGTGAACCAGAACCACCCGTCGCACGAACTCGCAATTGTCCGCCGCTACGAGGCGGCGGGTTTTCGTGCCTGGCCGGCAGCGGCCGTCCACTATGACGGCACCTGGCTGGTCAGGCTGACCGCGGGCCACCCGGCCAAGCGGCTCAATTCGGTCAATCCGCTCGACCCCGCCGACATCCGCAACATTCCCGACCGCATCGCCCGCGCCAGCCGCCGCTTCGAAGCCTATGGCCGGCCGCTCACCTTCCGCATGTCGCCTTTGTCTGGGCCAGCGATCGCTGCCCATCTCGACCGCGAGCACTGGAGCACCTTTTCGGAATCGATGGTCATGCGGCTGTCGCTCGACGATGGCCTCGTCGACAATGCGATGGACCAGATCCCGCTCAAGGATATCGGCCGCTTTGTCAGTTCTTCGATGGTCGTGCACGGGCTCGACCCGTCGCTCAGGCCGGGCCTGTCGGAAATCATCGGCGCTATCCAGCCGGAAGCTGGCCTGTTCGTGCTCGAACAGGACGAGCAGCCGGTCACTTCGATGATCTGCGTGCACGAAAACGATCTTGCCGGCCTGTTCGAGATCGCCACCACCGAAGCCGAGCGCGGCAAGGGTTTTGGTCGCCGGCTGATCCTGTCGGCGCTGAAATGGGCGCGCCTCAGGGGCGCCCGGCAAGCCTGGCTGCAGGTCGAGGCCGCCAATGAAGGCGCCATCCGCCTCTACACCAAGATGGGCTTCAAGGAAGTCTATCGCTACCACTATCGCCGCCCGCCGGAGGCCTGATTTGACCGAACAGGGAAAACGCCTGCTCCTGGTGGCGGCTTGCGCGCTGGTGGATGCCGACGGCCGAGTGCTTCTGGCCCAGCGCCCTGAAGGCAAGTCGCTGGCTGGCCTGTGGGAATTCCCAGGCGGCAAGGTCGAACCGGGCGAAACGCCCGAGGAAACGATCATCCGCGAGCTGCGTGAGGAAATCGGCATCGAGACCAAGACGGCGTGTCTCGCGCCGCTGACCTTTGCCAGTCACAGCTACGATGATTTCCACCTGCTGATGCCGCTTTATGTCTGCCGCCGCTTCTGGGGCATCCCCGAGCCGAGGGAAGGCCAGGTGCTGAAGTGGGTGCGGCCGAAGCAGATGCGCGACTACCCCATGCCACCCGCCGACGAGCCGCTGATCCCGTTCCTCATCGATCTGTTGTGATCTGGCCATATTAGCCAGCGTTAAGGCAAAGTTTATCCAAGCGTGAAAAATTGAATGGCCGCCGGCAATGATCGGCTGCGCATCGACACGGCTTTGGGGGGCGTTGCCTATGCAGGCTGACAAGGAGTGGGATCTGATCCGCCCCGAGCGCCAGTCTTCGGCCGTCAGGGCGAGCGCCGGCATCTTGCGGGTCGCGTTGCTGTTTGGCTTTGCCGCTATCGCGCTGGCGCTTATCGCCACGCCCTATCTCGACGGCAAGACACGCATGCAGGTCGGCCAGGTCCGGTTCGATGGGCTCGACTACACCAACACCGGCTCGATAGGCCGCAACTCCAGCTACACGCTGCGCCGCAGCGTGCTGCAGAAAACGCCTCAGTCGGTCTGCGTCATCTCCGAGAACGGGTCGCGCAGCGGTCAATGCTGACGATGCAGTCACGCAGCTTCATTGCGCGTTAAGGCTACGCCATTAACCTTCCTTAATCTGTCGCCGCTATGGTTGGTTCAAGAAGACGGGTGGACGCGACCGATGATCAAGCGATTTCTGAGAGATGAAACGGGCTCCACGGCGATCGAGTACGGGTTGATCGCAACCCTGATCGCGGTGGCCATTGTCGGCGGCTTCGGCCAGCTTGCAAGCCAGCTGGAGTTCCTCTGGGGCGACAACAACAGCGAGATTCAAAAAGCGCTGCACAAGTACTGATCGACGCTACTTCTCGCCTTCCTCGCCTTCCTCGCCTTCCTCGCCAAGCGCCTTTGCCAGCGACACCTGTGCCGAACCCGGCTTGAGCGGCTTCTGCTGCGAGGGATCAGGCGCCCATCCAGACAGCCAGATGAACGAAAAGCTTGCCCGCACGCGCCCGTCAGGGTCCGAAAATCGTTCGGCATAAATCTCGGCCGCGCGCTGGAACAGCCGCCTTGTCGCGGGCTTTCGCGAGCGGTCGGCAAGCGCGCTGGTAACCCCCATCGCCCTGAGATCGGCCATCAGCCCGAACATCGTGTCGTAGCGCACCGTTACCGTCTCGACATCGGCGACAGGCAGGGCAAATCCCGCGCGTTGCAACAGCCCGCCGGCATCACGCACGTCGGTGAAAGGAATGACGCGTGGGCTGGCGCCACCCGATATCTCCGTTTCCGCCGCAAGCAGGCTTTCGCGCAGCTCGACGAGTGTGCCCGCGCCGGCCAAAACACCGAGGAACAGCCCGTCCGGCCTCAGTGCGCGCCTGATCTGGATCAGCTGGCCGGGAATGTCGTTGGCCTCCTGCAACGCCAGCAGCGACACGGCGAGATCGATGCTCGCAGGTTCCAGCGCGATGGTCTCGGGATCGGAAACGATGCCCGGCCCGCCACCGAGAAAGCTCTTGTCGGCTTCGACACGAACCAGTTCGGTGACCTTGCTGCTTGCAGCCAAAACCGCCATCGCCGCCGGGCTGACCGAAAAGATCGCCGCGCCGCGTTCGAACTTGCGCTCGACCGTCGACAGCCGCTCGGCAAGGTCTTCGGCGGCGCGTGCCATCAGGAAGTCGGCACCGGCCACTGCTTGCGCCAATGCGCGCCGGCGGTGGGCGATCACGAGGCTGGCGTCGAAAATGGCTTGCACGTGCGGATGTCCTTCATCGCCGGGTTTCTGTTATGGTCGCCCGACCTCAACCTGTCGTGGCCGATCCGATGCCGGAGATCAAGAGCCTCGCTTTGTCAGTCGCCGCATGGCCGGCGCGGATGCTGTTTCCGCCGGTCTGCGCCGGCTGCCGCCGCCAGGTCACGCAGCCAGGTGCTTTGTGCGGCGCTTGCTGGCCAAAACTGCGCTTTCTTGAAAAGCCGTGGTGCGAGGTGATGGGCACGCCGTTCAGCCATGATTTCGGCGCCGGCTTCCTGTCGGCCGAAGCCATCGCCAACCCGCCGCCTTTCAACAGGGCACGCGCCGCTGTCGCATATTCCGGAGTCGCCCGCCGCATGGTGCAGGGCCTGAAATTCCACGATCGCACCGATTTGGCACCCTGGATGGCGCGCTGGATGCTGCGGGCCGGTGCCGAACTTGTCGCCGACGCTCAGGTCGTCGTGCCGGTGCCGTTGCACTGGCGTCGTTTCTTCTGGCGCCAGTTCAACCAGTCGGCGGAGCTTGGCCGCACCATCGCTTCGCTCTCCGGCGTGCCTTTCGCGCCGACCGCCGTGCGCCGGGTCAAGCGCACGCGCCAGCAGATAGGCCTTGGCCAGCGCGAACGTGAGGACAATGTCCGGGCGGCCTTCGCTGTGCCGCCAGAGGCCGAGATCGATATCAGGGGCAGGCGAGTGCTGGTCGTCGACGATGTCTACACTACCGGCGCCACAGTTGTGGCGGTGACGCGTGCGCTCAAGAAGGGTGGGGCGAGCGCCGTCGATGTGCTGACCTTCGCACGCGTGCTTCCGGGGGACTTCCGGCCCGACGAGGCAGACACTATATAGTCGACCAAGGACAACGGATTTTCGTCATGGTCGATGTGACTATCTATACGCGTATGATGTGCAGCTACTGCACGGCGGCAAAGCGGCTTTTGGAACGCAAGGGCGTTGCATTCACAGAACATGACGCTAGCTTCTCGCCTGAGCTTCGGCAGGAAATGATCACGCGCGCCAATGGCCGCGCGACGTTCCCGCAGATTTTCATCGGCAACACCCATGTCGGCGGTTGCGACGACCTGCATGCGCTCGATGCGCAAGGCAGGCTCGACGACATGCTGGCAACCGGCGCATAGACCTGAGGACGGACAATGGCGATTTTCAAGGCGGCAGCAGTGCAGATGCGTTCGGGCAAGGAGCCGGAGCGTAACGCACGCGATTTCGAAGCACTCGTCCGCGAGGCCGCCGGCCTCGGCGCCACCTATGTGCAGACACCCGAAATGACCGGTGCCATCGTCGGCGACAAGGATGCGCGGGCGGCCGCCTTCACATCGGAGGATCGCGACGTGATCGTTTCAAGTGGTCGCAAGCTCGCCGCCGAGCTCGGCATCCACCTGCATGTCGGCTCAACCGCCATCGTGCGCGCGGACGGCAAGCTCGCCAACCGCGCCTTCCTGTTTGGCCCCGATGGCTCCACGCTCGCCGTCTATGACAAGATCCACATGTTCGACGTCGATCTCGACAATGGCGAGAGCTGGCGCGAATCCTCGGCCTACGAGCCGGGCACGGAGGCCGTCGTTGCCGACACCTCGCTCGCCAAGATCGGCTTTGCCATCTGCTACGATCTGCGGTTCCCCCAGCTGTTCCGTGCCGAGGCCCTTGCTGGCGCCGAGCTTTTGACCGCTCCCGCAGCCTTCACGCGCCAGACCGGCCTTGCCCATTGGCATGTGCTGTTGCGCGCGCGCGCCATCGAAAACGGCGCCTTCGTCATCGCGTCGGCCCAGGGCGGCAAGCATGAGGACGGCCGCGAGACCTTTGGTCACTCGCTGATCATCGATCCGTGGGGCCGCATTCTCGCCGAGGCCGCCCACGATGAGCCCGGCGTCATCATCGCCGAGATCGACACGCGTCATTCGGCTGATGCGCGCAAGAAGATCCCGAACCTGAAGAACGCGCGCGAATTCAGCGTGTCGCTTCGTGGAGCGGGCGAGGGGGCGCTCAGGGGAGCCGCATCTTGATCCGCTTTTCGCTTCATTGCGACCATGCGCATGACTTCGAAGGCTGGTTCCGCAGCAACGACGACTTCGAGACCCAGCGCAAGCGTGGTTTTGTCTCCTGCCCGGAATGCGGCTCGCAGAAGGTCGAAAAGGCGCTGATGGCGCCTGCTGTCTCGACCTCGCGCAAGCAGGAAAAGGTTGCGCTCGCCATGGGCGAGCAGCAGCGCAAGATGATGGCAGCACTCAAGGAGCTGTCCGAAAAGGTGCGCGAGAATGCCGAAAATGTCGGCGACAAATTCGCCGAGGAAGCGCGCAAGATCCACTTCGGCGAGACCGAAGCCCGCGGCATCTATGGTGCTGCGACCATCGACGAAGCCAAGGGCCTCGCCGAAGACGGCATCGAGTTCATGCCGCTGCCGGTGTTTCCTGACGACCGGAACTGAATGCCTTCTTAGCCTTCAGCTGCAGTTGCGGCCTTCCTTGCCTGGATGGCCGCTGCTATCCACGACCGTTGTGGATATTTGAGTCCGAGGCATGGATTCCCGACACTCTCCACTCGCTGCGCTCGCTCACGAGGTCGGGAATGACGGAACGCGGGTGGCCGTCCTGGCCGGGATATTCGCGAGCCCAAAATCCTCATGGTGAGCCTGTCGAATTACGGATTTTGGTACAGTGTGGATAGGAGCACACACCACCCTGGGCGCCCTCGTGGTTCGACAGGCTCACCATGAGGGCTATTGAGACACTTGCGTTACCAGCGCTGCAGATTTGCGGCCACGCCCCCGCAACCCGTCATTCCCGACCTCGTGAGCGAGCGCAGCGAGTGGAGAGTGTCGGGAATCCATGCCGTGACCCGACCAAAACAAGATCGGTGCAAAAAAAGGTCGGCGGGCGGCGCAAGTTTGAAGTGGCGTCCGCCGTGCAGTCCTCAGGCCGCCTTTTCCGCCAGCACCATGTAGTTGACGTCCATGTCGCGGGATTTCTGCCAGCGGTCGGAGAGCGGGTTGTAGGTCACCCCGGTGCGGTCGATGGTGGCGAGGCCGGCACCCACAAGCGCCTTGTCGAGCTCTTCTGGGCGCACAAGCTTGCCGTACTGGTGGGTGCCGCGCGGCAGCCAGCGCAGCACATATTCGGCGCCGACGATGGCAAGGCCGAGCGCCTTGAAGGTGCGGTTGATGGTGGCGACGAACATGATGCCGCCGGGCTTGACCATTTCGCCGCATTTCTTGACGAACAGCTCGACGTCAGCGACGTGCTCGACGACTTCCATGTTGAGGATGACGTCGAATTTTTCGCCTTCATCGGCCAGGTCTTCGGCAGTCGTGGCGCGGTAGTCCACCGTCACGCCGACATCCGCCGCATGGATCTTGGCCACTTCGATGTTGGTGGCGGAGGCGTCAGCGCCGACGACTTCAGCGCCCAGGCGCGACATCGGCTCGCACAGCAGGCCGCCACCGCAGCCGATATCGAGGATGCGCAGGCCTTCGAAGGGCCGCGCGGCGTGGGTGTCGCGGCCGAAGCGCGCGGCGACCTGGTCGCGGATATAACCCAGGCGGACGGGATTGAATTTGTGCAGCGGGCGGAACTTGCCGTTGGGGTTCCACCATTCGGCGGCGAGTGCTGAGAACCGCTCGACTTCTCCGGCATCGATGGTCGATGGACGGGGATCTGGCATTGATGTGGTCTCCTTCGAGCGCAAGGAAGTCGCGTCTGGCGCCCGGATTGTCAAGGCGACAATTTCCGCGCCTTGCGGAAGCTGACGGTTTTGGCTATGCAGGCCGCGCATTCGGCACCGAGCCAAGCATCGGTGTTTTCACTCATTTTCCGGCCCGCTGCGGGCCGGCGTGTATGGCAAGGGCATTTCGCTTCTATGGCGCGCATCGTGATGAAATTCGGCGGTACGTCCGTCGCCGACATCGCCCGAATCCGCAACGTGGCACGCCATGTCAAACGCGAGGTTGACGCTGGCCACGAGGTTGCGGTGGTGGTTTCGGCCATGGCCGGCAAGACCAACGAGCTTGTTGCCTGGACCCGCGACGCCTCGCCCATGCATGACGCACGCGAATATGACGCGGTGGTCGCCTCGGGCGAACAGGTGACGGCCGGCCTCCTTGCGCTTGCGCTGCAGAATATCGGCGTCAATGCGCGCTCCTGGCAGGGTTGGCAGATCCCGATCAAGACCGACAACGCCCATGGCGCTGCCCGCATCCTCGACATTGACGGCTCGTTCCTGATCAAGCGCTTCCAGGAAGGCCAGGTGGCCGTTGTCGCCGGCTTCCAGGGCATCGGCCCCGACAACCGCATCGCCACGCTTGGTCGCGGCGGCTCCGACACGTCAGCTGTCGCCATTGCCGCTGCGGTGAAAGCCGATCGCTGCGATATCTACACCGATGTCGATGGGGTCTATACTACCGACCCGCGCATCGAGCCCAAGGCACGGCGCCTGTCGCGCATCTCGTTTGAAGAAATGCTCGAAATGGCCTCGCTCGGCGCCAAGGTGCTGCAGGTCCGCTCGGTTGAACTCGCCATGGTGCATCGCGTTCGCACCTTCGTGCGTTCTTCCTTTGAAGATCCGGATGCGCCCGGCATGGGCGATTTTCTCAATCCGCCTGGAACGCTCATTTGTGACGAGGATGAAATCGTGGAACAACAGGTCGTCACCGGAATTGCCTACGCCAAGGACGAAGCCCAGGTCTCGCTGCGCCGTGTCGCCGACCGGCCGGGCGTGGCGGGTGGGATCTTCGGGCCGCTGGCCGAAGCCAACATCAATGTCGACATGATCGTCCAGAATATCTCCGAGGACGGCAAGTTCACCGACATGACCTTCACCGTGCCGTCGGGCGATGTGAACAAGGCGCTGGCGGTGCTCGAAAAGATCCGCCCCGACATCGGCTACGACGCCGTCCAGCATGACGAGGGCATGTCCAAGGTGTCGGTCATCGGCATCGGCATGCGCTCCCATGCGGGCGTTGCCGCAACCGCCTTCCAGGCGCTGGCGGCCAAGGGCATCAATATCCGCGCCATCACCACCTCCGAGATCAAGATTTCGATCCTGATCGACGGCCCCTACACGGAACTTGCTGTTCGCACTTTGCATTCCGTCTACGGTCTCGATAAGCAGTAGTATTAGGAGTCGAGCGTCACCGCGTTGCCGGCGTGCAGCATGTGCCGCGCCGGGTCCAAACCATTGGAGACGGTGAATGATGCGTGACATGGCCTCTGGGCCGCGCGTACTTCTGAAACGGCTCCGCGAGTTGATGGCGGAGCCCCTCGAGCCACAGGAACGGCTCGACAGGATCGTGCGCGATATCGCCGCCAACATGGTGGCTGAAGTCTGCTCGCTTTATGTGCTTCGCGCCGACTCGGTGCTTGAGCTCTACGCCACCGTCGGTCTGAACCCGAACGCCGTTCACCTGGCCCAGCTGCGTCTTGGCCAGGGTCTTGTCGGCACCATCGCGGCGAGTGCGCGCGCGCTCAACCTGTCCAACGCCCAGGAGCACCCCGCCTTCGCCTATCTGCCGGAGACGGGCGAGGAGATCTACCACTCCTTCCTCGGCGTGCCGGTGCTCAGGGCAGGGCGCACGCTTGGCGTTCTTGTCGTCCAGAACAAGACAATGCGCCACTACCGCGACGACGAGATCGAGGCGCTCGAAACCACCGCCATGGTCATCGCCGAGATGATTGCATCCGGCGATATCGGCCGTCTGAGCCGGCCCGGCCTCGAACTCGATATGTCGCGCCCGGCCAGCTTCACCGGCATCGCCTTCAATGAAGGCGTCGGCCTCGGCCATGTCGTGCTGCACGAGCCGCGTATCGTCGTCACCAACCTGTTCAACGAAGACAGCGAGGAGGAACTGCGCCGGCTCGAGGATTCGCTCGGTTCGCTGCGCCTGTCGATCGACGACATGCTGGAGCGCCGCGACGTGGCTTTTGAAGGCGAGCACCGCGAGGTTCTCGAAGCCTACCGCATGTTCGCCAATGATCGCGGCTGGGTGCGCCGGCTCGAAGAGGCGATCCGCAACGGCCTGACTGCCGAGGCGGCCGTCGAAAAGGTACAGAGCGACATGCGCGCCCGCATGCTGCACATGACCGACCCCTATCTGCGCGAGCGGATGAGCGATTTCGACGATCTCGCCAACCGCCTTTTGCGCCAGCTCATGGGCCGTGGCCCCGAGACCATCGCTGAATCGCTGCCCAAGGACGCGATCATCGTTGCGCGCTCGATGGGGGCGGCCGAACTGCTCGACTACCCGCGCGACAGGCTGCGCGGTCTGGTGCTGGAGGACGGTGCGCCGACAAGCCACGTCGTCATTGTCGCGCGCGCCATGGGCATTCCCGTCGCCGGCCAGATGAAGGGCGCCGTTTCCATGGCGGAAAACGGCGATCCGATCATCGTCGATGGCATTGAAGGTACCGTCCACCTGCGCCCGCAGGCCGACCTGGAAGCAGCCTACGCCGAAAAGGTGCGTTTCCGCGCCCGCAGGCAGGAACTCTACCGCGAGTTGCGCAAGAAGCCGTCCGAGACCAAGGATGGCGTCAAGGTCGACCTGCTGATGAACGCCGGCCTTGCCGTCGACCTGCCGCAGCTCGCCGAGGCGGGTGCTGCCGGCATCGGCCTGTTCCGCACCGAACTGCAGTTCATGGTCGCCTCGACCTTCCCGCGCGCCGAAGCGCAGGAAAAGCTCTACCGCGACGTGCTCGACGTCGCGCGCGGCCGTCCCGTCACCTTCCGCACCATCGATATCGGCGGCGACAAGGTGCTGCCCTATTTCAAGGGTTCGGGGCAGGAAGAAGAAAACCCGGCCCTGGGCTGGCGCGCCATCCGGCTCACGCTCGACCGCCCCGGCCTGCTGCGCACCCAGATCCGCGCGCTGCTCAAGGCCGCCGGTGGACGCGAGCTCAAGGTCATGCTGCCGATGGTCACCGAGCTTGGCGAGATCGCCCAGGCACGCGAGATCATCGACCGCGAGGTCAGGCACCTGTCGCGCTTCGCCCACCATCTGCCGACCAGCCTCAAGCTCGGCGCCATGATCGAGGTGCCGTCGCTGCTGTGGCAGCTTGATGAACTCATGCAGGCAGTCGATTTCGTCTCCGTCGGCTCCAACGACCTGTTCCAGTTCGTCATGGCCGCCGACCGTGGCAATACCCAGCTTGCCGACCGCTTCGACCCGCTGTCGGTGCCTTTCCTGAGGGTGCTCAAGCAGATCGCCGACGCCGGGCTGCGCAACCATACGCCGGTCACGCTGTGCGGCGAGCTTGCCGGCAAGCCGATCTCGGCGATGGTGCTGCTTGGCCTCGGCTACCGTTCGATCTCGATGTCGCCGGCCTCGATCGGCCCGGTCAAGGCGATGCTGACTGAACTTCCTCTCGGCGAGTTGAAATCCTTCCTCGACGATAACCTTTCCGGTCCTGCCGCCAGCCTGCCGATGCGCGCGCTGCTTCAGGCCTTTGCGGACGACCGTTCCATACCATTATGATCAGCCTGCCCCACGACCGAATGAACCAAGTCGTCAAACGCTTCGACATGCTCGAAGCGCAGATGGCTGCCGGACCGGCACCCGACGTCTACGTCAAGCTGGCGTCGGAATATTCCGACATCCAGGAGCTTGTCGCCAAGATCCGCGAGCTGCGTGGTGCCGAGCACGAGCTAGCCGATCTCGAGGCGATGCTGTCCGACAAGGGCACCGACGCCGAGATGCGTTCGCTTGCCGAGATGGACAAGCCCGACGTCGAGGACCGCATCGAGACCCTGCAGCACGAAATCCAGGTCCTGCTCCTGCCCAAGGACGCGGCCGACGAGCGCAACGCCATCCTCGAAATCCGCGCCGGCACCGGCGGCGACGAGGCGGCATTGTTTGCCGGTGACCTCTACCGCATGTACGAGCGCTACGCCGCCTCGCGCGGCTGGCGCTTTGAGGTCGCGTCCGCCAGCGACGGCGACGCGGGCGGCTTCAAGGAAGTCATTGCCACCGTCTCGGGCAAGGGCGTGTTTGCCCATCTGAAGTTCGAGTCGGGTGTCCACCGCGTCCAGCGGGTTCCCGCGACCGAAGGCAGTGGCCGTATCCACACGTCGGCAGCGACAGTTGCTGTTTTGCCGGAAGCCGAGGAAGTCGATATCGACATCCGTCCCGAAGACATCCGCATCGATACGATGCGCGCCTCGGGTTCTGGCGGCCAGCACGTCAACACCACCGACTCGGCCGTGCGCATTACCCATTTGCCCACCGGCATCATGGTGGTGCAGGCGGAGAAGTCGCAGCACCAGAACCGGGCCCGCGCCATGCAGATCCTGCGCGCGCGCCTCTATGACATGGAGCGCAGCCGCGCCGACGAGGAGCGTTCCTCGTCGCGCAAGTTGCAGGTCGGTTCGGGCGATCGCTCCGAGCGCATCCGCACCTACAATTTCCCGCAAGGGCGCCTGACCGACCACCGCATCAACCTGACGCTCTACAAGCTCGACCGGGTGATGATGGGCGAACTCGACGAAGTCATCAACGCGCTGATCTCCGATCACCAGTCGAAGCTTCTGGCCGATATGGGCTCGGATGGCTGAGCGCCCGCTCGGCGAACTCCTGCGCCACGCGCGCCAGCGCCTCGCAGGCGCTGGCATAGTGGACGCCGCATTCGATTCACGGCTGATCGTCGAACATTTTTCCGGAACGACGCGCACCGATGCGATTTCGTCGCCCGACAGGCTCGTTGGGCAGGTGGACGAGATCGAAGCAGCGCTCGACCGCCGTATCGCAGGCGAACCTGTCCACCGCATCTTGGGCTACCGCGATTTCTATGGCATGCGCCTCAGCCTCTCCGCCGAGACGCTGGAGCCGCGCCCCGACACCGAAACGCTGGTCGATGCGGTCTTGCCCTTCGTCCACGAGACTGTGGCGCGCGCGGGCATCTGCCGTATCCTTGATCTCGGCACCGGCACCGGTGCGATTGCGCTGGCTCTGGTCACCCAGGAGCCGAAAGCCGTGGCGATCGGTGTCGACGTTTCCGACGATGCGCTGGCGACTGCGGCGGCCAATGCCGCCCAGCTCGGCGTTTCCGCGCGCTTTTTAGCAAAAAAATCCGACTGGTTTGCTGAGATTCATGGTCTTCACCATTTAATAGTCTCAAATCCTCCCTATATAGCTTCACTAGAGATCGAGGATTTGCAGAACGAGGTTCGCAATTTTGATCCGCGCCGCGCGCTCGACGGCGGCCCGGACGGTCTTGAGCCATACAGAACCATCGCGTCGGGTGCCGCGCGCCATCTTGAGAAAGATGGCCTTGTCGGGCTCGAAATCGGGCACGACCAGCGGCGCGACGTGACTGAAATATTCGAGCAGGCCGGTTACCATTTGTTCGCCCAGCACAAGGACTTGGGCGGCAACGACCGGGTGCTCGTATTCCGGCACTGACCGAGGCTTTTCGGCACCGCAAAAAACCGCTTGGCAAGGAAAGTGAATGCCGCTAGGTTCCGGCGACCGGATGAGACGAAGCAGGCAGTGCTGTTAACGATTCGGTTTCCTTCGAAACTAGCTGCCTTCTTGCGTAGACGACGCTCTAGCTTCGTGCGGGGATCGTCCGGCAAGTGACATGAAACCGAAACAGGATGGCATGTGGCGCCGACGCAAGAATGTTGCGGGCGATCACCGGCGGAAAGTTACGAAACGGCAGGCCGCCTAAGTGCCCCCGTTCGGGTTATACTTCAACACAAAGAGAATCTGATGAGGCCACAACAGCAGAATAGGCGCATGCGCGGTCGTAATAACAACAATAATAATAACAGCAATAATAACAATAACAGCAACAACAACCGCAAGGGACCGAACCCGCTCACGCGCAACTATGAGAGCAACGGTCCTGATGTAAAGATCCGTGGCTCCGCGCAGCAGATCGCCGAAAAATACACCACTCTGGCGCGAGACGCGCACAGCTCCGGCGACCGGGTGATGGCCGAAAACTATCTCCAGCACGCTGAGCATTACAATCGTATCATTGCCGCCGCCATGGCGCAGATGCCGATCCAGCAGCAGCAACAGAGCCGCGACGAGTTCGATTCCGACATGGATGACGAGCGCGACGACGATATGGGCGGCAACAACTTTGCCGAGGCTCCGGCCCAGCAGGTTCACGTCCAGCCGCAGTCGCAGCCGGTTGTCAGTGGCTCCGGCCCGCAGCCCGATATCGAAGGCACGCCGGCCGAGGTCGCCCTCAATCCGGAAGCTGCCGGTGAAGTCCAGCCGCGTGAAGGCCGCCGCGAGCGCCGCCCCCGCAATGAGGGCCGTCGTCCCGAACGTCGCCAGCCCGACCAGCAGGTAGAACCCCAGCAGGTTGAAGCCGTGCAGGTCGAGGTCGTACTGCCTGAAGCGGCACCTGCACCTGCGCCTGTCGAGGCACAGCCCGTCGTGGCAGCCGAAGGCGAGGTGGAAGTTCCACGCCGCAGCCGCCGTCCGCGCCGTGGCGAACGCGCCCGCACCGAAGGCGATGCCGTGACAGAAGGCGAAACGCCCGCTGCCGACACCGGACTTGCCGTCGTCGAGAGCTAAAGCTGCCGGGCAACCGGAACATCGTGAAACAGTTGAAAACGGCGGGGAGAAATCTTCGCCGTTTTTTTGTTTTTTGACTTCGATCAATACGCCTTGAGGGATATCGTCCTACTCACCATATCACGCTCAGTTGGGTCCGGCCCTTTTGGGCGGGTCCGTCACCTTGAGCCTAACCGGTGCCGCCAAGCGGGCCGGGTACGGAATGGAGACATAGAATGAACCTTGAGAAATACTCCGAGCGCGTCCGCGGCTTCATCCAGTCCGCCCAGACGATGGCGCTTTCGCGCAACCACCAGCAGTTCACCCCCGAACATATCCTCAAAGTCCTTGTCGATGACGACGAAGGCCTTGCCGCGTCGTTGATCGAACGCGCCGGCGGCCGCGCCAACGACGCCAAGCTTGGCGTCGAGGCAGCGCTCGATGCGTTGCCGAAGGTCGAGGGCGGCAACGGCCAGCTCTACATGGCCCAGCCGCTCGCCAAGGTGTTTTCGACAGCCGAGGACCTGGCCAAGAAGGCCGGTGACAGTTTTGTCACCGTCGAGCGTCTGCTGACCGCACTCGCCGTCGAGAAGTCGGCCAAGACCTCCGAAATCCTCGCCAAGGCGGGCGTCACCGCGCAGGCGCTCAATGCCGCGATCAATGAAATCCGCAAGGGCCGTACCGCCGACTCGGCAACTGCCGAGCAGGGTTACGATGCCTTGAAGAAATACGCCCGCGACCTGACGGCGGATGCCCGTGCCGGCAAGCTCGATCCGGTCATCGGCCGCGACGATGAGATCCGCCGCACCATCCAGGTCCTGTCGCGCCGCACCAAGAACAATCCGGTGCTGATCGGCGAACCGGGCGTCGGCAAGACCGCCATCGCCGAGGGCCTTGCATCGCGCATCGTCAATGGCGACGTGCCGGAATCGCTGAAGGACAAGCAACTGATGGCGCTCGACATGGGCGCGCTGATTGCTGGCGCGAAGTATCGCGGCGAGTTCGAGGAGCGGCTGAAGGCCGTGCTTTCGGAAGTCACCGCGGCTGCCGGCGGCATCATTTTGTTCATCGACGAGATGCACACGCTGGTTGGCGCTGGCAAGGCTGATGGCGCGATGGACGCGTCCAACCTTCTGAAGCCGGCACTTGCGCGCGGCGAGCTGCATTGCGTTGGCGCGACCACGCTTGAAGAGTACCGCAAGCATGTCGAAAAGGACGCCGCCCTTGCCCGCCGATTCCAGCCGGTCTTCGTTTCGGAGCCGACGGTCGAAGACACCATCTCGATCCTGCGCGGCCTGAAGGAGAAATACGAACAGCACCACAAGGTTCGCATCTCGGACTCCGCGCTGGTTGCAGCCGCCACGATGTCCAACCGCTACATCACCGACCGCTTCCTGCCCGACAAGGCGATCGACCTGATCGATGAGGCAGGCTCGCGGCTGCGTATGCAGATCGATTCCAAGCCCGAGGCCCTCGACGAGATCGACCGCCGCATCATGCAGCTGAAGATCGAGCGCGAAGCGCTCAAGATCGAAAAGGATGACGCCTCCCGCGATCGTCTCGAACGGCTCGAAAAGGAACTGGCCGGGCTTGAGGAAGAGTCGACCCAGGTGACCAGCCAGTGGATGTCGGAGAAGGAAAAGCTCGGGCTTGCCGCCGACCTCAAGGGCAAGCTTGAAGAAGCGCGCAACGAACTTGCCATCGCGCAGCGCAAGGGCGAGTTCCAGAAGGCGGGCGAGCTTGCCTATGGCCGCATCCCCGAACTCGAAAAGAAGCTCGTCGAGGCCGAAGCACTCGAAGGCCGCGGCACCATGGTCGAAGAGACCGTGACGCCCGAGCATATCGGCCATGTCGTGTCGCGCTGGACCGGTATTCCGGTCGACAAGATGCTGGCAGGCGAGCGCGAGAAGCTGTTGCGCATGGAAGACGAGATCGGCGTTCGCGTCGTCGGCCAGGGCGAAGCCGTGCAGGCCGTGTCCAAGGCGGTGCGGCGTGCCCGTGCTGGGCTGCAGGACCCGAACCGGCCGATCGGCTCGTTCATGTTCCTGGGGCCGACGGGCGTCGGCAAGACCGAACTGACCAAGGCGCTCGCCGACTATCTCTTCGACGACGAGCATGCGCTGGTGCGTATCGACATGTCCGAGTTCATGGAAAAGCATTCCGTGGCCCGGCTGATCGGCGCGCCTCCAGGCTATGTCGGCTACGAGGAAGGCGGTACGCTGACTGAAGCCGTGCGCCGCAGGCCTTACCAGGTGATCCTGTTCGACGAGATCGAAAAAGCGCATCCCGATGTCTTCAACGTGCTGCTTCAGGTGCTCGATGACGGCCGCCTGACCGATGGTCAGGGCCGCACCGTCGACTTCCGCAACACGCTGATCATCATGACCTCCAACCTCGGCGCCGAATATCTGGTGGCGCTCGGCGAGGGCGAGGATGTCGACAAGGTCCGCGACGATGTCATGGGCGTGGTCAAGAGCGCGTTCAGGCCCGAATTCCTGAACCGCGTCGACGAGATCATCCTGTTCCATCGCCTGCGTCGTCAGGACATGGGCAAGATCGTCGAGATCCAGCTCAAGCGCCTCGAAAAGCTGTTGTCCGACCGCAAGATCACGCTGTCGCTCGACAAGGATGCGATCGATTGGCTGGCGCACAAGGGTTACGACCCGGCCTATGGCGCGCGTCCGCTCAAGCGCGTCATGCAAAAGGAGCTGCAGGACCCGCTCGCCGAGAAGATCCTGCTTGGCGACATCCTCGACGGCTCGACCGTCAAGATCACGGCGGGCTCGGACCGGCTCAACTTCCGCTCCAAGCCGACTGTAGTGACGGAAGCCGCGGCCTAGGTGGCTGGGTCTTCGACCCCCACTCCGTCTCGGCTTCGCCTCGACACCTCTCCCCCGTTCGACGGGGGAGAGGAAGCACGGCATCCGGGCTTGGCGCCCTTCCTCGCCCCCGTCGAACGGGGGAGAGGTGCCGAGCGTAGCGAGGCGGAGTGGGGGTCGACTATCTTTCCATGGCGGTGACATGACCCTCGACGAATACAACGGCTTCTGCGCCTCGCTGCCTCACACCACCCATGTGGTGCAATGGGGCGGCGCCCATGTCTGGAAGGTCGGCGGCAAGGTCTTTGCCATCGGCGGCTGGAGCGGCGGCGAAGCGCTCGCCATCACGTTCAAGTGCTCCGAGATGACGTTTGACATCCTCAAGGAGCAGCCCGGGCTCAGGCCCGCACCATACCTTGCCTCGCGCGGCATGACGTGGATCCAGCGCCAGACCGGCGACAGCATGGATGGGGACGGCCTCAAGGACTACCTCCGCGAAAGCCACCGGCTGATCGCGGCAAAGCTTCCCAAGGCAACGCGCAAGCAGCTTGGCTTTCCAGTATAGAACACGGCCATTTTCATGCCCCGTTCATGTTGGAAGGGTTAGCAGATCGTTATTTGATGACGGTGGATAATCATCATGATTCCACCGGGGTCGCCTTGGGGGCGGTCGGGATATCGGAGATATTTGGGGACCATGTTGCGCAAGATCATTGTGCTTTCGGCCATGGCGACCGGGCTGTCGGCGCTCCAGGCAATGGCTGCCGTCGCACCTGTCGAAGGGCGCTTCGAACCGCGCCGCGTGGTGACTGATCCGCAGGCGATCCGTCTCGCGCAGGACACCGACGTCGAGATATTCTATGACGGTCGCGGCAACCGCGTGCTCGTCGACCCCTATACCGGCAAGGTCATTGCCGTGCAGCCACCGGAGACCCAATACAATCGCCAGGCGCTGCGGCGAGAACTGCGCCGCCAGCAACTGCAACAGGATTACCGCCAGGGCGACGAGTTGCTCGGCCCGGTACAGAATGGCGGTTACTCCGACGACGCGCCTGCCATGCCGTCCGAGCCTTTTGGCGGCGGCGACGATTATTACCGCAACGATCCCAACGCCTTTCCCGAGGCGCCGGGCCAGCAGCTTGTCGAGCGCGAGCCGTTGCCCAACTCAGATGACCAGTTGGCGCTTCCTGAAAACCCGATGCGATCGGGTGGCGGCGCGTCCATCGAGCCGTCCATCGGCGTCAAGGGCCGCGAGGATGTGGCGGGCCTGCAGATCCTGCTCGATCGTGCGGGTGCTTCGCCTGGTGTCATCGACGGACGCTTCGGCTCCAATGTCGACAAGGCGCTCGCAGCCTATAACGAGATGACCGGCACCAGCCTCAAATCGACCGACGCCGCTGGCATCAAGCAGGCGCTGCTTGAGACCGGCGGCGACGCGTTCGGCTCCTACACCATCACGCCGGAAGATGCGGCCGGCCCGTATGTCGCGTCGATTCCCACCGACTACAGCGAAAAGGCAATGCTCGAGCGCATGTCCTTCACCTCGGTCACCGAAATGCTGGCCGAGCGTTTCCACATGGACGAGACCTATCTCAAGGCGCTCAATCCGGAGGCCAATTTCAACCGGCCCGGCACCATCGTCAAAGTCGCCAATTTCGGCAAGCTGGTGAACAAGCAGGTCGCGCGCATCGTCGCCGACAAGGGGCTGAAACAGGTCCGCGCCTATGATGAGGCCGGCAGACTGGTCGCGGCCTATCCGGCGACGATCGGGTCAGGCGACACGCCGTCGCCGACGGGCATCCACGCGGTGTCGCGGATCGCGCTCGATCCCAACTACACCTACAACCCGAAGATCAATTTCAAGCAGGGCGAAAACGATAAGGTCCTGACCATCCCGCCGGGGCCGAACGGCCCTGTCGGTTCGGTCTGGATCGCCTTGGACAAGCCGACCTACGGCATCCACGGCACGCCCGACCCATCCAAGATCGGCAAGACCGAAAGCCATGGCTGCGTGCGCCTGACCAACTGGGATGCGCGCGAACTCGCCAAGATCGTCAAGGCAGGCGTGCCGGTCGAGTTCATCGAATAGGGGAAGCGGTGCTGATGCTGGGCCGCAGCCTGATCAGGGCTCGGTAACGAGCCCCATGATCGCATACACCAGGGCCACGTTGGCGAGCAGGATAAGGGCTGAGTAGGCGATTGCCGCTTTGCTGATTTCGGTCATGAGTTGCCTTTGTTGGGGCGCTTTTGCCGCTTGTTCTCGCTCTCTGATTATGTTGGAGCGTAACCAGCCGTTATGGTGGGGGCAACCCACATCGCATCACGTTATTCTGATGTTCCCCACGGAGTGCGGACGCGCGCGCCAGAGGCAGGCCTGCGCCATCCATCTCACAGCTGGTCGTTGTAGGGTTCTTTCATCTGGCCCACCATTCGGGCCAGTGCGGAGAATGAGGGGATATCCGCCTCGGGCTGACAGCGGTTGGCCAGTTCCAGCAATCTGATGGGGAAGTTGATGGCGTCGCGGTTGGACGACGACATGCCGTCGGATCGCTCCTCGGCTGTTTCGCTCGCTTCGGCCCTGCGCAAGGCGATGTCGATTTCCTCGGCAGTCAGCACGCCCTTGCGGACAAGCACATGATTGATCGATGCAATGGCCATCAACAGGCCTTCGAGTTGCAGGTTCGCGACGTTCATTGATCTGGCTCCCATTCGCTACACAAACGCGCGAAGGGCAGATGCGATCCAGACGGCAGAGTAACGACGGCTGGTTCCCGTTTTGCCTTCTCGCGGCCGCCCACCTTCCGCCTCTGTTGGCGCTCATATGCCTGGCTTGGCTACGAGAGGCTGCGGACACCCATGCCTGAAGAAATGGAAGTCGACACCGACAAGTTGCATGAGGCGATCCACGAGGAAGTGGAAAGGGAAGGCGGCACGCTGCTGCGCACGATCGCGCTGACGACGGCGTTGTTTGCGGCATTGGCGGCGGTCGCTTCGCTGCTTGCCGGCAGCACTGTCAATGAAGCACTCGCACTCAAGACCGAAGCGACGCAGTTGCAGGCGCAGGCGTCCGACCAATGGGCCTATTATCAGGCCAAGGGCATCAAGGCCGTTGTCCTGGAGTCTCAAAAGGAAATGCAGGCGAGCGCGGACAAACCCGCTTCGCCCGACCTCGACAAGAACCTCGTGCGCTACAAGAGCGAACAGCAGGACGCGCAGAAAAAGGCCCAGGAACTCGAGCGCCAGCGCGACGAGAAGGGGGCGGACGCCGACCTTCTGATCCATCAGCACCACTATTTCGCCTACGCGGTAGCGATGCTTCAGGTGGCGATTGCGCTGGGCGCGGTAGCCGCATTGACCCGCAAACGCCTGGCTTGGCTCGGTTCGACGGTGCTTGGCCTCATCGGCGCTGGTTTTTTCCTGTGGGCAATGCTTGCGAGTTGAAGTGCCGAGGTGCACGGCCCAGGCATGAGGGTTCGCCTCGCTGCCGGCAGCTTCCAGCAGGCCTTTTCAGCGATTTCCCGGCGTGCTTGCAGTTCGCTATTGGCTCCATCAAAAATTTGCGCCTAATCTGGCGAAATTGGCGCCGCATCGCGCGTCGACGCCATCGTCCACGCGCGGATTGCTCGTCAGGTCTTGAACAGGGAATTTGCCACGCCGCCTCGACATTAACCGCTCTTCTTCCACGAGCATTGCAGCGTTCCAACTGAAGCCGGCCGCCGCGCCTGGCTTGCATAGAGAGGGCAGTAGGACAATGTCATCGTTCATGCGTTCGGCGCCGCGGGCGGCGGTGCTCTGGATACCCAGCCTGTTCCTCAGCCGCGTCGCCTTTGCACAGGAGGCGCCGACGCCACATCCGGTGGCGACTGAACATCTGCCGTTCTTCATCACCGCGCCCGGGCAAAGCGATACCCTCTTCACCATCACGGTCATTTTCTTGCTGGTGACGGTGCTTGTCGTCGGCAATTTGTACTTCCAGCTTCATGCCATGCCCGAGCGCATGGCGCATCGCACCAGCAAGGTGCAGATGGAGCTTGTCGCGGTCCTGGCGCTGATTTCGCTGTTCACGCACAACCACGCGTTCTGGATCGCGGCCCTGCTGCTGGCCTTTATCGAGTTTCCGGACTTCTCGACGCCAATGACCTCGATCGCCGCGTCGCTGGAAAAACTCGCGGGAAAACACGGGCTCGACGAGCCGGCGACGAGCTCAGCGCCAAGCGCCGACCCTCCCAGGCTTGCCGAGACACCGGAACCGGCAAAGCGCGATCCCCATCACGTGGAGCCGGCGATGGCCCTCAACCCGACGCCAAACGCCGACACGTCGAAAGAAGGGAGCTGAGCCATGCTTGAGTTGATGCTCTGCTCCTTGCTCACGGTCTTCCCGGACTATCTCTTCCGCCGCTACGGCCAGGGCAAGCGGATCGGCCGCGAGATCACCCTTTATTCCATGTGGTACGAACTGCGCTGGGGCATCACCGCCTGCCTGCTGCTGACGGTTTCGCTGATCACGCTCATCTTTTATTTCCACCCCTCCACCACAAACGTCACCGCCGTCTTCCGCACGGTCACGATCCTGCCCGAGACCGGCGGCCGTGTTGCCGAGGTGTTTGTTGGCATCAACCAGAAGGTCGAGGCTGGCGCACCGCTTTTCCGGCTCGATAGCTCCCAGCAGGAGGCAGCACTTGAGACGGACCGGCGACAAATCGCCGAGGTCGACGCCGGGATCACGGTGGCCAAAACCGAACTAGCGGCGGCCGACGGGGTGATCAAGCAGGCGCAAGGCGCCTTTGCGCAGGCCCTGGACGAACTCGAGACCAAGACGCTGCTTCGCGAGCGCAACAAGGACGTCGTGGCAACGCGCGAGATCGAGCGTCTGCAAGTCGTCGTCGATGGCAGGCAAGGTGCGGTCGACGCCGCGGTTGCCAACAAGCAGACGCTGGAGACGAAGATCACCTCGCTGCTGCCCGCCCAGAAGGCGAGTGCTGAGGCAGCTCTTGCCCAGGCGCAGATCGAGCTCGACAAGATGCTCATCCGCGCCGGGGTCACAGGCACTGTCCAGCAATTCACGCTCAGGCCGGGCGACGTCGTCAATCCGATGCTGCGGCCGGCGGGCATCCTCGTTCCGGCCGAAGGCGGTCGGGTCGCGCTCATCGCTGGTTTCGGGCAGATCGAGGCGCAGGTGATGAAAGTCGGCATGATCGCCGAGGCCACCTGCATCGGCAAGCCCTACACCATCATCCCGATGGTGGTGACCCAGGTCCAGGATGTCATCGCCGCCGGCCAGATCCGGCCGACGGACCAGCTCATCGATGTCCAGCAGATAGCACGCACGGGAACGATCACCGTGTTTCTGGAGCCGCTTTTCCCTGGCCAACTCGAAGGTGTTCCGCCGGGCGGCAGCTGCATCGCCAATGCCTATACCAACAATCACGACGCACTGGCCGACCCGAACCTGAGCACGCCGCGCTGGCTGTTCCTGCATGTGGTGGACACTGTCGGGCTGGTCCACGCCATGATCCTGCGGATGCAGGCCGTGCTGCTTCCAGTGCAGACGCTGGTCTTCGGCGGACACTGAGGGGCGTCAGTATCGCGAGCTGGCGCGATCTTTCTGCGCCGACCCGGTTCGGTTCACGACCGGCTACACGATCTTCGTGACGTCTCGTCCATTTTGCGGACAGTCGGCGAAGACAGAGGCCCAGTATTTGCGGCGTTGAACACGGAGCATACGCAACCTTGTCACCAAAGACGTATTTCGATGTTTCATGTCAGCGGAGAGGAGCACGCCATGGTCAGTTGGATTCGCCTGTTTGCGGCTGGTAGCTTGCCAATGATGCCGACGATCGCGCACGCGGAGATGTTGAAGTTTCAGTGCAGCTTGTACACGGAGGCCCCGATAGCGGTCACGGTTGATGACCAGGCAAAGACCGTGACTGTGGAAGGAAAAGACCACGACCTTGGCGGTCTTTTCAAGGTCCTCAAGATTACGAAGGAAGGGGTATGGTTGATCGCGCACGAGTCGAATGACGATGAAGAAAGTTTAAAGATCGCTTTGCTTGAGCGTTCAAGCGTCAGCACTACCGGGAGAGGCGGTGTATTGCGGACAACCGTAATTGGCTATGGAGCGGAACCCGGCGTGAATGCCCCACCCAGTGGGGTGTGCTGGGAGCAAACGCCACAGACAAAGCCCTGAATTTCTGGAAACGCCGTCGAAGGGCGGTTCGCAGGTGTTCCGCCTGGCGGCGGTCACAGTCGTAGCAATGCGACCAAGCCATGCTATAGGTGGGTTTCCCATCCACAGTCCGTGGCGGCCTGCCGCCCAAAAGGAGACCATGTCTAGTTCCGATGGCAGTATGTCCGATTTGCTCGGAATACTCGCCGTACTTCTACTCGTTGCCGCGAACGGCTTTTTCGTCGCGGCGGAATTTTCTCTCGTTGCAGTCCGCCGCAGCCGGGTGACCGAACTGGTCAACGCAGGCAGGCACAACGCCTCCGCCTTGAAGCGCGCCGTCGACAATCTCGACGCCAACCTTGCGGCTACCCAGCTTGGTATCACCATATCGTCGCTTGCACTGGGTTGGGTCGGCGAACCCGCACTCGCCCATCTGATAGAGCCATTGCTGAGCGCGTTGCCGGGTTCGCTTGCAACGGCAGGCTCCCATGCGATCGCTGTCGCGATCGCCTTCATCATCATCACCACGCTGCACATCGTTCTTGGTGAACTCGCGCCCAAGAGCCTCGCCCTTCAGCGCAGCGAAAGCACGGCACTTTGGGTCGTGCGTCCGCTCGGTCTGTTTTTGCTTTTGCTGAGGCCGGCAATCATCGCGCTCAACGGTCTTGGCAATCTCGTCCTGCGGCTTTGCGGTCTGCGGCCTGGGACCGGAGAGGGCTCGCTGCATTCGCCTGAAGAGCTGAAGCTGCTCGTCGCGGCGAGCCAGGAGGCGGGACTGCTGCATCAGGCCCAGCAGGAGGTCGTTGATCGCGTCTTCAACATCGGCAACCGGCGCATCGCCGACATCATGACGCCGCGCCGCGACGTCGATTGGATCGACGCCGATGACAGTGCCGAGGAGATGTTGCGGACAATTCGCGAATGCCGCCACGAGCAGCTGCTTGTCGGCCGCGGCGATGTCGATGAGCCGCTGGGCATGATCTTGAAGAAGGACCTGCTCGAGCAGGTCCTCGACGGCAAGGCCCTCGATCCGATGGCGGTGATCCGCCAGCCCGTCACGGTTCACGAAGCGACGTCGATCTTCCGCGTGCTCGAACAGTTCAAGAAGGCGCCGGTGCGCCTGGCGATCGTCATCGACGAATATGGCAGCCTGGAAGGCATCGTCACGCAGACCGATCTGCTCGAAGCCATCGCTGGCGACCTGCCTGGCGTGGAAGGCGAGGAAGCCGACATCGTCGTGCGCGAAGATGGCTCGCTTCTGATCGACGGCATGATGCTGGCGCACGATGCGTTTGCGAGCCTCGGTTTCCGATCAGGTTCGGCGGAAGGTGATTTTCACACCATCGCCGGTTTTGCCCTGGCGCAACTCGGCCATCTGCCTGAAGCCGGCGAAACCTTCGACTATGAGGGCTGGCGCTTCGAGATCGTCGACATGGACGGAAAGCGGATCGACAAGCTGCTTGCCCGCCGGTGGGCGGGGACTGAATGATGCGTCCGACAGTGCAGGAAGTTGCGGCGGCCTTGCACGCTCCACAGATGCTGTCCGGCTTCCGCCCGGCAATGGCTGTTGCGCCTATGTCTGCCGCGCCGGTTCGGCGTGGCCGATGACGCGGCCGACATTTGGATGTTGGGACCTGATATCTCGCTCCAACTGGTCGACGGCGGCATGCGCCTCCGTCACCGGCATGGCCGGCGGAAGCCTGCAATGAAAGTTCACGATCAGTCCAATGCTCGTTTGGCGGATCCGAACATTGTGGACGTCCTTCACAACCCCACCTTGAGCCGCAGATGCGATCAAAGAGCGCTCGATGTCGCGATGCTCCTCGCTTGAAGGCGCACCGCCATCCAGCCATTCGGCCGTCTTGGGTTCGATATGGGTGTCTATCTCGGTATCTTTCCCGACTTCCTGGCGGATCGCCGCCTCAAGGTCGCTCGCGACCGCATGCGCTTCATCGAGGCTGAGGTTGGCATCCACCTCGATGTCCAGGCTGATCGACAGCCCCTTGCCGACACGCTGCACGGTCAGCCGGTGGATGGCAGCGCCCCGGTTCGCCGCGATGATGCGAACCTGCGTTTCAATGCTCTCGTCGTCCACCGACCGGGATTCGGTCTCGACAGTCACTTCGGCGTTCGCAAACTCCTCATGCACGGCGCGGACGACGTCAGTTTTGACGCCGGCGAGGCGCTCGGGCGGCAGCGCGCGGCTGACGGCAACGAGCAATTCGATGAACGGCGTCGCGCCGGCCATGCGTACCCTTATGCGTTCGACAGCAATGACGTCGGCAACCTTGTTCACCGCCGAAAGGATTGTCGCATCGGCACCCTCAGGCGCTGCATCGACCAGCGAAGCGAAGGAGCGGCGGCCAAGCTTGACCGCGGCCACGACAATGAAGCAGGCGACGATCAGCGCGGCGATGGCGTCCGCCGAAAGATAGCCAAAGGTGACGAACACCATGCCGATGAGCACGACACCGGAGGCGAGCATGTCGGACAGGAAATGCAACGCGTCCGCCTCGAGTGCCGGGCTGCCGGTCGCCTTGGCAACCCGGCGCAGCGCCCGGACCCGCCAGAAATCGACAATGATCGACACCACCAGCACCGCGATCGCGATGGGCGCTGCCTCGATCTGATGCGGTTCGCCAAACAGGCGTTTTATCGCCTCATAACCGATCCAGCCGGCCGCGACGAACAGCAGCAGAACCTCGAAGAGAGCGGCCATGCTCTCCATCTTGCCGTAGCCGTAGTGGTGAACTTCATCGGCCGGTTTGTTGCTGACGCGCACGGCCCACCAGGTGACAAGGGTCGCGACAAAATCCGACGAGGAATGGACGCCTTCCGAGATGAGGCCGATACTGCCGGTCATGAAGCCGATCGCGAATTTCGCGATGGCCAGAAAAGCGCTCGACAGCATCGAGATGAGCGCGACCTGTTCTTTTTCTTTCTGCATGGAACGTCTCTTTTTCGGACAAGCGGTGACATTGGCTGTCGTTTGCCTGGAGGTTGATCGACCTCGGTCTTGCAGAGCCGGTGAACACCGGCCGGGCGCGCCACGCGGCTTGCGCGAGCATGTTGACGCGCTCCCGCGCCTAGGCGGTTGCTACTCCCCGATAGGCTGCCAAGTAATATCAAATCTGTAAAAAGTCAATGATTACAATTGCTTGCTGTTGAGAGCCATTTGCATGTACGCGGGCAGACGCCCCGTTCATCCACGTTGCCTGAACCAGCAGATTGCTCGAGCCGGCAACTGCCAACGGCGAGATGTCATCGCAACAGGTCGCGGCGCCCGATGCCAGGCTCGGGCGCCCCGACGCAACGGCTAAGCTGGCGCCTTGGCCAAAGTCTCCAGATTGGTGCGCAGCCCATAGATCGGTTGCTGCAGGATTGCTGCGACGCCTGGTATCGACAGGATCTGGTCGAGGTGCCTGTTGAGCGCCGGCATGCCGGCAGCAACGATGGTGGCGAGCGCACCACGTCCTCCTGCTGGAAGCTGCGCGGCAAGGCCGCCGATCTTGTCCAGTTGCGCTTGCGCATCCTGGAGCTTGGGCAGGGCGGTCTCGGCGGTCGCCGCATCCCTGACACCATTCAACGAGCTGTTCAGCAGATCGAGCGCCGAACTGGTCTGGTTTGCAATCTCGGTTCCACCGGGCACGCCCTTGAGCACCGTCAATGCCTGGGTGGCGCTGGCCGCCATGTTGCCTGGGACAACAGATGCTGTCGTTTCCGGGGAGACCATCTGCTGGGTGTCGGCTCCAGCCTGCTCCCGGACGGGCGGTGTCGTCCTATGGCCGAGCATCCACCAGCCGCCGGCCAGAACGAGCGCTGCCGGGATGACCCAATATGCCCAGTTCATCGACGATGCCGTGGTCGCGCGCGAAGCCTGCTGAGCGGCGAAGGTTGCGGTTTGCGCCGCCGAGCTTGCGGCTCGGGTGGTCTGGCCGGCTATGCCTGCAATATCGCCGAGCAGGCCTGATCCTTTCAGGAGATCGGCAAAGCCCGCAGGCATTGCAGCCTGGATGTTGTTTTTCTGCGAATTCAGCATCTGGGCCAGGCCGGATGCATCAAGATTGCCGGCATTGGCCTGCTTTGCCAATGCGCCGGTCACCACGGGGGCAAGAAGTCCCAGCAAGGACGAGGACGCGCCGGGGTCGACGCCGGCAAATCTGGATATCGTGCTGGCAAGCGTTTGCGTGGTCGAGCCTCCGAAAAGCGACGAGACCATATTCAGCCCGTTTTCTTCGAGTGTCCTTTGGCCTGACCCGCCGAGCACACCGGCCAAGCTGTCCACAATGCCGGGCGACTGTTGCGACACCACATCGTAGAGCTTGCGCGCTCCATCAGGTGTGGCGGCCACCTTGGTGAACCCTCCCAGCAATGCGGGTACCGCTGCTGAGGCGACCTTCTGGGTCGCGCTGGCGTCCAGGCCGAAAACAGACGCGATCCTGCTGATCATGTCTGGCGTCAGGGACTGCATTACGAGCGAGATGAGATTTGTTGCCACGATGTCCTGCTCCTGTATTGGGAGTGTAGGGGACCTCGGCGATCATGATTGCACGGGGAACCGCCGTGGTCGGGCTATTGGACGGCTAAGTCCAGCCGTCGAGCTTACCAGCCGTGGGGTCGTATCACCAGTTGTATTTAAGCAATGTCTAATTAGACCTGGTGGCAGTGCTCGCGCGGGGCCAAGGCTATCCATGGAAGCCGTCAGCAACCCACGTACCGCGGCCGGTCTTTGAACGAATGGCTGAGGTTGATGGTCGAGGCCTTGAACCCAGCTCGCCGAGATGCCGCGTGATGCATGAGAGCAGGCGTGGAGAGGTTTTCCACGGCGGGGATCGTTTGGGCGTTTTCTTGGGAGCATTCCCTTTACCGTCTCATTCCTTCGCACCCCCCTCTGGCCTGCCGGCCATCTCCCCCACAAGGAGGGAGATCAGGCCGCCATCGGCGCCCCAGCTAATCACCAGCTTTCCCTGCGACTTTGCAGAATGAGCGCCGCCGTCGGAGCGACTAATCTCCCTCCTTGTGGGGGAGATGGCCGGCAGGCCAGAGGGGGGTGCGAAGGATATCAACGTTGAAGATTTGCTTCATAAAGCACCTTCAGCTGTCACCATCTGTCAGCAACCACCGTGGATAAACCGCCCCCGTTTCTCCACGCCCTCAAAACCTCCCGTATCATTCTCCTCGCGTTCTTCCACGGGACCCCGGTGCGCACCGGGCATCGGGGGGAAGCGCCGGTGCCGGGCTGGCAGGGGGTCGGTTCTCCTGCTGGGTGATGAGCCCCCAAGCCCGGGCCTTGCGGCGGCTGGCGGCGCGAAAGCGTTGAGGCGACTGAGCGGGGCAAGAACACCGGGCGGGGCGCGAACGTCGCGCCACTAACTTACAATAGGACGGCACGGCCTCGCGCCCCGCTTCCCGAACTTTTCCAGGCAATGGCCAGACCGGAAACGGGGCGTGGCGGCGGATAGGCCTGGTTTCTTCTCCCCGTAACCGGGGCGAGGGACAAGTTCTGGCTCCGCGAAATCGTTGCCTTTGTGACTTCACGCGCAACCTTCTCGCACATAGTCTCAACCCATGGACACATCCGACATCCAGCCTGCCCAAAACAGCCGCGTCTTTTGCCCGCCCGAGGCGCGGCGCTACGTGCTGGTTTCGGCGATCCTGGCTTCGAGCATGGGTTTCATCGACGGCACCGTGGTGTCGCTCGCCATGCCGGTCATCCGCGCCGACCTCGGTGCGTCGCTCGTCGATGCGCAATGGATCAGCAACGGCTACATGCTGTTTTTATCGGCGCTGGTTCTGCTTGGCGGTGCCGCCGGCGACGTCTTTGGCGTCCGCAACATCTTCGCCACCGGCATCTTGCTGTTCATGGTCACGTCGGCGGCCTGTGCTGTCGCCGTCGATGCCGAGATGCTGATCATCACGCGCGCCGCCCAAGGGGTCGGCGCGGCACTGATGGTGCCCGGCAGCCTTGCCATCATCGCAAAATCCTATCCGACAGAAACGCGCGGCAAGGCGATCGGCCAATGGGCGGCGTTCTCGTCGCTGACCACCGCCATGGGACCGTTCGTCGGCGGCATGGTGCTGTCGTTCGGTGCCGAATGGATGTGGCGGCTGATCTTCGCCATCAACGTGCCGATCGGGCTTGTCGCGCTCGGCATGATCTTTGCCAAGGTGCCGCGCGACCGGCCGTCCGCGAAGCGCAAGCTCGACATCACAGGGGCGATCCTGGCGACCGTCGGCCTCGGCCTGATGGCCTGGGGGCTGACCGCCTTCGGCCTGCCCGCCGAAGCCAGAATTGTATCGCCATGGGCTTGGATCGCACTTGGTTCGGCGGTCTTCGCCGGCTTCATCATCTGGGAGAAGTGGACGCGGGCGCCGATGGTCAAGCTCGAGCTGTTTGCCTCGCGCGCCTTTACCGGCGCCAATCTCTACACGCTGATCCTGTTTTTCGCCTTCAATGCGGTGCTGTTTTTCCTGCCGATGACAGTCGTTTCGGGCTGGGGCGTCAAGGAGTGGGAGGCGAGCCTGTTGTTCTTGCCGCTGTCGCTGTTCATCGCCGGCCTGTCGAGCTATTCGGGCAGGCTGGCCGACGCCATCGGGCCACGCTGGCCACTGACAATAGGTGCCGCGATCGTCGGCATCTCTTATGTGGGCCTCGCGCTCACCATGCCGCTGATGATGCTGTGGCAGGTGACGTTCCCGATCCTGCTGCTCAAGGGCCTCGGCATGGCGATCGTGGTGTCTCCGGTTTCAGCCGCGGTGATGCGGGCGACGCCCGAAGAAGACACCGGCCTCGCCTCGGGCATCAATAACGCACTCGCGCGCGCCGCCGGCCTGATGGCGGTCGCCTCGCTCGGTGCCGTCGCCGGCGTCGTCTTCGCCGAGGTTTTGGGGACGGCAGCACCTGGTGCGGAGTTCGGCGCTTTTGTCACGACGCCGCTCGATGCGGCCGCCGAGACGCTCAGGGTATCGGCCAGCAACGGCGCGTTTTCGGCGATTGCCGCCATTTCGGCCGCGATGTGTTTTGTGGCGGCAGCGGTCGCCTGGCTCACCCAGCCGTCGTGGAAAAGGGCCGACGAAAAGCCCGGGACAAGCGTGCAGACTGGCACGGATTGATACAATTGTATGAGCTGCGCTAGCACCTTGTTAAGGCTTTGGCGGCATGTCTTTGATGTTGAAAAAAGGCGGAAATCATGTCGGCAATCGATAAGCGTCGGCACCAGGGCTTGGGCGAGACAACGCCGTGGAGCACCGCCATCTGGCGAGGATATATGCCCTACGGAATCTGGCTGCTGCTGTGTGTCGTCCTGTTTGCGATAGACACGCAGGTCAACCTCTTTGAGCGGCTCTATCAGCTCACGCGCACATACGAAGCGTGGCAGCTGGATGAAATGCTGTCGCTGCTGCTTTGCGCCGGTATCGTGGCTCTTGTCATGCTCGCCATTCGCACCCGGCAGCTCTCCCGCGAGATCGCGCGGCGCGAGGCGGCGGAGCGCCTTGCCCATGACACCGCGCGTCACGACCCGCTGACCGGTCTCGCCAATCGCCGCCGTTTCCGCGAGGAGATCCACGCGTCGATCGGGCGATCGGACAAGTCGCCGTCCAGCTGTGCGGTGATCTACATCGACCTGGATGGGTTCAAGCCGGTCAACGACAGGCATGGCCATGCCGCCGGCGATATCGTGCTGGTCGAGGTGGCGCAGCGGATTGCATCTGCAGCGCCCAAGGGAGCGACAGTTGCCCGTCTCGGTGGCGACGAGTTCGGCGTGGTGTTGCACGATGTGAGCAATCCCGAGGCGCTGCTTTTCCTCGGGCAACGGCTCCAGCGCGATATTGCCAAGCCTATTGAAATGGACACGCTGCAACTGATCGTCGGTGCCACGATCGGCATCGCGGTCTTCCCGGACGACGGGGGTGATCCAGAAGCCCTGATCGCGGCCGCCGACCGGGCCATGTACATCGCCAAGCGGGCCAAATACGACGCCCTTGCAAGTGACGGCGTCGTGAATACAAGCATCGCGAGCTGAACTTAGCCGCTGGCCTTTGCGGTGCTCGCCACCTTCAGCGCGTCTTTGTTTTCGTCCTTGAGCAGATCGTCGATGCGCTCGCGCTCGCGCTTGAAGGCTGTCAGTTCCTCGCCGCTCAGTGCGCGCCCGGTGGGCAGGCGCACGCGCATCGGGTCGACCTTGGTGCCGTTGACGATCAACTCGTAGTGCAGATGTGCCCCCGTCGACAGGCCGGTGGTGCCGACATAACCGATGACCTGGCCCTGGCGGACGCGCGCGCCCGGAACGACCTCGCCAGCGATGCGGCTCTGGTGATTGTAGGATGTCTCGTAGCCATTGGTGTGGCGGATGATCGTCTGCTTGCCGTAACCGCCGGCCCAGCCTGCTTTTTCGACCACGCCGTTGCCGGAGGCGATGATCGGCGTGCCGGTGGGGGCTGCCCAATCGACGCCGGTGTGCATTTTGACGTAACCGAGGATCGGGTGCTTGCGGCCGCCGAAGCCGGAGCGGAACCTGCCGTTGGGCAATGGGTTGCGCAGCAGGAACTGGCGCGCGCTGCGGCCATCCTCGTCGAAATAGTCGACCGCGCCATCGCCCATCTGGAAACGGTAGAAGTTGCGGGTGTTGCCGCCGAAATTCGCCGAGACATAAAGCAGCTCGGAATCGTCGGATGCCTTGTCGTCGCCGTCGGGCTGCGAGAAGAACACCTCGATGCGGTCGGATGGATTGAGCCGCGACTGGAAGTCAACATCGGAACTCAAAAGCCTGACCAGCTTCTTGGTCATGTCCTGCGACATGCCGTAGGAATAGGCCGCGCGATAGATGCCGTCATAGACCGTGGGCAACGCACCGCGTGACGTCGACACCCTTGGCGTGTCGTCGAAGGCGGTGGCGATTTCGGGGTTCGGCTCCGGCTCGTCGCCCGGTACGAACTGGTTGCGGTCGTCGAGCGCGATGGTCAGGATATGCTGGGTGCGGTCGTAGACGCTGGTGCGCACGATCTTGCCGACATCGCCGCGAACTTCGAGGCCGATGCGCAGCACGGTGCCGGCTTTGAGTGCCGTGGCGTTGAGCAGGCGCGAGATTGCGTTCGCCATGCCCAGGGCATCTTCGCCGGCATAGCCTGAGTCAGCCAGCGCATCGACGATCTTGCGGTCTTTTTCGAAGGCGATGATGTCTTCGGCATAAGAAAGTGTCTCGGGATCGACGTCGGCGCGGGACGAGACCGAGACATTCTCCGGCACGATCTTGATGCCATAGGAGCCGGCCAGCGTCTGGTCGGCGAAGGCGTCGCCGAAACGCTGCGGGTCGACATAGTGCAGTGACGCCACCTGGATATCGCCTTCGGTCAGGTCGCCGCCGGCGTCGCGGACAACCTTTTCGACCTCATTGGCGGAAAGGGCCGAGGTTTCGTCGAAAGTTGCGGTCTCCACGGGGAAGTCGACAGTCTTGAGGCTCATCTCGCTCTCGACCTTGACGCCGTAGATCTGGCCGGTTGCGGCGGCGGTGGCCGCCGGCTGTGCGGGGCCGTCTTCGGCAAAGACCGTCAGGGGATCGAAGGCCGGGTAGCTGCGTGTGGTCGGGTGGCTTGCGGCCAGCGCCATCTTGATCTGCACGAAGGGCATGGTGCGGATCACGTCGCGGTCGCCCTGCTTGGTGACCATCGACACTTCCATGCGCCGCCGGTCCTTGGCCTTGGCGATCTGGCGCAGCGGCGCAAGGCGCGTGGTCTTGGCTTTCTGGCCGGCGTCGCCGCCTGCGGCAAGCGTTGCCAGTTCGGCGATCTCGGGTGGGGTCGCAAGCTGCTCGCGGCCGTCAAGCGCGGCGAAAAGTGCCACGCCCATCAAGACCGAAGATGTCACGCCGGTGAGGAAGGTGCCTGAGAGCCAACGCGCAGAGACCTCGCGACGGTCCGGGGGACCGGCGCGGCCATCCGCTATAAGCGGCGGCTCATTGCCGAGCTCGGCTATGGTCTGGTCCGTATCCTGCATCAAGTACGGTGAATATCCCCGACGCTTGGCGCCCGCTTGTTTTTAGGTGCCAAGACATTTGCCTGTCATGGCGTTGCAAGTCAACGAACCGCGATCCGTCAGCCTGCCCCTCTCTTATATATGGGTGGCGCGTACAGACTCATTCCGCGCCAAGGCCGCTTCGAGACATCTGCGCGCATTGGGGCGGGAATAGGGCTTCACCAGCAGCAGGGCAACTTTGTCCCACTCTATATATGGGGGACGAAAGAGCGACCGACGGGCGGTGCTCTATATATATATATATATGGCGGCATCGGCAGCCGGAGAGAGCAGGGGTCTTGCCGGTGCCGAGCGCGCCGCGGGCCATGCCGGTGAATCGGCCCTCAATCATTCTTGTCGGTCGATTTTCGCGCTGGGGCGCGCTGTGTTTTTGTGTCCGATTCTTGTTGTCTGGCGTGGTTTCCCGTTTTGCGGACGGTTTGGGTGCTGGTTTTCGCGTTGGGATTGAATGTGTTGGGCGGGCGGCGGTTGTTGTTGGCTGAGTTTTGGTCGGGGTGGTGGGGATGTTGGGTGGGGTTAACTTTTGCTTCCGCAGGGTTTGCAAGGGGTGTGGGATTGGGTTGGTTGTTTGTCGCAAAAAATTCGCAAAAGTTGGAAA
>NZ_JBXARL010000010.1:0-239219 GCF_058808215.1 Aminobacter sp. GW821-FHT11F06 | reverse complement strand
CATAGAAGTGTTGGCAAACGAGATCGTCGCCATCAAGAAAAAGCTGAAAATGGTAACGGCGGAAGAAAATGAGGGGATTACTTGACGCTTGAAGACGGCAAGCCGGAAACCGTGGTCATAGACGGCAGAGCGCCCCTGACCATCGAAATCCAGTACAAGCAAATGGACGCGGAAACTCGAAAGGCGCTCATGAGTAAGTGCGTGCGAGCCTTGGCAAGACAAGCGGCATGGAATGATCACATTGAGGCTTTGAAGCGCAATACGTGAGGGCGCCGGTGTCCTGATCTTGTTCCGTGGCGTTGCAACTCCTACATGCAGCGCCCAACGATGTTTACGGGACAGATTTATGCTTACAGCCGAAGAAATTGCCGAAGCCAAAAAGATCACGCCTTACGCTTCCAAAGACCCGCTTCATGAACACGACGATTGCATCCGGATCGCCTTTGAATGGCTGGACGCTCAGAAGAAAACCAAGGGTCTCTCCCAGAAATCCCGCGCCATTAAGCATCTTATCGAACAATGGGCCGGTCGCTATGTGTCACAATCTGATGTCGAAGTTGCCGCATACATGCATCCCGACATCATCGGCACCTATCCTCGTTTCAACATTAGCGCCCTGTTGATTGAGCCTAATCTGTCGCGCCTGGACGGGATTCCTGAAGCCAGAACGCAAATGAGCTATCGCGATACTCATGAGCGTGAACGCAATCGCAACTACGCATCTAAAGAGTGATTTGCGCAATTAATTGCACTTCGAAGTACATGCCGGATTGGGCGCTAGGGGATAGATATGACTGATAGTGATGTAATGTCGCGGGAAGAAACTATGGCTTTCATCGCGGAGATGGTGGCCGCCACGTTCCGTGGTGAAGAGCCGCGAAAGCCCTCCCATTTCAAGAAATATGTCCGGCCAGAATATTTGGAAGACGCCATGGACATGGTTACACGAACTATCTCAGAAAATCTTGAGAAAATGCCGGAGAGGGTTTCCGACGATTTTGAGGTTCAGGAAGTCGTGCGCCAAAAGACCGATGAAATGGTTGCCGAAATGGTATTGATGACCCGCAAAGTTCTAGAAGAGCTTACTATACGCCCCTAACTGTTCCGGCTCCCTGCCCCGCGAAGGTCTCCCGCCAGCTTGGCGAGCCTCTGGCTTTCAGAATAGCGGAAGCCGTCCGGGGCATTGCTCTTCAGGGCAGCATCCACGGCGGTTGCGACTTGCTGGGCGAACCGGGCGTCCTGCCGGGGATTACCGGAAGAGCCGCCCATGTTGATCGCCAGCGACGGCGCATAGGTCGAGGAAGAGGAAAAGGCGTTGCGGCTGGCGAAGCCCCCCGCCGCGAAGGCGGGAGCTTTACCGCTGTTGATGGCCTCAAGCACGGCGCGGTGCTTCCGGGTGGCACGGGCGTTAACGACAAATTCCCCGTCGCTCAACATGGCGGGGATGCTGTCACTAGTCGAGGTTCCCGGCCCGGACACTTCCCCGCCTCCTGCAAAGCCTAGCAGCCCGCCAAGCAAGCCCACGCCCCCGCCCATCGGGGCGGACAATAGCTGCTGAAGCAATTGCTGAACCGCCCCGCCGAACTGCCCCAGCCCCGGCACGGCTTGCGTCAAAGGACCAATCAGCCCGGTGACGCCCTGCGTCATGCTGCCGATGCTGGGGACGGCCTGCGTTGCGGCCTGTCCGATGCCCTGAAGCGGGGGCTGCATGGCCGTCATGGATTGGCTGGCCTGCTGCATTTGCTGCTGAAGGCGGCGCTGGGCTTCGATCTGCTGTTCAACGATTTGCTGTTGCTGCTGGGCGATGCTGCCCGTGGTCATGGGGTCGGGTGTCCCCGCAAGCATCGTGTCGGACTGCCCCGGAAGGTTGATCCCGTATTCGCCGGGGCGGAACCGCTGAAGGTCTGCGGTCGTGCCGTGGCGGTGCGCCCCCAGCTTCGGCCCGTCGAGCGCGTCAATCCAGCCGAAGTTGTTCGGGGTCGATGCCGCACGGTTCGCATAGTTCAGGTGGTCGCCCACGATGGACGGCGTGCCTGCCGCCCGCTGGGGAAGGTATTCGTCCACAAGGCGCGATGCACGCGCATAGCGGGGATCGTTGACGGACAGGTCATCAACGGACCTGCGGCCATGCTTCCATGCCGGGGGACCGTTCACGTCGGAGAACTGCTTACGGGCATTCACAACGTCGGTGACGCTATCGCCCCACTTGCCGGAAGCACGACGGTTCAGGATGGTGTCTATGATCCCTTTGCCCTGCGCATCGCCCTGCGAAGTCACCCATTCCGTCATGAGGGTTTTCTTCAGGTCGGTGATTTCCTGCGGGGTTAGGCTGATCGTCTTGGCGAAGTTCGTTGCCGCGTCCTGCATGGCGGGCTGAACCGTCTTCGCAAGCTTCGCGCCATCGATCCCCAGCGGGCCACGCGAGCCAAGGTCCGGGGTCGAGACAGGCGGGAGGGGGGCACGCTCCACGGTGCCAAGGGGAGCCGCATAGGTCTGTTCCGTGCTAATCGGGGTGGCGGACACGGCGGGGGTGATCGTGACCGGCGACGACGCAGCCGCGTCTGACGACGGGGACACGGCCCTGCCGATGCTGCCGAAGAGACCGCCCGTGCCCTTCAGGGAACCGGCAAGCGGTCCCTCGCCCAGAAACGCCGCCTGAAACGCCATGCGCACAAGCTGGGCGAGAAGCTGGCGAAGAGCGTCCAGCGCCGTGGTGGTGCCAGTAGCGATGCCAGTCAGGGCATCAACCGCGCTTTCCCCGAAGAACCGGCTAAGTTCGGCGGCGTCATCCTGCGATTGCGCAAGCTGGCGGGTGGTCTTCTCGGCATGGGCCATGCCCTGCGCATACTGCCGGATTTCTTGCCGCTGCTTGTCGGTCAGGTCGATGCCGTCGCGCTTCGCCTGATTGAGCATGTCCATTTCATAGCGGTATGCGACGGCTGCATCGGCGCTCATGCCGAATGCCTGCGCTTCCTGCTGCTGGACCGTAATGAACTCTTGTGCGTCCGCGACGATGGCGGAATAGGTTTCGATCTGCTGGCGGGCCTTCTCCTTCGCCTCATCCGACGTATCCGTGACCTTGGGCGGCTTGGCGGGCTTCTCCCTGCCAATAGCGGCAAGAGCTTGCTGGCGAAGGGCATACGCCTGATTAGCCTCACCGATGCTACGGGCGTTCTGCAAGGCCGTGCGGTATGCCTTGTCAATTTTCGCCCTGGCATCGAGCTTCGCCACTTCTTCGGCAAGTTCCGGGATTTCCCCCTTCAGCGCCCGGATGGCGTCGGCATAGGACTTCATGCCCTTCGCCGCCGTGTCGGTGGCGGTCTGGGTATTGGCAATGGTG
Source organism: Aminobacter sp. GW821-FHT11F06 (assembly GCF_058808215.1). Taxonomy (NCBI): domain Bacteria; kingdom Pseudomonadati; phylum Pseudomonadota; class Alphaproteobacteria; order Hyphomicrobiales; family Phyllobacteriaceae; genus Aminobacter; species Aminobacter sp. GW821-FHT11F06. The sequence continues at coordinate 235,879 of NZ_JBXARL010000010.1, read as the reverse complement.
TCGTTCAGCTTCGTGATGTCGGGAACGGCTTCCGCCGCGCTATCGCCCACGTCCTTGCTGCGGGCGTCGAGCACGTCAAGGATACGTTTCTCGGTGGCGCTGATTTCCTCATTGGCCTTTTCCAGCTTCTCAATCGAGCGGTCGAAGACCGGGCCAAAGATGCCGATGCTGTCTTCCTTCTCCCCCCGAAGGCGAAGGATTTCGTTCTCGTTTTCCAACCGCTTCATGCCAAGGTCGGCAAGCTGTGCGTTCAAGGTGGTGGATTGCTGTTCCTCGAAATCCCGCATGCGGTCCATGAAGTCGAGAAGGTCTCCGGTCATGGAGACGATGGCCCCCTTGAACCGGGTGCCGATGGTCTTGCTGATCAGGTTGAACTTCCGGTCTATCTCATCGGCCTTGGCAACCATGCCCTCGTCAAGGATCAGGCCGAATTCGTTGGCCTCCTCGATCATGTTGCGGATGCCGGATGCGCCCCGGTCCAGAAGCTCCACGAACCGTTCGCCAGCGGTGCCGCCGAATAGCTCATCGGACACGCGGATTTGCGCCGCCCGGTCCAGTTGCTCCATACGGGCAACGATGTCCACCAGAAGGGCGGACGGGTCTTTCAGCTTGGTCTTCAGTTCGTCGGCACCGTATCCGAGACGCTTGAAGGCATCGGCCCCGCCGCCGCCCCCGGTTACAATGAACTCGTCGGCGCGAAGCTGAAGCTCCTTCATGCCATCGGCAAGGGCGTCCACGCTGATGCGGTTTTGCTCGGCAACGTAGGACAGTTCCTGAAACGCCTTGGTTGAAAGACCGGCCATCTTGGCTTGACTGCCGATCATGGCAACGCTGTTCGCTACGTCGCGGACGGCCCCGGCGATCTGCTGAAGACCGGCAACCGACATGCCGCCGATCAACCCCCCGGCGAATGCTGCGCCGATGCCTTTCAGGCTGGTGCCGATGCGGGACGTGGCCCCGGCGAAGTGCTTGTCTAGCGCGTCGGCAGAGCGCTTGCCCCGCCGCTCCATATCGCCCATGCCCTCATTGGCGATCTTCCGGGCGCGGGCCATGGCTTTTTCAAGCTGGGTAACGCGGCCTTCGATGTCATAAACAAGTCTGTCTTCACCGGCCATGCGCGGGCCTCCTTGTGCAATTAATTGCAATCACCAAACCAAATCGGTGGCGGTCACGTTCGGGTCATCGAAGATGGACGGGGCGGAACCTTCCCCGGCTGCGGCACGGGCAACGGCCATCGCGGAAGCAACGGCCCCGTCGATCTTGAATTTGCTCTTGCCCTTGCTGAACTTGACGTTCCCGGCTGGGTCGGTCTCGACAACGATGTTGTCGAAGTGCCAGCGAAGAATGCGATGCCCGCCGTGCTGGAACTTCCCGGCGAGGATGGCGCGTTCAAGCTCTTTCGTTGCCGGTGCCATGGACGCGAAGCCCTGCCCGAACTCTATGGCGGGCAATCCGATGTCCAGTAGCTTGTTGATCGTCCTACGGGCGTTCCAGCGGTCAAGCGCGATCTCGCGAACGCCAAAACGCTCGCACAAATCTAGGATGCGATCTTCTACGAAATCGTAGTCCACGACATTGCCGGGGGTCGGCGTGATAAGACCGTCTTCGGCCCATGCCGGATAAGGCATCCCGCTTTCCGATGCCCGCTTGTGCAGGTTGTCGCCGGGGCAGAAAAACCACGGGTGGACGATGTAACCGCCGTCGCCGTCACGCCATGCAGCCACGATCACGGTGAGGTCGGAATTGCTGGAAAGGTCCACGCCAAGCCAGCACGGTTCGCCTTCGAGGTCGGACAGGTCGAAGGGTTCCGCGCCCTGGTCATAATCGGCCATGTCCACGAAAGGCGCATGGCTGTGATCCTGCCAGATGTTGAGGTGGTATCGCTGGAAAATGGACCGTTCGGCGGGCTTGTGCTCGGCTTCCCGCGCCATCTGGCGAAGCCCCTCAAGATCGGGATAGCCGTGTTTCAATCCCGGATTGGCGGCGTGCCAAACGGCTTCATCGCGCCAATCGGCATCGCGGGGCGTCTCGAACAAGATCGGCAGGGTTGCCGGGTCGTGGATTTCACCACGGGCAACCTTGCGGGCATAATCGATCACGTCGAAGGCAAGATTTTCCTGCCCCGCGCCCGCTGTGGTGGTGATGACGGTCAGGGAGTTTGCCACCTTCGCCGCACCGGCACGCATGGCCCCCCATAGCTCGCGGGGGTCACGTTTCAGCCACGCATGGATTTCGTCCGCGATAATCAGGCTGGGCGTGCGGCCCTGTGCCGTCCCGGCATCGCTGGCAAGGGCTTCGTATTCGATCCCGCCCGGAAACATGATCTTGGACACATAGTCCCTGATCTTCGCGCCGCGTGCTGTGTCGATGGTCTTGGCGCTGTTGCCGATGTTGGGCGCATTGGCATAATCGCCGTCGATCATGCCCGCGACTTCCTTGAAGACGCCCTTGGCCTGTTTCTTGTCCACGGCGACGGACACAAGCTGCGCACCGGGGCGACGTTCCGGCCCCTTCGCGTGCAAGAGCGTGATGGCCCCCGTGAGCGTGGTCTTGCGATTGCCACGCGGGACCAGAAGCATGGCGGTCTTGACGATGCGGGAGCCGTCCGGGTGGCGTGGGCCGTAAATCTGCCGGATGATCTTTTCCGCCCATGGATCGAGCGGGAAGGCGTTCCCCGGCAAGGTGGAAAGCGGGTGCCGCAAGCTGCGGATATAATCAACGGCCCGCTGCCCATGGCCGAAGGTGTCTTCGATCTCCGGGAAAGGGTTCTTCGGCTTTTTGCGGATGACGATGGGCATGGATCAATCGGCCCCCGTCGCCACGCATCGAAGGTCCAGCCCCTCCTGGCGTCCAAGCTCCTTGATCTCCTTCAGGTCGTAGGCGCGGCCCTGATAGGTCATGCGGTCGGCGGGCGTGATGCCGTCCATGTGACGGATACGAAAGACGGTCGCGGCTTCGGTGGACGCGCCCCAGCCCTTCATGAACTCTTCCGTGGTGGCCTGAATGATCTGGGCGCGTACTGTGGCAAGGTCCGCCCACGTCTCAACAGGGGTGCCGTAATCATCCACGGTCGAGGTGAACCGCTGAATGGTGATAGTCTTGTCGAGCTTCCCAGCACGCATCACGCCACCTCCACGACGGACGCCTGAAGCGTCATGATCCCATGCGAATGCAGCCCGCCCGGATCGCGGATGAACCGGGAAGAGGCAATGTGAAGGTCCGCCACGTGCAGGCCGGTGACGTTCCAAAAGGTATCGGCAAGGGCATCGCGGATCGTCCCGGCAATCTGCTTCGAGACGGCAAGACCGGGTTCCTTTTGCCAAATGTGCAGGTCCGCGAAGACGTGATGACGGCGACGGGCAAGCCCTTCGTCGGGGACCGTCTGGCCTTCGCCTATCAGGATGCACGGGAAGGTTTCCGGGCGGCTGTTACGGTCCAGAATGGACGTTGCCGGGACAAGCGAAGTGAGGGCGGACGCTGCCACGAGACGGGCGCGGATAGCGGCCTGAAGGGCAAGGCTGGGTTCGGTCATTTCGCCTCCTTCACGGCCTTGCGGATGGCACGCGTGATGCGGCTGCGGACACGCTTGCGGGAGGATCGGACCACGGGCCAGAAATACGGCTGGGCGGTGGTCTCGGTTGTTCCGTATTCCACGAGATGCGCATAGCGCACGTCGCTGTCGCCCGCCGTCACGATGGCCTGAAGCTCATGCGCGACACGTGCGCCCCCCGGCTGGCTATGGGCTGGCGTGGTCTCTCCCGGCCCGGTTACGCGAATGCTGTCACGCAATGCCCCGGTGTCCACGGGAGTATGAAGGCGCATGGACACGGCCATGCCGGTTGCTGCCTTCACGATCTCGGGGGCAACGGCGGTGCGAACCGCTTTCGGGATGGCCTTCATGCGCTTGTTGAACCTGTCGAGGCTGGGATTTTTCGCCATGTCAGAAGCTCCATTCCCGGTGCTGATCGATGATTGACCAGATGCCGAAGGGCACTTCTTCAGCGGTGATGCCGACAAGGGTTGCTTCCCGGTTCTCATAGAGGTGTCCGACAAGCAGCCGCACGGCCTCTTTCAGGTCGCCGGGGACTTCGGCCATGTCGGCAAGGGGAGTTGCCAGCCAGCGGCCAATCCATGCTTCGGCGGCGTCGATCTTGGCGGCAATCAGCGCGTCGTCGGCGTCGGTGGTGATGTTGAGATGCGCTTTTGCGTCGGCAACGGTGATGACGGTCATGCCGATGTCCCTTCAAAATGAGTTTCGTGCCTCCCCGCGCCGGTCCCCGTGGGTTCGGTGAAAGTCTCGACATACCCCCCGGTATCGGTGGCGATGCTGGGCGTGCTGTCGGGCGCTGGGGCATGGATGCCGTCCAGCATTCGGCGGATGGTCTCGGCATTGCGCTTGCGAAGACGGCGATGCTTCGGGCTCGGCATCGTCGGCGTGGTGAATGCTCGCTCTATCGACCAACCGTGTTGATGGATGCGGTCCCGCAAGGTGCATTCATTGATGCCGAGTTGCTTGGCCCACTTCGGAAGAGATTGGCTCTTGCCGTTGAACGTATAGAACCGCTTGCCATCGACGGAACGGATGGGATCGGGTTCGGGCTTGGGGCGCCGCTGAAGATGTCCATCATAGACGGCATCGGTGATGGACAAGCCGCGCTTCAAGCGTCCGCGAATGGTGTTTTCCGATACGCCGGTCAGGCGGGCAATGCCTGCGATAGTGCGATAGCTGCCCGCGAAGTGATACTTCACCTTGTCCATGATCGCTGTGCCTCCTTGCGCTTTTCCTGCGATTGCAGTGGTCCGTCGTGGCAGGGCTGACAGGCCGGGGACCAATTCTTGCGGTCCCAGAACAGCTTGCGGTCGCCCTTGTGCGGGGTGGTGTGGTGAACGATGGTGGCCTGTGCGCCGCATCGTGCGCATCGCGGGTGCGCCTTCAGGTAAGCCGCACGCTCCTTGCTCCACTTGCTGTCATATCCGCGTTCTCGTGCGGTCGGTCGCTGGGCGTCGTGGCGAGCTTTGCGCTCACGATCCCGCTGGATCATGTGCGGGCAGCGGTCGCCGGGAGCGACGACGCAACCACATGCGCGGATAGACGGTGCGGCATAGGGCATCGGTCATGCCCCCTTTTCCCGCCTGACGATCTTGGTGCCGAAACCGCCGAAGACGCCCCTGAACTTGTCGTCCAGGCTGATGTCGGATTGCGGCTTGTCGGTCTTGTCGTCGGTACCGCCAAAGATCGCCCGCAACATGGACATGCGGCCATCGTGGGCGAGCATGATTTCGGCGGGCGTGGCGTCCAGCGTGTCTTGGGGCGTCCAGCCCAGCCAGCCGGTGCCGATCTTGTAGAGCCCGGAAAGGTATTCGCTGAATGGCTGGGATTTGCCCTTGGCCTTGCCGTTGTCGTTGGCGGCTTCGGGTTCGTCCATGCCCGTGAGGGCGAGCACATACCGGACAAGGGGTTCGCGGAAGGTCTCAAGCCCATTGTCGAGGATGCGCGTTTCCAGCATGGGGATGTCGGCGTGCTCGCGGATAATCTCGCACGCTGCCGTCAAGCGGCCGTCCATGATCTCCCGGAGAAGACCGGCAAAGGAACCGGGGCGGCGCTCAAGGCGGATGGCAAAGCGAAGAGAGGGGCGAAGCTCTATGGCCTCGCCCCCGATGCTGACAGTGATGCCGTCTGCCAGCTTCGCCATGGCTTACGCCACGGTCAAAGTGTAGGCGGCGGACACGGTGCCCGCGCCGGTATAGGTCGCGGTGATCGTGAAATTCGACGTGCCCCCTGCGGACGGGGTGCCGGAGATTTCGCCGGTCGCGGCATTCAGGGTCAGGCCAGCCGGGAGAGTGCCCGCCGTGACCGCATAGGACACGGTGCCGGTGCCGCCCGATGCCGTGACCGTCGCGGTGTAGGCGGTGCCGCTGGTGCCGCCCGTGAGTGCGCCCGGTGCCGGGGACATGGTGACGGAAGGCGCTGCCGGGATTTCCAGAATTTCGCCGTCGATGGACAGGGCGAAGGTGGTGCGCACGATGTTGTCGGCGTTGCCGTAGTTCGACTTCGCGGACATGACCGGGGCGCGGAAGTAATAGACCGTATTTTCGCCGGTCGGCGTCGGCTTGTCGTTCAGTTCCACCTTGAAGGCATACTTGAACCAGTCGCCAGCGGCGGCACGAGCGCGGTTCTGGCCTTCGTCGCTGGGATCACGGCCCACGACAACCTCAAGAGCGCCGGAGTTGAGCGAGCCTTTGAGCTTGCGGACATAGCCATCCGCCAGCGAAATGAAAGTCTGTTCGGAGCCTTCGACGCCGAACTCACCGATGTCTTCGACTTCCTTGATTTCCAGCCACGTTTCCGCCTCGTACTGTGCGAGCGTGGAAATCGTGTTGTTCGCCGCGCCGATGAAAAGGCGGCTCTTCGCATTGGTATGGATTGCCATTGATATGGTTCCTTTCGGCAGGGACGGTTATTTTTCGATCTTGAGAAGCCGGAGGGCTTCGGCCTTCGTGACGCCACCGCCGACACGACGGCGAGCATGGAAGCGGACAAGGCCGTTCACCTGCTGGCTGTAGGGATCGCGAAGGACGGATAGGTTCACGCGGTCGAAGATGCGGAAGGCGCTGTTGAAGTCCCCGAAGACGATTGGAAGAGCGTCCGCACCTGTCGCAGGGTAATCCGGCATGTCGGGAAGCTCCACGACGGGACGGCCCAGAATGGTGGGCGGATTGCCAGCTGTCAGCGCGTCCTGCCAGAGGTAATCGCTAGCCGAGTTTTTCAGCTTGCGGACTTCCCCGATCATGGAACGGTTCATGCCCCAGACGGCGCGGGAAGCGTATGCACCGGGAAGGTCGTGGAACACGTCAATGAGGTGGTCGGCCTTGAGGTCTTCGCCGTTGGTCTCCAGCGTGCCGATACCTGCCGTGTTCAGAAGGCCGTTCGGCTTGCCGGTGCCGTCGCCGTTGATGAAGGCTGCACCTTCGGCCCGCCCGAACTCTTCCGCGAAGTCGAAGGCAAGTTCAGCTTCGAGGTTGAACGCGGCGTCTTCGAGAAGCGTATTGCTCACATCTACGTAGCACTTGAGTTCGTAGACGTTGATTTTCTGCTGACCATAGGCGGGCTGGGTGGCGGTGGCCGGGGTCGTTTCGCCGCCCCAGCTTGCGGTCATGGTGCCGGTGCGCTTGGGAAGCAGGATTTCGCCCGCCGATGCCGGAGCGACACGGGCAACGCTGCGGATCGGAGAGAAGAGGACCAGATTGCGGTCAAGCTCGGCAACGAACTGTTCCGGGGCGAGATAGCCGCCCGCCGTGTCGGTTGAAACCGTAAGGGCGCGGACTTCTTCTGCCTGCATGCGTTCAACGCCCGTGCGGACGAAGGCATTGAATGCCCGCACTTCGGCGGCGGGTTCGTTCTGCTGTTCGTGTTGAGTGCCGGGACGGTTCAGGCGCGTTTCAAGCTGGGCGATGCGGGCTTCGGCGGCGCGAAGGGCGTCTGCCTGCCGCGTCTCGAATGCTGTTGCCGCCGTGCGAAGTTCGTTGACGGCTTCGGTAGCTGCTGCCAGCGGGTCGGTGTTGTCCGGGGCGCTGCGGATTTCCACCGGTGCCGAACGGGTTTCGAGATCATGGGGGATAGGCGCGTTCATAGGGGTCAACCTTTCAGGATGGTGGAGGCGGCGCGGACGGAAGAGAGGAAGGCGGACAGGCCAGGGGTATCGGCGCGAACGGACGTGATCCCGCTGCCGGGGACGCTGGGGAACGCCACGATGCTGATTTCGTGAAGGCGGGCTTCCACGATGCAGCGGACGCCGTTTGCGCGCCGTTCGTCCTTCACTGTGCGGAAGCCGATGGACAGCCCTTTGATGTCGCCTGCCTGCAAGAGGGAGCGGACTTCAAGCGCCTTCGCGACGGCAAGGTTCAGCTTGCCCTTGGCGGTAAGGCCATCGGCGCGGACTTGAAAGGAAGACCATGAACCGATGACGTTGGCCGGATCGTGCGCCCAGAGCATCGGAACAGTGCGGCCCTCAAGCCCCCGAAAGGCATCGGGTGCGAACTCGGTGCGGTAGGTGTCCACGGTGTTGAAGCGGACGGCCACGCCCTCAATCTCCCCCGTGTCGGTCGGCGTGGTGAAACGGGTCTCGAAATCAAGCGTGTCGCCGTTGCGGGCTTGGCGGGTTTCGAGTGCAATTAATTGCACGCGGTCATTCTTCATCGGTCGTGACCTTTCCGAACATGAGCATTTCGAGGGTGCCCACGGCGACGGGGAAAACCTCCACGACTGGGCGCGGGGCGGCGTAGACCGCGACAAGATCAGCGGCGGTTTGCGGGGTCTCGCCCCCGCCGATCAGCCCCAACCGGATCACGGCCAAAAGCTCGGGATGGCGGAAGTCGCCAGCGAAGAAGCGGCGGGACAGTCCGCCGATGCCCGCCCCGGTGATGCGCTCAAGCTCAAGTACAAGGTCCGGGGACAGGCGGAAATCGCGGTCGGCGTCCCCGAAGAAGGTGCGGAAGGCGGGAGCTTCAGCCATTGGACTTGCTCCCCTTGCCGTTGGCCGTTGGCCCCGTGGTCGTGGTCGTCGTGGTGATATGCGGATTGGCGAACTCGTTGCCGCCGGCATAGGGGGCAAGGTTTTCGCGGGCGCGGGCTTCATTCGGGTTCAGGACACGGGCGGCGATCAACTTCGTGTAGGCTTCCGCACGGGCGGCAAGATCGCTGCGCAAGAGGTCGTCTGTCAGGAACTCGGCATAGAAGGTGGGGCGGTCTTCCGGGTCGATCAGCTTCAACCGAACTTCGCCCTGCCAAGCCTTAATCCAGCGGTCGAGGGTGAAGCGAAGGAAGGTCGCGCCCATTTCCCCGGCGTTGCCCCACGTCGCTCTCCCCAGTTCAAAGACAAGGTGAGGTGGCACCCTGAAGGCTCGGCAGATTTCGAGAACAGAGTGCTGCCAGAGTTCGAGGGTCTGCGCGTCGGCGCTGGAAAGCGTGATCTGCTCATACTTGGCGTCGGCATCCAGGACAGCCGTCCCGCCGCTGGAGGTCATCGCCTGCCAGCTTGCTTTCATCTTCGCGGCGGCTTCGGCGGTGAGGCTGCGGGCGAATGACAGAATACCGGACGGGCGGGCCTGATTGGCGAAGAGGCGGGCAACGTGCTTCTCAATCGCCATGTTGACGGCGATGGCCTCCCGGCACTGTATGACGGGGCTGGCCCCGCTCACGCCGTCGATGCTGGGGGCGGCAATGTGCAGGATTTCGCGGCGGTCATAGACACGCTGGCGGGTGCCTTCGGAGACGCGATAGGTTGGTTCGTTGGTGATCCTGTCCAGTTCGACGGTGACGGCGGACGGCTGAAGCCGGATCAATTCGACGGGCTTGCCGTCGCGGTGTCGGTTGATGAAGGCATAGCCGTTGCCCCAAAGCAGGGCGTCCCGCGTGATCTGTTCCCGGAAGCTGCTCGCGGGCGTCCATTCGTTCGCCTGATCGTGAAGCAGGGCATAGGCCGGGTGTTCCGGGGCGCGTGCGCGGGCTTCGCCGTCGCGCTGGTAGATGAACAGCGGCAAGCCCCCGATGGCTTCGCTGATCGCCTCCACGGCGGCGCGGACGGCGGGGGAACGCATGGCGTTGGACGGGCTGACAGAGACGCCCGCTTGAGACGGGGCAACGCCGAAGAGTTCAAGCAGCCAAGGTTCGGGGTTCGCAAGCGAACGCTGTTCCGCGTCGGTCTGTGCAATTAATTGCACTTCCGCCGCGTCTGTCGTCTGCCGGGATCGTTGGAAAGGCCACATGTGTCACGTCTCGAAATTGAACGTGACAGCCAATCTACTCACATTTGCGGAGGGGTCTACAAGACCGGGTGGCTGTGGCCCACGGGCGCAACCGGGGCGTGGGAGGGGGCTATGGGGGTGGGTTCCATTCCGGGGGAGAGACGAGCGAAGCGAGTATCCCCGGCATCTTCCCGGAAACGGGAAGTCTCGCGCACGCGATGGATGATGGATAGCGAAGCCGGATAGATACGATGATAATGAACGTAGTGAATAATCAAAGTATCTGTGTATGCATTAGCTCATGCATTAGCTCATCCATTAGCTCACCGACTAGCTCAAACTTCCTGCCTTTCCGTCTCCTAGGATCGCCATCAATTCCGCCAGTGATTGCGGGCTGTCTTCTTCCGTTTTTGCTGGGGGCGGCGTCTGGGCAATCGATTTCGCGGCGGGCTTCACCGGCTTTTCTGCCTCGCCCCCTTCCTTCAGGCCAAGGTGATACCTGTCGCCGGGACGGCCATCTGACAGTTCCAAAGCAAGGGCCGTGGGCCGAATGTATGCTAGCGGGCGCGTTCCGCCGTGCTGGCCTCGCTGCCGTTCAATAAGCCCGTAACTCTCAAGCAGGTTCAGTTGTCGCTTCAACGTCGCAACGGGAAGCCCGGTCTTCTCGCTCCACCATGGATACGGATAAGCGGCCCAGCATCCGGGAACGCCGGGGCGGCGAGCGGTGGAGCCTCGCCAAGTCACCATGATTTGCCCGAATAGGTCGCGGGCCTTCGGGTACTGTCGCCAGAAGCCTTTCAGGTCTTCCCGCGTCTTCAGGGGGCTGTCGTCCTGAAGTGCCTTCGCCGCCTCTTCCTTGGCGAGTGCGGCCTTGATCTGGGCTTTCGCCTTCTTGCTGTTCAGGTCATGGGTCATTCTGCGGTCCACTTCGGAATGTCTGAATTGTGGAGCCGGGGAACGATGGTAGATTGTCGATTGCAAGGAACGCCCTCCAGCGTGGACGTTTCATCGACAATGCTTCGTTCTCCTTGCTTGCCTGTGTGGCGAAATCCCCCGGTGGTGGGCACCCCCGGGGGATTTTCTTTTTGGCTGAGGTGAAAGCGGTTAGCAGACGCAGGAAATTCGCTTTTCTTTTCAATGCCGGGGTTTTTGCGGGTTAGCAGATGCAAGGCATTGAAAATGCGGGAAAATGGTACAGCCCTTGGGCGTACCAGGTTTTTCAAGCATATAATCAACACTTCGATGAACTGTCATCGGCAGCCGATGGCAGTCTGGAAGTCTTTGCGCATATAGGCTGGCTGAATGCTGGCAAAGCGCCACCAATCTCGCTGAGCTGGAATCGGCGCCGTTGGCCACTCCCATCCACTGCGCGAATCGCAAAGCCGCGGATCGAAGAAAAACAGGCCGGCTACGTCTTTGCGCGCCTTGTGATTCCAATCAGGCGGATGCTCGCCCGCAGCCGGTGCGATCTGGAATCAGCGCGCCCCGCAGCATTTCTTGAATTTCTTGCCTGAACCGCAGGGACACGGATCGTTGCCGTTGCGCTGCAGATAACCGATCAGCGGCAACAGCGCAGCCGAAGGCAGGAGTGCTGCTGTCACCGCGGCAAGCTTGGCCGAGAATCCCGGCACCACAAGGCGACGGCCGGACCTGAATCCTCGCCAGGCGCGCTCGGCAACGTCCTCCGATTCCAGCTTGGGCAAGATCTTGAACAGAGCCGTCTGACTTGCGCCTGACCGCTCAAGGAACTCCGTCGATACCGGTCCAGGAGCCACGCAAGTAACCGTCACCCCGGTCTTGCGCACTTCTTGATGAAGCGCCTCCGAAAAGGTGCGCACAAAGCCCTTGCTGGCATAATACAAGGCCATGTAGGGGCCAGGCGTGAAACTGGCCACAGAACCGAGGTTGAGCACCCCGCCACGCCCTCGCGCCACCATTTCCGGCAGGAACCGGAGCGTCATGTCACTGAGGGCGCGTATGTTGAGATCGATGATTCCAAGCTGGTCATCCATGGGCAGTGCAATCGCCGAACCGCGCAAGCCGTAGCCGGCACTGTTGACCAGGACATCGCAGACGAGACCTTGCGTCGACAGAAAGTCCGCCAGCCGCTCTGACGCGTCACCGGCCACTAGATCCAGCTCAAACGTGAACGCCTCGCCGCCCGCTTCGCGCACGTCGGTCGCTGCAGCAGCCAATCCTTCAGCCGAACGCGCAACCAGCACGACAACAGTACGCTCTCGAGCCGCGACCTTGGCAATGGCCCTGCCGATCCCACGAGACGCGCCGATGACCACGACCGCCGGTCGAAACTGTTCATTTGGCTTCATGTACCGGCACCTGAAGCCGCCGCGCCGGGCTCAGCTTCGATTTGAGCAATATTTCGCACCTCACTGGCCACCGCACCGTTCAGTATTTCCTCGAACCTCACGAGCGCGCGCGCGACATTGGCCCCGTCCATGACCCGGTGATCGTAGTGGATGCGCACATCCACCGATCCGTCCTCGCCAATCGGACCGTAATTGAGCAGCGTGGTCAAAGGCGTCAGCGGATTGAGCGACTCGGCACCAAGGCCGGAATAGACCGAAAGCTGGAAGGTTCCGAAATAACGCGCACGCTGCCGCCCGATATTCAGCCCCAGCCACATCAGCAGCCATCTGATGGGCCCAGGCGCCCGCGCCATCTTGAGCGCGCGCCGGAAATCCTTGATTTCCAAGACAGGCAGCGACCGCGCAGCGTGGAAGGATGATTCCAGTTCGGCGATCGAGCGGCCCTCCGGACACCTGATCGTGCTCAGCAAGACGACGCGTTCACCATCGTGCTCGCGCTCATGGGCAACGGAGGCCACGCTCACCGGGAACTCATAGAGCCGCGGCCAGGGCAGCTTGATGTAAGCGCGCCGCAGATCGGGCATCTCTCGCGCCAGCAGCGCATACCCCTTGAGGAAAAGCACAGTCCAGGATGACCTGCTCTGCTGCGCCATCCTGGCGGCTTGCAACGGTCCGAGGTTCATCCGCCGCTGCACCGTGACACGCGGAATCCCAATCGAAAACCGCATCAGATCGCAGACAAGACGTCGCGCCGCCGAAAGCTTGAAGGCCCGGCCTCTCATCGTGCCACCTCTAATACAGATAGGGGATAATGCGCTTCGTCCTCTCCATATAGACCCGATATTGCGGGCCGAAGATTTCCTCCATCATACGCTCTTCCTTGTCCACTCGAAGGAAAAAAAGGGTTGCGAATCCAACCAGCCCAGCCAGCCCAACAACCCAGTTCGACAGCAAGAAGGTCTGACCAAGGCCCATCAGCAGGAAGGACGTGTACATGGGGTGACGTATGAAGGCATAGGGCCCGCCGGAAACCAGCTCATGCTGCTGGCGGATCTCCAATGTGATCGACCAGTTCCGCCCGAGTTCCTTGTGGGATCGATGGAAAACCCACAGTGCTGCGGCAAACAGCACGATTCCGACAACGACAGCCCACGCGCTGGCTGGATAGTCGGCGGCTTCAGGAATTCCGGTAGCGACATAAAACGCCGGGAAGATCGCGAGACCAAAGAGCGCGCACGCAAGCCCGATGGCGTCGGAACGCGAACGGCGGTCGCTTACGACCCTGACCCGCTTGGCGCGACGCTCGAAAGGATAGCGGATGACGTACCACCCAACGATACCTAGAACCCACGCGGTCTGGCCTACTGACGCTATCGAAATGCTCAATCTACGTTCCTAAGGCCTTGAAAGGGTTCGCAAGCAACCCCGCAGCTCATCGACTTTTCCGAACTCAGCCAGCCGATGTGACCGTGGGCGTTTTAACTGCAATCCTTCGGCCGGCATTCATCTCGCGAAGCTTGGTTACAAACTGCTGTGGCCGAAGTTGGATGGCGGGGGTCTTGTAGCCCATCGAGCGCGCTATGTCGGCGACAAAAGCGTTGCAGTTGTAGAGTGCCGCTTGCCAGACAGGCGAAGTCGCCTGCAGCTTGCGAATATTCGCAACGATTTGATTGTACTCGGCTTCGCTCAGCATGACACGCCAACTGGCCGACCGGTACTGTTCTTCCAGGTCGCCATCGCTCCAGCCCGTCTCGGATTTCACCGGCACGAAATGCCCCAGGACATAAGGAACTTCACTTGTCGATGCTGGATGCAAACCCGCGACCTGTGGATTGATCATTTCCCCATTCTTGGTCGAGCGCCCGAAGACGACATAGGTGTGGCCATAACTCAGCGCATAGCGTGAGCGGAACTCGATGAAGTAGCCGCTGCTTTGAGACGCGCTTGTCGACTTGACCTCGCGCGCAGATGAATCTGGCGCCACCACCGGCTTGCCGGCGCCATCCGAATTCGAAATGAAACGTGGTTGGGGACTGCTGTCCTGGCATGCCGCTGTCGTAAGCGCCATCAAGGCAACAATAAGCAAACGGCTGCCTAGAAGCGCCATTTCCACAGCTCCGCTTTTGACCTGGGATGAGCCAAGACCACAAGGCAGGACATATCCATGACCAGTGTCCGGACAGCGACAGCTAGGGTCAAAGTGCCCTAGCCCAAATTGAAGAAGGTGGTGGGAGGGCCGATTGCGGCCCTCCCACAATCAACAGGCCAATCTTACTTGTAGATTGGAGCCGGTGCCGTCTCGACGGCGGCGGGCGGCGGGGCCTTCCCCTTACCTTTGCCGATGGTTCCGCAGCCAGTCAGACTGACCACGGCGAACACGGCGACTACTGCGACTAGAAATTTGCTCATTAGCAATCCTTCCCCCTAAGGTGGAATCGGTATCTAGACAAAGCCCCACAAATCAATTGTGGACCATCATAAGCTAGCGGTCAATTGCACCACGGCCTAGTGCAACAAGGACACAGTCGAAGCAGTTTACGTGGCGTAAATTTGCTAGCCGGCACACGGAGATTGCGCGATGCGTTTGCCGCGCCAGCATCAGATCACCAGCACCGTCGTACCCACTGGGGTACGTTCATAGAGATCTATGATGTCGTCATTTGTTAGTCGAACGCAGCCACTCGATACTTCGGTGCCGATCGTCCAGGGCTCGTTTGTACCGTGCAGGCGGAACATCGTGTCCTTGCCTCCGCGATAGAGATAAAGCGCGCGCGCGCCGAGCGGGTTGTTGGGGCCGCCAGGAACCCCGCCGGCATATTGGACGAGTCGCGGTTTGCGCTCCATCATGCTCGTTGTGGGTGTCCAGGCAGGCCAGTCCGCTTTCCGGCCGATGGTCGCCTTACCCTTGACCGTTCGCCCCTGTTCGCCGACGCCGACACCGTAGCGCGTCGCCCAACCGTCGCCTTCGACGGCATAGAGGAAACGTTCCGACGTGTTGACGACGATCGTACCGGCAGGCTCGCTGCCGTCATATTTCACACGCTGGCGTCTGAAGCGGGCATCCACGGGAGGGTGCCCCTCATAGGCCGCCATCATGGGCACGCCTGGTATCGATGTGCATCCGGAAGCCAGCAATGCCAGGCTACCCAATACGAACCCGCGTCGGGTGATTTCGCTGTTGTTCATGTTGACCTGCTCAAAAAAGACCGATCCCCAAACATCAGCATCATCTTAGCTACCAGAATTTGTCTGTCCAGATACGGCATACTGACTTGATTTCGACACACATGCCCCTTCCGAAGGGGGTTTGAGAGGTGGCGTGGCATGCTTCGATCATCGCGGAGATCGGCCGCGCCTGGCGCCCAACTGATTGCCGGCGAGGACTTGCGAGGGCGGCCCGCAACTGCTCTCTGTTGGCAGTACATTAGTGAGGACGGTGACGATGAACCCTGGCTTCGAAGGGAAAATAGCGATCGTAACCGGCGGCGGTTCGGGCATCGGCGCCGCTGTCTCCAGACAGCTCGGCAGCGAAGCAGCAGAGGTGGTTGTTGCCGATATTGACGCCGAATCCGCCCGCAATATCGCCGCCGAGATTCGCGCGGCGGGCGGCAAGGCACACGATTTTGTGTTCGATGTTGCCGACGCGGCCGCCGTGGACGAGTTGATCCAGTTCACCCTCAAGACGTGTGGTGGCCTGGATCTCGCCGTCAACAATGCCGGCATCGGTGGCGTGCGCAAGGCGACCGCCGACTATCCGCTCGACAGCTGGCATGAAACGATGAACGTCAACCTGAACGGCGTCTTCTACTGCATGAAGTACGAGATCGCGGCCATGCAGCAGCGGGGCGGAGGCGCGATCGTCAACATGTCTTCGGTGCTCGGTTCGGTCGGACTGCCGACTGCGGCCGCATACACAGCCGCCAAGCACGGGGTGGTCGGGCTGACCAAGGTCGCCGCGATGGAATATGCGCGAATGGGCATCCGCATAAATGCCGTCGGCCCGGGCTGGATCGACACCCCGCTTCTTTCCGAGCAGTTTGAAGGAGAATCCCGGCGCATGTTGGCTCTGCAACCCATGGGCAGACGCGGGAAACCGGAAGAGGTGTCTGCGCTTGTGTGCTTCCTCTTGTCGGATCAAGCAAGCTTCATCACCGGAAGCTACCATCTGGTGGACGGTGCCTACACCGCGCATTAGGCGACGAAATCCTGAAAATGGCGACGTGACTTACGTGCCAAACCAAATGTGACCCCATGCAGACGATCAAAATCACCGTTGCTCTTCTCGCCTGCCTGGCCGTGTCGGCCTGCGGAATGGCCAAAGCAGCGCGAGAAACCGGCCAGACATTCGACAAATACGGCTGTATGGCGCGGGACTTCAAAGGCCAGCCGCCTTGCGCCCCGGATGATGCAGCGGCGCCAAAGCCCTGACGGGCGCTGCCCCTCATTTCAGGCTGCTCCCTTTACGTCGCGCCCTTGAGAACCTACTGAGCGGCGATCATCGACGCGGCAATAGAAAGGAACAACCATGTCGGACATCATCGTCAAGGACAGCAACGGCGCCCAGCTCAACGAAGGCGACTCGGTGACGCTAATCAAGGATCTGAAGGTCAAGGGAACCTCCGAGACCATCAAGCGCGGCACGCTGGTCAAGAACATCCGCCTGACGGGCAACCCCGGTGAGGTCGAATGCAACACCAAGCAGGTCAAGGGCCTGGTGCTGAAGACCGAGTTCCTGAAAAAGGCGTGAGCCACCTCCGCCGAGCCGGCGCCGAGACATCGCCGTCAACCCGGTTTTAAACTCTGAAGTCCAGACTCAAGGCATGTCTGGATTCGCCCTTCCAAAATTGAGATGGCTGGTGCTCGGCGCGCTTGCGGCGGGCGGCTGGGCCATGACGCAGGAGCTGCCGAGCAAGACACGGCTTGCTGATCGTCCCGCCCGGACAGCGAGCCGGCCGAAGGCTGAGACCGCGCCGCGTACGGAAGCGACAGTCGCGCGGCCGAAGGCCAATGTCGCGCCACGCCCGCAGGCGGAGGTGGCGCGGCCCAAGGTCGACATTGAACCCAACAAGCTGGCCGCAATTTCCAAACCGAAAGCCGATATCGCGCCTCAGAAGGTTGCGATGGCAACGCACCCCAAGATGGACAGTACGCCGCGCAAGCCGCCCGAAGATATCGCAACAGCCTCGATCACGCGCCCACCCACGCCTTTGCCGCGCCCAAAGCCGATGGCCAAGGAAACGACAGAAAAGCCCGACAACGGCAGCGCGGCCGCGCTCAACGTGCTCTACACAAGCACATCAGTCTATCTGCGCCAGCGTCCGAACGTTTCCGCTCCAGTCACCTCCAGCCTGAAGCAGGGCGAAAGCGTGCGCGTATTTGCCCGCGACGGCAAATGGACGCTCGTTTCGGCTTCCGGCCGCAAGGGCTGGGTGCATGGCGACATGCTGCGGCCGGCCGATCCTGCTGCCCCTCGCCCCAAACAGACGCTTGCGCGACCGGCGAAGTCTGCCACGCCAGGCTGACATTGGCGGTTTTTGCTGGCCAAACGCCGCATATCGCTGCGGCTTGGCCTTTGCGGGTTGAATCTGGACGCTTCCGGTGCCAAATCTGGAACAACCATTCGCACATCCTTGCGCACAGCTAAGAAGCACCCGGCAGAAACTCATGGTCAGCTATCTCGACGCCGCCACGGCGCCCCTCAGGAACACCGGCCAGATCCGCCTTTATGGTGCGGAGGCCTTCGAAGGCATGCGCAAGGCATGCGCACTCACCGCCCAGTGTCTCGACGAGCTGGTCGATCGCGTGGCGCCCGGCGTCACCACCGAATCCATCGACCGCTTCGTCTTCGAATTCGGCATGGATCATGGCGCAATGCCAGCCACGCTCAACTACCGCGGCTACACCAAGTCGAGTTGCACCTCGATCAACCATGTCGTCTGTCACGGCATTCCCGACAACAAGCCGCTCAAGGACGGCGACATCGTCAATATCGATGTCACCTACATCCTCGACGGCTGGCACGGTGATTCGAGCCGTATGTACCCGGTCGGCAACATCAAGCGTGCCGCCGAGCGCCTGCTTGAAGTCACCCATGAATGCCTGATGCGTGGCATTGC
This sequence comes from Aminobacter sp. GW821-FHT11F06, assembly GCF_058808215.1. Taxonomy (NCBI): domain Bacteria; kingdom Pseudomonadati; phylum Pseudomonadota; class Alphaproteobacteria; order Hyphomicrobiales; family Phyllobacteriaceae; genus Aminobacter; species Aminobacter sp. GW821-FHT11F06. The sequence continues at coordinate 217,692 of NZ_JBXARL010000010.1, read as the reverse complement.
GGCCGTACGCCCTGGCGCACGCACGGGCGCCATCGGCGCTGCCATCCAGACCTATGCCGAAGCCGAGCGCTGCTCGGTGGTACGCGACTTCTGCGGTCATGGCGTGGGTGCCTTGTTCCACGACGCGCCGAACATCCTGCACTATGGCACCGTCAACGAAGGCGTGGAGATGCGTGAAGGCATGATCTTCACCATCGAGCCGATGATCAATCTCGGCCGCCCGCATGTGAAGGTGCTGTCCGACGGCTGGACCGCGGTCACGCGCGACCGCTCCTTGTCGGCGCAATACGAGCATACGGTCGGCGTCACCGCTACAGGTTGCGAGATCTTCACGCTCTCCCCCAAGGGGCTCGACCGGCCGGGTTTGCCCGCATAATATCGCCTCGCCGGCAATACTCCGGCGGGGGCGATAGCGGTGGCGAACAACGACCACGACGAGCGCGATTTCTTCGGCGAGCTTCCGTTGCCGCCGATCAAGCGCGCAGCCGCGCCGGAAAAGCCCCATTATCTTGGCCATCGCGACCGGCTGCGCGAGCGGTTTTCGACGAATGGCGGCGACACGCTCGCCGACTACGAGCTGCTCGAACTGCTGCTGTTCAGGCTGATCCCGCGCTCCGACACCAAGCCGGTTGCCAAGGCCCTGCTCGCCCGCTTCGGGACGCTGGCGGAAGTGCTCGGCGCCCCCACCAACCTGCTTCAGGAGGTCAAGGGCATCGGACCGGCGGTGGCGCTCGATCTCAAGATCATTGCGGCATCGGCCAGGCGCATGGCGCGTGGCGAAATCAGCGGTCGCGAGGTGCTGTCGTCCTGGCCCCAGCTGCTCGATTACTGCCGCGCCGCCATGGCCTTTGAGGCGCGCGAGCATTTCCGCATCCTGTTCCTCGACAAGAAGAACGTGCTGATCGCCGACGAGGTGCAGCAGACCGGTACCGTCGACCACACGCCGGTCTATCCGCGCGAAGTCATCAAGCGGGCGCTGGAGCTGTCGGCGACGGCAGTTATCCTTGTGCACAACCATCCGTCAGGCGACCCGACACCTTCGCGTGCCGACATCGACATGACCAAGACGATCATCGACACGGCCAAGCCGCTCGGCATTTCGGTGCACGACCACATCATCATCGGCAAGAAGGGCATCGCCAGCATGAAGGGCCTGCTGCTGATCTAGTGAATTCAGACTTGCAGTTCGCTGGATGCCCATGCAAACTGCCAAATATATATCGATCCGCAACCTGATCTGCACTCAGGCGCAAGATCTCTACCGCCACTGGTGATGAGGGTCTTGCATGCGCGCTAAACGGAATACTCAACCCATCTTTCTGCTGACCACTGTGGCCCCTCGAAAGAGAGAGGGATCCAGTCCGACGGGGCTTGTCGGTCGTCATCTCGCCCGGCAGTTGCTCGATAGTGGCGTATCCGTTCGTGTCCTCGCCGAACCCGGGCAACTTGAAGGCTGGCCGCCGGGAACCGAGATCATGTGCGGGTCAATTGCGAGACCGCAGGAATCGGCTCAAGCTTTCGCCGGAATCGCGAGAGTTTTTTTGGCCGGCGCCGAACCAGGGTCGGTGAAAGAGGTCACCAAATTTGCTTCCGAGGCGGGCATCGAGCGGATCGTCGTTCTTTCATCGCACGGGCCTGAGTATGAACAAGAGTTTCCGCCCGAAACCTGGTTCTGGCTCGCCATCGAAAAGGCCGTGGAGAGTAGCGGTATGCCATGGACGCACATCCGCCCATCGGCTGTCATGGGCGCGTCCCTTGAAGGGACCTACCCTGCGACGGGCTCAGATTGGATAGGTTCGATTCGCCGCGAGGGCGTCATACGCGAGCCTCTTATAGATCGCGGCTACTACCCTTTTATCCATGAAGCGGATCTTGCCGCCGTTGCGGCCGTCGCTTTGCTCAAGGACGGTTTCACCGGAAAGATTCTTGAAGCCATTGGGCTTCCAATCAGCACGCGATCACGCGTCGCGGCCTTTGAGAAAGCCTTGGGCAGCAGAATCGCGACTGAAGAACTCACGCTCGATCAAGGCCGCGAAGCCTGGCGTCAACTCGGCTGGCCAAGCGGGGCGGTCGAGGTGACACTTTTTGCGCTGGAGGCATACGCCTCTCGGTTGAAGGAGTTGACCGAATGGACCCTGGCGCAGAAGCCCACCGTCGAAGAAATGATCGGACGCCGACCTCTCAGCTTCGAGCAATGGGCTCGTGAGCATTTCGAGGCCCCTGATTGGAGCGTCACAGCGCATAAACAGTGAGCAAACGACAACCCCCATCCAGAATCAAAAAGGCCGCCGGATCAACCAGCGGCCTTTTCGTTTCATGTCAGGAGCGTCGCCTTATTCGGCGTCGGCTTCCTTGGCCTTCTTCTTCGGAGCGGCCTTCTTCTTGGGCTCTTCGCCCTCGGCATTCTCAGCCTTGTCGGCCTTCTTGGCGGAAGCCTTCTTGGCCGGCTTGTCGGAAGCCTCGTCCTCGTCGTCGGCGAGCAGCTCTTCCTTGCTCACCTTCTTGTCGGTGACGGTGATCTGCGACAGCAGGTGATCGACGACCTTTTCTTCGAACAGCGGCGCGCGCAGATTGACCAGCGCGGACGGGTTGTTGCGGTAGAAGTCGAACACTTCCTGCTGCTGGTTGCCGGGGTAACGGCGAACCGTGTCGAACAAGCCGCGCTGCAGCTCTTCGTCGGAAACCGTCACGCCGGCCTTCTCGCCGATCTCGGCGAGAACCAGACCGAGGCGCACGCGGCGCTCAGCCAGGCGCTGGTATTCGGCGCGGGCCTCTTCTTCCGTCGTCTCTTCGTCGGCGAAGCTACGGCCGGCGATTTCCAGATCACGGGTGACCTGGCTCCAGATGTTGTTGAACTCGGCTTCGACGAGCTTCGAGGGCGCCTCGAACTTGTAGGAACCGTCGAGCTGGTCAAGCAGCTGGCGCTTGACCTTCTGGCGCGTCATGGCGCCGAACTGGTTCTCGATCTGGCCACGAACGATGTCGCGCAGCTTCTCGAGCGACTCAAGGCCGAGGTTCTTGGCGGTCTCGTCATTGACCTCGAGCTTGCCGGGGGCAGCGATTTCCTTGACGGTGACGTCGAAGGTCGCTTCCTTGCCGGCCAGATGGGCAGCCTGGTAGTTTTCGGGGAAGGTGACGGTGACGAGCTTCTCGTCGCCGGCCTTGGTGCCAATCAACTGCTCTTCGAAGCCGGGAATGAATTCCTTCGAGCCGAGCACCAGCGGCTGGTCGCCGCCCGTGCCGCCATCAAAGGCGACGCCGTCGATCTTGCCGACATAGTCGATGGTGACGCGGTCGCCTTCAGCGGCCTTGCCGGTCTTGGGCTCGTAGGAACGCGCCGATTCGGCAACGCGGTTGACCTGCTCGTCGATTTCGCTTTCGGGAACGTCATAGACCGGACGCGACACCTTGATGTCGGTGAAATCCTTGATCTCGATCGCCGGGATGACTTCGTAGCTCAGCGAGAACTCGAAATCGGAACCGCCGGCGAGGATCTTCTCGGCTTCTTTTTCGTCTTCCGTCATCGTCACGTCAGGCTGCATCGCAGCCTTTTCGCCACGCTCGGAAATGATCGTGCGGGCGGAATCGGTCAGGATTTCGTTGACGACTTCGGCCATGAACGACTTGCCATAGACCTTGCGCAGGTGCTGCATCGGCACCTTGCCCGGGCGGAAGCCATTGATGCGGACCTTGTTCTTGGCATCCGAAAGCCGCTTGACGAGTCGGGCTTCCATATCGCCGGCAGGAACCGAGACCTTGATCTCGCGCTTGAGGCCGGAGTTGAGCGTTTCGGTGACCTGCATCATCAAACCTTTGTTTTCACGTATGGCGCGGGTAGACGGCGTCCTGCCGTTCAGCCTGCCGGAATTCGTTTGCCGGGGGTGGCTTCAAGTTCGCAAATCGGTATCCGGATCCGCCACTTGCGGTCGTTTGCTCCGCCGTCACCCGAGGATTTCGATAAGCTGTTGTTATTTAGACTTCTTATCGCATCCTGCAGCGACGGGTACTTGCGTCCTATCTCATTCGACAGGCCTTTTGTCACAGGCGAGGCCAATTTTCAACTATCTTCGCCGTTTCTCCCAGGCGAGCTGGCTTCAGCTGTGAGATTGACAGAATGATGGCGGCATGGGATTGGCGAACCATGCGGATGTGGCGGAACTGGTAGACGCCCTGGATTTAGGTTCCAGTGCCGAGAGGCGTGTAGGTTCGACTCCTATCATCCGCACCAAAACGCTCTGCCCGGCGGACCTTGAAACCTCATATCGAGCGTGATCCAGCCGTGCACGAAGCCACAAATCTCATCACAGTAGCCACGACCATGAATGCAGACAGCCAAGCAGCTTCGCGGCGTACCTTGCTTGTCGCCGCCGATGCCGCATGGCCTCCCGTTTCGGGCGGCGACTTGCGCAACTGGCAAAATGCCCAGGCGCTTGCCGGGTTGGGCGATGTGCTGGTTGCCTCGGTCAACCAACCGCCTTCACCTGCGAATCTCGACGACAGCAGAATAAGGACGCTTGTTCTGGCCAACGCCGCTGAGGCCGCAACGTCCCCTCGCCTTGCCAAGCGCCAGACCCCGATCGACACGCGCATCCCGCAAGTGGCGCTTGCCCGCCTGCTCGCCGCTGCACATGATTTCAAGCCGGACACCATCGTTGTCGAAGGCATTCCGCTTTATGCCCTGATCGAGCACCTGCGCCCGATGGCGCAAACGCTCGTGCTCGACATGCACAACATCGAATCCGACCTTGCGCGGCAAATGATGCCGAAAACGAGCTGGCTGGCTGGGCTGTTCTCCAAGAAAACACGCCACGTCAGGCGCATGCGTGAGATGGAACTGACGTCGCTTCGCATTGTCGACAAGGTCTGGGTCTGTTCGCAACAGGATCGCGAAAGACTGCGCGGCCTATCCGGCGGTCGCACCATCGCGGATGTCATCCCGAATGGCATTCCCCGCTTCGAGCTCATCCCGGAAATGCTTGTCGGCCAGCCTGCGATGGCCGATGGCCACCCGACCCTGCTGTTCATCGGCCATCTCAACTACGCCCCGAACATCGAGGCGGCGCGCCGGCTGGCAACGCGGATCCTGCCCAGGCTGCAAGCCACACTGGGCGGCGCGAAGCTGATCATTGCCGGGCGCAACCCCAACCGCGCGCTGAACGATCTCGCCGCATTGCCAGACGTCGAACTGATCGCCAATCCGGACGACCTATCGGAACTTTACCGCCGCGCCCACCTGACCATCGTGCCGCTGACGACGGGCGGCGGCACGCGCCTGAAGATTCTGGAGGCGATGGCATGGGGCCTGCCGGTGGTTGCCACCCGGCTTGCCGCCGAGGGCCTCGATCTGGTCGACGGCGTCGACATCGATTTTGCCGAATCGGACGAGGAGTTGGCCGCAAGCGCCGCAGCGCTGTGTACGGACCCAGCTGGGTTTGAAGCTCGCCAGCGCCGCGCCCGCGAAACGGCTGCCCAGAGGTTCGGCCCGGCCGCAATAGAGGCGGCGGTGAGGGCAAGCCTCCTTTAAGGGATGGGGATCGTCGTTCCTGTGGGCCGCTTTAGTAAAGCGGCTCCGCAAACAGCATCGTGTCGCCGTCCATCAACGCCTTGATCTGGCCGCTGCCGTCGCTGCCGACCGCAACCTTGATGCCGAAGCTGCGTAACTCGGGCTCCGCACCGGAGTTGCGTTTGCGCATCTCCTCCTCGATCGCAAGCCCCTCACCTTCGGGCACGTAGAACCGTTCGATGCCGTAGTCGACGCTGATCGTTGATCCTGGCGTCAGGTTCCAGCCATTGGAGACATGGCCGAGAAGATCGACCTCATCGTCTGCGGCGGGCGCGGCGGCTGCCCCAAGCCAGGCAGAGCTTTCGCGCCAGTAGCCATCGGCGCCCCTTTTCAAGCGCACGACGATCGGCCCTTCCACCGTCGTCATTTCGTCCTTCGGCAAATTGCCGATCACCTCGACAGGAATACGCGAGATGTCATAGCCCAGCCGGACATAGTCACCACGCAGCAGATCGCGCGGGTCGACCGGTTCGACCTTGAGCAACACTTCCTTGCCGTGGCGCAGGATTGCTGCCCGGCCAGCAATCATCCAGCCGAGGAAACCGATTTGCGCCAGTGCGAGCACCACGGCAGCGATGACGAGCTTGTAGCGAGGCATCATGCTGCTCCTTGGGTCGGCTGGGGTTTCATCCGCCGTTCGATGCGGATGATCGTATAGGCGAGGCCGGCGAGAATTATTGCAGCTGCGAAGAAGAAGCCGGCGGTGCCGAGCATCGAGCCAACAGTGACGAGGTAAACAATCGCCAGTTCAAAGGCGAAGCCGAGATAGGCGATCCAGCGCAAGGCGCGGCTCTCGCGTCCAAGGAAGATGATTGCTGCCGCAATGACCGCCAGTGCCACCGCTGCGGCAATGACGAAGCCCTGCTCCTCGAACCGGTCGAGTTGCACCATGGCCATGCCGGTCAGGAAGCCGATCAGGGCATGCAGCGGCAGCCGGCCGCCAAGCTGGACGAGGCGGTCGGACAGTGCGGGCGCCAGTGCGGCAACGGCCAGCAGGGCTGCGGACACCAGCGAGAGCGCCAATGCCACCTCAAGCGTGTTGTAGTGGATGCCGAGCAGCACCGCATAGAAGATCAGCGAGAGCACAATGAGGTGCCGTGCGGCGCGGCTTTGCGTCCACAACGACAGCACCCAGAACACAGCCATGAACACGACGAAGAAATGCGGCAATTGCTCGCGGCGGAAGATATCGAAGCCCTTGAGCACCAGCCAGGCGTCGGCGATGCCGACAGCCGCCACAGTCAAGGCATTGGAGCGTAGCGCGGCAGCCGCAATCGCCGTGCCAATGCACCAGGTGACGACGGCCGCGGCCTCGTCGCCGGAGAAATGATACATCTGGCCGATCAGCGCGATCGAACCGCCAAAGGCCGCAGCCGCGATCAGCCAAAGTGCTTCGGCGAAACCGCCATGGCCGCGCTCCTTGAGCACCGCGCCGCCGACATAACCGGCAAAGATGATCGCAAACAAAGCGCCGACACGCGCCACGCGCGGGATCGCCTCCCAATTGGCGGCGACGAGAATGAGGATCGCGGCGGCAAACAGCAAAGCCGCCATGATCGCCAGGATCGAACCGAAGTTGAGACCGTTGCGTTCGTTGGCTTCGACATCGCGCACAAGCACGTCACCCGTCGCCCGGTCGAGCAGCCCGCCGTCGACCCAACGCGCAATGTCATTCTTCACCTTGGTGGCATAGCTCGCCATAAGTCGCTTCCCTCTGCCACAGCCGCCAATCTCTGGCCCAAGCCGTTGTCATTATGGCGAATTTCAGATTCGGTCACAATTATGACCGAAGGCTTAATGCCCATTAATGCTGCAATGCACAAAACGCATTGCTGCCATGCGAGCATAGCGCTTCAATTTTAGGCAAGGGCATCCTATCTACGCCCCGTACACAGAAGAGAAAAGAAGACGAAGGGAAACGAAGATGAACCTGATCCGCAATTACCGCAACTGGCGCCGCTACCGCGAGACTGTCTCCGAGCTGAGCCGCCTGTCGAACCGTGAACTGACCGACCTTGGCATCACCCGCAGCGACATCCACTTCGTCGCACGTAAAGCCATCTAATCGAAACCGGGTCCGCTGGACCCACCTGTCCGAACCGAAAAGAGAACTAAAATGAACTTGCTCCGCACTTACCGTAACTGGCGCGCTTATCGCGAGACGGTGAACGAGCTTGGCCGTCTGTCGAACCGCCAGCTTGCCGATCTCGGCATCAATCGTGGCGAGATCCAGTCGATCGCCCGCCGCGCAATCTAATTCGAGAATTCCGTCAGCGTCGACCTCCTCCCCGACAATGACGGATCAGGTCAGCTTTTTCCTCCCGATAAGCTGACCACCTTAACACACCCGCCAGACCTCCTCCCCTGGCGGGTGTCGTTACCCCGAAGACCCCGAAAGAGTTTCGCCCTCTTTGATTGGCGAAAGGAATTTTGCCAGCGCCGACCTCCTCCCCGGCAATGGCGAATAGGTCAGCTTCCTCCTCCTCCCTGAAGCTGACCACCAAAACGACACCCGCCGGTCCTCCCCCGGCGGGTGTTGTCGTTTTGGGCCCGGCTCAACTTGTCGTTAGTTCAACGCGCCGCTTTCCATCACGCCGCGCACCTTCCATTCGCTGAGCGGGATGATGTCGGGGGTACCGCCCATCGGGGCGTACCAGGAATCGACGACCCATTTGACGCCGTCAGGCGCGCGGATCACCGCCGTCCAGTGCGGATAACGTCCATCGAGCAGGAACCCGCGCGAGGTTTTCGCCTCGACCTTGTGGTATTTGAGCAGGCCACGGCCATCGAGATAGCGAAGCAGGGCGTTGGTGTTGGTCGATTCGTCGACGCAATCCATCTGGCCCCTGACCTTCGAGGCCCCGAACTCCGACTTCGGCTGGTCGCGAACACCGGTGACCTGCTGCTCGCGCGTTTCGAAATAGCTGACCGCCTTGGCGATTGCTGCCCGTTCGGCCTGCGGCGAAGCCTTGCCGGAAGCGAAAATCGATGCAAATCGCCTGGCGTCATTCGGCCCGAGGTCGAGGCGCGATCGGAACGCACAGCTATAACCATGGCAGATGTCGATGCGCTTGGTCGCTGCTGCGCTCGGCGCAGCATGCGCGAGACCATCGAAGCTTGAGAAGGTAGTTATGCCTGCAATAACCAACCGATAGATTGAATGTCTAACCATTTCGGTATCTTAGATGTTGTCACACGCCGCTCGCAACCCCCTCTCGCACCCGGACAAACAGCCGCAATCGTTGCATTCCCGCTGCCAAGGGATTATTCCGGCGCGATGAACACAAAACCTATTCACATCATCGGCGGCGGCCTCGCCGGATCAGAAGCAGCATGGCAGGTGGCCTCGGCCGGCGTGCCGGTGATCCTGCATGAAATGCGTGGCGTCCGAGGCACCGACGCGCACAAGACCGACGGCCTGGCCGAGCTGGTCTGCTCCAATTCTTTCCGCTCTGACGACGCTGAAACCAACGCCGTCGGCCTGCTGCATGCCGAAATGCGCCTTGCCGGCTCGCTGATCATGAGCGCGGGCGACGCCAACCAGGTTCCCGCCGGCGGCGCGCTTGCTGTCGACCGTGATGGTTTTTCCAACGCCGTCACCGCTCGGCTCGAGGCCCATCCGCTGATATCAATCGTTCGCGAGGAAGTGACCGGCCTGCCGCCCGCCGACTGGGACCAGGCGATCATCGCCACCGGACCGCTGACCGCACCCTCGCTCGCCGAAGCGATCGCTGCCAATACCGGCGCCGACGCGCTTGCCTTCTTCGACGCGATCGCGCCGATCATCCATTTCGATAGCGTCGACCTGAATGTCTGCTGGTTCCAGTCGCGCTACGACAAGGTCGGCCCCGGCGGCACCGGCAAGGACTACATCAACTGCCCGATGGACAAGGAGCAGTATGACGCCTTTGTCCAGGCGCTGCTCGATGGCCAAAAGACCGAGTTCAAGGAATGGGAAGGCACGCCCTATTTCGACGGCTGCCTGCCGATCGAGGTGATGGCGGAACGCGGACGCGAGACCTTGCGTCACGGCCCGATGAAACCGATGGGCCTGACCAATGCCCACAATCCAACAGTGAAGGCCTATGCCGTCGTCCAGCTGCGTCAGGACAATGCGCTGGGCACGCTCTACAACATGGTCGGTTTCCAGACCAAGCTGAAGCATGGCGAGCAGGTCAATGTGCTCCGCATGATTCCGGGCCTGGAGAATGCCGAGTTCGCCCGCCTCGGCGGCCTGCACCGCAACACATATCTCAATTCACCGACACTGCTTGACCCGACGCTTCAGCTCAAGTCGCGGCCTGGCCTGCGTTTCGCCGGCCAGATCACCGGCTGCGAGGGTTATGTCGAAAGTGCCGCCATCGGCCTGCTTGCTGGGCGCTTCGCCGCCGCCGAGCGCCTTGGCCAGCCTGTGAGCCAGCCACCTGTGACCACCGCTTTCGGCGCCTTGCTGAACCACATCACCGGCGGCCACATCGTTTCCGACGATGAGCCGGGCAAACGCTCGTTCCAGCCGATGAATGTCAATTTCGGCCTATTCCCGGTGATGGAAGCGCCCAAGGTCGAAGGCAAACGCCTGCGCGGCAAGGAAAAGACCGTCGCCAAGAAAAAGGCGATGACGGCGCGCGCGCTGGTCGATTGCCGCGCCTGGCTCGGCATTGCCGAAGCAGCACAAGCGGCGGAATAGAACAGGGCGAAAAAAATGCTTCCTCCCGAGACCACGCGCCTGATCTTGCGGGAGATGCAGCCGGACGATTCAGCGGAGATCCTGGCGATCTTCGCTGACGACTATGCCCGCCGCTTCTATCCAGAGATGACGACCGAAGCCGCCGCCGTCGAGTGGATCGACAGGAACCGTGACCGCTATCAGCGGGATGGATTCGGGCTGTGGGCGATCATCGACAAGGCAAGCGGCGCGTTGATCGGCGATTGCGGTCCGACCTGGCAGGATGTGGCCGGTGCTCGCGTCCTCGAAATCGGCTACCATGTCGCACCGGCCTGGCGCGGCCGCGGCATAGCACTCGAAGCCGCGCGTGCCGCGATGGCATACGGTTTTGAGGCGACGGAAGAAATGGAAATCGGCTCGATCGTCGCGCCGGACAATGTGGCCTCGGCCAGCGTTGCCCGACGCCTGCACCGCGACGTCCGCTCCTACGTCAATTCCCGTGGCCTCGACCGCTTCTTTTTCTTCACCAAGCGTGACGAACACGTCGCAGTGGTTTGAACAGCTACCAGCCGCGTGAAGCGGTTTTCAACATCAGCAGATGTTTGCGCAGAAAAGACATGCCGTCCTTGCCGCGCTCCAGCCGGTCGAGATAGGTCGGCGTCAGCGACAGCGGCAGGAAAGCCGGCCGCAGTGTGTCAGGCAATTCCTTGGCGCCACGTTGGAAGGCGCGGAGATGTTCGCGCGCCAGCGCGGCCATAGCCTGAACGGCATGCCGCGACGACTGGGCGGTGGCGTTTGCCACGAACTCCTCCGGCGTCGTCCCGGCTGCGGCAAGGATATCCCTTGGCACATAACATTGGCCGCGCACGCGGTGGATCGGCAGCAGCCGCAGCAATCCTGTGATCGCCTGCGCACAGCCGGCATGACCGGACAGCTCCGCGTGTTTCGGGGCCTCGTCGGCATCGAGCACAAATGCTGCAAGCTGGATCAGCGCTGAAGCGGTTTCGCCGCAATAGCCTTCCAGATCGGTGCGCGAGGGCATCGGGTCGTCGTAAAGGTCGAAGATGCGGGCTTCGAGATAGTTGTCGAAGGCAGCGATTGGCAGGCGATAGGTCTCGGTCGCCGCCATCAATGCGGTTGCGACCGGATGCCCCGCGCCCGCGTTCCGATCGCCAGTGGCAATGACATCGCGCCACCATTGCAGCCTGATCTCGCCGGGCATCGGCTCGCTGACGCGGTCGCGGATAGCTGATATCTCGGCGTTGAAGGCATAAAGCGCGAGAAGTGCCTGACGCTTGTCTTCGGGTGCATAAAGTGCCGCGAGATAGCGGTCGCGGTCGGCGGTACGCACCGCTTCCATCAAGGCCTTTGCTGCGCGGTTCGCCTCGTCCACGGTCAGTCGACAGCAATGAAAGCGGCAGCCACCGCGCGCTCCTCAGCAAGCAGCACGTTGTAGGTACGCACCGCAGCCCCGGTCGACATCGGATCGGCAGAGATCTTGGCAGCCTTGAGTGCCGCCCTGAGCGTCTCGGGCAAGCGCCGCAATTCCTTGCCCATGCCAACGAGCAGGATTTCCACCTGCCCCGCCTCGGCGAAGAGCTTTTCGAAATCCGACGGCTGCAGCGCCAATGGGTCGGCCGGCTGCCAGCCATAGATGCCGGACGGCAGGCACAGGATCGAACCGCGATGCGACATGTCCGCGAAGCGGAAGCCGCCGTCGCCATAAGCGTCGACGGGCGCCCGCCCGGGGAAATGCGCTTCTCGGATGATCAGCCCTGCCATTTCAGTTACGACTTGGTCGGGTGAGCGCTAGCCGGCACCGCCGGCTTGTCCTTGCCCTTGTCGTCGGCATCGATGCCTGACGGCCGCAGCCGGAACAAGATAAGCAGCGGGCCGGCGACGAAGATCGACGAGTAGGTGCCGACCACGATGCCGAAGATCATGGCAAGCGTGAAGGACCGGATGACCTCGCCACCGAAGAGGTAGAGCGAAACCAGGGCCAGCAGCGTGGTCAGACCGGTCAGGACCGTACGCGACAGCGTCTGGTTCATCGACAGGTCGAGCAACTGCTCGATCGGCATCTTCTTGTACTTGCGCAGATTTTCTCGGACACGGTCGTAGACCACGACGGTATCGTTGATCGAATAGCCGACGATGGTCAGGATCGCCGCGATACTGGTCAGGTTGAACTCGATGCCGGTGATGACATAAAGGCCGACCATCATGGTCACGTCGTGGATGGTGGCGAGAATGGCACCAAGGCCGAACTGCCACTCGAAGCGGAACCAGATGTAGACCAGCATCGCCAGCATCGCGGCCATCACGCCCAGTGCGCCGTACAAGGCGAGCTCGCTCGACACCGTCGGGCCTACCGATTCAACACGGCGGAAGTCGTAGTCGTTGGCGAGTTCGCCCCGCACCTTCTCGACCACGCTCTGCTCGGCATTGTCGCCGGCCTTCTGGCCCTCGACCCGGATCAGCAAGGTGCTTGCGGCGCCGAATTCCTGGACCTGGACGTCACCGATGTTGAGCTCGCTCAGCCGTGCCCGCACGTCGGACGAGCTGGCATCGCCGCTCTTGGCCTGCACTTCCAGGCTGGTGCCGCCCTTGAAGTCGATGCCGTAATTCATGTCGATGGTGAAGAACAACACCATCGCCGCAAGCGACGCGGCAGCCGACAGCGCAAAGGCGTAGCGGCGCAGCCCCATGAAGGAATATTTCGTGTTGTCCGGCACGAAACGAATGAAGCCCTTGGGCAGTTCCTTGGGCTTGGCGCGGCGCAGCCAGATCGAAACCAGCCAACGGGTCAGCGTAAAGGCGGTGAACACCGTCGTCACGATACCGATGGCAAGAGTGACGGCGAAACCGCGCACCGGACCCGAGCCGAGATAAAACAGGATGATCGCTGCGATGAATGTGGTGAAGTTGGCGTCGACGATTGTCGCCAGCGCGCGCGAAAAGCCTGAATCAAGCGATTGCACGAGCGATCGGCCGAGCTGTCGCTCCTCACGCACGCGTTCGTAGATGATGACGTTGGAGTCGACCGCCATGCCGACGGTCAAGACGATACCGGCGATGCCGGGCATCGTCAGCGTCGCGCCCAGGATGGAGAGGATGGCGATGATCAGCGCCACGTTGGCGGCAAGGGCGATATTGGCGATGATGCCGAGCGTGCCATAGGCAACCAGCATGAAGCCGACGACCAGGATACCTGCGATCACCGAGGCGAATTTGCCCGCCGCGATCGAGTCGGCGCCAAGGCTTGGGCCGACAGTGCGCTCCTCGACAATGGTCAGATCGGCCGGCAGCGCGCCGGCGCGCAGCAGCACAGCCAGATCGTTGGCGCTCTGAGCAGTGAAGTTGCCGGAAATCTGGCCCGAACCGCCAAGGATCGGCTCGTTGATGCGCGGCGCCGAGATCACCTGGTTGTCGAGGATGATGGCAAACAGCTTGCCGACATTCTGCTGGGTGGCCTGGCCGAAGCGCGATGCGCCCTTGCCGTCGAAGCGGAAGGAAACGACCGCCTCATTGGTACGCTGGTCGAAAGTCGCCTGCGCATCGGTGAGGTTTTCGCCCGACACGATGACGCGGTTTTCAATCAGATAGGGAACGGGCGGATCGTCCTGCGAATACATCACAGTCGAGCCCGCGGGCGGACGACCCTGCATGGCCTCCTGCGGCGACATCGACTGGTCGACCATCTGGAAGGTCAGCTTGGCGGTCTTGCCGAGGATTTCCTTGAGACGGGTCGGGTCCTGGAGACCCGGAACCTGAACGAGGATGCGGTCGGCACCCGCACGCTGGATGATCGGCTCGGTGGTGCCGAGTTCATTGACGCGGCGGCCGATGACTTCGATCGACTGGGTGACGGCGTTGTTGACGCGATAATCGATGCCGGAATCAGTCAACGTGTAGCGCAAAAGGCCAGGCTCAGGCTCCTCAAGCGCAAGCTCGCTCACCGAGCCTGTGCCGAACATGCCCGACGAAATCGGCGCGATGAGCGTGGCCAGTGCCTTTTTCGCCGCTTCCACTTCGTTCAGATCGGTGATGCGGACCTGGATCGTCTTGCCCGTTCCAGTCAGGCCGGTGTAGCCGACCTTGGCGTCGCGCAGCATGGTGCGGATGTCGTCGCGGGTCGCCTGCAGACGCTCGTCGACCAGCCCCTGCTTGTCGATGGACAGCAGAATGTGCGAGCCGCCTTGAAGGTCGAGGCCAAGTGTCAGCGCGCGCTTGGGAAACCATCCCGGAAGGGAATCGAGCTGAGACTTGGTCAGCATGTTCGGGATGGTGAAGAGCACCCCGAGGAGCACGACGGCCCAGATCGAGATTGTCTTCCAGCGCGAAAAATAGAGCATTTGGCCTCGTCCGTTAAGGCGTGAAAGCGGTGCGTCTCGCCTCGACTACAGCATCGGCCCGAAAATCGAAATCAATTTTCGGAAAGCCGATACTTTATACAAATACTTAGAGCGAACTTTGTGCGTCCTTTCGGACGCACGGTACTCTAAGGTTATTTCTTGGCGTTCTGGTTGGCGATCGGCTCGCCCTTGACCCGAACGTCGGAGATGGTCGCACGCAGCGCCGTCACCTTGAGGCCGTTGCCCAGATCAACCTCGAGTTCGTTGTCGTCGATGACCTTGCTCACCTTGCCGACGAAGCCGCCACCGGTGACAACCGTATCGCCGCGGCGGATCGCCGAAAGCATCTCGCCACGCTTCTTCAGCTGGGTGCGCTGCGGGCGAATGATAAGAAAATACATGATCACGAAGATCAGCACAAACGGCAGAATGCTGATGAGAACGTCGGGCGTAGCCCCGGTGGCCTGTGCGTATGCCGGCGTGACGAACATGAATGTCTCCTGAGAAAGTATCGGGATACCGCACATCGGTCCCCCGGAAATGTGCGCGGAATATAGTCGCTAAAGCCGCCAATGCAACTGCGCATCCGGCCAGTTACGGCGCTTTTCCGCGTTGTTTGAGCGTGTTACAGCATCGCGCGTCATTTGAAATGTAGAGACCGATGGGAATAGCCATGGAAAAGACGTTCGAAGCACTCAACGACAAACTCGAACGACTTATAGCCGCGGTAGCCAGGCTGGCTCCCGTGCCTGCTCCTGAAACCGATCTCGACACCGCCAACTGCTACGTCTGGGCGGCGGATCCCGGCTATCTCGAGCCCGTCCACCGGGTCAACCGCGTCGACATCGGCCTGATCAAGGGCGTTGACCGTGTCCGTGACATCCTTGTCGACAACACCGAGCGCTTCGCCGCCGGCTTGCCCGCCAACAACGTGCTTTTGTGGGGCGCGCGCGGCATGGGCAAATCGTCGCTGGTCAAGGCAGCACACGCCACCATCAACGCTTCGGGCAAAAGTGCAGCCCCCCTCAAGCTGATCGAGATCCATCGCGAGGACATCGACACGCTGCCCAAGCTGATGAACCTGCTCAAGGCAGCGCCTTATCGCTTCATCCTGTTTTGCGACGACCTGTCGTTCGACCATGACGACACGTCCTACAAGTCGCTCAAGGCAGCGCTCGAAGGTGGCGTCGAGGGCCGGCCGGGCAATGTCATCTTCTACGCGACCTCGAACCGCCGGCACCTGCTGCCGCGCGACATGATAGACAATGAGCGCTCGACAGCAATCAACCCGTCCGAGGCCGTCGAGGAAAAGGTTTCCCTGTCGGACCGCTTCGGCCTGTGGCTCGGCTTCCACAAATGCTCGCAGGACGAGTATCTCGACATGGTCAACGGCTATGCCAGCTACCACGGCCTCGACAGCGATCCAGAATCGCTGCGCGCCGAAGCACTGGAATGGGCGACGACGCGCGGCGGCCGCTCGGGCCGCGTCGCCTGGCAGTTCATCCAGGATTTGGCCGGCCGCCTCGGCAAACAACTTAAAGACTGAAGCCCCAAACGAAAACGCCCGCCCCTGATTCGGGACGGGCGGAACTGGCGGGTCTGATGGAGGTCAGACGACCCGCGAAATCATTCGAGATAGCCGCCCGGATCGACAGGCGTGGAATTCTTGCGCACTTCGAAGTGCAGCTTCGGCGCGTCTGTGCTGCCGCTCATGCCAGACAGTGCGATCTCCTCGCCCCGCTTGACCTTCTGGCCGCGCTGAACCTTCAACTCGCTGGCGTGACCATAGACGGTGACGAGACCGTTCTCGTGGCGCACCAGCACGGTGTTGCCGAATTCCTTGAGCCCGTCGCCGGCATAGATGACAACGCCGTTCTCGGCGGCCTTGACGGGCGTGCCTTCCGGCACCGAGATGTCGATGCCGTCATTCGACTTGCCGCCGCCCTTGCCGTAGTTGGCAACGACCCGGCCACGCACTGGCCAGCGCATGCGGTCGATGCCGGTGGCATTTGGTGCCGGTGCCGCCGATTCTTCGGCCTGCTCGACCAGCTTGTCTTTCTTCGGCGGCGTATAGGAAGCAACCGCAGGCGCTTCCGCTGCGGGCTTCGCCGCGGCAACGGCCGGCTTGGCAGGAGCCGGCGTGCTTGTGACCACCGGATCGATGGCGGCGGGCTTCGCCGCGGCAACGGCCGTGGTCGCGCCAGGCACCTTCAGCGTTTGACCGATACGGATGCGGCCGTCCTGCAGACCATTGGCCTGCTTGAGTGCTGCGGTCGTGACGCCGAGCTTTTGGGCGATGCGATTGAGCGTGTCACCCTCCGCGACCTTATAGCCGCCACCGGCACCAACCGGCTTGGCATTCTTGTCAGCCGAAGAGTCGAGCTGCGCGACAGCGCTTTCCTTGGTCTTGGGCTGCTGTGGCAGCACCGCCACCTTGTCGGTAGACAGCGGCGGATTGGCCGGCAACGGCTTCTTGGTCGGCAGCTTGAGCGTATTTTGTTCCGCCTGCGCCGTCTGCGGCTGGGTCAGCGTACCGGTCGCGGCATGATCGACTGCGGGTGCCGGAGCCTGGGCTGTGCGAACAGGAGCCGGGGCGAGCGTGGAGGCCTGGGCAACAGGTGCGGGCAGAGGCTGCGACGACACCGGCTGGAGGCTGCCGCGGCTGACCGAACCCGAACTGCTGGGGGCAACCGGCGCTGCCGCCATCTGGGGATCGCCCGGATAAGGCTGCGGCTGCTGCTGATTGTTGATGATCGACTGCTGGTTGGGCGTCGATGCCGTAAAGAGGTCGTCGACGCCACCGCCGCCGAATCGCGACACTCCCGAACTGCACCCTGCCGCCATGCCGGCAACCAGCAGCACGGCGCCACCGCGCGCCAGAGAGCGTTTATTCGACTTCATAATACTGAAACGCATCGCACTGACCCGCGCTTTACCCGATACCAACTAGGCTTGATTAAAGCGCGTTAATGTTACTGGTCGGTTAAGAGGATCAAATAAATCAAATGCTTCCCCAGCCGCGGCAAGACGCAGCCAAGCCCGGGCAAAGGCCCGGTTCGCGCTCAATCTGTAGGGGATATGTCTAGAGAACGGCAGCGACGCCGCGGGCCAGCGCCTGGAGGCGGACGACACCCAGATCTTCGCGTTCAAAGCGGCTGCCGATCTTGGTGAGCTTGCACAGCACCTGTTCGCCCTCTTCGGGGCCGATGGGCGCGATCATCGTGCCGCCGCTCGACAGTTGATCGACGAACATGCGCGGGTAGCTGTCGAATGCGGCCCATACCACGATGCGGTCGAACGGCCCTTCGCCCGGCAAGCCGTTGGATCCGTCACCCTGACGGACCAGCGCGTTGCTCATGCCAAGCACCTCGAAGCGCTGGCGCGCCTGTTCGGTCAGTGTCTTGAAGCGGTCTATCGTGACGACACGACCGGCGAGGCGAGCCATGACCGCCGCCGTGTAGCCCGAGCCGGTTCCGACTTCGAGCACACGGTTGCCTTGTTCGATGTTGAGCGCGGCAATGACGGCGGCCTGGAGATCGGCACCTTCGATCGCCTCACCGCATTCGATCGGCAGCATGCGATCCGACCAGGCGATGGGATGGAATTGGCCGGGGATGAAGTCGCGTCTCGGCGTCGCCTCGAAAGCGGCAATGAGATTTTTCGGAACGATGCCGCGCCCACGCAGGCGAAGAAGAAAGGCGGCGAAGCCCTCACGGTCGTCCGGTATCATGTTCATGCAATTGCCTTGGCCAATTGATCGCGCAGTTCATGCGCCGTCATGTCGAGCTTGAGCGGGGTGACGGAAATCTGCTTGTTGCGCACCGCATGAAGGTCGGTACCCGGCTTCACTACCGGCTCGTCGCGGCCGAAACGCAGCCAGTAATAAGGCAGGCTGCGGCCGTCGCGGCGCTCCTCGACCCAGATGCCGTAGGCGAGCTTGGCCTGGCTTGCCACGACCGGCCCCGTCACCTCTTCGGGCGGGCAATTCGGGAAGTTGACGTTGAGCAGCACGCCGATCGGCAGTTCGGTGGCAATCAGCTTGCGCAGCAGTGCCGGCGCCAGCGCTTCGGCCGTTTCATAAGGCACGATGCGCTCTTCGTTCTCGTAGATGTAGGCCTGGCTAAGCGCGATCGAACGAATGCCGATCAGCGCCCCTTCCATGGCACCAGCCACGGTGCCCGAATAGGTCACGTCGTCGGCGACATTCAGACCCGAATTGATGCCCGACAGGATCAGGTCCGGCGGTTCCGGCAGGATCTTGCGCGCGCCCATGATGACGCAATCGGTCGGCGTGCCGTTCACCGCATAATGCTTGTCGCTGATCTTGCGCAGCCGAAGCGGCTCGGAGATCGACAGCGAATGCGCGTAGCCCGACTGGTCGGTCTCCGGCGCCACCACCCAGACATCGTCAGACAGCTGGTTGGCGATCCGCTCCAGGCAGGCAAGGCCTTCAGCATGGATGCCGTCGTCGTTGGTCAGCAGAATACGCATGTCACTTCATTTCGATCTTGGAGAGACCACCCATGTAAGGACGCAGGACTTCAGGAATCGTTACGCTGCCATCCTCGTTCTGGTAGTTTTCGAGCACCGCGATCAACGCGCGGCCGACAGCCACGCCCGAACCGTTGAGCGTATGGACGAAGCGCGTGCCCTTCTCTTCCTTCGGACGATAGCGCGCATCCATGCGACGGGCCTGGAAATCGCCGCAGACCGAGCAGGACGAGATTTCGCGATAGGTGTTCTGACCCGGCAGCCAGACCTCGATGTCATGCGTCTTGCGCGCGCCAAAGCCCATGTCGCCGGTGCACAGCACCATGGTGCGGAATGGCAGATCGAGCTTCTTCAGCACGGCCTCCGCGCATTCGGTCATGCGGTCATGCTCGGCGAGCGCGCTTTCTGCATCGACGATCGAAACCAGCTCGACCTTGTAGAACTGGTGCTGGCGCAACATGCCGCGCGTGTCGCGGCCCGACGATCCGGCTTCAGAACGGAAGCACGCGGTAAGTGCGGTCATTCGCAGCGGCAACTGCTCGTTCGCCAGGATTTCCTCGCGCACCAGATTGGTCAGCGGCACCTCGGCGGTGGGGATCAGCCCCAACCGGCCGTCGCCGTGCGGCACGAAGAACAGGTCTTCTTCGAATTTCGGCAGCTGGTTGGTGCCAAAAAGCACCTCGTCGCGCACCAGAAGCGGCGGCTGCACTTCGGTGTAGCCGTGCTCGGTGGTGTGCAGGTCGAGCATGAACTGGCCAAGCGCGCGCTCGAGGCGGGCAAGCTGCCCCTTGAGCACGGTGAAGCGCGAACCGGAAAGCTTGGCGGCACGCTCGAAATCCATCAGGCCGAGCGCTTCGCCGATCTCGAAATGCTCCTTCACCCAGTTCGGGCGCGTCGGAACCTTGCCGACCTTGCGCAGCACGACATTGTCGTTTTCATCCTTGCCGACCGGAACGTCTTCCAAAGGCACGTTGGGGATCACGGCCAGGGCTGCGTCGAGCGCCTTGTCGAGCTCGCGCTCGCGGCCTTCGCCATCCTGGATGAAGCCCTTGATCTCGGCGACTTCGGTCTTGAGCTTCTCGGCGAGCGCGGAATCACCCGAGCGCATCGCATTGCCGATTTCCTTGGAGGCAGCGTTGCGGCGCTCTTGAGCTTCCTGCAGCTTCGAGACATGGGCGCGACGCGCCTCATCCTTGGCGATCAGGTCGTCAACGGTGGCTCGCGCCAGCTCGGCCGACTGCCCGCGCTTGCCAAGTGCGTCGGCAAGCGCTCCGGGGTTCTCGCGAATCCATTTGATATCAAGCATTTAAAAATTCCGGTCGTCGCGGTTGTCGAAACGACCGCGACGGCGGATCGGGCTGTCAGCTAGCGTTGGTGCCGCTGCCTGTGCCTTCGAGCGAGGTCGATGCTGCTGGCGATTGCTGCTCGGCGGTGCTTTCGCCCGCGTCCTGCGTTTCGCTCGCCACACGATCCTTCTCGCGCTTTTTTTCGATCATCCGGGCGGTCCAGATGGAAATCTCGTAAAGAAGGATCGTAGGAAGGGCAAGGCCGATCTGGCTGACCGGGTCTGGCGGCGTCAGCACGGCTGCCACCACGAAAGCAAGAACGATCGCCCATTTACGCTTGTCGGCCAGCCCCTGCGAGGTGACCAGGCCTACCCGCGCCATCAGCGTCGTCACCACCGGCAGCTGGAAAACCAGGCCAAAGGAGAAGATCAGCGTCATGATCAGGCTGAGATATTCCGACACCTTGGGCAGCAGCGAGATCTGCACCTGATCGTCGGTGCCGGCTTGCTGCATGGCGAGGAAGAACCACATCACCATCGGCGTAAAGAAGAAATAGACCAGTGACGCCCCCATCACGAACAGGACCGGCGAGGCGATCAGGAACGGCAGGAAGGCATTGCGCTCGTTTTTGTAGAGACCGGGCGCGATGAACTTGTAGATCTGCGTGGCGATCAGCGGGAAAGCGATCACCAGGCCGCCGAACATGGCGAGCTTGATCTGGGTGAAGAAGAATTCCTGCGGCGCGGTGTAGATCAGCTCGACCTTGTGCGGGTCGAGACCTGCCCATTTCGTCGCCCATTTGAACGGGATGACGAGCAGGTTGAACAGCTGCTTGGCAAAGAAAAAGCAGACCAGGAAGGCCACGAAGAAGCCGCCGATGGACCACATCAGCCGCGTGCGCAACTCGATCAGATGTTCGAGAAGCGGGGCCGAGGACTTTTCGATCTCGTCGTCTTCGGCGCTCACGAGGCTTTTCCTGCTTTGGTCGCTTTCGCAGCGACAGTCTTCTTGGGCGTGGCAGCCTTGGCTGCCACAGCCTTCGGTGCCGGGGCCTTGGCAGGCGCAGCACTTGCCTTGGCCTTCGCAGGCTTGGCTTCAGGCGTTGCCTTGGGCTTCGCCTCTGCCTTTGGTTTTGCCGCAACCTTCGGCTTTTCTACCTTGGCCGCAGCAGGCACTGGCGTGGCTTTGACCTCGGCTGCCGGGAATACCGGTGCCGGAGGCATCGCCTCAGGTCCGGCAACGCCCGGCATCGCCGCTGCGCCGCTTTTCAAGGGCTCAGCCGGATGCACGGTACTTTCGGCGGGGTCCGCCGGCGGCGCAGGCTGGGTCGGCTTCATTGCCGTATCGATGCCGGCCCGCACATCGGCGGCAGCTTGCTCGAACGGATTAAGCTGCTTCCTGATCTCATTGGCCGGATTGAGCCCGCGCAGCTCGTCGATCGACTTCTTGACGTCGTCGAGCTCGGCCTCTTTCATCGCCTCGTTGAACTGGCGCTGAAAATCGCCTGCCATGGACCGAGCCTTGGCCGTCATCCGCCCGATGGTGCGGAGCATCTTGGGCAAATCCTTCGGGCCAACGACCACGATCATGACGACCGCGATCACCAGCATTTCGGTCCAGCCGATTTCAAACATGTCGGTGCGATCCGGCTAGTGCATGCCCCGAAATCGACAACGATGTTCGGAAAAGTTCATGCACGGATTCAAGAAGCTTACAGCCGCCTGTGCGCGTCCGAATGGACGCGCGGCGCTGTATCAAGAGTGAGGTCTCAGCTCTTGCTGGCCTTTTCCTTGGTCGAATTCACGGCCTCGTCGTTGCGATGCTCGACCGTCTTGGCGTCGTCGGCTTCGTCTTCCGACATACCCTTCTTGAAGCTCTTGATGCCCTTGGCCATATCACCCATCAGCTCGGGGATCTTGCCGCGACCGAAGAGCAGCAGCACGACGACCAGAACGATCAGCCAGTGCCAGATTGAAAACGAACCCATTGAACTCTCTCTTGAACAGTTTCCCTGCGATTGATCTAGGCTCTTTCGCTTCCGGATTCAAACACTAGAACATCCGCTTTTCGAAGCGACAGCCATATATCACGTGCTTTTGCGGACAAAGCGCCGCAGCGTATGCGCGCCCTCACCGGTGTCTCGGCGCCCGGCACCGCAAGTTCGAGCAATTCGACGACGCCTAGATAGCGCCTGGAGATGATGCGAGCCTGAGTTTCGCCTGTGGTTTCGCTGACATCGATGCCGGTGAGTCGCACCGCGACCGAAACTTGCGTGCCATCGGCGATCTCGGTTTCGACCTCGCCGACCGGCGTGTCGGCATAACCATCGACAACCTTGGCCGAAAAGACGTTGAGCTCGGAGAAAAAGCCGGCGACAAACAGGTTTGCCGGGCGCAGATAAAGATCATCCGCCCTGCCCGTTTGCACCAGCTGGCCATCCTTGAGCAGCGCGATGCGGTCGCCCATGCGCATCGCCTCTTCGGCATCATGGGTGACGACGATCGCTGTTGCGCGGCTTTCGCGCAGGATCGCCAGCGTCTCGGCCCGCACAGAATCCTTGAGGCGCGAATCAAGACCGGAGAACGGCTCGTCCATCAGCAGAACCGCCGGGCGTGGCGCCAGCGCGCGAGCAAGCGCCACGCGCTGCTGCTCGCCGCCGGACAATGCGTGCGGGTAATTGTCGGCATAATGTTCGAGGTCGACGCGGGCGAGCGCGATCAACGCCTCGCGTTTGCCCTCTTCGCGTGACAGCGCGGTCAGGCCAAAACGCACATTGTCCAGAATGGTCAGATGCGGAAACAGCGCGAAATCCTGGAAAACCAGGCCGATGGAGCGTTGCTCCGGTGGCAAAAACACCTGGGGACCAGCTATTTCCTTGCCGTTCAACAGCACCCTGCCCGACTTTTGCGCTTCGATGCCGGCGGCGATCCTGAGCAGCGTCGTCTTGCCGGAGCCGGACGGGCCGAGCAGGCACAACACTTCGCCGGGTTCGGCCGCGAGGGTGACATCGCGCAGCGTCTCGGCACCATTGGCGAAGGAATGGCGGATGTTTTCAAAGGCCAGACGCGCGGCAAAGGTCACGCCCGCTGTCACGCGGGATGTCGTCTGGGCTTGATTGGTCGTCACAGGATGGACCTCCGGGGGCCGGTTCCACACCGGCGCCGGTCAATCATCTGTAACGCGAGGTGTCAACAGGCCAAGCTCCTCCAGATCGATGTCCGTCAGCGGATCCTCGTCGTCGGTGAGCAGATCCGGGTCGGATGGCGGCAGCGGCACGGAGAAGCCGGGCGGCATGCGGGTCGACAGCAGCCCTGCCCCCTTGAGCTCTTCCATACCAGGCAGGTCGCGGATCTCCTCCAACCCGAAATGGTCGAGGAACTTTTCGGTGGTGCCATAGGTCACCGGCCGGCCCGGCGTCTTGCGGCGTCCGCGCATGCGCACCCATTCGGTTTCCATCAGCGTGTCGAGCGTGCCCTTGGAGGTCTCGACACCCCGGATGTCCTCAATCTCGGCGCGGGTCACCGGCTGGTGATAAGCGATCACCGACAGCACTTCGAGAGCCGCGCGCGACAGCTTTTTCTGCTGGATGGTGTCGCGGCTCATCAGGAAGGCAAGGTCGCCGGCGGTACGGAAGGCCCAGGCGTCCGCGACCCGGACGAGATTGACGCCCCGGCGCTCGTAAATGCGCTGCAATTCGGCCATGGCGGCCGGAACGTCGACACCCTCCGGCAGCCGCGATACCAGTTGTCGTTCGCTCACCGGATTGGCGCTGGCAAAGACGATCGCCTCGGCCATGCGCACGGCTTCGGCCAGATGCAGGCGCGCGGCCGGATTCTGCTTGATGGTCTCGCCATCCTCATCGTCGAGGGAGAACGGAACGACGTTTGATCCTTCGGTCATGACGTACCTTCGGTCTGCGCGGCGGCGGGCTGGCGTTCACGCAGATAGATAGGCGCAAACGGCTCGTGCTGGCGGATTTCGACACTTCCGTCGCGGACCATCTCGAGGCTGGCGGCAAAGGAACTGGCGATCGCCGTCGCCCGTTCTTCCGGTCCGGTCATGTATTGGATGAGGAAATGATCGAGCGCGGTCCAATCCTTCAGTTCGCCGACCATGCGCGCGAGGATGTCGCGCGCCTGCTTCAGCGACCAGACACTACGCCTGGCGATCTGCACATTGGTGATCGCCTGGCGCTGGCGCTGGCCGGCATAGGCACTCAAGAGGTCGTAAAGCGACGCCGAATATTCGTTGCGCTTGTCGATGATGACCATTTCCGGCGCGCCGCGCTGGAACACGTCGCGGCCGAGCCGGTTGCGGTTGACCAGCCGCGAAGCGGCATCGCGCATCGCTTCAAGCCGCTTCAGCCGGAACTGCAAGACAGCGGCCAGTTCCTCGCCGCTCTCGCCTTCGTCGCCGGGCAGCTTGGGAATCAAAAGCTTGGACTTGAGGAAGGCGAGCCATGCCGCCATGACCAGATAGTCGGCGGCGAGCTCGAGCCTGATCGCACGTGCCTGCGAAACAAAGGTCAGATATTGCTCGACAAGGGCAACGATCGAAATACGCGAGAGGTCGACGCGCTGGCTGCGCGCCAGATGCAAAAGAAGATCAAGCGGACCTTCGAAGCCGGCAACGTCGACAACCAGCGAAGGGTCGTCCGTCGTACGGTCGTCGGTGTTCTCCGCCCACAGGCGGTCCATCGGTGCGGGCTTTTGCGCCTTGCTATCCAATGCTTCCGCCAAAATCCGTGCCTTCTCCGTGAGACTATGCAACTGCCTCGAAATAATGTCCGAATTCCGCCCACAGCGCCTTTTCGGCGCGTTCAAGCGGCTTCCCGGCGCTATCGTAGTGAAGGACAATATCCGCACCCGCCGCAAGGATTGCCGCAGCCTTTGGCCGGTAATCCCCAGAAAGCGCCTTCGGCGATGTGCGTGATTCGCGCATGAGGCAAGCTTAGCGCCTTTTGGACCGCGATAGAATCACGAGCTGCAAACGAAAACGGCGCAGCCGAGCTGCGCCGTTCCCTGATTTTGTACGTGCCGAGGCTTACTTCGAGACGAAGCAGTTGCCGCCGGCTGCCTTGTAGCTCTCGCACAGGCTGACCGCTTCGTTGCGCGTGCCTGCCGGCACGCGGACGCGCCAGAAAGTGCCCTTGCCGGCGATGTCGGCCTTGACGATGCTCGCCTCGCGACCGTTGAGCACGGTGCCGTATTTTCGCACAAGATCCTGATAGGTCGACTTCGCGGCCTCTTCGCTTGGCTGCGAGGCGATCTGCATTGCCCAGGCACCGGAAGCAGCGGCAGACGGCGCCGAAGGTGCCAATGCGGCAACCTGGTCCGGCTTGACCTCGCCAACGACGTTGACCGGCTGCTGCGAAGGACGCTGCGGCGCGATGGGAGCCGTGGAAGGCGTGTTGGCCGACTGGGCGGGCTTGGCGACAGGCGCCAGCGCGGGCTGGGCCGGCACGGTGCCGGTGGCTTCGCTTGCCGAGGCAACCTGCTGCGGTGCCGGATCGGTAGGCTCGGCCGCTGCAACAGCTGCGGGAGCCGGTTCTTCGCGCGGCACCAGCGTGCCATCAGGCCTCACCACCATGGTGCGGACCTTGCGCGGCGCGACAGCCGATGTCTCGGTGCTGGTGTCCGGCTGATCGGCCTGAGCCGTCTGCGCAACCCGATCCTCGGACTTCGCTGTCGGTGCTGCGTCGGGCTCGTCTGCGTTGAGCGGCAGCGAGTCGGGAATGTTGGCCTCGGCGTCCTGCGCCGCCACATCCACCGGCTCTTCGGTGTTGGTGACAAGCTTTTGCTGAGCCGGAGCGCCGGTCGCCGTACCACCTGCAACGCGGTCATAGACCTTGCTGTCCTGGTTTGGCACGGTCGTGCCGCCGGGGTTTTCCGGCTTGATCTTGATCGGGCTCTCGTCGGCCTTGACGATGACTGGCGTGCCAGCCCCCTCGCCGCCGCCGAACGACAGCGCCCAGGCGCCGATGCCACCGACAATGGCGACCGCGCCAACGACGGCGGCGATCATCATGCCGCGGCGCGCTGGGCTGGATGCAGCCGGCGAGCCGGGCAGCTCTTCGATCGCTTCGTCGAAATCGGGATCGTAGTCGAAATCGTCAGCCGGAGCCTGCTGGCGCGGTGTGTTGCCCTGGCCCTGCTGCATGCCGCCGAGGTCGAAGCCGGTCAGGCGTTCACCGCCCTGCGCCGAGGATTGGCGGGCGCCATACATGGCAGCCGCACCTGCGACAGCACCAGCGGCCGGCGCCGGGAACTCGATCTGCTGCGCGACATCGCCATCACGCAGCGTCTTGCGATCGAAGCCCGTGGCGTATGGATTGGACGCATAGCTCGACGAAGCAGGCTGACTGCTTGTGTCGGTCGAATTCATCTCGTTCATCAGGTTCGAGAACTCGCCGTCGAGATCGTCATAGGCCGGGGCCGGCGGCGCATCGTCCTCGAAGGACAGCTCGGGAATATCGAGGTCGTCGGCAAGGGCAACAGCCTTTTCCGGCACGTCGACAGTCTCGATATCTGGAGCGTCGTCGAAGGACGAAACGGCGGCGAAAAGCTCGGCTTCCAGATCGTCGGTCTCCTCAACAACCGGCTCGTCCTGCTGCACATACGCCTCAGGCTCGTCCTGCTGCGCATATGTCTCAGGCTCAGCCTGCGGCACGTAGGTTTCCGCAGGCGTCACCTCAGGCTCGTAGCTCGCTTGCGGTTGATAGCTCGGCTGCGTTTCGACGGCCGGCGTCGATGCGCGCGGCGCGACCGGCGTGCCCAGGCCCCAGCTGCGGGCCTGCTCATAACGCGAGGCAGCGAGCGGGCGCAGCGGAGCTGCCACGGCAGCGACGGCTGCGGCAGGCGCCACGACTTCGGCAACCTCAGTCACAGCACTGCGTTCCAGGGCCATATCGAAGGCATCGTCGTCAAAGCTGACATCCACGTCGGCCTGATGGTCGTAGCTCGACTCGGAATAGCCAGCATCGGCCTCCACCGGAGCCGCTTCTTCCGCGACCGCATAGTCTTCGACCGGCTGCGCGTCGTAGGACGGCGCATAGCCTGTGTCTTCATATTCTTGTTCTGGCGTAGCGGCCTCGGCAGGCTGCTCTGGTGCCCACAGCGAGCTTGCGAAGCTTGGCCCAGGCTCGACGGCAACCGGCTCGGCGGCGCGCAGCGGCATCGGCTCGGACAGTGCCTTGGCCTGGTTGCTCATGGTGCCGAGCAGCGCGTTCAGCTCGTCCTCGAGGCTGGTATCCTCGGCAGCGGCAACCGGGGCTGCCACCTGCGCGACCTCGGGCTCGTAAGCGGGTTCTTCAAAGGCAACAGGCTCATAAGCCGGTTCTTCATCCTGCAGCGCATCCTGCAAGCGGCGCTCGAACTCGTCATAATCCTGAGCCTGCGCGACGGGCGCTGCTACAGCCTGCGGTTCGTCCACCAGATCGGTGTGGGAAAACGCAATTTCCGGCTCGGCCTGCTGATATTCGCCCAGCGTCAGCTGATCATCGGCAACGGCCTCAACCGTGTAGTTCGCATCGTCATGGGCTGCAAAATCCATGTCGACATCGGCGAGAGCGACATCGAACTCGGCGTCGAGATTGGCTTCGCCCGGGGCTGCATAAGCAACTGGAGCAGCCACATGCCCGACTGTCTCTTCGACTGGCAGCGATTCGTCTTCGCGTGAAAAGTCCTGCTCGAAAGACGCGGCAACCGCATCGTCAAACGCAGCTTCGGGCGCGAAATCGGCTTCAGGCGCGGCTGTGTAGGCAGGCTCCACGGCATAGCCGGGCTCCAGAGCATAAGCCGGTTCCGCTTCATAGGCCGGCTCTTCGGGGCGCAGCAGCTCGTCTTCTAGCGAAAAATCCTGCTCGAAGCTCGCCGCAACAGCGTCATCGAAAGCAGCCTCGGTGGCGAACTCCGGCTCATGGGCGGCCCCCACAGCATAACCGGGCTCTACGGCATAAGCCGGCTCCGCGGCATAGGCCGGCTCTTCGGGGCGCAGGAGCTCGTCTTCAAGCGAAAAATCCTGCTCGAAACTGGCTGCAACCGCGTCATCGAAGGAAGTGGCGCCGAATTCCGGCTCATGGACACGCGCATAGGCGGGCTGCTCGGCCGGAGCATAGGCGACCGGCGCCTCCACGGGCGCATAGACCGTCGGCTCTTCAGCCTGAACATAGGCCGCGACCTGTTCATCGCCGGCCAGTTCGCCGAGCAATTCCTTTTCCAGATCGATGCCGAAATCGTCGTCCATAGCCGGATCCACGTGACCAGCGGGCGCGCCAACATCCTGGCGCACCACGGGCTGGCGTGGATCAAAGCCCATGATCCTCGTCAATTCAGCGAAAGGATCTTCGTCGGCGAAATCGTTCTTGTCTGCGATCTTCAGCTGGGTTCTGTCTGCCATTCGTTTTCCCGAACTCTCGCACTTTTTTCGGACGCAATGAACGTCGCGTAAGGTTGGCCCTTACCAGCGCAATGTGGGCAAAAGGTGACATGCAGTCCCAGAGAACCTAGCGCATTTCGGTCGGTGCATCCGCTCCGATCAACGCCAGGCCTGACGTCAAAACGTCCGAAACAGCCTGCACCAGCCCGAGTCTGGCATAGGTCAATTCTCGGTCGTTAACCTTAACAAACCGTAAGTCCGGGTTGTCGGTGCCACGATTCCAGTGTCCGTGGAAGCTGCTGGCCAGATCATAGAGGTAGAAAGCCAGCCTGTGCGGCTCCATCGACTGGGCAGCGGATTCGATCAGGCGTGGATATTCGGCCAGCTTCTTGACGAGCGCGATCTCGCCTTCGTCGGTCAGCCGCTCGACAGCCCCGATCAGGCCCGGACGCGCAAACTCCGCTTCGCCGAGTTGCTCCTTGGCCTGCCTAAACACCGAATGGCAGCGCGCCGAAGCATACTGCACGTAAAACACCGGATTGTCCTTCGACTGCTCGGTGACCTTGGCGAAATCGAAGTCCAGCGGTGCGTCGCTCTTGCGGTAGAGCATCATGAAGCGGATCGCATCGCGGCCGACTTCCTCGACCACTTCGCGCAGGGTGATGAACTCCCCTGCCCGCTTGGACATGCGCACCGGCTCGCCGTCGCGGTACAGCTTGACCAGCTGGCACAACAGCACGTCGAGCTTCACGGCACCGTCGGTGACGGCGCGTGCGAGCGCTTCCATGCGCTTGACGTAGCCGCCATGGTCAGCACCCAGCACGAACACCAGCTCCTCGAAGCCGCGATCGACCTTGTCCTTGAGATAGGCGACGTCGGCGGCGAAATAGGTGAAGGCACCGTCCGACTTGATCAGCGGCCGGTCCATGTCGTCGCCGACCTCGGTCGAGCGGAACAAAGTCTGCTCGCGATCTTCCCAGTCGTCCGGCTTTTCGCCCTTGGGCGGCGGCAGCTTGCCCTTGTAGATGTGGCCCTTCAGCGTCAGGTCGCTGATCGCCGAGCGGATCGCCTTGGCATTGTCCTCATGCAGCGTGCGCTCGGAGAAGAACACTTCGTGGCGCACGTTGAGCAGCGCCAGATCCTCGCGGATCATCACCATCATGGCGTCGATGGTGCGATCCTTGATGACAGCAAGCGCTTCGTCTTCAGGCTTCTGCAGCAGGTCACGGCCGAATTCCTTGGCCAACGCCTGGCCGACCGGCACGAGATAGTCGCCGGGATAAAGCCCAACCGGTATCTCGCCGACTTCATCGCCAAGTGCCTCGCGGTAGCGCAACATCACCGAACGGCCGAGCACGTCGATCTGCGCGCCGGCGTCGTTGATGTAATATTCCTTGGTCACGTCATAGCCGGCGAAGCCGAGGATATTGGCGAGCGCATCGCCCACCACAGCACCACGGCAATGGCCGACATGCATCGGCCCGGTCGGGTTGGCCGAGACATACTCGACATTGATGCGCTTGGAGTTGCCGAAGCCGGAGCGGCCATAGTCGGCGCCGCGCGACAGCAAGTCGGCCAGATGCTTCTGCCAGAAACCGTCCTGGAGCTTGAGATTGACGAAACCTGGGCCGGCAACCTCAGCCTTCGCCACGTCGGCATCCTTGGCGAGTTCAGCAACCAGACGCTCGGCCAGCGCGCGTGGATTCTGCCCCGTCGGCTTGGCCAGCACCATCGCCGCATTGGTCGCCAGATCGCCATGGGTGGCATCTCGCGGCGGCTCCACGGCAATGCGCGTGAGATCGAGCGCACCGCCATCCCTGGGGGTCAATTCAAGCGCTTCGACGGCTTTGGTGATCCGCTCGCTGAAATCGGCGAAAATATTCATGTGCTCGGCTCTGGCTGGCATTGCGTGGCAACCGGCAAAATATGCCGGAAATTGCGCTCGGCCTAACTCAAATCGGGCGTATGGTCAAACAAACGCCGGTGTTCCTTGATTGCATAGGTGTCGGTCATGCCGGCCAGGAAGTCGGCAACAGCGCGCGCCTTGATGCGGTCCTCGGCCCGGTCGAGCCCCTCGCGCCAGTCCTCGGGCATGGCGCGCGGATCGGCGAAATAGACGTCGAACAGGTCGCGCACGATCCTGTCGGCGTCAGCGCGCACCCGCATCACCTCGGCATGCCGGTACATGTTGCGATAGAGAAAGGCCTTGAGCTCCTTTTCCGAGGCCGCCATCTCCTCCGAAAAGGTCACCATCACCTCCCCGGCCGCCCTGACCTCGTCGGCACTCTCAGGTGCTGCGCGCGCGATCCTGGCGGTGGCGGTCGAAATGACGTCCTCGACAAAAAGCGTGATCTGCCGGCGCATCAGCTCATGGCCGGTGCGCACCGCATCGAGCGCCGGATAGCGCTCGCGCACGCCGCGCAGGATCGAGGCCGGCAGTGACACCTGGTCGAGCATGTCGAGCGTCAGCAGCCCTGCCCGCAAGCCATCGTCTATGTCGTGGGTGTTGTAGGCGATGTCGTCGGCAATCGCCGCGCACTGGGCTTCGAGGCTGGCGAACTGGTCGAGTTCAAGATCATGCAGTTCGGAATAATCGCGGATCGCCTGCGGCACCGGGCCTTTCAAGCCCTTTCCGGCAGCGTCGGTCAGCGGACCATTATGCTTGACCAGCCCCTCCAGCGTCTCCCAGGTCAGGTTGAGCCCATCGAACTCGGCATAACGCCGCTCGAGCCGGGTCACAATGCGCAACGACTGGGCGTTATGATCGAAGCCGCCCCAGGCCGCCATCTTTTCGTTCAGCGCGTCTTCGCCGGTATGGCCGAACGGCGTGTGGCCGAAATCATGAACCAGCGCGATGGCCTCGGCCAGATCCTCGTCGCAGCGCAGGGCGCGCGCCAAAGCACGTGCGATCTGGGCAACTTCGATCGTATGGGTCAGGCGCGTGCGGAAATGATCGCCTTCATGGGCGACGAACACCTGAGTCTTGTGCTTGAGGCGGCGAAAGGCGGTCGAGTGGATGATGCGGTCGCGGTCGCGCTGGAACGGCGTGCGCGTCGGACTTTCGACCTCGTCGAACAAGCGCCCACGCGAGCGCGCGGGATCGCAGGCATAGGCCGCGCGCGGCCGGTAGCCGAAGCCGATATCGCCAAGTTGCCGCTCGCCTGCCATACTCCCCACCTGTTGACTTGCTACAGGTGGCTTCATACCTATCATAAGAAACCGAAAGCAAGGTGACGCCGATGGGCGCTGATGCCAAGACTGCCATGAAAGTCGACATGACCGAAGCCGCGGCCAAGCGGATCGCCAAGATCGTCGCCGGCGATCCCGGCAAGATCGCGCTGCGAATCTCTGTCGAAGGCGGCGGCTGTTCCGGCTTTTCCTACAAGTTCGACCTGGTCGAAGGCCGCAATGACGACGACGTCGCCATCGAACGGGACGGTGCGACGCTGCTCGTCGATGACCTGTCGCTGGTTTATATGGGCGGTTCGGTTGTCGATTTCGTCGACGACCTGATGGGCCAGTCGTTCCAGATCAAGAACCCGAACGCCATCGCCGGCTGCGGCTGCGGCACCAGCTTCTCCATCTAGCCATGCGCCGGGTCGGAGCGCTCCGTCAGGTTGCGCTCTCGGCTGGCCGCGACATCGACGCCACGCTCGCCTTCTGGCTCGACGTGTTCGGCCTGCCCGTGCACGCCCGCTATGACCCGCCCGGCATCGCCTTCATCATGGCCGGTGCCACCAGGTTGTTCTTCACCGGCGGAATACCTCAGGCGACGGTCTATCTCGACATCGTCGACCTCGACAGCTTCTACGAAAAGGCTTCCGACAACGGCGTCGCCTTCACCACCGCGCCAACGCTCGTTCACCGCGATTCTTCGGGAGAATTCGGGCCAGCCGGCGAATGCGAATGGATGGCTTTTCTGAAAGACCCGGCCGGCAACACGATCGGGCTTGTCGAGCGCAAGCCTGGCTGAACCTAAAAAGGCCGCCCGGAGGCGGCCTTTTCCATGCCATGCAACTGCAAGATCACGCTTCCGACGCCATCGCCGCTTCGCGGATTTCGGCGTCATTTTCCTTGGTGCCGTTGAAGAAGGCGTTCAGCACCACCGCCGAAACCGACGCCAGCAGAATGCCCGATTCGATCAGCGGGTGGATGTCGTGCGGCATCCACATCTTGAAGTCGGGCGCCACCAGCGGGATCATGCCGAAACCGATGGAGACAGCGACGACAAACAGGTTGTTGCGGTTGGTCTTGAAGTCGACATTGGACAGGATGCGGATACCGGTCGCCGCCACCATGCCGAACATCACCAGACCGGCACCACCAAGCACCACAGTCGGCAGCGCCTCGACCAGCGCGCCCATCTTGGGCACCAACCCGAGAATGATCAGGATCACACCGCCTGCCACGCAGACAAAGCGGCTCTTGACGCCGGTGACCCCGACAAGGCCGACATTCTGCGAGAAGCTGGTGTAGGGGAAGGTGTTGAACAGGCCACCGATGATGGTGCCGAGGCCGTCGGTGCGCAGGCCCGCCGAAAGCATCGGCTGCGTCACTTTCCTGCCCGTCATGTCGCCCAGAGCCAGGAACATGCCGGTCGATTCGATCATGACGACGATCATGACCAGCACCATGGTGATAATCAGGATCGGATCGAAGATCGGCATGCCGAAGCGCAGCGGGGTGATGAGCTCGAACCAGCCGGCGGACGCCACCTTGTCGAAATGCATCATGCCGAGCGACGCGGTCAGCACGCCGCCGATGACGATGCCAAGCAGCACGGCGATGTTGGCCAAGAAACCCTTGCCGAACTTGGCGATCACCAGGATCGACAGCAGCACAACAGCCGAGACACCGACATTGATCAGCGGCGCATAGGCAGCGTTGGGTGCTGTCGCGGCGAGCGCCAGCTTTGCCGGGATCGGCGGAATGGTCGAGCCTGTGGCGGCAGCCATGTCGGTCACCGTCTTCAGCCACTCGGCATGTTCGGGTGAAACGAGCTTCGGTGCGGTCGGTCCGAAGGGATTGCCAAAGATCCAGTTGATGCCGATGCGCATCAGGGATGCACCGATGACCACGATGATGGTGCCGGTGACGACAGGCGGAAAAAACCGCAACATGCGGCTGACCAACGGGGCAATCAAAAACGCAACGATACCGGCGCCGATGATGGCGCCGAAGATCATGCGGGCGCCCTCCGGCCCCTGGTTGGCGTTGGCCATGGCCACCATCGGACCGACGGCGGCGAAAGTGACGCCCATCATGACCGGCAGCTTGATGCCGAACCACTGGGTCGCGCCAAAGGACTGGATGATGGTGACGAGGCCGCAGACGAAGAGGTCGGCGGAAATCAGGAAGGCGACCTGCTCCGGATCAAGCTTGAGCGCGCGGCCGATGATGAGAGGTACCGCGATTGCGCCGGCATACATGACCAGAACATGCTGGATTCCAAGCGCAGCTAGACGAGGTGCGGGTAGCACCTCGTCCACAGGATGTGGACTGTTGGACATGGCATTTGTTCCCCTTTTGCCAGCCGGTCCAAAGAATGCCGAAGAGGACCGGTTCCCTTCTCCCAAGGGATAGTGCAGGATCGTCTGGAACGGCCGCGCAGGCTATCAATATTTATTTGAAATAATCGCGTGAAATTCATGAAGATCGTGACCTGGAATATCAACGGCGTCAGAGCCCGCATCGAAAACCTGGTGCATTGGCTCAAGGAAAGCGCGCCCGACATCGTTTGCCTGCAGGAAATAAAGACGGTCGACGATCAATTCCCGCGCCTTGAGATCGAAGCGCTTGGCTACAACGTCGAAACACATGGCCAGAAGGGCTTCAACGGCGTCGCTATACTGTCCAAGCTGCGCTTCGACGAGGTCAATCGCGGCCTGCCCGGCGATGATTCAGACGAACAGGCGCGCTTCATCGAGGGCGTGTTTTCCACCGACAAGGGCGCATTGCGCGTCGTTTCGCTCTATTTGCCCAACGGAAACCCCGTCGGCACCGAAAAATTCCCCTACAAGCTGTCATGGATGGCGCGGCTTGAACGTTGGGCGACTGAGCGGCTGGTGCTGGAAGAAGCGCTGGTGCTTGCTGGCGACTACAATGTCATCCCCGAGGCGGTCGACGCCCGCAATATCGAGGTTTGGCTGGGCGACGCGCTGTACCAGCCCGAGACACGCCAGGCGTTTCGCCGGCTGGTGAATCTCGGCTTCACCGAGGCAGTGCGCGCGGTCACCGACCAGCCTGACGTCTATACGTTTTGGGATTATCAGGCCGGCGCCTGGCAAAAGAACAACGGCATCCGCATCGATCACCTGCTGCTGTCGCCCGAAGCGGCGAACCGATTCGCTTCGGCCTCGATCGAAAAGCATGTGCGTGGATGGGAAAAGCCGTCCGACCACGTCCCCGTGGCAATCGACCTCAATTTCGAAGCGGCTTGATGGGGCTAGACCGTGCTTGACGGAAACATGCCCTACGGGAAGATACCATGTACATCGCAATGAACCGCTTCAAGGTGCAGAACGGCACTGAAACCGCCTTCGAAGACATCTGGAAGAACCGCGATTCGACCCTCCACGAGATGAAGGGTTTTCGCGAGTTCCATCTCCTGCGTGGCCCCGTCAACGAGACCGAAGGCTACACGCTCTACGCCTCGCACACAGTCTGGGAGAGCTACGACGATTTCAGCGCCTGGACCAGGTCGGAAAACTTCCGCTCCGCGCACAAGAATGCCGGCTCATCCAAGGCCTCTTATGTCGGCCATCCGCAATTCGAAGGCTTTTCGGTCGTCGAAGGCGCCTGAATCTCCCTGATATAGGAACAAAGGGGGGGCAGGCTTTGGCCTGCCCCCTTTTGATTTTACGCAGACGCCAGCAGGCTGGCATTGCCGCCGGCCGCTGTCGTGTCGACGCAGACAGCCCGTTCATGGGCATAGGCAGCGGGGTAGATCACTTCGCTGATCAGCGGCACGATCGGGCCCTTGCGCTCGGCAATCACCTTGCGAACAATGCGCATGCTCTCTTCTGTTCCCGAATATGCCACGACATCGACCGCCAGCGAGCGCGCCTCGACCGGATCGGGTCGACCGTCGATCGCAGCAATCGGCAGGCCCTTGCCGAGCAGCGCATGCACCGCCACTGGTGCGCCCGGCGCGACAGCCAAAACCGCATTGCCGGCGGCAAGCGCCTGGATCGCCTGGGCAAGCAGGGTCTCTGCGTCGGGGCCGAGGCACAGCACACGGCCGCGCGGATTGAGCGACAGCGTGTTCGCCTCGCCCGTTGGCCCGGGCAGATCGATCTGGCCGAAATCGATGCCCGCCGCAGCAGCGATCGCTTGCGCTCCCTTGCCGCGCAGATGCTTGCGCAGGATGGCGATGCGATCCGCCCGGGTCGCCCACTCGCCGGCGTCGACAAGATTGTCGACCAGTTCGGTCGCGGTGACCTTGTGGCCATCCGGCAGCAGAGTGCCGGCTTCTGGCGCCTTGCGGAAACGGCGGAGATAGTGCGGGCCGCCCGCCTTGGGACCAGTGCCCGACAGCCCCTCACCGCCGAATGGCTGCGAACCGACGACCGCGCCGATCTGGTTGCGATTGACGTAGATGTTGCCGGCGTGGATGCCGTCGATGATGTGCTGGACGCGGCCTTCGATGCGGGTGTGCAGGCCAAAGGTCAGGCCGTAGCCCTTGCGGTTGATCGCGGCAATGACGTCGTCGAGCTGGTCGGCCTCGAAGGTCGCGACATGCAGCACAGGGCCAAACACCTCGCGCTCCATCTCCTCGATGCCCTTGACGCGGAAAACATGCGGCGCAACGAAGCGGCCGTCGGCCGGCGCATCGAGCTTGGCGATGAGCTTGCCCTTGGCCTCCATCTTGGCGCAATAGTCGCTGATCGAGCTCTGCGCCTCCTCGTCAATGACGGGGCCGACATCGGTCGACAACTGCCATGGATCACCGATGCTGAGCGCTTCCATCGCACCCTTCAGCATCTCGACCATCTTCTTTTCGACGTCGGTCTGGACGTAGAGCACACGCAGCGCCGAGCAACGCTGGCCGGCACTCTGGAACGAGGAGGCCAGCACGTCGCGGATCGCCTGCTCGGGCAATGCGGTGGAATCGACGATCATCGCATTGAGGCCGCCGGTTTCGGCGATCAGCATCGCGTCGGGCGCTGCCGTCTCGGCAAGTTGCTTCTCGATCAGCTTGGCGACTTCCGTCGAGCCAGTGAAGCAGACGCCTGATATGCGCGGATCAGCCGTCAACGGCGCGCCGACAGTTGGGCCGTCGCCAGGCAGAAGCTGGATCACGTCTTCCGGCACGCCGGCCTCGCGCATCAACGCCACCGCACGCGCCGCGATCAGCGGGGTCTGCTCAGCCGGCTTTGCGATCACCGAATTGCCGGTGACAAGAGCGGCTGCGATCTGGCCGGTGAAGATGGCGAGCGGGAAATTCCACGGCGAGATGCAGACAATGGCGCCGCGCGCAGTAGTGCCAGCCTCCGCTTTTTCGGCCTCGGCTGCGTAATAGCGCAGGAAGTCGACAGCCTCGCGGACCTCTGCCACGCCATCAGCGAGCGACTTTCCGGCCTCGCGGGTGGCAAGGGCGAAGAATTCGGCGGCATTCGCCTCGTAGAGGTCGGCGGTGCGGCGCAGTATGGCGGCACGCTCAGTGACGGGCTTTGCCGCCCAGGCCGGTTGCGCCTCGATGGCGAAGCGTACGGCCGTCGGCACCTGCTTGGCGGCGGCTTCCGTCACCGTGCCGACAATGTCGCCAGGCTTTGCCGGGTTGATCACCTTGCGCGATGCGCCATAGCCGGCGGCGCGCGTGACCGGCTTCGCCGTCCAGCGCTCCGGGCCTTTGAATTCAGCCTTGGCCTTGTCGAGTACGGCGAGCGTCACCGCGTCGGTGATATCCCACCCCCTGGCGTTCTTGCGGCCAGCGCCGAAGATCGCGGCAGGTGCGGGAATCGACGGGTTGGAGGCCGAACCCTGCATCTCCACAGTCTCAAGCGGGTCGCGGGCGATGGCTTCCGGCGCGACATCCTCGTCGGTCAACTGATGCACGAAGGACGAGTTGGCGCCGTTTTCGAGCAAACGGCGAACAAGATAGGCGAGCAGGTCGGAATGCGCACCGACCGGGGCGTAGATGCGGCAGCGCGTGCCTTCGGCCTTGCGAACCGTCTCATGCAGCGCTTCGCCCATGCCGTGCAGGCGCTGGAACTCGAACGAGGTGCGATCCTTGGCCATCGACAGGATGGCAGCGACAGTGTGCGCATTGTGCGTGGCGAACTGCGGGTAGATGCGGTCGGTCATCGACAACAGTTTGCGGGCGCAAGCCATGTAGGACACGTCGGTATTGGCCTTGCGGGTGAACACCGGGTAACCCGGCAGGCCGAGCGTCTGCGCGCGCTTGATCTCGGTGTCCCAATAGGCACCCTTGACGAGGCGCACCATGATGTTGCGGTCGAGCTTGTTGGCGACAGCATAAAGCCAGTCGATGACAAAGGCGGTGCGCGGGCCATAAGCCTGGACGACCACGCCAAAGCCGTTCCAGCCGGCAAGCTGCGGGTCTGCCAGGACGCGCTCGATCACGTCGAGCGACAAATCGAGGCGGTCGGCCTCCTCGGCATCGATGTTCAGGCCCATGCGGGCGTGCTTGGCGGCCAGGCACAGCGACAGCAGCCGCTCGGCCATGACCGGCAGCATCTCGTCCTTGTGCGAGACTTCGTAGCGCGGATGCAGCGCCGACAGCTTCACCGAAATGCCATGGTTGTAGCGGATGTCGGGGCCGTTGGTGCCGTTGTCGAGCGAAGAGATCGCCTCGGCGTAAGCGCGGTGATAGCGCAGCGCATCGGTTTCGGTGCGGGCGGCTTCGCCCAGCATGTCGAAGGAATAGAGATAGCCCTTCTGGATCATCGAGCGGCCGCGCTTGACGGCTTCGGTGATCGTGCGGCCGAGCACGAACTGCTCGCCCATTTCACGCATCGCAGCAGCCACCGCCGTGCGGATGACCGGCTCGCCCAAGCGACGCACCATCGAGCGCAGCGTGCGTTCGATCGAGCCCTCGCCCTCGTCAAGCACGCGCCCGGTCAGCATCAGCGCCCAGGTCGAGGCGTTGACGAAGATCGAGCTCGAACCACCCGAATGCGACGACCAGTCGTGCGGCGCGATCTTGTCGCGGATCAGATCGTCCATCGTTTCGGTGTCAGGCACGCGCAGCAGCGCCTCGGCCAGGCACATCAGGGCCACGCCTTCCTTGGTCGAAAGGCCGTAGGCGGAGAGAAAGACCTCCATCAGCCGCGGATCGGTCGAGCCGCGCACGGCGCGCACCAGATCGGCCGCGCGGGCGGAGATCGCCTTGCGGTCGTCGACAGAAAGAGCAGCTGTCGCCGACAGCCTTTTCAGGGCTTCAGCTTCGTCCGGGAGGTAGTTGGCGCGGATTTCCTGGCGGATGGGGTCGAGCGCGGACATGGCGTTCCTGTAGAGCGGGTTAAGGCTTCGCCCGGCGGGAAACTCGCTGCCGAGCCTTTAGTCGAAAACTAGCACATCGCTCTGAAACCGGCCGGTCCAAAGAATTCGACTTCCCAGTTCAAAACGTCTACGATTGACGCATCAATATCGCCAAACGAGCTGCCACTTTCATGCCTGAAGACCAATTGGACCGTATCGACCGCAACATCATGTTCGCCCTTTCGCGCGACGGCCGCCTGTCGATGGCCGAGCTTGCCACAAAAGTCGGACTTTCCAAGACCCCGGTACAGGCACGGGTCAAACGGCTGGAGAAAGATGGCTATATCAGGGGCTATCAGGCGATCATCGACAGCGAGCGCATGGGCGAAGGCCATGTTGCCTTTGTCCAGGTCAAGCTTTCGGACACTCGTTCGGCAGCACTGGACGAATTCAACCGCGCGGTGCACGCCGTACGCGAGATCGAGCAATGCCACATGATGGCGGCGAGCTTCGACTATCTGCTCAAGGTGCGCACCAAGGACATCGCCGCCTACCGGCGTGTGCTCGGCGAGCGTATCTCCGCCCTGCCCCATGTCGCCCAGACGTCGACATTCGTGGCGATGGAGACGATCAAGGACCGCTGAACCTATTCCGACAATGTCTTCAGGAAAGCGATCAACTCCGCCCGCTCGCGATCGGACAGCGTCACCGGATGGATTTCGGAGACACCCTCAACGGGGGCTGGCGCCTTGGTGTAATGATCGAGCACCTGTTCCAACGTCGCAAACTGCCCCGCATGCATATAGGGCGGCCGGTCGGCGACACCGCGCAGCGACGGTGTCTTGTAGGCGCGAACCAGCTCCGGCGCGCTCTTCTGCATGAATTTGAGCTCGCCACAGGCCTCGTCGCCGCCGTCGCGGAATTTGCCGAAACAATTGAACGGATCGGCGAGCACCTCATTCACAACAGCAATTCGCCCGCGATCCGCAGGTAGCCCCGCAACCGGCGGCACGCCTGTGTTGTGGAAATGATTGTCGGTGAAGCGCGGGCCGGTGTGGCAGGTCGAACAATTGGCCCGGCCGATGAAAAGCCTGAGCCCCGCCTGTTCCTCTTCCGACAGGGCATTGTCACCCGCCGGCGTGTTGCCTTTGGCGATGGCATCCGCAAAGCGGTCGAAACGCGTCTGGCCATGTGTGATCGAGCGTTCGAAAGCGGCGATCGCCTTTCCGATGTCGGAAAACACCATGTCGACATCTTGGCGTTGCTGCTCAGTCATTGCTTTCCAGGCGGCTTGCTCGGATGGCGTGCCGAACGGCCCGGCGTTTGGCGAGACAGCCGACAGGTCGGGCAGCGGCCTGAAAATGCGCTCATAACGCTCGCCGAAGCGGCGCTTGAGATAGTGCACGTAGGCCGAGCGATTGCCGGCATGTTCGAGCGGGTTTTCAAGCGGCGTCAGCGCCTGCGCCCACAAGCTGTCGCGCCGGCCGTCCCAAAAGAAAAACGGATCGCGCGCAACGCCTGCCAGTGGCATGGTGCGTCGGTTGGTCTCGACCACGCCCACGCCGCGCGGAAGATCATCCTGGAACTGACGGTCTATCTTGTGGCAGGTGCCGCAGGCGACATTGCCGTCGCGGCTCATGCCTGTGTCGAAGAACAATGTGGCACCCAATGCCGCCGCTCCGGGATCGTCGGCAAAACGATTGGTCGGGTCGGGCGGCAGCGGCGCGAGCGCTGAAAGCGACATCGAGGCGATGGTGCGCTTTTCCGCTTCGGTAAACTCCTGCTGGCTGTAGCCTGCGATCACGGCCGCCAGCGATACGGCGATGGCGGCACATGTGATCAGGCTGCGTTTCATCGCCTCACAGCACCAGATTGAAGGTCGCCTGGTCCGACCCGACGGGTGACGAAATGCCGACTTTCAACTGCCACCAGCCACTCATCGAGAATTTCACGCCTTCGATACGGTAGCGGCCATCACCGAGATACGTGGTCGCCTCGGGGCTGGTCGGCAGGCCATGCGCATGCTCAGGCATGCCGCCGCCAATGATGATCTTGGCGGCCTCGACCGGAACGCCCTTCCGCGTCTTGAGGGTCACCAGCCAGGAATGGAGTTCGCCTTGCTTGACCTCGCCGATCTCGGGCGTAATCGCGACAGTGAACAGGCCCTTGGCGGACGTCTTTGCGCGCGCCAGGTCGGGTCCGGGCGCTGCTGGCGCGGTCAAATAGACGACGGCCAACACGCCACCGCCAGCGCCGTGAGGCCGATCCCCCCGACAATCAAACGCCATGTTGATGCCAATTCGCCCTCCTCGATCCTGCTGACAACGAATGTGGCTAGCGCCGCCTTCCCGACCAGCCTGATTCATTGGACGGCAACATGGCGCAGATGGACCAGGAAAGCCATTCTGGAAGCGACAGCCCGTGCAGTGACACCGGCCCGAATCACCATTGAAACAGCAACTTGCTTGGCTTTTCGGACTCTCTTGTGAAGGACAAAAAACGCGCGACATCGGAGATGCCGCGCGGTGTCATTTGGCTGCGATCAATTGGGACCTTACAGACCCAGCCCGCCGATGCAGACATATTTGGTGTCGAGATAGTCATCGATGCCCTGATGCCCGCCTTCGCGGCCAAGTCCGGACTCCTTGACGCCGCCGAACGGCGCTTCAGGCGTGGTGATCAGGCCTTCGTTGACGCCGACCATGCCGTATTTCAACCCTTCCATGACCCGGAAGGCACGACCGAGATTGCCGGTGTAGAAGTAGGAAGCGAGGCCGAACTCGGTATTGTTGGCGAGTGCGATGGCTTCCTCTTCGGTCTCGAAGCGGAAGACCGGCGCGACAGGCCCGAAGATCTCTTCCTTCATGAACTTCATTTCCGGCGTGGCGTTGGCGATCACCGTCGGCTGGAAGAACGAGCCGCCGAGCGCGTGGCGCTTGCCCCCGGCAACCACCTTGCCGCCCTTGGCGGTGGCATCGGAGATGAATTCCTCGACCTTTTCGACGGCCTTTTCGTCGATCAGCGGGCCTTGCTGCACACCCTCATCCAGGCCCGAACCGACCTTGAGCTTGTTTGAGGCGGCAGCGAACTTCTCGACAAACGTGTCGTAGATGCCGGCTTGCACGAAGAAGCGGTTGGTACAGACACAGGTCTGGCCGGAATTGCGGTACTTCGCGGTGATCGAGCCTTCGACCGCACGATCAAGGTCGGCGTCATCAAAGACGATGAACGGCGCGTTGCCGCCAAGTTCCATCGATACCTTCTTGACCGTCGATGCCGACTTTTCGATCAGCAGCTTGCCGACTTCGGTCGAGCCGGTGAAGGTGATCTTCTTGACCAGGGGATTGGCGCAGATTTCGTCGCCGATCTCAGCGGCCGAGCCGGTCAACACGTTGACCACTCCCTTGGGGAAACCAACCTCCTCGCACAGCGCACCCCAGGCGAGGCCCGAATAGGGCGTCTGCGACGCCGGCTTGACGACTGCGGTGCAGCCAGCGGCAAGTGCAGGCCCAAGCTTGCGCGACAGCATCGAGGACGGGAAGTTCCACGGCGTGATCGCGGCGATGACGCCGACCGGCTCCTTGGTGACGAGGATGCGGCGATCCGCCCAGGGCGACGGCACGACGTCGCCATAGGCGCGGCGGGCTTCCTCGGCAAACCACAGCACATAGGCGGCCGACGAACCGATCTCGCCTTTGGATTCAGTGAGCGACTTGCCCTGCTCGATGGTCAGCAGTTCGGCCAGCGCATCCTGATTGTCCATGATGGCGTCGTGCAACTTGCGCAGCAGCTTCGAGCGTTCGAGCGCGGAGGTCTTGCGATAGGTCTTGAAGGCCTCGTTCGCCGCCTCGATGGCGCGCCGCGTCTCTGTCGCTCCCGAGCGAGGCACCGTGCCGATCTTGAGCCCTGTCGCCGGATTGATCACATCGATGGTCTTGCCGGAATCGGCTTGTACCCATTCGCCGTTGATGAGATTGGCCTGCCGCATGAAATGGCTGGTTTTCTGAAGCATGGCTTCACCTCCTGTTATGGCGTCTGCGGGACGCGGGCTGATCATGAAAGTCGTCGAACCAACGTCCGGTGCGCTCGGCAAAATTAGTAACGTGCCGCCGGGTCAGCGATCAACCAAATTATGGCACAGATACGTTGGTCCAGCCTCAACCAAATACCATGGTCGCGACCATCAGCCAGAACGCTGTCGTGACCACGGCACAAGCCGTGGCAATCGTCATCTGATTGGAGGCCAATGCCTGGCCGGTGCCGAACTGGATGGCGATCAGATAGGAATTGACGCCCGAAGGCAGGCTGGCTGCTGCCACCGCGACCTTGGCCGGCAGCGGCGGCAGGCCGAAAAGCCAGGCAAACAGCAAAGCCACGGCCGGCATCAGGACCAATTTAAGCACCGACAGCGCCAATGCCGGCTTGATGTTGCCGGATATACCGAATTTCCTGAGCCCGAGCCCCATCGCAAACAACGCAACCGGTCCGGCGATGTTGGCGAGTGCATCGACGAAACGGTTAGCAAGTGTCGGCAGCGGCACCCCGGTCGCGCGCCAGGCGAGCCCGGCCACAATGCCGATGATCAGCGGGTTGGTCAGGATCTTGCGCAGGAAATCACGAATGATCTCAAGCGGATGCACCGGCTCGCTGCGGCGCGGCCCAAACAGCTGGAACAGAATGATCGAAGCCATCATCATCGTCGGCAGATGCACCGAGATGATCAAGGAGAGTATCTCGAAACCTTCCGGCCCGAAGATACCGAGCATGAAGGGAATGCCAAGCAGCACGAGGTTGGAAAAAGCCGAGGACACACCACCGACAACGCCCGCCTGTCCATCACGTCCGAACAAACGCGTCATCACCAGGTGGCCCGCAGTCCAGGACACGATCACGGCAGCGAAATAGGTCGCCCACAGCGCCCAAGGCGTCGTGCCGTGAAAATCGGCACCGATCATGGTGCGGAACAGAAGCAGCGGCAGCGCCACGCCAATGGCGAATTCGGAAAGCGCATCGCCGGTCTCGGTGCGCATGTAGCCGGTGATGCCTGACAGATACCCCAAGGCCACGAGGCCGAAGACAAAGAGCACGGTTTCAACGAGTGGTGACATCGGCGCTCTGGCAAAATGGAGAATCGGCTTGGCGGAGCATTGCCCCGTGGGCAACAGCGATCAAGCCAGGATACGACCGTCGGCGAACATCATTTGCCGTCGCCTTGCCTTTCAATCGACTT
Organism: Aminobacter sp. GW821-FHT11F06; assembly: GCF_058808215.1. Classification (NCBI taxonomy): domain Bacteria; kingdom Pseudomonadati; phylum Pseudomonadota; class Alphaproteobacteria; order Hyphomicrobiales; family Phyllobacteriaceae; genus Aminobacter; species Aminobacter sp. GW821-FHT11F06. The sequence continues at coordinate 173,282 of NZ_JBXARL010000010.1, read as the reverse complement.
TGGCATCCCTATATCCGCATCGCCTGTTCGGGACCATTCATGCTCAGATTTGCCATTGCTATCATGCTGTTGTTCTGTGCGCTGCCCGCCCATGCCACCGAAGCCGGGTGGGCGCTGCTGCGCAATGGCGGCCATGTCGTACTGTTGCGCAATGCCATGACCACCGGTGCCGTCGAGCCACCCAACTTCGACATCGAAAAATGCGCAACCCAGCTCAATCTGTCCGACAGGGGCCGCCAGCAGGCACGCAAGATCGGCGCGCTGTTCGCCGCGCGCGCGGCGCCCGTCGAGCGCATTCTGGCCAGCCGCTACTGCCGGACACTGGAAACCGCACGCCTCGCCTTCGACGACCAGAAGGTCGAGCCGATGGCCGCACTCGACAAGCCGACCGAGGCCACCAGCGAGGCCGATGTTGCGGCCGTCATGGACATCATCCGCAACTACTCCGGCTCCGATAACATCGTGCTCGTGACCCACCTCGAAAACATCCAGGCGCTGACCGGCGCATCGGCGCGCGAAGGCGAAGCGCTGATCGTTGGCCTGCAAGGAGAAAGGCTGCATGTGCTCGGCCGTATCGTCTTCTAGGGCGTATTTCACCTGCTTTCCCCAAGGTACGGTGCCGGCCATCGCCGCCAACGCGCAGGATTTGGCCTTTTCCTGTCTGGAAAAACCGATTAGACAGCCCCTCAAAACTATGTGCGTAGAATCTGTCCTGGATTCATGACCGCCCTCATCAAAGGAAAAACCGTGTCCACGACCTTCGAGAAAGTCGCCAAGATCATTGCCGAGACCAGCGAGATCGATATCGACACCATTACGCCCGAGAGCCACACCATCGACGATCTGGGCATCGACAGCCTCGACTTCCTCGACATCGTCTTTGCCATCGACAAGGAATTCGGCATTAAGGTGCCGCTCGAGAAGTGGACGCAGGAAGTCAACGACGGCAAGGCTTCGACCGACGAGTACTTCGTCATGAAGAACCTCTGCGCCAAGATCGACGCGCTCGTCGCGGCGAAGAACGCCTGAGCACGCTGAAACCACCCATGGCCAATCGCGACGTCGTCATCACCGGCATAGGCCTCGTCTCCTCCTTGGGAGAAGGCGGCGCTGCCCATTGGGACAAGCTGACCGCACCGGGCACGACCCCGGTGATCGATGCCGAGCGCTTCACGCCCTATGCCATCCACCCCCTGCCCCAGATCGACTGGGGCCTGCAGATCGCCAAGCGTGGCGACCAGCGCCAGATGGAAACCTGGCAGCGGCTGGGCACCTATACGGCAGGCATGGCGCTCGACGACGCCGGCATCAAGGGCAATGACGAGCTCAGCGCGACCATGGACATGGTCGTGGCGGCCGGCGGCGGCGAGCGTGACGAAGCGGTCGACGCCGGCGTGCTGGCGGCATCTGAAAACCGCACCGACCGCGATGTGCTGCTCAACGAAAAGCTGACCACGGAACTCAGGCCGACGCTGTTTCTGGCGCAGCTTTCCAACCTGCTCGCCGGCAACATCTCGATCGTCCACAAGGTCACCGGCTCTTCCCGCACCTTCATGGGCGAGGAAGGTGCGGGCGTTTCGGCCATCGAGACCGCGGTCGCGCGCATCCGCTCCGGCCAGTCGACGCATGTGCTGGTTGGCGGCGCGTTCCAGACCGAACATTCCGACATGCTGCTTGGCTACGAGCTGGCCGGCTATCTGCATCGCGGACCATGGAAGCCAGTCTGGCAGCGCCAGGGTTCGGAAGGCGGCGGTGTCGTCACCGGTTCCGGCGGCGCATTCCTCGTGCTCGAATCGCGCGAGCATGCCGAAGCCCGTGGCCAGAAGATCTATGCCACGCTCGGCCCGGTGCTTTCCAGCCGCGCCAGGCGCCGCAATGGCGGGCTCGAAGCGGGCATCACCGAATTGCTGGCCAAGACCGATTTGCCCGATGGCGAGTTGCTGGCGGTCTCGGGAGCCTCGGGCGCCCATGCCGCTACCGCAGCTGAAAAGGCCGCCTTCGACGCCAATCCGGCGATCGCGGCCCGCGCTCTTTCGTCGCTGACCGGGCACATGAAGGAAGCGCAGTTTCCATTCGCCGTAGCGCTTGCAGCGCTCGCCGTCGACCGTGGCGCCGGCTACCCGGCATTTGAAGCAGGCGAAAGAGAGTTTGCTGGCCAACCACGCAATGTTCTCGCAACGGCGGTCGGCTATCACCAATTCGAAGGCATGGCGCTCGTTTCCGCGCCGCGCTGAAGGGTGTCAGGACAAAACATGGCCAATCTGAAGGATCATCTCGGCAGACCCGTCGTTGCCGTAACCGGCATCGGTGTCGTCACCTCGCTCGGCGTCGGCAAGGCCGACAACTGGGCAGCACTGACGTCGGGCAAGTCGGGCATTCATCCGATCACGCGCTTTCCCATCGATCTGCTCAACACCCGAATCTCGGGAATGGTCGATTTCCTGCCGTCGAGCACCAAGGGCGCCAGCGCCTTGACCTATGAACTGGCCGAGACGGCAGCGCTCGAAGCTGTCGAGGAAGCCGGCTTTGCCTCCGACGATTTCGACGGCCCGCTGTTCCTCGCCTCCCCGCCGGTCGAGCTCGACTGGCGCGACCGCTTCGCGCTTTATGCCGGTGACGACGAAGGCTCGGCCTCCGATCGTTTGCTCAAGGTGGCGCGCAGCCAGAACTCACTCGACATGTTCGACACCTCGCAGTTCGGCTCGATTGCCGACCGCCTCGCCGACCGTTTCGGCACGCGCGGCCTGCCGATCACCACCTCGACCGCTTGCGCATCGGGTGCCACAGCCATCCAGCTCGGCGTCGAGGCCATTCGCCGTGGCGAATGCGACCGCGCGCTCTCCGTTGGTGCCGACGGCTCCGCAACCGCCGAGGCTCTGATCCGCTTCTCGCTGCTGTCGGCGCTGTCGACCAACAACGACGTGCCGGAAAAGGCCTCCAAGCCCTTCTCCAAGGATCGCGATGGCTTTGTGCTTGCCGAAGGTTCGGCGGCATTGGTGCTCGAATCGCTGGAAAGCGCGCTTGCGCGCGGTGCCGAAGTGCTCGGCATCCTCAGGGGCTGCGGCGAAAAGGCCGACGACTTCCACCGCACCCGGTCCAAGCCCGACGGCTCGCCGGCGATTGCCGCGGTCAAGGCAGCGCTTGCCGACGCAGGCCTTGCCGAAGACGAGATCGATTACGTCAACGCCCATGGCACTTCGACGCCTGAGAACGACAAGATGGAGCATCTGTCGCTATCAACGGTGTTTGGCGAGCGCATCCGCAAGATTCCGGTGTCGTCCAACAAGTCGATGATTGGCCACACGCTCTCGGCTGCGGGCGCCATCGAGGCCGCCTTCTCGCTGATGACCATGCGTGAAGGCGTCATTCCGCCGACCATCAACTACGACAATCCCGATCCCTCGATCGAGCTCGACGTGGTGCCGAATGTGAAGCGCAAGGCCGAGGTTCGCACCGTGCTTTCCAACTCCTTCGGCTTCGGCGGCCAGAACACCTGCCTTGTCATGGCGCGGGAACCGGTCTAAGCGACCGTCTCAACATCGATTAAGGTGCTGCAGCGTCCTTTTTGCGCGTCGAAAGGGACACGCGGCGCTGTAGCGACAAGGATTTAGCGACATCATGCGCGCATTGCAGCTCGTCGAGGACCGCCGGCTCGAGCAGGTGGATATCGCCCCACCACCGCCTCCAGGCCTTGGCGAAGTCACGCTGCGCATCAAGGCCGTGGCGCTCAACCACATCGACGTCTGGGGCTGGCGCGGCATGGCCTTCGCCAAGCGCAAGCTGCCCCTGGTCATCGGTGCCGAAGCCTCCGGCGAGGTCGACGAAGTCGGCCCCGGCGTGACTGGTCTCGCGCCCGGCCAGCTCGTTTCGATCTACGGCGCCCGCACCTGCGGCCTTTGCCGCCCTTGCCGCGAAGGCCGCGATAATCTGTGCGAACACGTCTCTGGCGTGCACGGCTTCCATCTCGACGGCTTCGCCCAGGAAAAGATCAACCTGCCGGCGCGCTTGCTCGTGCCTGCCCCTCCCGGCGTTGACGCTATCGGTGCTGCTGTTGCTCCCGTCACCTTCGGCACTGTCGAGCACATGCTGTTCGACAACGCCAGGCTTCAGCCGGGCGAGACGATCCTCATTCATGCCGGTGGTTCGGGCATCGGCTCGGCGGCGATCCAGCTTGCCAAGAAGATGGGCTGCACCGTCATCACGACTGTCGGTTCCAACGACAAGATCGAAAAGGCCAAGGCTCTTGGCGCCGACCATGTCATCAACTACCGCGAGGACCGTTTCGAAGGCGTCGTGCGCAAGCTGACCAAGAAGAAGGGTGTCGACGTCGTGTTCGAGCATGTCGGCAAGGATACCTGGGCAGGCTCGATGTTCAGCCTCAAACGTGGCGGCCGCCTCGTCACCTGCGGCTCCACATCTGGCGTTTCGACCGAAATCAACCTGATGATGCTGTTCCAGCAACAGCTCAAGCTGCTTGGCTCCTTCGGCTGCCGCATGGAAAACATGGCCGACGCCATGCAGAAGATGGCCGCCGGGCTGGTCAAGCCGATCATCGATACCGAGGTCGATTTCACCTCCATCGACACCGCGCTCAAGCGGATGGAAGGTCGCGACGTGTTCGGCAAGATCATCCTCCGTATCGACTGAGGATTTTCCCGAATTGCCCCGCAAGAAGGCCAGCAAGATCCCCAACCCCACGGTCTTGAAGATCATGGGACGCCTGCGCATGCTCAACTATTGGCTGGTCGCGCAGGTGGCGCTGGTGGCGCTCAAGCTGCTGCGCCTGCTGCCCGTCGACAAGGGCCTTAACTTCGCCGATCGCGCCGCTCGCACCGTCGGCCCCTGGTTCGGCCGTCACCGGGTCGCGCTGACCAATTTGCGCAATGCTTACCCTGAGAAAACCGAAGCCGAAATCGAAGCCATCGCCCTCGACATGTGGGGCAATATGGGCAGGCTCGGCGCCGAATATATCTTCCTCGAACAGATCTTCGATTACGACCCGCACGCCACGACGCCGGGCCGGATCGAGGTTTCAGGTATCGACCACTTCGTGAAGATCGCCGGCGAAGACAAGCCGCATATCGTCTTCACCGGGCATCTTGGCAATTTCGAACTGCTGCCGATCGCCGCCGCGACCTTCGGCATGAAGATCACCGCGCTGTTTCGCCCGCCAAACAACCCTTACCTCGCCGAATACATCTTCTCGACGCGCAGCTCGAACATGGGCGACCTTCTGGCTTCGCAGCGCGGCGCATCCTTCGCGCTGGCAGGGATTCTAGACCGGGGCGGCAATGTCGGCGTGCTCGTCGATCAGAAGTTCAATCGCGGCCTGCGCACGAAATTCTTTGGCCTCGAATGCGAGACCAATCCGGTGCTTGCCATGCTCGCCCGCCACTATGAATGCGACGTCTACCCCGCGCACTGCGTCAGGCTGCCTGGCAACCGCTATCGGCTGACCGTGGACGAAAAGCTGACGCTGCCGCGCCGCGCCGACGGCACGGTCGACGTTCAGGCGACCACCCAAATGCTCAACGACACAGTGGAGCGCTGGATTCGCGAAGATCCGGGTCAGTGGATGTGGTTCCACAAGCGCTGGAACCTGTCCCAAGGCAAGCGCCGCAAGGTCAATGCCGCCGGCAGGATCGCTGCGGACTCCTGACGGCTTCAGCCGCCGTAATAGTTCATCACCGCATGGCGGGCTTCGGCGAAGAACAACCAGCGTTCGACGACCAGGCCGAACGCGTAGAACAAGACCGCCAACACGGAAGCCAGCGCCGCGATCACGCTGCCGCCGGCAAAAATAACCACCAGCAACAGCATAATGGGTATTGCTCCGCCCACGAGAATTGCCAGCATCGACAGTTTGAGCGCGTGCTTGCGCGCGACGACAAAACCCATTTCGCGGGTCAGGTAATTGTCGTTGATGTGTGGCCGCTCAAACAGCCTGACTTGGCCGATATTGCCGAGGCCGGTTGCGCTCTCCGGGGTCGAGAGTGGCACCAGCGTTCGCAGCCGCTTCCACCACGCGCTTTTCGCCAACCAGGCGGCGATAACAGCAACAAGCGCCAGCGCCGCGCACAAAACGCCGCTGCTCCCCGAGACAACGGCAACGACAGTTGCGAGCAGAAGCCCGCCAGCCGCAGCAAACAGCAGGTAGCACAGCGGCGTGAGGCCGGTGTTCCACGCCTGGATCGCGCGCAGCGAGGCGTAGATCATCGCGGTGCAGTAGACGGTGACGCCACACATCACTGCCCCGACCAGCCCGACCAGCGGAAGGTAGCGGCCTTCGACCACCGCGAACCATGCCGAAACCGTCAACGGCACAAAGGTCGCCATCGCCATCACGCCTTCGCGCGACAGCCAACTCGATCGCCATTGCGACAGCGCCCGCCAGGCGCGCTGCGGATTGCCGAGATGCAGCGTCGACGACAACAGGCCGCCCGAAATCATCATCAGCGCTGCGATATGCGCGAGTTTTGCCGACAAGGTGGAAGCATCGAGCAGGCCAAGCCCAAGCATCGCCGCCAGCCCGTAGCCGAGCCCGGACAGCGTGGTGAACAAGATGATGGAAGGTGCGGGGTGCATTTTTCAGATTCGGTCCAGCATGCCGTCGAGCCAGGCAAAGAAGCCCTTGGCGCCGTCGGTGTTTTCAGCGAGCACGGTCGAACCAGCACTTGCGGCCAGTGGCTTGCGCGCGCGCGGCGGCAGATATTTGTTGGTCGGGCGGGTGCCCTGCTCCGGCATCAGGTCGTAGCCGCCGCGCTCAGCCACCATGCGCGAGACATCTGAAGTCGGATCACCGAGGTCGCCATAGTGCCGGGCATTGGCGGGGCACGTACGTACGCAGGATGGCACGCGGTCGATTTCCTTCAGCGTCTCGTTGTAGACGCGGTCGACGCACAGCGTGCATTTCTTCATCACGCCGGCGGCAAGGTCCATCTCTCGCGCACCGTAAGCGCAGGACCAGGCGCACAGCCCGCAGCCGATGCACTTGCTCTCGTCGACCAGCACGATGCCGTCTTCGGCGCGCTTGTAGGACGCACCTGTCGGGCAGACAGTGACGCACGGCGCGTCCTCGCAATGCAGGCACGACTTGGGGAAATGCACGATGCGTGCCTCGCCCGCCTCGCCGATCACCTGCCCGCCTTCCGGCACGACCTCGAAGGTATGGATGCGGTTGAGGAAGGTGCCTGAAACGTCAGCTCCATACGGGTCCTGATCCGACAGCGCCGCGCCATAGCCGCCGGTGTTCCATTCCTTGCAGCTGATGACGCAGGCATGGCAACCGACGCAGACATCGAGGTCGATGACCAGCCCGAGCTTCTTCGGTGTCGGCAGCGAAGGCAGGCTGGTCATGGTCTCTCCCTTCCTTCTCCCCGTTCACGGGGAGAAGGTGGTCCGAAGGACCGGATGAGGGGCAGCGCAAATTGGCAATCGGAGTGCCGCCCCTCACCTGCCTGCCGGCATCCTCTCCCCGTGAACGGGGAGAGGAGACTTGTCCGCGCCGCAGCAATCCTCATTTCGCCCACTCCTGACCGTAGCGCAGTTCTTGCAAATGCGGCCGTGGCTCACCCGGCTGCGCCACAGCGGGAAAATGCGGCTCGCTGACCTCAGCCCGTTCGGCCTTCTCGATACGCACGCGCAGATCGTACCAGGCAGCTTGGCCGGTGATCGGATCGGAGTTCGACCAGCGCATCCCGTCGCCTTTGGGCGGTAGAAGTTCGTGGATCAAGTGATTCATCAGGAAGCCTTTTTTGGCTTCCGGCGCATCCTTGTCGAGCGCCCAGGCGCCTTCGCGCTTGCCGATCGCGTTCCAGGTCCAGATGGTGCTCGAATTGACCGCCTCCATGCGCGCGATCTCAACCTTGATGCGCCCATGGTGCGAAATCACCCAGACCCAGTCACCGTCGACAAGCCCGATCTCGTCGCAGATCGGCCCCGGCACATAGAGCGGGTTCTTGGTATGGATTTGCCTGAGCCAGGCGTTCATCGAGCCCCAGGAATGGTACATCGCCGCCGGCCGCTGGGTGATGGCGTGATAGGGATATTCCTCGCGGCTGACAGCCGCTTCCTCGAACGGTCGATACCACATCGGCAGCGGGTCGAAGGTGGCGAGGATGCGCTCGCGATGCGTCTCAGGCGCCACCGGCTCGCGCAGGCCTTCGGCCGAGAGCCGGAATTTCTGCAACGTTTCCTGATAAAGCTGGAAGGTCACAGGTTTCGGCTCGTCGAAAAAGCCCATGCGCACGGCGAAATCCTGATAGGCCTTGTTGGCGTACTTGAAGAATTGCGCTTCAAGCGGAATATGCGCCGAAAAGAACGAGCCGTTTTCGATGTAGCGCTTGAGCTGGTCGGGATTGGCCGCGCCGCGCCCGGTGCGGGTGCCATCACTGCCGCGAAAGCCCGCCAGCGGGCCGATACCGGGCCTGCGTTCATGGCGAACGATGTAATCGGCGTAATCCTTGTAGAGCGGCTTGCCATGATTGTCAGCGAAGCCCGGCAGCCGTAGCCGGGCACCGAGATCCAGCAGCACACTCTGGAAGCCGCGCACGTCGCGGTCAGGCTCGACCACTGGCCAACGGATCGCATCCTGCACGGCATCAGGCTCGGAGATCGGCCGGTCCAGCAGCGAGATGCAGTCGTGGCGTTCGAGATAGGTGGTGTCGGGCAAAATGAGATCGGCATAGGCGACCATCTCCGACGAATAGGCATCGGAATAGATGATCTTGGGGATGCGATATTCGCCGGTGGCCGGATCCTTGTCCTCAAGCATCTTGATGACGCCAGCCGTGTTCATCGACGAATTCCACGCCATGTTGGCCATGTAGAGGAACATCAGGTCTATCGGGTACGGGTCGCCGGCATGCGCATTGGCGATCACCATGTGCATCAACCCATGGGCGGAGATCGGCGCATCCCAGGAGAACGCCTTGTCGATGCGCATCGGCCGGCCTTCGGCGTCGAGCAACAGGTCTTCTGGTCCTCTGGGAAAGCCGAGATGCGGGCCCGAAAGCGGCTTGTTGGAACCGAAATGCTCGGCCTTGCCATGCGGCGTCGGATGCGCCTCGACAGGCTTTGGGTAAGGCGGCTCGAAACGGAAAGCGCCGGGGCAATCGACGGCACCGATCAGCACTTGCAGCATGTGCAGCGCGCGGGCCGTCTGGAACCCGTTGGAGTGGGCCGAAATCCCGCGCATCGCGTGGAACGACACCGGCCGGCCGATAAAGGCCTCATGGCGCTCGCCGTTCATGTCGGTCCATGGCTGGTCGATACTGATCGCCTCGTCGAAGGCGACGCGCGCGATCTCGGCGGCGAGACCGCGGATGGTCTCAACCGAAACGCCTGTCTCCTGAGCAACAGCCTCCGGCGCATATTGCGGGTCGAGATACTTTTCCGCGAGAAGCTGGAACGAGGGCACGGCGAAACGGCCGTCAGGCAGCTCGAATCGGCCGGAAAGTGCCGGACGTGCGCCTTTGGTGCCGAGTGGCACGACATGCTCGGTCACGGTTTCGAAGACCTGCGGCTTGCCATTGTCGTCACGCACGAAAAGCCCGTGCTCGGCCGTTCCGGGCGCGTCGACCACCAGCCAGGTCGCATTGGAATAACGCACGATGTAATCGACGTCGATCTTCCGCGCCTTGAGCAGTTCGTGCACGACGGCAAGGATCAGCAGGCCGTCGGTTCCGGGGCGGATGCCGATCCAGTTGTCGGCGACGGACGAATAGCCGGTGCGCACCGGATTGACCGAAACGAAGCGCGCGCCGCGCTTCTTGAGCTTCGAGATACCGATCTTGATCGGGTTGGAGTCGTGGTCCTCAGCGACGCCGAACATGACAAACAGCTTCGTCCGGTCCCAGTCGGGCGCACCGAACTCCCAGAACGCCCCCCCGATGGTCATGATACCGGCCGCAGCCATGTTGACCGAGCAGAATCCGCCATGCGCCGCATAGTTGGGCGTGCCGAACTGCTGTGCCCAAAAGCCGGTCAGCGACTGCGACTGGTCACGCCCGGTGAAAAAGGCAAGCTTCTTGGGATCGGATTGACGGACGCCGTCGAGCCAGCCGGTGGCGAGCGCCAACGCCTCGTCCCAGGAAATCTCCTTGAATTCGCCCGAACCACGCGGACCGGTCCTGAGCAGCGGCGCCTTCAGCCGCGCCGGCGCGTAATGCTGCATGATGCCGGCCGAGCCCTTGGCGCACAAAACGCCGCGATTGACCGGATGGTCGCGGTTGCCCTCGATGTAGCGGACTTTGCCATCCTTGATGTGGACATCGATGCCACAGCGGCAGGCGCACATGTAGCAGGTGGTCTTGCGGACCTCGTCGGAGACGGGTTCCGAAAGCGCAACGTGCGGTTCTGACTTCATCCGGCGAACTCCCTGAGGATGAGTCCTACCGAGGCACCGCCTGAAAGGAAATGCCTTGAAATGGCAGTCTACGGCAAAATTTATCTATGCAGGAAAAAGAACTTGGTTCGGACGGCTAAGGTGCCGCCTAAAATAGAAAGACCGGGGAATCCCCACTCCCCGGTCTTTCCGATGCCCGTCACCCCGACTTAAATCCAGATCAGAAAACAATGGTACGGTCAGTTGCCTTATGCGGCGACCAAAACCAACGTCATGAAATTCCCATCGACAAGCCTGAGCACATTAGCAGCCGCTTTCGTTTCCGGGTATGATTCGCACCCCGGATTGCGCCTCCTGAAGCGCGTTTCGCAGCGGAGGTGAGACAATTACGCAACAAAACTACCGTTGCGTCACCCAACCCCGAACAAAAATGCAACCGCCGATCATGCAGCTCAAAGGCCGCTCGCCTAGTTGGTGACCACGATTCGGGTCTTGCTCGCTCCAACTTCCCTGACCAGCGCATAGAATTTGGCGGCGTTGGCTATCTGCAGCCTTACGCAGCCATGCGATGCCGGGCGGCCAAGTTGCCTGACCGAACCAGTGCCATGGATGGCATAGCCACCATTGTAGAAGACCGAATAGGGCATCGGCGAATTGTCGTATTTGCTCGAATACCACATGCGGTGGAGCCGCTTGGGCCGCCAGCTGCCGCGCGGCGTGACATAGCCCCTGCGCGCCGTGGATACCGGCCACTGGTGGATCACGCGCCCATCCATGCTGACGGTCATTGTCTGCGTCGCGACGTTGACCCTGGCGACAAGAACATCGGCAAGTGCCTGTGTCGGAACTCCAGCGAAGGTCAACGCGGCGACCACGAAGAGCGCTTTGTACATTTTCCCTACACACCTCTTTCCGGCATTTCTGATGCCGGACGAAGATCGCATCATGAAAAGCTGTACGCTTGGTAAACCAAGCGCAAGAGCTGAACGGCAGCGAGCAACACCACCTCAGGTGGAAGCCATGTCCTTGGCTGACATTAAGGTGGCCTAAACCAGCTTCCCGCATCGCCCGCTCTGGCCCAGTTGACTTGCCTCCCCTCGGGCATAGGTTAGCCCGTGCAGCTGGAGCGACGTTCCACGATGCCCCAGCGCGACAACGTGCGGCCAACAGCGGACCGTCGCCCGGAGGATCTCAGAAATGCAACAATCCCAATATTTTAAAGGCATGAGCAGGCGAAACCTGCTGTCGTTGATCGGCCTGACGGCTGGTACGGCGGCGATGTATCAGGCCATGACCAGCCTCGGCCTCGCCGTGGAGTCAGGCTACAAGGGACCGGTCAAGCTCGAAGGCGATCCGAAGGGCGCCACAGTGCTGATTTTGGGTGCGGGCCTTGCCGGCATGACGGCGGCACTCGAGCTTCGCCAGGCCGGATACAAGGTAAAGATCCTCGAATACAACAAGCGGTCAGGCGGCCGAAACTGGACGCTGCGTGGCGGCGACACCTACACCGAGCTTGGTGGCGCGACGCAGAAATGCGAATTCGACGAAGGCCTCTACATCAATCCCGGCCCATGGCGCATTCCCTATCACCACAACGGGCTTCTGGCCTATTGCCGGCGCCTGGGCGTGACGCTGGAGCCGTTCCAGCAGCTCAACCACAACGCGTTTCTGCACAACTCCAAGGCTTTCGGCGGCAAGCCGCAGCGCGTCCGCGACATCAAGATCGATTTCCAGGGCCATGTCTCGGAATTGCTGGCGAAGGTCGCCCACACCGGCAAGCTCGAAGGCGGCGTCTCCAAGGAAGATCAGGAGAAGCTGGTCGAAGCGTTGCGCTCCTGGGGTGCTCTCGACAAGGACTATGCCTACACCAAGAGCGTTGCGAACTCCGAATTCCGCGGTTTCGCCAAGGATCCCGGCGGCGGCCTGGGCGCAGCTCCCATTCCGAGCGACCCGATTGCGCTGACCGACATTTTGAGCTCGGGCCTGTGGGGCAGCCTCGCCAATTTCGCGCTTTACGAGTTCCAGACGACCATGTTCCAGCCGGTCGGCGGCATCGACATGATCGGCAAAGCATTCACCAAGGAAGTCGGCGACCTCATCACCTACAACGCCAAGGTCTCCAAGATTCATCAGGACGACAAGGGCGTCACCGTCACCTATGAGGACGTGACGAAGCCGGGTGCGATGAAGGAGGAGAAGGCCGACTGGTGCATCTGCACCATCCCCCTGACCATCCTCAGCCAGATCGAGATCAATGTCGGCGCCCCCATGCAAGCGGCGATCGAAGCCGTGCCTTACGCCTCGTCGGTCAAGGTCGGCCTGCAGTTCAAGCGCCGTTTCTGGGAGCAGGACGAGCTTATCTTCGGCGGCGTCAGCTATACCGACCTGCCGATTTCACAGATTTCGTACCCGAGCACCAGCTTCAACACCAATGGCAAGGGCGTGCTGCTCGGCGCCTACACATGGAATGGCCCGCACTCTTACGAATTCACCTCGATGGCGCCGGAAGAGCGGGTCAAGCGCGCCGTCGAATACGGCTCGCAGATCCATCCCCAATACAAGGACGAGTTCGAAAACGGCATCTCCATGGCCTGGCACCGCTCGCCCTTCACGCTTGGCTGCGCCGGCGACTGGACCGAGGATGCCCGCAAGGAGCATTACGACAATCTCTGCCAGATCGATGGCCGCATCGTTCTGGCCGGCGAGCACGCCTCCTACATCCCGGCGTGGATGGAGGGCGCGATCCTGTCGTCGCTCGATGCGATCACCAGACTGCATCAACGCGTCGTGGCGGGATGACGGGGTTATGTCCGTTCATCCCTCAACCCTCGTTTTCGCAAGGCATGTCGACATGACCCAGCAATCCAAGCGCTCACTCGGCCTTCTGGCCGCCACCGCCTTCTTCACCGCGTTCACCGCTGCGGGAGCGTTCGCCGATTCGGCGGGCGTCACCTTCAGCGATGGTGACAACTTCACGGAAAAGACCGGCCAGGAACTCTACGCCAACGTCTGCCAGGCCTGTCACATGGAAAAGGGGCAAGGCGCGGTTGGCGCCGGCAAGTATCCGGTACTGGCCAAGAACGAGAACCTGGAATCCGGCGGCTACCCCGTCTACGTCATCTTGCATGGGCTGAAAGGCATGCCGCCGGTCGGCTCCATGATGAGCGACGACCAGGTCGCCGCGGTGGTCAATTATGTCAGGACCAATTTCGGCAACGACTACAAGGATGCGGTCACGGCTGAAGAGGTCGCGGGCGCACGCTGACACATCCTCGCCGAAGTTGGATGGCGATGATGTGCGAATCCAACAGGTTGGAGCGATTGCTCTAGCAACCGGAGCAGCCGGCACACCTTGCCGGCTGCTCCAATTCCATGCGGCAATGAAGGAGTAAGAAATGACAAAGATGCGGATCGGCGCCGCCACGCTTGTGGCCGGACTTTTCCTCACCGGCAGCGCGATGGCCCAAGACGTCGTACGCCACAAGATCCCGAATTCCGATTTCCCGATCGCCCAGGCAGTAGAGGTGCCGGCTGGCAAGACGACCGTCTATGTCAGTGGCGCGGTGCCTACGGTTGTCGACGAAAAGGCCGAAAAGGGCAGCCTGGCGGCCTTTGGCAACACCAAGGCCCAGACGGAAACGGTGTTCAAGTCGATCGAAAAGACGCTCGAGGGTCTTGGCCTCAAGATGGGCGACGTGATCAAGATGCAGGTCTTCCTCGTTGGCGACCCCGAAAAGGGCGGCAAGATGGATTTCGGCGGCTTCATGGAGGGCTACACGCAGTTCTTCGGCACCAAGGAGCAGCCAAACCTGCCGTCGCGTTCGGTGATGCAGGTTGCCGCCCTTGCCGCTCCGGGCTGGCTTGTCGAAATCGAAGTCACCGCCGTTCGCCCCTAAGCTGACGTTTGCGCAGGCTGCTCGACATGGGGTGGCCTGCGCGCTCGACACGGCTGGGCTGATGCGCAAGACTGACTGTCGATCCGCAAAAGTGAATCGTGTCGACCGCATGTATGACAAGCTTTTCAAGACCATAGACGACAGGCGTGAAGAACTGGCCGAGCTGACGGCACAGCTGATCCGCTTTCCGACAATCAATCCGCCTGGGGATGCCTATCGCCCTTGCGCCGAGTTCCTCGGCAACCGCCTGGCCAAACGCGGGTTCGAAGTCGAATATATCCGCGCCGAGGGCACGCCTGGCGACACGGACCGCTTTCCCCGTATCAATGTCGTCGCCCGCTTCGACGGCAGGTCGCGCGGCCAGACCGTGCATTTCAACTCCCACATCGATGTCGTCGAGGCCGGCGAAGGCTGGTCGGTCGATCCATTTGCCGGTGTCATCCGCGACGGCCGTGTCTATGGCCGCGGCGCCTGCGACATGAAGGGCGGGCTCGCCGCCTCGATCATCGCGGCCGAAGCCTTCATGGACGTCAACCCGGACTTTCCCGGTGCCATCGAGATTTCCGGTACCGTCGACGAAGAATCAGGCGGGTTCGGCGGCGTCGCTTATCTCGCCGGCAAGGGCTATTTCTCAAAACCCAAGGTCGACCACGTCATCATCCCCGAGCCGCTCAACAAGGACCGCATCTGCCTTGGCCATCGCGGTGTCTGGTGGGCCGAGATCGAGACCAAGGGCGAGATTGCGCATGGCTCGATGCCCTTCCTCGGCGATTGCGCCGTCCGCCACATGGGGGCGGTGCTGGAAGCCTTCGAGCAGGAGCTGTTTCCCGCACTCGACCGCAAGACGACGCGCATGCCTGTGGTGCCCGAAGGTGCGCGGCGTTCGACCATGAACATCAACTCGATCCATGGCGGCCAGACCGACGATTTCCGCCCCGGCCTGCCCTCGCCCAATGTGCCCGATTCGTGCCGGCTGACCATCGACCGCCGCTTCCTGCTCGAAGAAAACATCGCTGACGTGAAGGGCGAGGTCACCAGCATTCTCGAGCGCCTGAAGCGCGAGCGCAAAAAATTCGACTACGAGATCCGCGACATCATGGAGGTGCAGCCGCTGATGACCGAACGGGATGCGCCCGTAGCGTCGGCCATTGCCAGGGGCATCCGCGAAATTTTTGACAAGGAGCCGGAATATGTCATCTCGCCTGGCACCTACGACCAGAAGCATGTCGCCCGTATCGGCCATTTGTACGATTGCATCGCTTATGGCCCCGGTATTCTCGACCTCGCCCACCGGCCTGACGAATGGGTGGGCATCGACGACATGGTGCAATCGGCGAAGGTCATGGCAATAGGCCTCGACATATTGTTGCGCGGCCAGTTCAAAGGTTGAAAGGGCAAGCAAAGCTGGCTCGTTCGACCAGGAAATTCATTTCGGCAGCGTCGCTGCAATTGCAACAAACTTGATTTACTCGGCCGGAAAATCGCGCTTCTATCCGGCCGGTCGAAGTTGAGCGGGGAGATTTGAGCATGAAGCAGTGGAAAACCATCCTGGCAGCCGCAGCGTTTACCCTGGCATCCAGCGCCGCCGCCATGGCCGCCCGTACCGATCTGGTGCTTGGCATGCCGCTGGAACCGCCTCATCTCGACCCGACAGCAGGCGCAGCGGCCGCCATCGACGAAGTGCTCTACGCCAATGTCTTCGAGGGCCTGACCAGCATCGGCTCGCGCGGCGAAGTGCTGCCCGACCTCGCGCAGAGCTGGACCATTTCCGACGACGGCAAGGTCTATACCTTCAAGCTGCACAGCGGGGTGAAATTCCACGACGGCAGCGACTTTGACGCTTCGGACGTGAAATTCTCGCTCGACCGCGCTCGCGGCGAAAACTCGGTCAATGCGCAAAAGGGCCTGTTCGCGGCGATCGACGCTGTGGAGGTCGTCGACCCCAGCACCGTCAAGGTGACGCTGAAGAACCCGCTCGGCTCGTTTCTGTACAATCTCGGCTGGGGCGATGCGGTGATGGTGGCGCCAGAGAGCGCCGACACCAACAAGGAAAAGCCCATCGGCACGGGTCCGTTCAAGTTCCAGAACTGGGCCAAGGGCTCGTCGATCACGCTGGTCAAGGCTGACGGCTACTGGGGCGACCCTATCGCGCTCGACAAGGCCGAGTTCCGCATCATCCCTGATGCCGCAGCAGCGATCCCTGCTTTGCTTTCCGGCGACGTGCAGGCGCTGCCCAACTTTGCGCTCGGCGACGCGCTCGCCCAGGTCAGGGCCGACCCGCGCTTCAAGGTCGTCATCGGCACGACCGAAGGCGAGACGGTGCTTGCGACCAACAACAAGCGCCCGCCCTTCGACAAGCTCAAGGTGCGTCAGGCAATTGCGCATGCCATCGACCGCAAGGCGCTCATCGATGGCGCCACTGGCGGCCTCGGCACGCCGATCGGCTCACATTTCGCGCCACACAACCCGGCCTATGTCGACCTCACCGGCACCTATCCGCATGATATCGCCAAGGCCAAGGAACTGCTCAAGGAGGCAGGCCTGCCCGACGGCTTCAAGGCGACTCTCAAGCTGCCGCCGGTCGGCTATGCTCGCCAGGGCGGCGAGATCATCGCCTCGCAGCTGCGCGAGATCGGCATCGACCTGCAGATCATTCCGGTCGAATGGGCCGATTGGCTTAAGCAGGTCTTCACCGACAAGGACTACGACCTGTCGATCGTCTCGCATACCGAGCCCAACGACATCGATATCTATGCCCGCAAGGACTACTACTTCAATTACGACAACCCCGCCTTCAACAAGGTGATCGACGAGCTCAACCTGACCTCGGACGAGGCCAAGCGCAGCGATCTCTACAAGCAGGCACAGAAGATCCTTGCCGACGACGCCGTCAACGGCTTCTTGTTCGAGCTGCCGAAGGTCGGCATCTGGGACGCCAAGGTCGAGGGTCTGTGGGAGAATTCGCCCATCCAGGCCAATGATCTGACCAAGGTGAAGTGGGCTGACTAGCGATAGTTCTGTGAACTGCGCTGCTCCGCAACTCCCGCGAGCTTTCGGAGCGGCATTTTCTCGGGCAGTTTGCGTTCGATGACGGCCTATTTGCTCAAACGCCTGCTGATCGGAATGGCGACCCTCGCGGTCGCTTCGCTCGTGGTGTTTCTGATGCTCGAGGTTGTCCCGGGCGATCCGGCACGGCTGATGCTGGGCATGAACGCCAGTGACACTCAGGTCGAACTGCTGCGCGACCAGATGGGGCTTAACCAGCCGTTGATCATGCGCTACCTGCACTGGGCCGGCGGCCTGCTGTCGCTCGACTTCGGAAAATCCTACACCTATTCGGTGCCGGTGATCGACCTAATCAAGGAGCGCCTTGTCGTCTCGTTCCCGCTCGCGGTCATTGCACTCACCTTGTCCACGCTGATCGCCATTCCGGTCGGGCTGTTTGCAGCCGCACGCCGTGGCAAGGCCGCCGACACCGCTGCCATGGCCGTGGCGCAGGTCGGCGTCGCGATGCCCAATTTCTGGTTTGCGCTGCTGCTCGTCTATGTCTTCGCCGTCTGGCTCAGGCTGGTGCCGGCCGGCGGCTTTCCCGGCTGGAGCAACGGTGTCTGGCCGGCTCTCAAGGCGCTGATCCTGCCGGCAGTGGCCCTTGCTCTGCCGCAGGCCGCCATTCTCGCCCGCGTCACGCGCGCCGCGCTGATCGAGGTCTTGGGCGAAGACTACATCCGCACCGCCCGCGCCAAGGGCATGCCGATGCGCGCGGTGCTGTGGCGGCACGCTTTGCGCAACGCCATGATCCCGGTGCTCACCATCATGGGGCTGCAGTTCGCCTTCCTGCTCGCCGGCACCATCATCATCGAAAACGTCTTCTACCTGCCCGGTCTCGGCCGGCTGGTGTTCCAGGCGATCACCCAGCGCGACCTGATCGTGGTCGAAAGCGTGGTGATGCTGCTGGTGGCTGCGGTGGTCGTGGTCAACCTGCTCGTTGATCTCTCATATGCGCTCGTTGATCCGCGCCTGAGGACGCGGCAATGAGCGACGCAGCACCGCACCGCGACGAAACCTTCGGCGACCTCGTCGCCCGCGCACTTGCCAACCGCTCCTTTGTCATCGGCCTGTTCATCACCCTGGTCATTGCAGCCATGGCGCTGGCGTCCTTCTTCTGGACGCCGTTTGACGTCACCAGGCTGATCGTCGCCGACCGGATGCAATCGCCATCCGCAACGCACTGGTTCGGCACCGACCATTTCGGCCGCGATGTGTTGTCGATGATCATGCTCGGCGCCCGCAACTCGATCGCCGTGGCGCTTGTCGCCGTCGTCATCGGCATGGGCATCGGCGTGCCGCTCGGCTGCTGGGCAGCGGCGCGCGGTGGGTGGGTCGACGAGGCGCTGATGCGCTTCAACGACCTCGTCTTCGCATTCCCTGCATTGTTGTCGGCGATCATGATCACGGCGGTCTTCGGCCCCAGCGCGATCAACGCCATCGTCGCCATCGGCATCTTCAACATTCCGGTCTTTGCCCGCGTCGCCCGTGCCGGAGCGCTGTCGATCTGGCCACGCGAGTACATTTTGGCAGCGCGCGCCGCCGGCAAGAACAAGACGCGCATCACCATCGAGCACATCCTGCCCAACATCGCCAACCTGCTGCTGGTGCAAGGCACCATCCAGTTCGCGCTCGGCATCCTCGCCGAAGCTGCGCTGTCTTATGTCGGGCTCGGCACGCAGCCGCCGATGCCGAGCTGGGGGCGCATGCTGTTCGACGCGCAGACGCTGATGATGGTGGCACCCTGGCTGGCGCTCTTCCCCGGCTGCGCCATCCTGCTCACTGTCTTAGGCCTCAACCTGCTTGGCGACGGCATCTCCGACATCTTCGATCCGCGTGCGAGGCGCCGGATATGAGCCTGCTTTCGATCGAAAAACTGTCGCTCAATATCGGCAGCCTGCCGATCCTCAGGGACATAGACCTGTCGATAGCACCGGGCGAAGTCATGGGGCTGGTCGGCGAGTCCGGTTCCGGCAAGTCGATGACGGCACTGGCCATCATGCAGCTTGCGCCCGCCTCCGCACGGGCCAAGGGCCATATCACCTTCAATGGCATCGACATCCTCGGTGCCTCCGAAAAGCAGATGTGCGCCCTGCGCGGCGACGACATAGGCATGATCTTCCAGGAGCCGATGACCGCGCTGAACCCGGTCAAGACCATCGGCGAGCAGGTTGCCGAAGGCATCCGCTGGCACACCAGGGCCAGCCGCGCCGAGGCGGAGGTACGCGCCAGGAAAATCCTCGACCGGGTTGGCCTGCCCGAGCAGAAATTCGCGCTGTCGCGTTATCCGCACGAGCTATCAGGCGGCCAGCGCCAGCGCGTGGCGATCGCCATTGCCTGCGCGCTGAAACCAAAGCTTCTGATCGCCGATGAGCCGACCACAGCACTCGATGTCGTGCTGCAGGCGCAGATCCTCGACCTGCTGAAGGAACTGGTCAGCGAAAACAAGATGAGCCTGCTGTTCATCTCGCATGACCTTGCCGTGGTCACCGAGATGGCGGACAGGATCACCATCCTGCGCCAGGGTGCCGTCGTAGAGACCGGCGACACCGCCCGCACGCTGTCGGAAGCCACTCATCCCTACACGCGCCAGCTCACCCTTGCTTCCACGCACGTGCCGGCGCGGGTGAAGCCGCATGTCGATGACGCAGGAGCAGAAAACCTGCTCGAAGTGTCAAACCTCACGCGCGACTATCCGGGTCGACGCAGGTCGCTGTTTTCCAGGCCGGAGCCGGTCCGCGCGGTGGACAATGTCTCGCTGACGATGAAGCCGGGCGCGTCGGTGGCGCTTGTCGGGCGCTCCGGCTGCGGCAAGTCTACCCTCGCCCGCATGATCCTGGCGCTCGACACGCCGACTTCGGGTGCCATCATGTTTCGCGGCATGAACATCACCGGACGCAGCGAGGCCGACCTCAAGCCCGCTCGCCGCAACATGCAGGTGGTGTTCCAGGATCCCTATGGCTCGTTTGATCCGCGACATACGGTAGAGCGGCTGGTCGCCGAGCCGCTGCACCTGCTGGAACGGCGCCCGGACGCCAAGGAGCGCCGCAATATGGTGGCGCGTGCGCTGCATGAGGTCGGCCTCAACCGGTCCGACATGGAGAAATATCCGCACGAATTCTCCGGCGGCCAGCGCCAGCGCCTGTCCATCGCCCGCGCGATCATCACCAGGCCCAAGCTTGTGGTCGCCGACGAGCCGGTGTCGGCCCTCGACGTGTCGATCCGCGCCCAGATCCTCGATCTGTTCGCCGAACTCAACCACAAGCTCGGCGTCGCCTATCTGTTCATCACCCATGACCTGACGGTCGCCCGCGCCATCGCCGACGACGTTCTGGTCATGCATGAGGGCCGTATTGTCGAGCGCGGCAAGACAGCCCAGGTGCTCGACCACCCATCGTCAGAAGCCGCGCAGTCGCTGGTATCAGCCGCGCCCGATCTGCGCCGGGCGATTGCCCGGCGGCTGCAAGAGCAAGGGTAAGCCGCCGGTTCGCCGGATTTAAGTTGCCGGCTTCACCACATCGACCGGGCTGATGCCAAGCAAATCCAGCGTTCGGCGCAAGAGCTTGACCTCGTTTTCCGCCAGATGGGCGTCGGCCTTGGCGATATCGGCCATGTGGCGCGCGAGTTGCTTGCGCCGCTCAATATCCAGGTCGTGAAACATCGCAATCGCCTGCGAGCCGTTGGTCTCGTAACCGAACTCGTTGAGATATTCGACAACGGCATCGACACTGCCCTCGGCGATACCGAAGGCTTCGGTACAGATCCGGCGAAAGACAGCCATCTCGCTCTCGCTCGCAACGCCGTCGGCCAGGATCATGCGAAAAAGCAACAGCAACTCGGCCGAAAGCACCGGATCGTCGGCGACCTTGCGCACGCCGGGGTCGCCCTCGAACATGTTGCGAATCTGGGTCAGCAATCCTGTCGCCATGCGAATCCCTTCCGTCGAGCTACCTAGTGTTTCCGATATAGAACAAAGTTGGGCGAAAGACACTTGGCCCAACGGCTAAGCCTCGACTGATGCGCCGCCGCTATTGCGCAAGCCGGTTCGCTGTGGTCGAAGGCGGCTGATCCCTCCAGCGCGAAGCTTGGCGCCGATGTTCGACATAACCACCGAAACCCTCCTGTTTTTGACTGCGGCGGCGTTCATCGCCGGCTTCATCGATTCCATTGCCGGCGGCGGCGGGCTGATCACCATTCCAGCACTGCTGCTGGCCGGCCTTCCTCCAGTGGAAGCGCTCGGCACCAACAAGCTGCAATCGCTGTTCGGCTCGGGCTCGGCAACGATCTCCTATGCCGCCAAGGGCCATGTCGATATCGGAAAGCAACTGCCTTCCGCCGCCACGTCCTGCATCGGCTCTGCATTTGGTGCACTGCTGGCAACCGTCCTGCCGATTGAAATCCTGCGCACATTCCTGCCTTTCCTGCTGGTCGCGATCGCGCTCTATTTCGCCTTCAAGCCCAACATGGACGACGTCAACCGCACCGAACGGCTGTCGCCTTTCCTTTTCGGGATGACGGTGGTGCCGCTGATCGGCTTTTACGACGGCGTATTCGGCCCCGGCACCGGCTCATTCTTCATGCTCGCTTTCGTCGCTTTGGCCGGCTACGGCGTGCTCAAGGCCACCGCGCACACCAAGCTGCTGAACTTTGCCTCCAACATCGGTGCGTTTGGCGTCTTCGCGCTGGTCGGCGCCATATCTTGGAAGATCGGCATCGTGATGGGCATCGCCCAGTTCCTCGGTGCGAGGCTCGGCGCCCATATGGCCATGCGCAACGGCGCCAAGCTGATCAAGCCGCTGCTGGTCTGCACCTGCGTCGCGCTCGCCATCCGCCTGCTCATCGATCCGACCAACCCGCTGCGGGCAATGATGGGGTTCTGACGGTTTTGACCGCAAGCTGTCGCTGGGCTAACGTTGTGTTGCCTCAGCGGAGCCAGCACGATGGCAAGCGGCCAACTATCTGCGGAAACATCGGCGGATCTCGCGGCGCAATTCGAGTACGTGCGGCGCGCTCCGTCACCGCTGCTTGCCGGCATCGTCACCGATCTCATCGGTTTTCGCGAACTTGTTTCCGTCTACAGCCGCCAGACTGAAGCCGCCTCGCTGACTGTCCCTCTGGTCATCAGCTTTGGCGAACCATTCGCCATCGGCTTGAGCCGGACGCCCGGCGACAACGACCGCTTCGCAAGCTTCGCCTCCGGCCTGCACGCCGGGCCGGTGGTTATCGATTCCTTCGGCAGATCCTGCTGCGTCCAGGTCAATTTCACCCCGCTTGGCGCCCGCCGTTTTTTCGCCGTGTCAATGAGCGAGCTGGCCGACCGCATGGTACCGTTCGACGAACTTCTTGGTGTCTCGGGCCACCATTTGCGCGAAAGGCTCGGCGAGCAAACCGACTGGCATGTACGCTTGGATATTGCCGAGAACTTCATCATCGAGCGCCTAATGAAGGCAGCTTCCGTGTCCGCCGAAGTCGGCTGGGCGCTGGAGAAGATAATGGCCAGCGGCGGCCGCAGCCGTATTGCCGCCATCGCCGCAGAGATCGGCTGGAGCAGAAAACACCTCGCCACGCGCTTCGCCGACCAGGTCGGCGTCGGCCCAAAGGCGATTGCACGCATCGTCAGGTTCAATCGCGCCGCAAGCCTTTCAAAGCAGGCCAATCGCGCAGGCTGGGCCGATCTTGCGGCCGAGTGCGGCTATGCCGATCAGGCGCATCTCGTTCGCGAGTTTCGCGAGCTTTCAGGTGCTACGCCGACGGGGCTTGGCCTCAGCTGAGCTGCCGGTAACATTTGTTCAATACGGCCAAACGGCACTCGGCCACAGTGGGGTATCGTTCAACTGCCACAAAGGAGGCGCCAGATGCCCGCTCCCGAAGCTCCCCGCATATTCCCGACATTGCGCTACAACAACGCCGCCGACATGATCGATTGGCTGGGCAAGGCGTTCGGCTTTTCCGTCCACGCCCAATACATGAACGGCGCTGACGTCGGCCATGCCGAACTCGCCCTCGGCTCGTCGATGATCATGATCGGCTCGGCGCGCCCCGACGACTACGGCGCCATCGTCGGCGAACCCGGCCCAAATGGCGGCAAGTCGCTCTATGTCGCCGTCGAAGACGTCGACGCAGTCCACGCCCGCGCCAAAGATGCCGGCGCTGTCATCGTCCAGCAACTCACCAACCGCGACTATGGCAGCCGCGAGTTCGTCTGCCGCGACCCCGAAGGCAATGTCTGGTGCTTCGGCACCTACTGGCCAAAGGTCGGCGAACAGGCCACCTGACGGGCGTCAGCGTGCGGCGGCGAAAATCGCGTCGCAGTCGAGATGCCGTTCGAGATGTTCGGCGATCTCGTCCAGGGCGCGTTCGACTTCGGCGCGATAGTCGATGCCCCCCCCCCTGATGCCAAGGCTTTCGAGGAAGCGCCCGCGAAAGCCGTCGGCACCAAACAGGCCGTGCATATAGGTTCCGAATACCTTGCCGTCGGCAGAGGTGGCGCCATCATCGACGCCGTTGATGACAGCTGTGGGCCGCGTGCAATCGGCACCCGTCGTCCGGCCAAGGTGGATTTCGTAGCCCGACAGCGGCTCGCCATAACGAACCGACCGCGCCTCGACATTGCGAACGGTCTTTTCCGGCTCCATCACCGTCTCGACATCGAGCAGGCCCAACCCCTCGGCCTCTTTGACGGTGCCCTCGATGCCCAGCGGGTCGTGCACGACCCGGCCGAG
Source organism: Aminobacter sp. GW821-FHT11F06 (assembly GCF_058808215.1). Lineage (NCBI taxonomy): Bacteria > Pseudomonadati > Pseudomonadota > Alphaproteobacteria > Hyphomicrobiales > Phyllobacteriaceae > Aminobacter > Aminobacter sp. GW821-FHT11F06. Next base: position 149,274 of record NZ_JBXARL010000010.1, on the reverse strand, counting down.
CATCTGATAGCCACCACAGATGCCGACCACATGGCCGCCGCGCCGGCGATGCGCATCGAGATCGCGATCCCAGCCGTTTTCGCGGAAATGCATCAGGTCGCCGATTGTCGACTTCGAGCCGGGAATGACCACCAGCCCGGCATCGTCAGGCAGTGGTTGCCCGGGCGGCACGAACACCACCTCGACCTGGGGTTCGGCACGCAGCGGGTCGAGATCGTCGAAATTGGCGATGCGGCCGAGCATAGGCACCGCCACCTTGAGCGCGCGTTTCTCGCCTCCGGCCAATCGTTCGAGGATCACGGAATCCTCCGACGGCAGAAGTGCTGCCGCCTTGAGCCACGGCACGACACCAAAACAGCGCCAGCCGGTGAAGCGCTCTATGGCGGTGATGCCGTCGTCGAACAGGCTGGCATCGCCACGGAACTTGTTGATGAGATAGCCGACGATCATGCGCCGGTCTTCTTCCGGCAAGATGAGATGCGTGCCGGCAACCGATGCGATCACCCCGCCCCGGTCGATGTCGCCGACAAGGATCACCGGAACGTCGGCGCGGGTGGCAAAGCCCATATTGGCGATGTCGCGCGGACGCAGATTGATTTCGGCCGGCGAGCCCGCGCCCTCGACGATGATGAGATCGGCACCCTCGCCCAGCTTGGCCCACGAATCGAGCACAGCCCCCATCAGTTTCGGCTTCAGTTCCTGATAGTCGCGCGCCTTGGCGTGGCCAAAGACCTTGCCCTGCACCACCACCTGGCTGCCGATGTCGCTTTGCGGCTTGAGCAGAACCGGGTTCATGTGGATCGACGGCTTCACCCCGCAGGCGATCGCCTGCAGCCATTGCGCCCGGCCGATCTCGCCGCCGCCCACCTCGCCCGGAATGTCGGCAACGGCGGCATTGTTGGACATATTCTGCGGCTTGAAAGGCCTGACCTGCAGCCCGCGATTGCGTGCCGCGCGGCACAGCCCAGCCACCAGCACGGTTTTTCCGACATCGGAGCCGGTGCCCTGAAGCATGATCGCCTTGGCCATGGTTCAGCCCCTTCCGCCAACGTTTCCGGTCACTGTCGATTTGGCCGCGAGCGGCCCGCCACGCCAAAGATAGAGCGCGAGCAGCGGGGCGCTGCCGGTGCGCATGGCGTGATTGACATTGGAAGCATGATGGATCACCTCGCCGCCACGCCTTTCGCGAAAGGGCGCATCGCCCATGCGCCACTCCGTGCCACCGGTCAGCGGAATATAGATCTCTTCGGCGACATGGTGATGGTCGGGATAGTCGATGCCGGGGCCGAGAATAAGAAAACCGGCGGCGACCTTCTCGTTCATGAAGTGCCCACGCGTGCCGAACAGCTCGACCCAGCCGTAATTGTCGAGGAAATGCTGGCCGAAATCGGCGGTGGTGTAGGTCTGGTCCCAGTGCAGGGCGTCAGCGCGATTCGCCAGAAGCTCGACCAACTCCCGCTCCGCCGGCGCTGCCATCTCGGCGATACGAGCCATATGCGAAAGGCAGGCCAGGGATTTCGGTGCCAGCCTCCGCGCAGGCATCGCCCAGTCGATATCGTCGAGAAATTCGCCTACAGGCGGGACCGAACCGGCCTTTTGGACATAGCCCCGGAAGGCTCCCAGCAGCTCATCAAATTTTGTCGCCACGTCGCTTCTCGCCCATGCATTTACGCACAGCCGCTCTGTTGAAGGTTAGGTTGCGCGGCTGCATCATTGGTCTAGATTGAACGCCGCGCATAGCCAAAAAAACGACAGGGAGGCCGACATGGACGCCGCAATCGATGCGACAGCCGGTCAATTCGAACTCAACGAAGACCAGCTGGCCATTCGCGAAATGGCAGGCAGTTTCGCCGCCGAACGCGTGGCGCCTCTCGCGCTCGAATGGGACAAGGCCAAGCACTTTCCCGATGACGTCATCCGCGAGACCGGCCCGCTCGGCTTCGGCGGGCTCTATGTCAAGGAGGACGTCGGCGGCTCCGCCCTCACCCGCCTCGATGCCGTTTTGGTCTTCGAGCAACTGTCGAAGGCCTGCCCGGGTTTTTCGTCGTTCATCTCGATCCACAACATGGTGGCATCGATGATCGACCGCTTCGGCAATGCCGAACAGCGCCAGCGCTTCCTGCCCAAGCTGACTTCGATGGAATGGCTGGCCAGCTATTGCCTGACCGAGCCTGGCTCGGGCTCGGATGCGGCGGCTTTGCGCACCCGCGCCGTGCGCGATGGCGACCACTACGTCATCAACGGCGCCAAGCAGTTCATTTCAGGCGCCGGCGACAGCGACATCTATGCCGTCATGGTGCGTACCGGCGCGGATGGCCCCAAGGGCATCTCGACGTTGGTCGTGCACAAGGACACGCCCGGCCTTTCGTTTGGGGCCAACGAGCACAAGATGGGCTGGCACATGCAGTCGACGCGGCAGGTGATCTTCACCGATTGCCGCGTGCCGGTCGAAAACCGCCTTTCCGACGAAGGTGCCGGCTTCGGCATCGCCATGGCCGGCCTCGACGGCGGCCGCCTCAACATCGCCGCCTGCTCTTTGGGCGGCGCCCAATCAGCACTCGACAAGGCGCTCGCCTACACCGCCGAACGCAAGGCCTTCGGCCAGACCATCGACCGCTTCCAGGCGCTGCAGTTCCGCCTCGCCGACATGGAAACCGAACTCCAGGCCTCACGCCTGTTCCTCTATGCCGCAGCCTCGAAACTCGACCACAAGGCGCACGATGCCTCCAAATGGTCGGCCATGGCCAAGCGTTTCGTCACCGACACCGGCTTCAACGTCGCCAACGAGGCGCTGCAACTGCTCGGCGGCTATGGCTATCTACACGACTACGGCATCGAGAAGCTGGTACGCGACCTGCGTGTCCACCAGATCCTCGAAGGCACCAACGAGATCATGCGCGTGATCATCGCGCGGCACATGATTGGAAAATAGCGAATAGGGAGTAGCGAATAGCCAGTAGAGGGCTGGCCTTTCGAGACATCGTTCCTACTCGCTACTCGCTATTCGCCATTCGCTATTTCCGGAGGACCATCCATCATGACCACAGTCGCCTTCATCGGCCTGGGCAACATGGGCAACCCCATGGCCGCCAACCTCGTCAAGGCCGGCCACACAGTGCACGGCTTCGACCTGATGCCCGAGCACCTCGAAACGGCGCGGAGCAATGGCGTCACCGTCATGGCCAACGCCGTTGCCGCAGCCAAGGACGCCGACGTGGTGATCACCATGCTGCCGGCAGGCAAGCATGTGCTTTCGGTCTATGAAGACATCGCGCCGAAGGTGAAAAAAGGCTCGTTGCTGATCGATTCCTCGACCATTGACGTCGACTCGGCCCGCAAGGCGCATGCCATTGCGGCCAAGCATGGCCTGCTGTCGGTCGACGCGCCGGTGTCGGGTGGAACAGGCGGTGCCGCAGCCGGCACGCTGACCTTCATGGCAGGCGGCGCGCAGGCAGCTTTCGACACGGCCGAACCAGTGCTCCAGCCGATGGCGGGACGCATCGTCCATTGCGGCGATGCCGGTGCCGGCCAGGCGGCCAAGATCTGCAACAACATGATCCTCGGCATCTCGATGATCGGCGTTGCCGAAGCCTTCGTGCTCGCCGAAAAGCTCGGCCTGTCGCATCAGGCGCTGTTCGACGTGGCTTCAACATCGTCGGGCCAGTGCTGGTCGCTGACCTCCTATTGCCCGGTGCCGGGCCCCGTTCCCAATTCACCGGCCAACCGCGACTACCAGCCAGGCTTCGCCGCGGCCCTGATGCTCAAGGATTTGAAGCTGTCGCAGGAAGCAGCGCAGCAGGCGGGCGCGGTCACCCCGCTCGGTGCCGAGGCAACCCAGCTCTATGCGCTCTATTCGGCGCTCGGCCACGGCGGCACGGATTTCTCCGGCATCATCAAGTTCCTGCGTGGTCAGCCTGCCTGATCATTCCAAAAAAGTTCAAAATTTAGGTTTGATTAAGCTCTCGCTAACCACGCGGTAACGATGTCCAGCTAAAAAGGTTTGCAAGGGCGGTCTTTCGCAGCCGCCTCGGGCTCCGGATCAGGTCTTGCGTACCGGAGCTGTAACCTTCGCTAGTCAAGCGTCGCGAAGGGCCATGCGTTCAAATGGCAAAGCCGCGTTCCCGTTTCGGGGCGCGGTTTTTGCGTTCAGCACCATTTACGTGCCGGATTTTGTCGCCAGACGGCGGAAATTGGCCCTCACGCGGTTGCTCGCCGGCCGCATTGCTGCCGCGACCGACTGCTGTGCCGCAACACCATTGAGCACCGAGGGCGTGCGCCCCGACAGCACTTCGGGCCAGAACTGCATGGCCGACTGGAAATAAGACATCTGCGCGGCGACAACGCCTTCGGCCATCGCCGCCGTCTTTTCGGTCATGGCAGCCAGAGTTTCACCCCGCAGCATGCCACCCTTGCTTGCTTCGGTGGCCATCATCGGCAAACGCATTGCCATGACCATGGGCGCCAGCATCAGATTGCCGGCAATAGCGGTGGATTGGCGCGAGGCGCGCGTCAGGCGACGGTTCTTCATATGGCTTGCTCCAGCGGGCCTTGGCGGACCGGCGAAGGCTGCCCTCTGGCGACAGCCCTGATGATTGTGCAGTGCACAATACGCGCCCGGGTTGTCATGAACAAGCCGAAACGGCTCAGCCTCTCGGCGCCCTACGAATTGCTCAAGCGATGATCGAACGAGCGCATGGGAATGGGCAGGCTTTATGCCTGCCCAACTTGCTCATTTGGTCCGGCAGCGCCCGGTCTTGGTCGTTTCCTTGTCGCCGTCGTCATAGGCTATGCCAACTTTCTCGCCAGCCAGCGAAACGATCTTGCCCTTGTACCACTCACCAGCGCCCTTGAAGTTGCACTCGACTTTCGTGCCGATCTGCCAATCGTAGGGGCGGACCTTGCTGACGTTGGTCGTCTCACGCTCATTGTCGTCGTATCGAACAGTGATAGTGTCGCCCTGCACCTTTTCGATGACCCCAGCGAACCAATAGCCAGAGCCCTTGTAATTTCCGAGAACCCAATCGCCAGTTGTCTGAGCGCTCGCGGTGCCGAGGGTGGTGGCGAAAATGGCGCCGGCGGCCAACAGAACAGAAATATGCTTCATCAAAATATCACCTTGGGATGCAACCCTAAACAGCCCGCTATTGAACTGTGTAGGAATGCATATTCGAGCCAGTATGAATGCACGATGAAAGCACTTCGCTGGGCGCCGAAAACTGCGGCCCGCAATAGCTGAACGCAGAGGATAGCTTGCCGGGCAGGAGCTTGCCCTGCCCGGCTGGCTTCATGTTCAGGCTTTCCGGAGATCGGCTTCGGCGAGGTCGAGCGCCTTCAGGATACGGTCGAAAGCCATGTCGATGGTGGCGCGGGTCCAGATCAGCGGTGGCGACAGGATCATCGAATCGCCGGTCGCGCGCAGCATCATGCCGTGGGCTATGGCATGGTCGCGCACTTTGACCGCCGCACTGCCAACCGGCGAGAAACGTTCCTTGGTTGCCTTGTCCTTGACGATCTCGATCGCGCCCATCAAGCCGACCGAGCGCACCTCGCCGACCAGATTGTGGCCGGCAATGCGCTCCTTCAGCATCTTGGCGAAATACGGTCCCGTATCGGTTTTCACCCGCTCGACAAGGCCTTCGCGTTCGATGATCTCAAGGTTCTTGAGCGCTACCGCACAGGCCACGGGATGCCCGGAATAGGTGTAGCCGTGATAGAACTCGCCGCCCTTTTCGACCAGCGTATTGGCGATCCGATCGCCGACCAGCAGCGCTGACAACGGCTGATAACCCGACGTCAGCGCCTTGGCTGTGGTGATCGTGTCGGCCTCGATGCCAAAAGTCTGGGCGGCGAACCATTCGCCGGTGCGGCCGTAGCCGGTGATGACCTCATCGAGCATCAACAGCACGTCATGTTTGCGGCAGATGCGTTGCACTTCCGGCCAGTAGCTCGCCGGTGGGATCTTCACCCCGCCCGCGCCCATGATCGGTTCGCCGATGAACGCCGCGACGTTTTCCGCGCCTGCCTCAAGAATCGCATCTTCGACCGCTTTCGCCGCGCGCAGGCCAAAATCGTGGTCGCTTTCACCCGGCAATGCCAGCTCATAGGCGTAAGGCATCATGACATGAACGATGTTCGGCACGGCACCGCCGAGCTGGTGGTGCATGCCTTCCATGCCGCCAAGCGAGGTGCCGGCGACTGTCGAGCCGTGATAGGCCATCTGGCGCGAAATGATGCGGTTCTTCTGAGGCTTGCCTTCGAGCGCCCAGTAGTGGCGCACGAGTCGAAGTGCCGTGTCGTTCGATTCCGAGCCCGACGAGCCATAAAACACCTGGTTGATGTTCTTGGGTGCGAGTTCGGCGAGTTTCTTCGACAGCAGCACCGGGGTCGGCGTCGAGCATTTGAAGAAGGAATTGTAGTAGGGCAGCTCCTTCATCTGCGCATACGCCGCTTCCGCAAGCTCGGTGCGGCCATAGCCGACATTGACGCACCACAGCCCGGCCATGCCGTCGAGCAGCTCGCCACCTTCCGAATCGTAGATGAAGGGCCCTTCCGCGCGCGTGATCATGCGCGAACCGATTTCGCGCAATTCCTTGTGGTCGGTGAACGGGTGGAGGTGATGCGCGGCATCTATCTGCTGAAGCTGCTTCAGCGAATAATTCTGATAAGTCATAAACTTGTGCCTTTCTCTTGAATCAATCCGGCAAGTGCCGGGGCGGATTCGAGATCAGGCGGGCGGCGAATAGCCGATGCGCGCGCACAGCCGCATAAGCTCGGTATGCCGCGTCCGTGGGGACGGCGTCGAAACCGCGCTGGGCAACGGGATATGGGCGTAAAAAGCGCACATGAGAACACTCTAACCCGGCGTTTTGCGACTCCACAAGCGCCGGAAAAATCGTTCTCACGTACTGGTGCTGGAATAAAGGCGCCCTCAGGCGCGTTGATTGCGTGTGTGGCCGGCATTTTGCGGCCAAGCCCAGGGAGCGATCATCATGAAAACGATAGTCTCAGCTTTTGCCGTCCTGCTTGTGAGCACTGCAGCCTTGTATGCGGCCGAACCCGCCAAGGTCATGGAAGGCGCTGGGGGCAAGATCTACACCGACGCCAAGGGCATGACGCTTTACACCTTTGACAAGGATGCCAAGGACAAATCCAACTGCGACGCGACCTGCGTCAAGAACTGGCCGCCGTTCAAGGCCGCTGCCAGCGCCAAGGCAGAAGGCGAATGGACGCTGGTCAAGCGCGCCGACGGCTCGAATATGTGGGCCTATGAGGGCAAGCCGCTCTACACATATGCCGGTGACAAGAAGGCCGGCGACATGACGGGCGACGGCAAGGGCGGCGCATGGCACGTCGCCAAGGCGATGTAGCGACCGATCACGCTCAACAGCAGTGATCCGCCGCCATACATCTCCGCAAGCTGTGGATCGCCCACAGCTTGCAATGCCGGCCTGTGTTCACGAAAACCTGCGCTTGGCGGCGCGATAAAGCGCAAAGGCGACCAGCATCACGTTGAGGCTGACCATCACAGTGGGCAGGCCCGGCGTTCCCAATATCTGCATGGCCACACCGGAACTCGGTGGCCCGACGATACCGCCGACGCCCCACATCAGCGCAAAGGCGGCATTTCCGGCCACCAGTGCGCTACCGCCAAAGCGGTTTCCCAGTTCGACGAGCGCCATCGTGTAGACGCCGTAGCCCACAGCCCCAAGCACGACCAGCACAGGCCAAATCAATGGGGTTGCTATCAGCATTGGCAGCAACAGGGCGCACACCGCGGTAGTGGTCGCGCAGAACACGATCATGGCCCGACCGCCGAAGCGCTCCGCCAAAAGGCCCAGCGGTATCTGCAACAGGATATTCCCCAGGGAAAGTGCCGTCAGCATCGCCGCCAGAATTGCTTCCGGCAGGCCGTATCCGGCGCCAAAGACCGGCAGCAGCGAATAGGTGCTTTGCTGGTTGGCGGCAGAAACGAGAACCGCAAACAGCAGCGCCGGCGCAAGTGCGGCGAAACCAACGACCCCACCAACGGCCTGGCCGTCGTCCTCGAACCCGGCGAGCCCCGCCGACAGCAAGCGCAGCATCACCGCACATGCGACGAAACCGGCGATCGCGACCACAAAGGGCGTCCAGCCCGATGTGCCGACAATGGTGAGCACCAGTGGCCCTGAAGCGTATCCCACGCCCATAAGCGTGTTGAACACGCCCATCACCCGCCCGCGACGCGACGGCGGCGCAAGCGACAGCGCCCAAACCTCGCCGAGAATGTAGAGCGGGTTGATGACCACGCCTACGAGGAAGCGGATCAAGAACCAGGCCACCCAGTCCTGCAGATAGCCGATGGTGAAAAAGCAGAGCGCGCCAGCAAGCGAGCAGCCGATCGCCAGGGGGCGAGCCCCCACCAGTCGCACGGCAAGGGGCACGAAGGGCGCGGAAACGATGAGGCCCAGCGGCATCATCGCAGCCGACAGTCCGATCATCGCCGGAGACATGCCCTGCTTTTGCATCAGCAGCGAAAACAGCGGGTAGCTCAGCCCTTGCGCTGCGCCGAACATCGCCAGCGCAGCGGTCACGCCGCCAAGGGCTGCCCATCTCAATGGTGGCTCAACGGTAGAAATTGGAGATGTCATCGCGGCCACCAAAACGAATCTGTCGAAACAATCCTATCGACGGACCACTACGTCCGGGATGCCTCACCACGCCACAGAGCGTCGGTCCAGGCCCGTGCGTTATGTCGCTTCCCTCGCGCTATTGGTCGCCGCCTCCGCAATGAGGGTTTTTCACCCGGTCCATTATGCCCACGACATTTGCCTTGCCGTGAGGATTCCCATGACCGTGGCCCTGCCCTCCGCCGAACCGGTGCACGCCACCGATCGAGCCCGCCGTGGCGGCCGTGCCGGCAAGCGCGCCGGCGCCTCAGCCGCTTTCGAGCAGCCGCCCTTTCGCCAGCTCAAGATACCCTTTGCGCCAACCAAGCTGATCTCCGACGACCAGCTTGAATCGATCCATCTGGCCTCGCTGAGGGTGCTGAAGGAGATCGGCGTCGACGTGCTGCACGACGAGGCGCGGCGCATCATGAAGGCGCATGGTGCCGATGTGCGTGATGGCTCAGAACGCGTGCGCTTCGATTCCGACATGATCCTCGAGCTGATCTCACATGCGCCGGCGGAATTCACCCTGCACGCCCGCAATCCGGCGCATAATGTGCGTTTTGGCGGCAACAATCTGGTCATTTCGCAGATGGCCTCGGCGCCCAATTGCTCCGACCTCGACCGTGGCCGGCGTCCGGGCAACCAGGCCGACTACCGCAATTTCCTCAAGCTCGCCCAGATGCACAACATCCTGCAAACGACGGGTGGCTATCCGGTCGAGCCTGTGGATATCCACCCTTCGGTGCGCCATCTCGAATGCATCCGCGACCTCGCCACCCTCACCGACAAGGTGTTCCACATCTATTCGCTCGGCAAGGAGCGCAACGTCGACGGCATTGAGATCGCCCGCATCGCCCGCGGCATCTCGCGCGAGCAGATGCTGGAGGAGCCTTCGGTCTACACCATCATCAACACCAACTCGCCGCTCAAGCTCGACGTGCCAATGATGGAAGGCATCATCCAGATGTCGTCGATGGGTCAGGTTGTGATCGTCACGCCCTTCACGCTGTCGGGCGCCATGGCTCCCGTCACCATCGCCGGTGCGCTGGTGCAGCAGAACGCCGAAGCCCTTTCAGGCCTCGCCTTCACGCAGATGGTGCGCAAGGGCGCACCCGTCGGCTATGGCGGCTTCACCTCCAATGTCGACATGAAATCGGGCGCGCCGGCCTTCGGCACGCCTGAATACATGAAGGCCCAGCTGATCGGCGGCCAGCTCGCCCGGCGCTACAACATCCCCTACCGCACCTCGAATGTCTGCGCGGCCAACGCTGTCGACGCACAGGCGGCTTACGAAAGTGTGTTTTCACTGTGGGGCGCGATCCAGGGCGGCGCCAATTTCATTCTCCACGGTGCCGGCTGGCTCGAAGGCGGCCTCCGCTGCTCCTACGAGAAGATGATGCTCGACATTGACCTGCTGCAGATGGTGGCCGAGTTCCTGACGCCGCTCGACCTGTCGGAAGAAGCGCTTGCCATCGACGCCATCCGCGATGTTGGCCCCGGAGGGCACTTCTTCGGCACCCAGCACACCCAGGACCGCTACAAGAACGCGTTTTATGCGCCAATCATCTCCGACTGGCGCAATTTCGAGACCTGGGCCGAGGCGGGCAGTCCAACCGCCGTGGAAAAAGCAAATCGCGTCTGGAAGGAGCGCCTCGCCTCCTACGAGGAGCCATGGATGGACCCGGCCATCCGCGAGGAACTCAACGCCTTTGTCGACAAGCGCAAGGCCGAAGGCGGCGCCCCGACGGATTTTTGAGGAGATTTCCCATGCACAAACGCGAGATCAACTCGCCAGATGCCCCCATGCCCGCCGGAGGCTACGCCCAGGCGATCGAGGTGACCAACAATTCGCGCACGCTTTACATCAGCGGCCAGATTCCGGTCGCCAAGGATGGCTCGGTTCCTAACGATTTCGACAGCCAGTGCTGGCTCGCTTGGCGCAATGTTGAAGCGCAGCTGCACGCAGCCGGCATGAACCTCGACAATCTGGTCAAGGTGACGATCTTCCTTTCCAGCCGCGCTCACGCGCTCGACAACCGCCGCATCCGCGCCGAAGTGCTCGGCGACCGCAAGATCGCGATGTCGGTGATCATCGCTGGCATCTTCGACGAGGCTTGGCTTCTGGAAATCGAAGGCGTGGCAAGCGCCTGACCCCTCAGACCACCTCGCTTGACTCATTTTACGCACAACTGGACATAACCTCATGAAATCCCATGTGAAAGCGGTTGTCATCGGCGGCGGCGTGGTTGGCTGCTCGGTGCTCTATCATCTGGCCCGCGCCGGCTGGACCGACATCATGCTCATCGAGCGCTCGGAGCTGACCTCCGGCTCGTCCTGGCATGCCGCCGGCGGCTTTCACACGCTCAACGGCGACCCGAACGTCGCCAAGCTGCAGGCCTACACAGTCCAGCTCTACAAGGAGCTGGAGGAAGTTTCGGGGCAGTCCTGCTCGCTGCACCTGACCGGCGGCGTCATGCTCGCCGACAGCCCCGAGCGCATGGATTTCCTGCGCCTGGCGCACGCCAAGGGCCGCTATCTCGGCATGGACACCGAGTTGATCACGCCGTCCGAAGCCAAGAAGATGTTTCCGCTGATGGACGAAAAGCACTTCGTCGGCGCCATGTGGGATCCGGTCGAGGGCCATCTCGATCCCTCCGGCACGACGCATGCCTACGCCAAGGCGGCGAAGAAGCTCGGTGCCGAAATCGTGTTGCGCAATCCGGTCAAGGAACTGACGCAGGACGCAGACGGCACCTGGAACGTCGTCACCGAACAGGGAACGGTCCGAGCCGAGCACGTCGTCAACTGCGGTGGCCTGTGGGCACGCGAGATTGGCCGCATGGTCGGCGTCGAGCTGCCGGTGCTTGCCATGGAGCACATGTATCTGCTGACAGAACCGATGCCCGAGGTCGAGGCCTTCAACAAGGAGACCGGCCGCGAGATGATCGGCGTGCTCGACTTCAAGGGCGAGATCTACACACGCCAGGAGCGCAACGGCATCCTGCTCGGCACCTATGAAAAGGCCTGCAAGCCGTGGTCGCCGGTCAATACGCCGTGGGATTTCGGCCACGAACTGCTGGAACCCGACCTCGACCGCATCGCGCCCTCGCTTGAGGTCGGCTTCCAGCATTTCCCTGGCATTGCGAACGCCGGCATCAAGCAAGTCATCAACGGCCCGTTCACCTTCGCTCCCGACGGCAACCCTCTGGTCGGTCCGGTTCAGGGCCTGACCAATTTTTGGGTAGCGTGTGGCGTCATGGCCGGCTTTTCGCAAGGTGGCGGCGTCGGGCTCGCACTGTCGAACTGGATGGTCAATGGCGACCCTGGCTTCGACGTCTGGGGCATGGATGTCGCGCGCTGGGGCGAGTGGGCGAGCCTGCGCTACACCAACGCCAAGGTGCGAGAGAACTATTCGCGCCGCTTCTCGATCCGCTTTCCCAATGAGGAACTGCCGGCGGCGCGCCCGGCGCAGACCACCCCGCTCTATGACACGATGGTGGCCAACAACGCTGTCATGGGAGACAGCTGGGGTCTGGAAACGCCGCTGTGGTTCGCGCCAAAAGGTACCGAGCCCAAGGATATCGTCTCGTTCCACCGCTCCAACGATTTCGAGCACGTCGGCAACGAGGTCCGCGCCACCCGCGAGCGCGTCGGCGTGACCGAGATTGCCAACTTCGCCAAATACGAGGTCTCCGGCCCGGCTTCTGAGGACTTCCTCAACCGGCTGATGACCAACCGCATGCCGAAGAAGGGCCGCATCGTGCTGACGCCGATGCTCAACGAGTTCGGCCGGCTTATCGGCGATTTCACCATCGCAAAAACCAGCGACGACAAGTTCATGATCTGGGGCTCGTCGGCGGCGCAGAAATACCACATGCGCTGGTTCGAAAAGCACCTGCCCAAGGAAGGCTCAGTGCGCATCCACCGCTTCGACCAGACGCTTGTCGGGCTTTCCATCGCTGGTCCCAAGTCGCAAGCGCTGCTTGCCAAGCTCGTCGACGAAGATGTGTCGAGCAAGGCCTTCCGCTTCATGGACTTCCGCGAAATGGCTGTCGGCGGCGCGCCCTGCATGGTCAACCGCATCACCTATACCGGCGATCTCGGCTACGAGATCTGGATGGCGCCAGCCTACCAGCGCCTCGTCTACAAGGCGATCAAGGATGCTGGCGAACAGTTCGGCATCGTCGATTTTGGCATGCGCGCGCTGCTTTCCATGCGGCTTGAGAAAAACTTCCCGACCTGGTTCCGCGAGTTACGGCCGATCTACGGCCCGTTCGAAGGCGCGATGGACCGCTTCATCAAGCTCGAGAAGAACGACTTCATCGGCCGCGAGGCTGCCGCAAAGGAACATGCCGAAGGGCCAAAACTGCGCCGCGTCTCCTTCTATGTCGATGCACATGATGCCGACGTGATGGGCGACGAGCCGATCTGGGCCAAGGTCGGTGCCAAGGATTTCGGCACGATCGAAAAGCCGCACGGCTATGGCGCGCCACGCTTTGACGAGACCGGCAAGGAGGTTCGCGGCTCTGCTGCTGCTGATGGTGCATCGGCGGTGCGCGGCATCGTCGACGGCGACTGGCGCGTCGTCGGCTGGGTCACCTCGGGCGGCTACGCCCACTATGTGCAGAAATCGATGGCCCAGGGCTATGTGCCGGCAGCACTCGCCGAGAACGAGGCTGACGGACTGTTCGAGATCGAAATTCTCGGCCGCCGGCTGCCTGCCCGCATCAATATCGAGCCGCCCTTCGATCCCTCGGGCGAGAAGATGCGCGGATAAAATTCACGCAGACTTGGTCGGCAATTTTGACGCTCAATCACCCCCACTCCGCCTCGCTTCGCTCGGCACCTCTCCCCCTGCCCGGGGGAGAGGAAAGGCAGCGGCGAACTTGGCGTCCTTCCTCTCCCCCGTCTAACGGGGGAGAGGTGGTTTGCGCAGCAAACCGGAGTGGGGGTCGACTCCTCGGCGGCCCGCGATGAACACCGGCATAACCTTCGGCCGTCACCGCAAGATCATGCCTTTCGAGCCGGGTTCGGTCGAACAGTTGCGCGACGAAGCGCGCAGCAAGGCGGCGTCCCTCAATCAGCATGTGCTGGGCTATGGTGCCGTCGCCGAAGCCGAGTGGGCCGCCGCGGGCATCCCGGCGCCCAACCTGCCCGCCATGCGGAAATACCGGCTTGAGCGTATCCGCGCTGAACTCAAGCGGCGCGGCTATGCCGGCGCGCTGCTCTACGACCCCGTCAACATCCGTTACGCCACCGATAGCACCAACATGCAGCTGTGGGTCGCGCACAATCCGACCCGCCATTGCTTCGTCGCCACCGAGGGGCCGGTGGTGCTGTTCGACTATTTCTCCTGCGAGCACCTGTCCGACCATTCCGGCATGGTCGACGAGGTTCGACCGGCGGTGTCGTGGATGTATCTCTACAGCGGTGAGCTGACCGATCTTAAAGTGCGGCGCTGGGCTGAAGGCATCACCGACCTCGTCCGCGAGCATGGCGGCGGTGTCAGCCGCATTGCCGTCGACCATCTCGACCATGAAGGCGTCAACGCGCTCGCCCGGCTCGGCATATCAGTCGGTAATGGCGAAGCGGTGATGGAAAACGCCCGGCTGATCAAATCGGCTGACGAGATTCTTGCCATGCGCCGCGCCATTGTCGCTTGCGAGGCGGCCATGGGCGAGATGGAGCAAACGCTCAAACCCGGCATTTCGGAGAACGAACTCTGGGCCGAACTGCACCGCGGCAATATTGCCCGTGGCGGCGAATGGATCGAAACGCGGCTTTTGTCTTCGGGACCACGCACCAATCCATGGTTCCAGGAATGCTCATCGCGGGTGATTGTGTCCGGCGATCTTGTTGCTTTCGACACCGACCTCATCGGCCCTTACGGCTTCTGCGCCGACCTGTCGCGCACCTGGCTATGCGGCGACGGCCAGCCGTCAAACGAACAGCGCGACCTCTACCGTATCGCCGCAGGCCAGATCGCCCACAATACGGCGCTGATGCAACCAGGCATTACGTTCAGGGAGTTGGTCGAGCGCTCGGCGGTGCCGCCACCCGACTGTTTTCCAGCGCGCTACGGTGTGCTCTACCATGGCGTTGGCCTCGCCGACGAATACCCGACCTTGCCACACGCCGCCGACTGGACCGCTGATACGCCAGACGGCGTGCTCGAACCCGGCATGGTGCTTTGCGTCGAGAGCTATATCGGCCGTCTTGGCGGGCATGAAGGTGTCAAGATCGAGGAACAGATCCTCATCACTGAGACCGGCAACGAGCAGCTTTCGACCTACCCGCTGGACGAAAGATTACTCGCCGGCTGATCCTGCAATTGGACAGCTACGATTTGCTGGAGCGCCGCAACGACTGCGTCCGGCGTCAAGCTGGACGTGATAAATGGCAGCCCCTTGCGTTTGCCGGTCCAGCCGACCACCACGACATCCCTTGACGCCGGCTCGAAGCGTTGCGCCAGTGCCCAACTCTGGCAATCGATGGTCGCGACATCGGCACGGCCCTCGGCGACCGCGATGATCGAGGCGCGGTGACCACCGCTTTCGATGCGTTCGGAAAACAGCCGCAGTCCTTCGCCCATGGCGGCAAGATCGCGCGAAATGCCGATGAAGCCCGACATGGAATCATGGCTGTTGAAGGCAAAATGCTTGTCGCGGATCAGATCGAGCGGGATGAGTGGCGCATCGCCCTCGGGCGCGTGTGCATTGTCGGCGGTGACTGTTCCGCGCCGGATGACAATCGCACTGGAATAGAACTCGCCTCGCCCGCCTTCGATGCCGTCATAGTTTGGTTGGCCGATCACTCTGACCTGCGTCGCCAGGCCGGTCGTCTCCATAGGGCCCCAGCAGGTCTGCCCGAACAACAGCCGGGGATGCCGCCATAGCGTCGGCAGATCGAGTTCGTCGGGCGGCAACGTCGCCGGATCAGGTGCGATGACCGCGCCTGATCCGGCGCGGATATCACCTGGCACCGGCGGCAGGTCGGCGTTGCGTCGAGCCAGGTTTTCCGGCGCATCGATGCCCGATTTGCGGATCGCCGTCCGCAGCTTGGCCCATTGCACATCGATTTGATCGCTGATCTCAGGCCAATCATACATCGGCAATGCGGCAACGAAGTCGGTCATCATGTCATTTCAGGCTTAAATGCTGGAACTGGCAAGCGGAGCGAAAGCTATTCCTTCGGCGGCTCCGCCGGCACGGGGGCTGTGCCAAGTCCGTTGACATTGCGCGCCCTGACGCGCGGCACAAACGCCCTGCCCTGTTCTGGCGCGCGGCGCAGCGCGGGATGACACACCGGCTCCTTGGCGCGGAAGGCATAGGCTTTGATCAGCGCGAAATAGTTCGGATAGGCATAGCCCTTGTTCATCCTGAGCCATTCCTCGCGCCGGGCGCGAAACAGCGCCGGCAGCTTGTACCAGGCAACCGTCGGGCTCTTGTGATGCACGAAGTGCAAATTGTTGTTGAGGAACAAAAGCGACAAGGGCGAGCGCTCGACGATGACCGTGCGCCCTTCGGGGTGCTCGGACCACTGATGCTCGGCAAAGGTTCGGATCGAAATCAGCGACTGGCCGAGCCACGCCGGCACCAGGATGTAAAGCCACAGCGGAATGCCAAAGCCGAATTGGACGATCGGCACGATCACCAAGAGGCCAGCGCCATGCAGCAGCCACGCCTTGCGGATCGCCTTGTCACCCGCGATGACCGCCTTGGCGTCGTCGATGAAGAAGCCGACACAGGCAAGCAGCGGCCCCAGCACGAAGCGGCCAGCCATGGTGTTGTTGATCCGCAGCACGAGCTTCATTGCGTCAGGCAGATCGCTGTGCTGCCACAGCGCGCGATAATAGCTTTCGGGATCGTCGAACGGATCGGTCAGGCGCTCGTCGGCATGGTGGCGCAGGTGGATGGTCTTGAAGCGGCGATACGGCCAGACGAGACCGATCGGCAGCGACACCAGCGCCTCGTTGATACGTGCGTCGCGTGTCGGATGGCCGTGCAGCACCTCGTGCACCAGCGACGACTGCAGCGCCACCGTCAGCGCCATCACGGCAAGGGTTACCACCGGATAAGCGGGCCAGAGCAGCAAGCCGGCAAGGAGCCAGGCGCCATAGCAGGCCAAAATGAGAAACACCGTCGGCCATTCGACCCCTGTGGTCGTGCCGCGTTTGTTTCCCCTGTTTGCCATGCTCTGCCTGCTGTCCTTCGATGCCTGGAACTCGATGATTCCTGACATAATGCTGTCAGTAGGCTTGCGTTTCTGCAACGAGACAATGCGCACAGATTGTTTACATTGCGCTACTTAAGCCGCAGATGTTATGTTTAGTAAACAAATGGGACGATGAATCTATTTTGAGTGGAGTGGGAACCGGGCGTTCGCAAAACCATTCCCCCATTGGACAGGCCATGGACAAGCGCGATCTATCCGAAGTCTTCAGGGAGCGGCTCAAGGCGCTGTTGCAGCGCTCCGGCCTCAACCAGTCGGCCTTTGCCGCATCGGTCGGCATCGACCGTTCGGCGCTGTCGCAATTGCTGTCGGGCACCACGATCCGTCTGCCGCGCGCCGAAACGCTGCTGACAATCGCCACCGCGCACAAGATCTCGCTCGATTGGCTGCTCGGCCTCAGCCAGGACGAAGGCGTCACCGGCGAGATCCGCGAAAGTCTCGAGATCGAGGAGGCCTCGGGCGGTTTCGAACGCACGCTGATCGCCAAATGGCATGCCGAGGCCGCCGGCACCAAGATCCGCTATGTGCCGGCCGGCATACCCGACCTTTTGCGCACCGAAGCGCTGATCGACTATGAGGCCGACATTTCCAACAAGAGCCGCGAGGTTCAGGCCGGCGAGACGCAATACCGCATCGACTACAACCGCCGGCCCGAGACCGACATGGAGGTCTGCATGCCGCGCCACACGCTGGAGATCTTTGCACGCGGGCTCGGCGTGTGGTCGGGTTTTCCCGACACGGACCGCAAGGCCCAGTTGCGGCACATGGCCGACCTGCTCGACGACCTCTACCCGACCTTCCGCCTGTTTCTCTATGACGGGCGCATGCGCTATTCCGTGCCCTACACAATCTTCGGCCATTCCCGCGCCGCGATCTATGTCGGCGACATGTATCTCGTGCTCTACGCCACCGAGCCGATCCGCACCCTGACACGCCATTTCGACAACCTGATCCGTGCGGCCGACATCAACGCTCATGAAACGGCGGCGTTCGCGAGACGACTGGCCGTCGCATCATTTCCAGCCGGCTGGGCCTGATCGGTCAGGTTGAATTTTGCTCTTCAATGCGGCAGCGTGCGGCCGCATTCCGAGGAAAACCATGTCAAACCAGAATCGTATCGTGGTGCCCGCCCAGTCGGGCCGTTCCATCCGCGTCTCGCGCGGCGACCTTGTCCGCATCATCGATCCCAAGGGCCAGCAGGTAGCCGACCTCTGGGCGTTCACGACAGACATGCTGGACTGGCTGAGCACGTCGAACACCCGCGACATCGGCGAACGGCTGTTTCCGAAGGTCGGCGAACATTTCTACGGCACAACCGGAGAGCCATTGCTGACGCTGGTCGAGGATGCCTCGCCAGGCCCGCACGACATGCTCTATCCAGCCTGCAACCATGCGCTTTACGTGCGTGCCGGGTTTCAGGATCATCCCAATTGCCAGGACAATCTGCACGCCGCACTGGCCACAGAGGGCATCAGCTTGCCCTTCACCCCTGATCCGGTCGACCTGTTTCAGAACTCGCTGCCGCAGCCGGACGGCAGCATCGACGTGTTTGCCTCGATCAATCCGCCCGGCGGCTCCGTCACGCTACGCGCCGAGCGCGACCTTTTGCTCGTCGTCACCGCATGTTCGGTCGACCACTATCCCACCAATGGCGGCATCTGCACGGAGATCGAGGTCGAGGTCACAACCGCGCGGTAGCGCCGTTTCTCGAACGCAATCATTGACTAGATATAAAGACTTCTTTATATCGTTATCCATTCTCCAGATATGAAAGTCGCTGTGATGACGACCAATCCGATCGATGCCCTGCTGGCCGAAAAGGGTGTGCTGCTTGCCGATGGCGCAACCGGCACCAATCTGTTCGCCATGGGCCTCGAGGCCGGCGAAGCGCCCGAGCTGTGGAACGAAAGCGCGCCCGAAAAGATCACGGCGCTGCACCAGAACTTCGTCGAGGCAGGTGCCGACATCATCTTGACCAACTCGTTCGGCGGCACGCGTCACCGGCTCAAGCTGCACCACGCCCAGGACCGCGTGCATGAACTCAACAAGCGCGCCGCCGAGATCGCCCGCGCCGTCGCCGACAAGGCCGGCCGCAAGGTCATCGTCGCCGGCTCCGTCGGCCCGACCGGCGAGCTTCTGGTGCCGCTCGGCGCCATGACCTATGACGAGGCGGTCGATGCCTTCGCCGAACAGATCGAGGGCCTCAAGGCCGGCGGTGCTGAAGTCGCCTGGATCGAAACCATGTCGGCGCCGGACGAAATCCGCGCCGCCGCCGAGGCCGCCATTCGCGTCGGCCTGCCCTACACCTATACCGGCTCGTTCGACACGGCCGGCCGTACCATGATGGGCCTGCTGCCCAAGGACATCCACGGCGTCGTCGACGGCCTGGCCCAGACGCCGCTCGGTGTCGGCGCCAATTGTGGTGTCGGCGCATCCGATATCCTTGCCTCGCTGCTCGACATGAGCGAGGCCAAGCCGGATGCCACCATCATCATCAAGGGCAATTGCGGCATCCCGGAATTCCGTGGCACCGAGATCCATTATTCCGGCACGCCCGAACTGATGTCGGACTACGTCCGCCTGGCGGTCGACGGCGGCGCAAGGATCATCGGCGGCTGCTGCGGCACCTCGTTCGAACACCTGGCGGCAATGCGCAAGGCGCTCGACGCCCACAAGAAGGACGTTCGCCCGACCGTCGAGGCGATCGTCGAGCGCATCGGCCCGATGCGCAACAAGCTCGCTGCGCCGAACACCACTGAAACCAGCGAAGGCCGTCGCGAACGCCGTCGCGGCCGGGTCTAAGACACGAAAGTTGCGCGTCCAAGTCGACGCGCGACGATGTCACGAAAAAGCTCCCGCTGAGACAGCAGGAGCTTTTTTTGTTTCAGGCGTTATCAGCCAGGATTACAGGTCTTCGAGGTCGCCTCGCGCTTTCTTGAGGATTTCGCGGGCCTTTTCGGCCTGGGCCGCACTGAGCGAACCGCCGCGCAGGCGGCTGAACAGTGCGAACTTCAAAGCCCTGAACTCTTCGCCGAGCGCCGCGCCGCCGACTTGCGCCGAGGCCTCGTCGATCTGCGCGTTGATCTTTTCGAGCTCAGCCGCATGCTCGGCCAGATAGGCTAGGCCCTGCTCGGTGATCGAATAGAGACGCTTGTTGCCATTGGCGACCGAGGCGACGAGATCCGCCTCCTCCAGCATCTGCAGCATCGGATAGATCGCACCCGGGCTCGGGCTATAGGCGCCCTGGAACTTGGCCTCCAGCGCCTTGATGATGTCATAGCCGTGACGCGGCTCCTCGGCGATCAGGCCAAGCACGACCAGGCGCAGCGCGCCGGGATCGAACATGCGCGGCCCGCGCCCGCCGAATGGTCCGCCACGATGGCGCCCGAACGGGCCGCCCCGGCCGTGATGACCGCCTGCCCTGCTGCTGTCGTCGGACTGGCCCGACATGGCCCAGGCACCACCGCAGCGATGATTGAAATGAGGGGTGAACATGTGAGTACCTCTCCAGGATTGTTGCTTCATGCAGCTATATCTATTCAAAGATATATCTTTTGCAAGATACAACGTAAGAAATTTTTGCCTCGCCTGCTGCCGTGAATGCGAAAAGGCCGGCGAGGTTTCCCGCGCCGGCCTGTCTCGATGGTCATGATAGGGGCAGCCAGGCCGCCCCAAAGCCTGGTTATTCGCTGTTTTCGGCGTAGATCGCGCGGGCCGACCTGAAGTCCATGCCCGAACCTTCCGCTCGCTGTAACATTATCACCACGTCCGATGTGCCAACGTCCGAAAGCAGTTCCAGCGCATGGCTAAACCGCTCATTGTTGAGCGCCGACAAGGCAGTCCGGTGGGCATTTTCGACATCCTTGTCGATCTTGCGCGCTCCACCGGCATCAGTGTCCAAAACTCTGGAGATCGCAAAGAACTGCGCCGGCTTTGTCTGCACATGGACATAGCTGCTGCGCGCAATCGGATCCTGCTGCGTCGCAGCGGTGACAGATGCCTGCAGCGGCCTCGGCTGAATCCCGCCATCCGAAGACGGCATCGACCTGCCATTCGGTCGAACAATCTGACTGAGCCCAGAGCCCAGACCGCCAATAAACATGCACGTCCCCTTACGCATCACCCGCCCCGCCTTAGCCACGAGGTCTTGCCATCTCCTTCCTCAAAAACACTGCATTTGATCGAACTGCCCGATAGTGCGTTCGAAACATTAGGTTTTTCGGAAACGCCAGGCGGACGGCAACCAAAGACAAAAAGCCCTTCGGTGCGCGCCTCGCCGATCGCCGTCAACGAGTGACCTGAGCCGATCTCGCTGGCGTCGACCCAATTTCACCGAGCACGCGGCTGTAGAGCTCTTCCTGTCGCTCAAGCCATTCCCAAGCCTCCGGCCAATTGGCCGGATCGATCGTCCCAATCGGATTTCGGGTCAGGTAACAGAGGTCGTATTCGCCGTTCAGACTGGCGTCGAGTGCAAGTCCCAGCTGAGGCTCCCAGGCAGAAAGCCGGTTGGCGGTGGTGGCATGACCTTCGCCGCGCTGTCCCCGAACGAACAGTCCGACGCTGCGATTGGTCAGGTACAACGAAATGACCAGATCGTCGGATACGTGCCGCCACCGCGAGTAGAGACTGCCATGACGGACGCGCGGGTCGTTGCGGCGGGTGAGATAGCCGTCCCAGAAGACCTTGATCTCACGCGATGACAAAGAGCGAAGCCGGCCATGCGCGATGTCCCATTCGTCCAGCTGCCTGTCTGCCATGGCCTCTCCCTTCGGCGGCACATTTGCAAAGCCGCACGTGCAGACACATACAAAAAGAAAGGCCGACGGAAAGCCCCTTTCCGCCGGCCAGCCACCGCCACTCGCTACTGTTTGCTGTCCTGCAGCGACGATGCCAGCCGCACCAAAGACAGGAATTCGGCGCGATATCCGAACGGATCGCTACCCCGCGCGGCCGTGGCGATCTCGCTGATCCTGTCGAAGCCGAATTTCACGGTCGCGTCCTCGTCGCGCAGCTTCTGGCCGAATGCAGCGACCGCGACCGAAAAGCGCTGGTCGGGACCAGCCGCGTCGAAGCTCGCGACCTCATTCGCCTTGGTCACGGGCGTGGTGATCAGCTTGCTCGTGTCGCCGTCCGGCGCCTTGTAGCGGATCTTGACGAAGGCATATTCGTCGGCGTTCGCCACGCCGCCATTGCCGGCAGTCGCCTCGCCGTAGCGCAGCTTGTCGATCTGCTGGGGTGCGCCCTTGGGCGTGATCTCGTAGATCGCCGTCACCGAATGCCCCGAGCCTATCTCGCCGGCGTCGACCCGGTCGTTGTTGAAATCCTCGCGGTTGAGCGCACGCGTCTCATAGCCGATCAGGCGGTATTCCGAGACTGCTTGCGGATTGAATTCGACCTGGATCTTCACATCCTTGGCGATGGTGAACAGCGTCGAGGAAGCATCCTCGACCAGCACCTTCTCGGCCTCGGCCAGCGTGTCGATATAGGCGGCCGCGCCGTCGCCGTTCTGGGCGATGGTCTGCATCATCTGGTCGTTGAGATTGCCGCGACCAAAGCCGAACACCGACAGGAACACACCAGACTGGCGCTTGTCCTCGATCAGCCGCTTGAGGTCCTCGTCGTCGCTCTGGCCGATGTTGAAATCGCCGTCGGTCGCCAGCATCACCCGGTTGACGCCGTCCTTGACGAAGGATTTCTGCGCCAGCCGATAGGCCTCGCGGATGCCCGCCTCACCCGCCGTCGAACCGCCCGGTGTCAGTGTATCGATCGCCCGCAGGATTTTTGCGCGGTCGGACGCCCTGGTCGGCTCGAGCACGGTGCCGGCATCACCCGCATAGGTGACGATGGAAACAGTATCGTCGGGGCTCAGCTTGTTGACCAGGAGCCGGAATGCCGAGCGCAGCAGCGGCAGCTTGTCCGGCTCGTCCATCGAGCCCGATACATCGATCAGGAAGACGAGATTGGCCTTTGGCTGCTCCGCCGGCTTGACGTCATAACCCTTGATGGCGACGTGCATCAGCTTGGTGTGTTCGTTCCACGGTGTCGGCATGACGCTGACGGTGGTGTTGAACGGCGTCGCGGCAGTTTCAGGCCCCTTCCAGTCATAGGGGAAATAATTGACCATCTCCTCGACCCGCACTGTGTCGGCCTGCGGCAGGACACCCTCCTTCAGCGAGCGGCGAACGAAGGAATAGGACGCCGTGTCGACATCGATCGAGAAGGTCGAGACCGGGTCTTCAAGTGCCGAACGTACGGGATTGGTCTTGAAATCCTCGACGCGGTCGCGGTTTTCAGCCTGCGGCATCGGCATGTCCGATGGCGCGATCTCACCCTGCAGCTGGGTCGTCAGCGTTGGCGCAGCCATGCGGCTCATTTGCGACGCCGCATCCGCCAGCGGCGCCGGTGCAGGCGCTGCCTCGTTCATGACAACCGCTTCTTCGGCAGCCACTTTTGCCTCGGCCCTGGCCGCTTGAGAGGTAGCAGCCAATGGTTTGGCCGACGTAACCTGTACCGTCTCCGCATCGGCCTTCTTCAGCGCAGCGGCCGGCGCTTCTTTCGAGCGCATAGCAGGCGCCTGCGCGATTTCCTGGTCCGCGCCAAAATTGAACGGCGACCCTTCCGTCAGATAAAATGTGGCGTAGCCGGCAATCGGCAGGGCAACGAGCCCGGCAAGAGCCGGTGCTGCGATCAGCTTCTTTTGCATGATGTCTCTCCAGAGCTTTTGTGCTCGCCCTGTGAGACGTTGGCCTTTCGCCGATCCTTGGGTGGCCGCCGGATTTATTTCGAGATCGTAGGCAGCCATCGCCGCAGCCAGTGCGCGCGCCTTGGCATCGGCGCTCGGTGCGGGCACTGGTATATTCCGGAGCATGTCGAGTTCGTTGTCGTCGACCATGGTCACTCTTCCCCGGCCGAACGCATGAGCAGCTTCAGCCGTTTCTTCGCTTCATGGATGTGCCAGGACACGGTGGTCTCGGCGATGGCCATCGCATCGGCCGCCGCCGCGTGGCTCAGCCCCTCGCCATATATGAGCAGCACCGCGTCGCGCTGCTTGTCAGGCAATTGGCGCACCGCGGCCCATAGCCGTTCGGCTGGGTCTTCTGGCGGCAACGGGCCATCTGCCGAAACCAAGGCATGGACGCCATAAGCGGCAGTCTTTGCCGTCTCCCGCGCCGATTTGCGCTGCATATCCCGCGCCGCATTCAACGTCATCGCATAGAGCCAGGTCGTGAAGGCAGAACCGCCGCGATAGTCGCGGATGGCACGGCCAAGCCGCGCGCAGACCTCCTGCGCGATGTCTTCGGCATCCGACCTGTTGCCACACCAGCGCCAGGCGACGCGGTGGACGAATCCGTAGTGTCTTTCGACGAGTTCGCCGAAAGCCGTTCTATCGCCTTCGCGTGCGCGTCCGATCAATTCGCTATCGGAGGCTTCGCTTTCGTCCAGCATCATCGCCATCATTTGTCCGTTGGACGAAAGCTCTTTGGCAATCCTTGGGGTCGTGTGAAAATTTTTCTAGACCGCCTGCCCGGCAGCCCAGCCCGACGACCAGGCCCACTGGAAATTGTAGCCACCCAGCCAGCCGGTGACATCGACGACCTCGCCGATGAAAAACAGGCCGGGGACGGCTTTGGCCTGCATCGTCTTTTGATCCAGCCCCTTGGTGTCGACGCCGCCAAGCGTCACTTCCGCCGTGCGATAACCTTCCGAGCCTGCCGGCTTGATGCGCCAGGCGTTGACCGCCGCATCGACGGTCTTGAGCTGCGCATCGGACAAATCGGCGAGATTGCCGTCAAAGCCGGTGCGCTCGGCGATCGCTTGCGCCAGCTTCTTCGGCAAATGCGTGGCGAGTGCCGTTTGCACCGCCTGCCGTCCATTGGCGTGCTTGGCTTCACGCAGCAGACCGGCGACGTCGGTCCCCGGCAGCATCGAGATCGCGATCTCGTCGCCCTCGCGCCAATAGGACGAAATCTGCAGGATCGACGGGCCGCTGATGCCACGGTGGGTGAACAGCATGGCCTCGGAGAATTTGGTCTTACCGCAAGCGACGTCGGCATCGACCGCGATACCGGAAAGCGGCGCCAGCTTCTGCAAGGTATTGGCATCGAAAGTCAGCGGTACCAGTGCCGGGCGGGTCTCGACCACCGGCAGCCCGAACTGCGCTGCAAGCTCATAGCCAAAGCCGGTCGCGCCCATCTTGGGTATCGACTTGCCGCCGCACGCCACCACCAGCGACGTGCACGCAACCCGGCTGCCGGAGATAAACAGCTCGAACCCGTCAGCGGTCTTGCTGACCTCCTCCACCGTGGTCGACAGGCGCAGTTCAACGCCATTGGCCTGCATCTCCTCGACCATCATGTCGATGATCTGGCGTGCCGAACCATCGCAGAACAGCTGGCCAAGCGTCTTCTCATGATAGGCGATGCCGTAGCGCTCGACGAGCGCGATGAAATTGCGCTGCGTATAGCGGCTCAGCGCCGAGATGCAGAAATGCGGGTTCTCAGAGAGAAAGTTCTTCGGGCTGGCATGAATATTGGTGAAATTGCAGCGCCCGCCGCCGGAAATGCGGATCTTTTCGCCGGGTGCCGCAGCATGATCGATGATCAGCACCGAGCGGCCACGCTTGCCGGCTTCAACCGCGCACATCATGCCCGCGGCACCGGCGCCGATCACCACGACATCAAAGGACTGCATTTCGGAATATTCCCGCTGGATCGCCAGCGCCTTGTTGGCGCGCGAACCCTGTTGGTCGGTCAAAGCTGTTCCCGTGCCTGATAACCGAACCTGTCGGGATGGCAAAGTTGGAAGTTACGCCAGCGTTTCAGCAAAAAACGTCGTCAGCCGCTTCCAGTGGCGTTCGGCGCCTGCCGCGTCGTAGACGCTATGATCGGAAACACACCAGCCATGGCCCATGCCGACGTAGTTTTCGAGGATGTGGTCGACACCGGCTGCGCGTAGACTTTCGGCCAGGAGTGCCGACTGTTCGGGGGGAAAGCTGCCGTCGACGCCAGCCGTGCCGACATAGACACGCGCCTTGAGCTTCGCTGCCTGCCGGTGCGGGCTGTCGGGCGCATCGCTCGCCAGATTGCCACCGTGAAAGCTTGCCGCCGCAACGATGCGGCCGGGATGGGCCGCTGCCGCATTGAGCGCACGGCCGCCGCCCATGCAGTAGCCGACGGTGCCGACGGGGCCGGTGATGCCCTCGGCCTTAAGCGCGTCAAGGAAAGCGCCGGTGTCACGCATGGTCATTTCTTGCGTCGTTGCGCCAATCAGAGCGCGCAGTTCCGCGCGGGTCTTTTCCTCGCCAAAGGCGGTCTTGGCGTCGAATGGTCCGTAAGCGCCGCTGCGATAAAACAGGTCGGGCACCAGAACGGCATAGCCCTCGCCGGCAAGCCGCTCTGCCATCAGGTCGAGTGCCGCGCGTGGCCCGAACGCATCCATGTAGAGGATGACGCCCGAACGTGCCTTGGTCGAGGATCGGAACAGCCCGGCCTTGGCAACGCCGTCAGCAGTCGTGATGGTGATGTCGCGCTTGGTTGCCGTGGTCATGAACTGTCTCCGTTGCAGTTGCGGAGAACATAGTGACTTTACCGCCTGTCGCAACGTCACCGTTGTGAGATCAATCCTGGATCCGGACCGTCCTGGCGCCGACATGCAGCGCGCGCCCTGCGCCCAGGCCCATGACGGTAACGCCAATGCCGAGCGCCACGAACAGGAAGGCGGAGGCCGAAAAGCTGCCAGTCCAGCTGCGGATCAGGCCCACCAAAAGCGGCCCGGTTGCGGCAAGCACATAGCCGACGCCTTGCGCCATGCCCGACAGATGCGCGGCGACATGCGAATCCGGCGAACGCAGCACGATCAGCGTCATCGCAGCCGCGATCAGACCACCCTGCCCGATGCCTTGCAGGATCGCCCAGAACAGCACTGTCGATGTCGGCGCAAACAGGATGCCGAGCAACGCAATCACCGCAGCCGCGGCGAGCGTTACATTGACGCCGCGCTGGTCCTTGCGGCGCACGGCAAAGGACGGCACAGCAAGGCAGGTCACCACCTGCGCCATGACCGACACAGAAACGATGGCGCCCGCGGTGGCGGCATCGAACCCGCGCTCGCGCAGGATCGGCGCCAGCCAGCCGAAGACGCAATAGGCAAGCGCCGACTGCAGCCCCATGAACAACGTCACCTGCCAGGCCAGGCGATCCCGCCACAGGCCGACAACGCGAAAGCCACTGTGGCTTGCCTGCCGCCGACTACCGAGCGCCTGCGGCGTCCAGATCATCAGCACGACCAGCGCCGGCACCGCCCAGGCAGCAAGCGCCCCCGACCACGAGCCGGTGAGCAGATGTTCGATCGGCAGCGTGAGGCCGGCAGCGGCCGCCGAGCCGGCGCACAAGGCCATGGTGTACAGCCCTGTCATCATCGCGGCCTTGTCGGCAAAATCTCGCTTCACCAGTCCCGGCAGCAGCACGTTGCCGATGGCAATGGCCGCACCCGCAAGGAAGGTGGCGACGAACAGCAGCGGAACCGAGCCGAACCAGCGCAGCCCTGTCCCCAGCGCAAGCAAGGCGAGCGCGCCAAGCAGGGTGCGTTCGGCACCGTAGCGTTGGGCCAGTTTCGGCGCGAACGGCGCAAACAGCCCCAGGCACAATACGGGCAACGTCGTCAGCAGGCTCGCGCCTATCGTCGAAAGTCCAGTTTGCTGCATCACCTCGGGCAACAGCACCGACAGGCTGGAAAACAGCGGCCTGAGGTTGAAGGCAATCAGCACGAGGCTTGCACCAAGCACGATCTGGGCAGCACGGCTGCGCAGCACCGGTGGCTGCGGCTTGGGCAGGCTGTCCGCCTCAGCATCGATGAGTTGGTCATCAAGACCGGTGAGTGCCTCTGGCTGACGAAAAGTCTGGTTCATTGAGCAAGCAGTCGTTCGAGTTCGAAAAGCACCGGCGCCATGAAAGCGCGCACGGCCGAGACGGCACCGTCGGGGTCGCTGGCGGCGATGGCGTCGACGATGGCGGCATGGGCCTGATGGGACGGTTCGGGCAGATCGCCACCAAGGGTTGCGTGGATGGTTTCAGTGATGGCAGCGGTGAAGAAGTCGTAGATCTCCATCATCGCCCGGTTGCCGGACGCTGCGACGATCGATTTGTGGAAGGCGATGTCGCGGCGGATGAAAGCCTCGCTGCCGCCATCCGCGACCGTACCGCGCGCAGCGAGCAGTTCACCCATGCGAGCGAGATCGGCCGGCGTGTGTCGCAGGGCAGCAAGGCGTGCCGCTTCGACGTCGAGTGCGGCGCGTGCTTCCCACTGATCGCGCAGGCCGGCGCGCTTGACCCGGTCGAGTGCTGCCGAAGGGTCGACGGCGGAGCGCACATAGGTGCCCGAGCCCTGGCGTGTGTCCAGCAACCCTTGCGAGACAAGCATCCTTACCGCCTCGCGCACAGTGCCACGGCTGACCGACAAGAGATCGCTGAGTGCGGCTTCATTGGGAATGCGCTCGGCCACGGCCCAGCGGCCGCTGACGATTTCGGCGCGCAGGCTATCGGCGGCACTATCGGCAAGATTGGTTCGGATGGCGGGCTGCATTGGCCAATTCATCAAGTCATCAGATGACTTTGGCAATAAGCCCGTGACCGTCTGCCGTCAATGGAACGAATTAGGACAGAGAAACGGCGTGTACGATACCAGTCGCGCGGTGGTGGCCTCGATCCGGTGCGATCAGCCGAGTGCGGCAAAGCTTGCCATGTGAAAGGCCTGCACCTCGGCTGGATAGCGATAGACGGTGCCGAACGGACAAGCGTTGCGGTCGAGACAGCCGCCGGTTCGGCAGGGCCCGCCATGTGCCCCGCGCACATGGCCGAGGCAGTCCTGATAGGCGAAACCGGCGGAAGAATAAGCGTCGACCGGACAGGATTTCAGGCAAGGTTTTCCGTCACATAGATCGCAAAGGTGAATCTGTTCGCGAGGTATCTGAATCGGAATCTCAACATCAAACAACAGCGCCCCACGATAGGCATGCCACAGCCCGTATTCCGGGTGAATGAGAATGCCGAGCGGCGACGGCCTCAGCCCCTCAGCACGCATCGCCCATTGCTGAAACGGCAGATAAGGCTTGTCCGAAGGCGACACGGCGCGAGCTCCGAACTCTGCCGCCACCGCGCCGATGATCTCGCGCGACCATGTATCGAGCGGATTTTTCAGATCGTCCGGCTGGCGCTCGCGCCAGCGCAGGAAATGCGGCCAAGGTGCTGCCCCGGCCTGACCGACCAAAAGGACCGATTTGGCGGGGACGCCAGAGAGACCGGACGGGGCTGGTTCTGAGGCGTCGAAGTTGAACCCGCCACGCGGGATGAGGCCATGGGTGGCCAGGGCCGCAGCGATTTCATCGGTATATTGTTGAGAAGCATGCACTGCCCCTCATCCCCCTGCCGGGACCTTCTCCCCGTATAGTGACGGGGAGAAGGAGAAGCGGAGGCGTCGCGGCCAATCCCCTTCTCCCCGTTCACGGGGAGAAGGTCCCGGCAGGGGGATGAGGGGCGGCGTTACGTTGAAAAACAAGTCAATCACCTCTTGCCCGGATCGGAGAATGCGCTCCGCCAGACTTCCTTGTGAATGATGTTGGCGACTTTAGCCCCGCCTGAATCGGGCTCCTTTCACGTGAAGGCGTCGGGCATCGACGCCTTCTTGGCGGCAATGAAGTCCTTGAGACCGTCATCGATGCCCGGGTCGAGATACGGCGCCTCGTAGCTTTCGAGCCAGCGGCGGGCGAGTTCGTTGGCACGCTGCGGTGCTGTCTTCTGGCCCTCGGCCAGCCATTGCTCGTAGGAATTGTTGTCGGCGATGCTGGAGCGGTAGAATGCCGTCTGGAAATTGGCCTGCGTATGATCGCAGCCGAGATAATGGCTGCCGGGCCCGACCTGGCGGATGGCATCCATCGCCTGGCCGTTTTCCGACAGGTCGACGCCTTCGGAAAACCGCTGCGTCATGCCGAGCTGATCGATGTCCATCATGAATTTTTCGTAGCAGGAGGCGAGACCGCCTTCGAGCCAGCCAGCCGAGTGCAGCACGAAATTGGTGCCGGCGAGAATGGTCGAGTTGAGCGTGTTGGCGCTTTCATAGGCGGCCTGGGCGTCCGGAACCTTGGAGGCGCAGAGCGAACCGCCGGTGCGGAACGGCAGGCCAAGCCGACGCGCCAGCTGGGCGGCACCGTAAGACACCAGCGACGGCTCCGGCGTGCCGAATGTCGGCGCGCCCGACTGCATCGAGATCGACGAGGCGAAGGTGCCAAACAGAACCGGCGCGCCCGGACGGATCAGCTGCGTGAAGGAAGCGCCGGCCAGCACTTCGGCCAGCACCTGGGTCAGCGTGCCGGCAACCGTCACCGGGCTCATCGCGCCGGCAAGGATGAACGGCGTGACGATGCAAGCCTGGTTGTGGCGCGCATAGACCTTGAGCGCGCCCAGCATGGTCTCGTCGAAGACCATCGGCGAGTTGGCGTTGATCAGGCTGGTCAAGACAGTGTTGTTTTCGACGAAATCGTCGCCGAAGACGATCTTGGCCATGGCGATCGTGTCTTCCGCGCGTTCGGGCGCGGTCACCGAGCCCATGAACGGCTTGTCGGAATATTTGATGTGGGAATAGATCATGTCGAGGTGGCGCTTGTTCACCGGCACGTCGACAGGCTCGCACACAGTGCCGCCCGAATGGTGGATCGACGGCGCCATATAGGCGAGCTTCACGAAATTGCGGAAATCCTCGATCGTCGCGTAACGGCGATTGCCGTCGAGGTCGCGCACGAAGGGCGGACCATAAACCGGGGCAAAGACGGTGGCGTTGCCGCCGATCTGCACCGAGCGCTCGGAGTTGCGGGCGTGTTGGGTGTAGATGGAAGGTGCGGTCTTGAGCAGCGAGCGGCACAGGCCCTTGGGGAAGTGCACTCGCTCGCCCTTGACGTCGCAGCCGGCCTCTTTCCACAGCTGCAGTGCTTCGGCGTCGTCGCGAAACTCGATGCCGATCTCCTCGAGCACCGTGTCGGCGTTCTTCTCGATGATCGCCAGCCCCTCTTCGTTGAGGACCTCATAAACGTTGATCTGGCGCTTGATGTAGGTGAGCTGGGTGCCGGGCCCGCCACCCGAACGCGCCGCGCGCCGCGCTGCGGCTCCGCCGCTTGCACCACGCCCGCGCCGCGCGTTCGACGCTTCCTGATCGGTCACGAGGTTTTCTGTCATCGCCGTCATCCCTGAAACACGTTTGGCCGCATGTCGCAGCACCTCGTCGGATCGTAATCATGCACCCTAGGCGAAACGGCTTGCCAGCGCCAACGCCTGTCGCAAAATCGACAAGCAGGTCGGCAAGTTATCAGTCGCTTTCGTTTTGCAGGAGGTCGCAAATCAGCTATGGATTTGGAGCACTTGCAAGCTAGGTATAGCGCAGTAGCCGCACGCTGAATTTCGGCGCTGCATGAGGGAGCCTCCAAAGATGTCCGACGACGAAATCATCCTGTCCGAGCTTTCCGACGACGAACTCGTGCAGCAGATGCACGACGACCTTTATGACGGGCTCAAGGAAGAGATCGAGGAAGGCACCAACATCCTGCTCGAGCGCGGCTGGGTGCCTTACAAGGTGCTGACCGAGGCGCTGGTCGAGGGCATGCGCATCGTCGGCGAGGATTTCCGCGACGGCATCCTGTTCGTTCCCGAGGTGCTGCTTTCCGCCAACGCCATGAAGGCCGGCATGTTCATCCTGCGCCCGCTGCTCGCCGCCACCGGCGCGCCCAAGCAGGGCAAGATGGTGATCGGCACTGTCAAGGGCGACATCCATGACATCGGCAAGAACCTCGTCGGCATGATGATGGAAGGTGCCGGCTTCGACGTCATCGACCTTGGCATCAACAATCCCGTCGAAAAATACCTGGCGGCGATCGAGGAACACCAGCCCGACATCATCGGCATGTCGGCGCTTCTGACGACGACCATGCCCTACATGAAGGTTGTCATCGACACGATGAAGGAAAAGGGCATCCGCGACGACTTTGTCGTGCTCGTCGGCGGCGCCCCGCTCAACGAGGAATTCGGCAAGGCCGTGGGTGCCGACGCTTACTGCCGCGATGCGGCGGTGGCTGTCGAGACGGCCAAGGATTACATGAAGCGCAAGCACAATCTGCGCGCCTCAGCCTGAACAGAAAAAGCC
Source organism: Aminobacter sp. GW821-FHT11F06 (assembly GCF_058808215.1). NCBI lineage: Bacteria > Pseudomonadati > Pseudomonadota > Alphaproteobacteria > Hyphomicrobiales > Phyllobacteriaceae > Aminobacter > Aminobacter sp. GW821-FHT11F06. The sequence continues at coordinate 117,211 of NZ_JBXARL010000010.1, read as the reverse complement.
GTGCCTCGCAGCACGGCTTTTTTTGTCGGAGCCTATGGATCTGGCTTATCGCCGAACCGTCTCTTCAACGGCGTGGGCCGTGCCTTTGACATCCCTGCCGACGCCACGAACGGTATTGGCACAGGCCGAAAGTGCAAGCACGCAGGCGATAGCGGCGATTGGTGCAAGGCGTGACAGTTTCATGGACGACGTCTCCCTCATGATGTTTGCAATATTTGCCCATCAGGAACGAAAACCGGCTAAACTGGTTCCATGACCGCGCAGCAAAAGCAAAAACACAGTCCAAGCGAGAAATTGCTGGTCATCGGCTGTGGCATGATTGCGCGCGAAGTACTGGCGGTAAAGCAACAGCTGGGGCTTGATCACCTCGAACTGACCTGCTTGCCGGCTGACTTCCATTTCCATCCCGATCGCATCGCGCCCGCCATGGACAAGGCGATCACCGAAGCAAAGGCGCAAGGTTACCGGCACATCTATGTCGGCTACGCCGATTGCGGCACCGGCGGCTTGCTCGACCGCGTTTGCGAAAAACACGGTGTCGAGCGTATGGCCGGGCCGCACTGCTTTGCCTTTTACCAGGGCGCTGCTGCTTATGCTGAAGTCAGCGACGCCGACATGATGTCGTTTTACATGACCGACTTCCTGTGCCGTCAGTTCGAAGCCTTCTTCATCAAGCCACTCGGCCTCGACCGGCATCCGGAACTTGTGACCGACTATTTCGGCAACTACGAAAAGCTGATCTATCTCGCCCAGACAAACGATCCTGCCTTGGACAAGGTGGCGGAAGATGCGGCTAAGATGCTCGGCCTCGTCTACGAGCGCCGCGCCACCGGCTATGGCGACCTGCCCCAGGCTCTTGCCAATGCCACCGCCGCTGCGGCAGATCATCCAAGCGCCTGAGTCCTCTTCCGAGATTCGGGCGGTTGGGGAGATCATCATGGCTTTTCGCAAACTGATGCTTGCTGCGGTTTTCACTGTATCAGCAGGTTTCGCCCATGCCGACGGCGTGGTGCAGAAACTGATGACGCCAGCCGACAAGGCGCGCCTCGAAAAATACGAGACCACGCGCAAGGAAGCACTGCAGGCGGCCAAGGCGGGTGCCGCAGCCGATGTCGCCACACTTGACCAGATGCTCGCCAAGCCGCTGCTTTCCGTGCCTGACTTCAACATGGCCGGCAACTGGCAGTGCCGCACCATCAAGGCCGGCGGTATCAGCGACCTCGTCGTCTACGGCTGGTTCAAGTGCAAGGTCTCCGACGACGGTTCGGGTTGGCAGCTGGAAAAGCTGACCGGCTCCCAGCGCACCAAGGGCCGTTTCTACGACGATAGCGAAAAACGTTCGATCTATCTCGGCTCCGGCTTCATCGCCGGTAGCAAGCCGAAAACCTATGGCAGCGGCCCCGAAACCGACCAGATCGGCTACACCTTCCGTACCGGCCCCGCGGAATGGCGTATCGAATTTCCAGCACCCAAATACGAATCCAAGCTGGACATCATCGAATTCCGCCGCTGAGATTGCATTCGGCACCAAGCGACATCACATTCGGACCTTCCGGGGTCATCAAGGATTAACCTGGCCGTCGCACACTGCGATGGGGTCAGGCGCGTATGAAGACGCGCCGCAAGTGGGCTAAAGGCTGGATGCAAAGGCAAGACAACGAACCCGACGCGAGCAAGATCGACGCAGCGCCGCAGCGTCGGCGTGGCAGGCGCCTTTCGGCAATATTCGCCCAGCTCGCCCGTGACGCCAAAGGCAGTATCTCCATCGGCGACATCCGCGACACGCTGGGCAAGCGCAGCTTCGCGCCGCTGCTCGTGCTGTTTGCCGCTTTCAACATGCTGCCGCTGCCCCCAGGTGCTTCGGCCGTGCTTGGCCTGCCTCTCTTGATCGTGGCAGCACAGATGGCCTTCGGCAGCAATCGCGCCTGGCTGCCCAGTTTCATCACGCAGCGCTCGCTTTCAGCCGAGCAGTTCCGCACCGTCACCGACTGGGTCATCCCCCGGCTCATCCGTCTCGAAGAAGTGGTGCGGCCACGCTACTGGCCGTTCTGGCGCAAACGCGGCGACCGGGTGATCGGCATCATCGCACTCATCTTGTCGGTCTCGATCACGCTGCCGATCCCGTTCGGCAACTGGCTGCCGGCCTTCGCAACGGCTTTGCTGGGTTTGGCGTTGTCTGAACGCGACGGCATCCTCTTTGCTGTGGGCAGTGTCGTCGGCATGGCCTCGCTAGCTGTCGTTGGCATTGTCGTGGGCGGTGCTGGTTTTGCCACACACGCCTTCCTCGCCTGGCTGGGGTAGACTGGATGGAGCGCAGTCCGATCGTCTTCGTCACCGAGGGCGGCGAACATATCTGGGCCATCATCAACAGCCTGACCGATCGCTTCGGGCCGATATCGGTCGTTCTCGAAACACCCTATTCCAAACGCCAATTGCTGATGCACCGCGCCAAAAAGCTCGGCTGGGTCTCCGTCGCCGGCCAATTGGGCACCATGGTGCTGATCCGCCTCACAAAGCGCTTCATGCATGGCAGTGTCGAACGCCTCATTGCCGAGGAAAAGCTGGAAACCAGACCGCGTACCGGCCAGGAAATCGTTTCGGTTTCTTCGGCAAATGGCCCTGAACTCGTCGAGACAGTCCGCAAGCTTGAGCCGGCCGTGGTGTTTCTCGCCAGCTGCCGGCTCTTGTCAGCCAAAACGCTCGCCGCCGTCCCCTGCCCGGTCATCAACTATCATTCCGGCATCAATCCGAAATATCGCGGCATGAACGGCGGTTACTGGGCGCTTGCAACAGGCGACCGCGCGAATTTCGGCTCGACGGTGCATCTGGTCGATACCGGCGTCGACACCGGATCGGTGCTGTATCAGTCCAGGGGCAAACCCGGCAAAGGCGACACCATCGCCAGCTACGCCATGCGCCAGGCCGCGTTTTCGCGCGACATTTGCGCCAGGGCCATCGAAGACGCGCTCGCCGGTCGGCTGACGCCGGTCGACACCGGACTGCCCTCCCGGCAATGGTACCATCCGACCATCTGGCAGTACCTTTGGACAGGCATCCGTCGCGGCGTCTGGTAGGCCCCGACACCACTATCCCACATCTATCTTTTGCGACACCACGCCGCGTCGCTTTTGAATGCGCGCGCGTCGTCCCATAACAAGCAGCATCCGCATGGTTGCGGCAAAGCTCAACGTGACTGAAAGCGAGACCGAAATGGCCGACCTGATCATCGTCTACTGGCGCGACATCCCTGCACAGGTCATCGTCAAGAAGGGCCGGCAGAACGCCAAGCGTGAATTGCCGCTGCGTTTCACCGAAGCGATCGACATGTGCGCCATGCGAACAGGCGCCGGCGACACCGACGCCTATCTGGCGGATTGGCGCAAGGCCGAGCCGGTTCCGGTCAGCGACGACCTTGAAGCCGAGGCCGACAAGGCGATGGCCGAGATCGATACGAACTTCACACGCGAGCGGCTGGTCGCTCTCGTCAAGGCAGGCGGCAAGGATGGATGATACCCAGCCGACGGTAACCCAGGCGACTTTGGTCAAGAAGGCCGCGCCCAAAAGCGACTACAAGCCAGCCGACGTGTCGCCGCAACGCCGTGTCCAGCGCAGCTATACCGTGCGGCTATGGTCGATACGTCATTCGCGCCTGCTCGAATGGTTCTACAGCAGGTTCGCCGACATCTTCCTGCTGCTGCACCCGCTGTGGAAGAAGATCGGCTATGGCCGCGTCGAGGCCCCAATCAAGTTTGTCGAAAAACGCGTCAAGGGCCTGATGTTCGACTGCCGCATGTGCGGCCAGTGCGTGCTGTCGTCCACCGGCATGTCGTGTCCGATGAACTGCCCCAAGCAGCTGCGCAACGGCCCATGCGGCGGTGTGCGCGCCAATGGCAATTGCGAGGTCGAGCCGGATATGCCCTGCGTCTGGGTCAAGGCCTGGGAAGGCTCGCGCAACATGGTCAAGGGCGACGCCATCCTCAACGTCCAGAAGCCGGTCGACCAGTCGCTGCGCGAAACCTCGGCCTGGCTCCGGGTGACGGCGCAAGCGGCAGCCACACGCGAAACCTCAGCCAAGGAAGTCGCATGACCCCGCCGCGCCCGCGCCAGCCCGACGAACATCCTGATGGCATCGACCTGCCGCTCGATCGCCTGCCCGGCCATTCGTCGCGCGGTCGCCTGGAGCGCGTGCTGCGTCGAGGCGAATTCGCCGTCACCACCGAGCTGAACCCGCCCGACAGCGCCGATCCGGAAGACGTCTACAACCGCGCCAAGATCTTCGACGGCTGGGTCGATGGCATCAATGCTGTCGACGCCTCGGGCGCCAACTGCCACATGTCGTCCGTCGGCATCTGTGCTCTGCTCACCCGCATGGGTTATGCGCCGATCATGCAGATCGCCTGTCGCGACAAGAACCGCATCGCCATCCAGGGCGACGTGCTCGGTGCCGCCGCCATGGGTGTCGCCAACATCCTTTGCCTCACCGGCGACGGTGTGCAGGCTGGCGACCAGCCCGGCGCGAAGCCGGTGTTCGACCTCGACTCGATGTCGTTGCTCGAAACCATCCGCATCATGCGCGACAATGGAAAATTCCTGTCCGGCCGCAAACTGACCACGCCGCCACAGCTTTTCCTTGGTGCCGCGGTCAATCCTTTTGCTCCGCCCTATGACTTCAGGCCCGTCCATATGGGCAAGAAGATCGCCGCCGGCGCGCAGTTCATCCAGAGCCAGTACTGCTTCGACGTGCCGATGTTCCGCACCTTCATGAGCCGCGTGCGCGATCTCGGCTACGACGAAAAATGCTTCATCCTGGTCGGTGTCGGACCGCTGGCTTCGGCCAAGACCGCCAAATGGATCCGCGCCAACGTGCCGGGCATCCACATCCCGGACTCGATCATCGCGCGCCTGGAAGGCGCCCAGGATCAGAAGAAGGAAGGCAAGCAGCTCTGCATCGACATCATCAACGAGGTCAAGGAGATTGCCGGCGTATCGGGCGTCCATGTGATGGCCTACCGGCAGGAGGAATATGTCGCCGAAATCGTCGATGAATCGGGCGTGCTGAAAGGCCGCCGGCCATGGAAGCGCGAGGCCCGTGCCGACGACCAGCGTGTCGCCGAGCGGCTTGAGCACATTTTGCATGACGACGTCACCGAATCGCAGGTCGACATGGTGAAGACCGCGCACTGACAGCCAGGCGCGGCCGCCGCGCTTGAACGAAACCAGACAACGATATAAAGAAATCTTTATATCCTACGGAGGATTCATGACCCGCACCATCGTCGCCTCGGCGACCCGCGAAATCGTCATCGGTTTCGACCAGCCTTTCTGCGTCATCGGCGAGCGCATCAATCCGACCGGCCGCAAGAAGCTGGCCGCCGAGATGATCGCCGGCAATTTCGAGACGGTCATCCGCGACGCGCTGGAGCAGGCTGCCTGCGGCGCCACCATGCTCGACATCAATGCCGGCGTCACCTCGGTCAACCCGAACGAGACCGAGCCGGGCCTTTTGGTGCAGACGCTGGAGATCGTGCAGGGCCTTGTCGATCTGCCGCTCGCCATCGACAGCTCGGTGTCGGCTGCGATCGAGGCCGCACTGAAAGTCGCCAAGGGCCGCCCGCTGGTCAATTCCGTCACCGGCGAGGAAGAAAAGCTCGAGGCCATCCTGCCGTTGATCAAGAAATACAACGTGCCGGTCGTTGCCATCTCCAATGACGAGACCGGCATTTCGATGGACCCGGACGTCCGCTTCGCCGTCGCCAAGAAGATCGTCGAGCGCTGCGCCGATTTCGGCATTCCCGCTCATGACGTCGTCGTCGACCCGCTGGTGATGCCGATCGGCGCACTCGGCGACGCCGGCCGCCAGGTCTTTGCGCTGCTGCGCCGCTTGCGCGAGGAACTCAAGGTCAACACCACCTGCGGGTTGTCCAACATCTCTTTCGGCTTGCCCCACCGCCACGGCATCAATGCCGGCTTCATTCCGATGGTCATCGGCGCTGGCATGACCTCGGCGATCATGAACCCTGTGCGCCCGCAGGAAATGGAAGCGGTCCGCGCCGCCAACGTGCTCAACGGCACCGACGCCAACTGCACCAACTGGATCAAGACCTACAAGGACTACAAGCCTTCAGAGGGCGGCCACGCCGTGGCGGCTCCGGTCGCGGTCAACGCGCCTGGAGATGGCAATGGCGGTCGCCGCCGTGGTGGCCGAGAAGCCCGTATGTCGAGGGGATGATCGGATAAGATTGTGCCTTATGTTGCCCCCCTCTTTCCTGCCGGACATCTCCCCCTCAAGGGGGGAGATCAGCCGGCCGCCATGCCGTCGCTTCTCCTGAAGCGTCGGCGACTGAAGCGGGGCATCTGCGAAGTCCAATCTCCCCCCTTGAGGGGGAGATGTCCGGCAGGAAAGAGGGGGGCGCCGTCGAGCACTGGCGCCGAATGTATTTCGGAAAGCAGCATGCCATGAACTCTCCCGCCAACATCACCGATCCGCTGGTCCTGTTCATGCCGTCGGGCAAGCGCGGGCGGTTTCCGGTGGGAACACCTGTGCTCGATGCGGCGCGCCATCTCGGCGTCTATGTCGAAAGCGTGTGCGGCGGACGCGCCACCTGCGGGCGCTGCCAGATCGAGGTGCAGGAAGGCAATTTCGCCAAGCACAAGATCGTCTCGTCCAACGACCACATCTCGCCCAAAGGGGCCAAGGAAGAGCGCTATGAGCGCGTGCGCGGCCTGCCCGAGGGGCGCCGCCTTTCCTGTTCGGCGACCATCCAGGGCGATCTCGTCATCGACGTGCCTCAGGACACGGTGATCAACGCCCAGACCATTCGCAAGGCTGCCACCGACCGCGTTATCGAGCGCAACGCCGCAGTGCAGCTCTGCTATGTCGAGGTCGACGAGCCTGACATGCACAAGCCGCTCGGCGATCTGGACCGCCTCAAGGTGATGCTGGAAAAGGACTGGGGCTGGAAGGACCTGCTGATCGCCCCGCATCTCATCCCACAGGTGCAGGGTATCCTGCGCAAGGGCAATTGGGGCGTCACCGCCGCCATCCACCGCGACATGGATTCCTCGCGCCCCTTCATCATCGGGCTCTATCCCGGGCTGAAGAACGAGGCCTACGGCATCGCTTGCGACATCGGCTCGACTACGATCGCCATGCATCTGGTGTCGCTGCTATCGGGCCGCATTGCCGCGTCCTCGGGAACGTCGAACCCGCAGATCCGCTTTGGCGAGGATCTGATGAGCCGTGTGTCCTACGTCATGATGAACCCCGATGGCCGCGAGGCGATGACCAAGGCCGTGCGTGAGGCCGTCAACGGGCTCATTGGCAAGGTCTGCGAAGAGGGCCAGGCCAACCGGGAAGACATCTTCGACTGCGTCTTTGTCGCCAACCCGATCATGCACCATCTGTTCCTCGGCATCGACCCGACCGAACTTGGCCAGGCACCGTTCGCGCTTGCCGTATCCGGCGCGCTACAATTCTGGGCGCATGAGATCGGCATCGAGGTCAGTCGCGGCGCGCGTCTCTACACGCTGCCCTGCATCGCCGGCCATGTCGGCGCCGATGCAGCAGGCGCCACGCTGTCCGAGGGACCCTATCGCCAGGACAAGATGATGCTGCTTGTCGATGTCGGCACCAATGCCGAGATCATTTTGGGCAACAAGAACCGGGTCGTCGCCGCGTCCTCGCCCACCGGCCCGGCCTTCGAAGGTGCTGAAATCTCCTCGGGCCAGCGCGCGGCACCGGGGGCCATCGAGCGCGTGCGTATCGATCCCGAAACGCTGGAGCCGAAATACCGGGTCATCGGCACCGACAAATGGTCCGATGAAGACGGTTTCGACGAAGCCTCCTGGACCACCGGCGTCACCGGCATTTGCGGCTCGGCCATCATCGAGGTCGTGGCCGAGATGTATCTCTCCGGCATCATCACCGAAGACGGTGTCATCGACGGTGCGCTGATGGAGAAGAGCCCGCGCATTATCCAGAACGGCCGCACCTTCTCTTATCTGCTGCGCGAAGGCCGCCAGGGCGAGCCGCGCATCACGGTCACCCAAAACGACGTGCGCGCCATCCAGCTTGCCAAGGCAGCCCTTTATGCCGGCGTGAAGCTCCTGATGGAAAAGCAGGGCGTGGAAACTGTCGATACCATCCGCTTCGCCGGCGCCTTCGGTTCGTTCATCGATCCGAAATACGCGATGGTGCTCGGCCTGATCCCCGATTGCGATCTCGACGAGGTCAAGGCGGTCGGCAATGCTGCCGGCACCGGCGCACTGATGGCACTGCTCAACCGCAACCACCGCCGCGAGATCGAAAAGGAAGTCGGCCGGATCGAAAAGATCGAGACGGCACTCGAACCGCATTTCCAGCAGCTGTTTATCGACGCCATGGCGCTGCCCAACAAGGTCGACCCGTTCCCGAAACTGTCGGCAGCGGTCAAGCTGCCGCCGCGCAAGGCAACCAGCGGTGATGGTGATCCCGCCGACGGCTCCCCTCGCCGCCGTTCGCGCGAGGAACGCGCCGCGCGCCGCTCCCGCGACTAACCCGGACCATTGCAGAACTGACGCTTCGGCGAGGCATTCCGTGCCTCGCCGAAGCGCTTTTGTGTTACAATGCCCGTATCGGGTGTGTTTCCGTTACGCAACCATTTCGCCGCGAATCGCGACTCAAGCGAAATCGATACGAAACAATCCCGAACTAGTTTCCGCTTGTCAGCCGTCGCTGGAGGTTCGCCTCCGCATCGGCAGCCGTGCATGACCTCGAAAATCAGGACAGATTTTTGGACAGGATCAAGCACCGATTCAAAGCACCACAAGGCCCGTCCCAAGGGACACGCGGCGCTGTGGGACGAACAGGAGACGACAATGTCGATCATCAGCACGATTGGCCGCTATGGTGCGGCTATCCAGAAGGCGCGCCGCGCGTCACGGTCGGAACGCATGCTCAACAGGCTGCCGCCCGAGATCCAGAAGGACATTGGCTGGCCGGCGCCGGACCACGGAAGGAGACATCAGATGATCTCAACCCTCATGACGCCTGACCGCTGACTGCAGCGAATGTTTCAAGATCGCACGCCATCTGAAACAGAAAGACGCTTAAGCGATATCAAACTGAAACAGAAACGAGCGTAAACTTTTGCCTGGCCGGCGGCGCATCCAGTCTCGCGTGGCGCTGCCGGCCCGTTACTCCTGAGGAGACGACCATGTCCATCATTGGAGAGTTTCACCAGTTCGGTGCCGTGCTGCGGCATGCCTGCCGCGACAGCCGCATCGAAAAAATGATGAATGGCTTGCCGCACGAGCTGCAGGTCGAACTCGGCTGGATCGACGGACCTGCTTCGCATGAGACGGGCACCTCAGGTCAACTCCACAAATATGGCCGCGTGGCGCTGCTGATCAACAAGCTGCCCCTCGATATCCAGATCGAACTCGGCTGGCCGGTCGGTCCATTGGCTCCGGCAACAAACGTGATCGAGTTCGCCAGGCAGAAAGCGCATTGCGCATGACCTTCGCCGAAAAGGTCCGCCTTTTGAGCTTTCGCCGACGCAGCGCCGGCCGGTCGGCCGCGACCGACCGGCGCATGCGTGCGACCCTGATGTGGGCGCCGCGCGCTGACTGAACCCACAAACCCAAGGCACCCCGCAACTGACGGAGGGCCAGATGCCTCTCTTCGACGATCTTGGCCGCATCGGCGCCCGCTACAAGCAGGCGCGACGCGCCCGCCAGACCGCCCGCATCCTCAATGCGCTGCCACCGGAGATCCAGCGCGACCTCGACTGGAACCCGCCGCCATCGCTGATGGCCAAGGCCTACCGCGCGATGGTCATTTCGGTGCGGCGCTAGCGCGGAACCTCAAAACTTGCCGGTCAGGTTGAACGTCTCGAAGGCCGCACGAATGTGTTCGGCAGCGGCCTTGACTGGCGCACTGGCCTCAGGCGCTACGATCATCGCCAGGCTGTAATTGCCGATCTCGGGCATACCGTCCTTGGTGCCGAGTTCGACCAGTTCCTCGCCGATAAATGACCTCGGCAAGGGGGCTACCGCAAGATCGGACAGGATCGCGGCGCGCTGGCCGGCCGTGTGCGCGCTCATATAGGCGACGCGGTAGTTGCGGCCGTCGCGGCCGAGTGCTTCGAGCGCTCCTGCCCGCCAGGCGCAGCCCTCTTCCCAGATCGAGACCGGCAACGGCTCGCGCATATGGGCGCATCCGCCCCTCGCACCCGCCCACACGATCGGTTCGGTCAACAGCACCTCGGCCCCGGCGGCATTGGCCTTGCAGGCGTTGGTGAGCAGCGTGATGTCGAGCGCGCGGTCGTCCATGCGACGCCTGAGATTGCTGCTCTGGTCGATGATCACGTCGACGGCGATCGACGGGTGCGTCTGGGCAAAACGCTTGAGCACATGGGGCAATACGCGTTCGCCAAAATCGTCGGGCGAACCGAGCCGGACCACGCCGATAATGTCGGGAATGATGAATTTCGACACCGCCTCGCGATTGATGGCGAGCAAACGGCGGGCATAGCCAAGCAACATCTCGCCGTCAGTGGTCAGCGTCACCGAGCGCGCGTCGCGCAAGAACACCGAGCGACCCAGAATGTCCTCGAGCTTCTTGATCTGCATCGACACCGCGGAGGGCGTGCGGAACACCGCATTGGCCGCAGTGGTGAAGCTGCCGGTTTCGGCAATCGCCACAAAGGTGCGCAGCACGTCGAGATCGAGCAGCGGCAGCGGATGATTGAGTGGCGCGTTCATGACCGCAGTCCTTCAATTTTTCTGATCGAACACATCATTTCATTTCGATTGATTGAACCTCATCCATGGGAGATAGTCAACATCATCGAAGCAGCGGCCATAGGCCCGCATCGAAGGTGCCCGGAAGCAGAAGCGCGAGATTGCGCGAGAGGGTCAAAACAGCGGTGCCACCGGGCGAGCACCTCAAGCCGGCCTTGAACCGGCCCAGCAGGAAAAGGAAGCCGCAATGTCCATTCTTTCATCGATCGGGCGCATCGCCAACCAGTTCAACGCCGCCCGCACCCGCTTTTATGCCGAACGCTCGATCAGCTCGCTGCCGCTTGAACTGCAAAAGGACATCGGCTGGCCCGAGGCCTTTGATTCCAAGACCGGCTATCGCCGCGGCCATGCTGGCGAAGCTATCTGAAGGTGATTGAGACGAATACGGGACCTGCCGCACGCGCCAGCTATGGCAGGTCCCTCGCCTCCCCACCCATGCGACAGTTGGACGTCAATTCGCACATGAATACATGGCGCACGCGCCAAAAGCCAACGGTCTGTAATGATTGAATATTTGGCTGCCAGCCGCACAATGGCTGAAGCCCGCTATAAGCCGTGTCGTTTTTAAGGTGCACCACTTCGTATTTGCAGCATGCCGGGCCTCGGCCACGCACTATATGCGCATCATCAAACGAGCTGCCCCACTCCAGAACGCGAAGGCACCCCGTGTAACCTCGATGCATGGAGACGTGTCATGAAGATTTTCGCCCGCTTGTTCGGTATTCGCCGCAATACCTCGCTGTCGACCGCGATGGAGCGCCAGCGCCTCGCCAAGACGATGCCCGGCCAGACCGCCGCCATGGCCGCCAACCGGCTCGGCATGCTCGTCGGCTGAAGTCCGCCGCTACCGCTGAACCGAACTCGACCGCCCCGCCGGTACAAGGCCGGGGCGGCGGCTTGCCTTTGGGCTAAAACTCCGCTCCCAAAATGGCCGCCGCAAATGGTCATGTCGCAGATTTAATTTTAGCGACAGCTGCAACCCCATTGACAGCAACGGAATTTGCTGTTGACGCTATGCTATTCGCGACATCGAGTTCGCGTCGTTTCCGGCCAGCGCGAGGGTTCCTTGAACGCCATCAGACATCCGATCAAACGATCGCTTGTGTTCTTCCTTGTCCCCGATTTCACCATGGTTGCCTTTGCGACCGCTCTCGACCCGCTACGCATCGCCAATCGCATGCTCGGCTACGAGGCCTATAAATGGCGCCTCGCCAGCATCGATGGCAAGCCAGTGCGCGCCTCCAACAGCGTCGAATGCGCCGTCAACACCTCGCTTGAAGACGAACGCAAGAAGATGGCGGGGCCGGAACGACCCTCGATGGTCATTGTCTGCACCGGCATCAATGTCGAGACCTACGCCAACAAGTCGGTCTTCGCCTGGCTGCGCGAGGAATATAATCGCGGCGTCGCCGTCGGCGGCCTGTGCACCGGCGCCTATGTCCTGGCCAATGCCGGCCTGCTGTCCAACAAGCGCTGCGCCATCCATTGGGAAAACCTGCCCGGCTTCTCCGAAGCCTTCCCCAAGGCCAATGTCTATGCCGACCTCTTCGAGGTCGACCAGAATATCTACACCTGCGCCGGCGGCACGGCGGCACTCGACATGATGCTGAAGTTGATCGGCGACGATTTCGACGACAATCTCGTCAACCGTATCTGCGAACAGGTGCTGACCGACCGCGTCCGCAGCCCGACCGACCGCCAGCGCCTGCCGTTGCGCGCGCGCCTCGGCGTGCAGAACTCCAAGGTGCTCACTATCATCGAACTGATGGAGGCAAACCTGTCGGAGCCGCTGTCGCTGATCGAGATCGCCGATCATGTCGGCCTGTCGCGCCGGCAGATCGAGCGCCTGTTCCGCACCGAGATGGGACGATCCCCTGCCCGCTATTATCTCGAGATCAGGCTCGACCGCGCCCGCCACCTGCTGATCCAGTCGTCGATGCCGGTGGTCGAGGTGGCGGTGGCCTGCGGTTTCGTCTCGGCCTCGCATTTTTCCAAATGCTACCGCGAGCTTTATGCCCGCTCGCCGCAGCAGGAGCGCATCGACCGCAAGCAGCTTATCGCTGCTTGAGGTCGGGCATCGCATTCACTGGTCGTCGCAATAGCACTCGGCGGACGAGATCTGGTCGTTCCAGTCGCCAAGGGCACGAATGTTGCGATGAAGCTCCTGCGAGTCGCCCTGCATTTGGGTGTGTTCATAGACCGTCAACGTGCAGCCGCGCGCGACGCGGACTGACGAAACCCGGTCGTTCCAGAACTGGCCGCCGCGAAAGCTGACTGCCTGGTCCGAACGCATCGGCAGGACGCGGCCTTGATAGGAATTGTGCTCGTACATCTCGCAGGCAACGTCGTCGTCATAATACTGGGCGCTGGCGCTGCCGATCATCAGCGCCGACGCGAAGGCGGCGATAGCTGCAACACGTTTCATGATTCTCACTTCCCTCTCAGGCTGCGTCCCCGAAGGCGTAGTGATGCGATCCCCGTGGCCAAAATTTGGCATCCGGCCGGATCGCAGAGAGTGAATTGCGCCAGCTCTACCGGCTGTCCCACAGCCAGGATCGATCGCGCCACAACTTCTCGCCGGCCAGGCAGTCGTATTTCGGTCGCGCCTGGGCAAGCACGATAGGCGGATGGGCAGCCTCTTCGGCCGCCCACTGGCGTGAAGCCGGGCCGGCAAGTTCCATCACCAGCTTGCGCCGGATCGCTTCGGGGAACTGCGACCACTCGTTGACCGGAATCATGAAAGCGCCCGGCCCGCCAATGACGCAATCGGCATAATAGCGGTCGAGATCCTCGACGTCGTAAGCATTGCCGAAGCCGCCATTGGTCATGAGCGGCAAGCCATTGATAACAATGCCTTGCGCGACCGCCGCGTCGCGGATGATATCGACCGGCGGCCCCTGGTTGTTTGGTCCATCGCCGGAAATGTCGATCACCCGCTTCGTGCCGCGAAAGGTGCTTTCGGCAAACAGGTCGCTGCCAAATTCGATCGCGCTGGAGATCGACGTGCGCCGCGCGCTGTTGGGCGGCTTGGCCGAGAGCTGGCTTACGACCCGTTCGGCATCGGCCCGGTTGGCAATCACCGTCCAGGGCACCACCACGATCTGCGAAGTCGTCCCGGCCCACTCGACATAGGTGACGGCGATCTTGCCATAGGCACCTTCGGCGATGGCTTCCAGCACGCGCTCATGGGTAAGTGCGGCGGCATAGCCGTGGCGCTGGATTTCGAGTTCGTCGGGCGACATGGACAGCGAGACGTCGACCGCAAGCACCAGTTCGACATCGACTTGTTCGGCTGCACCGGATTGAGGCACCAGCCCAAAGCCCAGCGCCAGCGCGGCGCTGCCTGCAAGAAGAGCTTTGGCCACGGCAGACATTTTGGAAGGGTAAGCGAGAAACGTCCGCTTCAAAAGAATGACCCGGCCAGAAAGCCGGGTCTTTCATTCACAATGTTGCGAAGTGCCGCCGTGAGTTTGCAGCCGTCAGCTCCGCGGCTTGAGGTTTTCCGGGTCGTAGAGCGGCTTGTAGCCGATGGCCACGACTTCAACCGGATAGGTCTCGCCGAAATATTCGACCTTTAGCTTGCAGCCTTCCTGGCAATACGCCCAAGGCAGGTAGGCGAGCGCGATATTCTTGCCGATCGTCGGGCCATAGGCGACCGAGGTCGTGAACGACCGGCGGCCGAGTTCATCGACCAGCGTCTCGCCGGTCTGCGGATCCATCACCGGCATGATGCCCACGGGATAGCGGGCGACGCCCTTTGAATCGACATTGTCGGTCATGACCAGTGTACACAGCATGGCCGGCTGATTTTTCCGCGCCCGGTATTCCTCATGCTTGGCCTTGCCGCTGAAATCGGCATCCTTGACCTTAGGGCGGGCGAGATCGGCCTCCAGCAGATTATATTCGGTCAACAGGTCGGCGTTCTGAAGCCGCAGGCTCTTTTCCATGCGGCGGGTGTTGGCATAGGTTTCGACGCCGAAAGGCATGACGCCGACCGCCCTCAGCGCGTCCCAGACGGCAAGCGCGTCCTCATATTTCATATGCAGTTCCCAGCCCTGCTCGCCGACATAGGAAATGCGGAAAGCCGTGACCGATTTCCCGGCAATCCTGATGTCGCGCAATGCCGCGAACGGGAAGTTCTCCGGCGTCAGCGCTTCGGGTTCCTCGACCACCTTCTGAATTGTCGTCCGTGCGTTCGGCCCCCAGACGCCGAGCGTGACCAGTTCGCTGGTCCGGTCTGTCACCGTGACGTTCAGGCCGCGATCCTGCGCCGTACGCTGCATGTAGCGAAAATCGCGCGGGCCTGCGTCGGCGCCGTCGATCACCCGGCAGCGGTCGGCCATGCGGATCACGGTCAGGTCGGCGCGCACCATGCCGTCATCGTCGAGGAAGTGGGTGTAGATGCCCTTGCCGATATTGGCATCGCCGCCGATCTTGGCCGCGCACAGCCACTCCATCAGCGCGACATGGTCCGGGCCCTCGACGTCGATGATCGCGAAATGCGACAGGTTCACCATGCCGACATCCTCGCTCATGGCGAGGTGCTCGGCATTGGAGACGCGCCAGAAATGGCGGTTGTCCCACTCGTTTTCACGTTTCGGGATGCGGTTGCCGTATTTCTCGAGCAGATGCTCGTTGGCGGCATAACCATGGGCGCGCTCCCAGCCGCCAAGCTCCATGAAATAGCCGCCGAGTTCCTTCTCGCGCTCCCAGAAGGGTGAGCGGCGCACATCGCGGCCGGTCGCGTAAGGTTCGCGCGGATGAACAGCCGGGTTGTAGACCTTCTGAGCGGCCTCGCCGCAGCGCCCTTCGATGAACTTCTCTTCCAGCATGTGCGGGTAGAAGCGGGAATAGTCGATCTTGTTGTGGTCGATGGGCGTGCGCCCGTCGGTCATCCAGTCGGCAATGAGCTTGCCCATGCCGGGGCCATCCTTGACCCAGATGGCAACCGCATACCACAGCCCTCGCACCTTCTGGCTCTCGCCCATCGATGGCCCGCCATCGGTGGTGACCTGCAACAGCCCGTTGAAGGAATGGCTTTCGTTGTAGCCGAGCTCACCCAGGATCGGCGTCAGTTCCATCGCTCGCTCAAGCGGGGCGATGATCTGCTCCATGTCGAGGTCGCGCTGCGAGGGCGAAAGACGCGCCTCGTGCTTTTCGAGGATCTCGCGCGGATGGCAAAGGCGCGGATTGGTCTCCTCGTAGTAGCCCCACTCGATCTGCCCGCCTTCGGCAGTCCTGGGATCGCCGGTGTCGCGCATATAGGCCGAATTGCCCTGGTCGCGCAGCAGCGGCCAGCCGATTTCCTTGCCGGTGCCGGCGAATTCCGTGTACGGGCCAAAGAAAGTCAGCGGATGGTCGACCGGCATGACCGGCAGGTCCTCGCCAGCCATTTCCGCGATCAAACGGCCCCAAAGGCCGGCGCAAACCACGACATAGTCGGCCATGATGGTGCCGCGGTCGGTCACCACACCCTTGATGCGACCGTTGTCGATGACGAGCGACTTGGCCGAGGTATTGGCGAATGCCCGGAGTTTGCCGGCGGCGACACCCTGGTCGACAAGCTTGCCAGCGACCGTCTGCGAACGCGGAATGACGAGACCGGCATCGGGGTCCCACAGGCCGCCCTGCACCATGTGCTCTTCGATGAGGGGAAACTTCTCCTTGATCTCGGCCGGCTCGATCAGCCGCGCGCGTGTGCCAAAAGCCTTTCCTGAGGCGATCTTGCGCTTGATCTCCTCCATGCGGGCGTTGTCGCCGACACGCGCGACCTCAAGGCCGCCGATGCGGGCGTAATGGCCCATCTTCTCGTAGAAATCGATGGAGTAGAGCGTCGTCCAGCACGACAGGAAGTCATGGCTGGTCGCATAGCAGAAGTCGGAGGCGTGCGCTGTCGAGCCGATGTCGGTCGGGATGCCTGACTTGTCGATGCCGACGATGTCGTCCCATCCGCGTTCGATCAGGTGGTGGGCGACCGATGCGCCCACGATGCCGCCCAGCCCGACGATGACGACCTTCGCCTTTTTCGGAAACTCTGCCATTGCCCACGACTCCGAGATGATTTTGCCGGCAGACTATAGAGCGGTGCGGAGCAATTGCAGCCTGTTTGCGACATTGCCAAAAAGCCGCGCGACCTCGCGAAAATTGCTGGGAAACGAAGAGCCTGAAACAGGAGATACTGGCATGCTTAACGTTTTTAACGCCATTTATCTGTAGTTGAGCACGACAACTGCCATTTCGATTGGGTTTGCTTCAGGTGGAGAAGATGAACACGACTGTCGCCCCGCCCGCAGCATCCTTCACCAGCCGCCTTTCGGCTGGTGCAAGAAGCCCGCTTTGCCTTTTGGCGCTGGCCTTCCTGATCGTCTGCCTGCTGCTTGCACTGCCGATCGTCGTGCCTATCGGCCCGATGTATTGGGACGTGGTGATCTACTATGATGCGGCGAACCGTATTTTCGACGGCCAAGTGCCGATCAACGACTTCTTCACGCCGGTTGGCCCGCTCGGTTATTACCTCTTCGCCGGTTGGGTCGCGCTGTTTCCGAATGCGCAGCCGGCCCTCCTGGCGCACTGGTCCCTGCTCGCCATAACGGCGCCGTTGATGGCCCTGGTACTGTGGGATGTCGGCCAGCGTTCGCGCGGCATCGGCTTCGCGCTGCTGGTGCCGTTCCTGATCTTCGCGCTGCTGCCCTTCAACACCCGCGAGTTCTATCCCTTCCCTGGCTCCGACGCTTTTGGCATCTACAACCGCCAGGTCTGCCAGATGCTGTATGTTCTGGTCGCGGCCCTGATGTTCGTGCGCAACCGCTACCTCCTGGTTGCACTGATCGCCGTCATCATGACCGCGTTGTTCTTTCTCAAGATCACCGGATTCGTCGCCGGCGGCATCATCGCCGCCTATGCTTTCCTGGCCGGACGCGTGAAATTTCGATACGCGCTTGCGGCATTGGCCATTTTTGCGGCCACCCTTGCCGCCATCGAACTGGCCTTTGGCATGGTCAGCCAATATGTGGCCGACATTCTCAGGCTGGTGCAGATGAACAGCGGCACGCTGCTGCCGCGCTTCCTGCAATCGGCGTCGATCAATTTCGGCGTCATCCTCGCTGCATCAGCCCTGGCCATCCTGCTGCTCTGGAGTGATCGCCGCAAGCTTTTGGAACGCTTTTCCGCCGACCGGAAAGCCTCACTTCTTGGCGCGGTTTCGACTGTCCTTGATCACCATGGCCTTTGGCTGTTTGCGTTGCTTTTCGCCGGTATCCTGTTTGAGACGCAAAACACCGGCAGCCAGGCCTTCATCTTCCTGGCACCGATCGTGGTCGCGATCCTGCTCAAGGCACCCAAGCTGCTCGGCAAGCCGGTCGTGCTACTCTCGGTTCTGGGGCTTGCCGCTGCGGTCGTGTTGCCGCCCGCCCTGTTCGTCGTCGAACGCGCGGCCCGTGCCTATATCGGGGCGCTCAAGAACCAGCCTATGGCGCAGCGCAACCTGCGCACGTTGGGAGCGATCAACATGCGCAGCGAAGTCGCCGGCCGTGTCGAGCACATGCTGAGCTTCTATCCTGAACATAGCTCGCTCTACACCGACCTCACCAACGCAGGCGAATTGGCGACCCCGCTGCTCTATTCCGATTTCGATTTTCAGATCACCTATCTGCGTAATGTCGACACGGCCATCGACTCCATCCGCAAGCTGGAAGCCGACAAAGGCATCCGCTTCGACACGCTGATGTCGCTGAACTTCGTCAATCCGTTCCCCTGGCTGATGGACCGCTCCGCGCCGCTGCATATCGCCATCGGCGCCGATCCGACGCGCGCCGTGCCAGATCCCGGCTCGACCGAGGAAGCAGCGGTAGCGCAAACGGATCTCATTTTGCTGCCGACCTGCCCGCCGACAACGGCCAATGCCATGCTCTACGACATGTACAAGAGCGCCTTGCCCCAGCATCGCCGCATCAAGCTCGATGCGTGCTACGACGCCTTCGTCCATCCCAGGTTTTTGAGCGCGCTGGACAAGTAGAAGCCCCGAACACCGGACACAAAAAAGCCGGGGCTCACGACCCGGCTATTTTGTTGGCCCGATCCAAGCCGGGCGGTTTACTTCACTTGGCTCTTCACGAAATCCTTGACGATCGAAACGATGCCTCGGCCAAGCAGGCTGTCGAGTGCTGCGATCAGCACATCGACATCGGCGCGGCTGCAGGTCAGCGGCGGCAGTAGCCGGACAACGTTGCGGTTGTATTCGGTGAAGGCGACCAGCACGTCATAATCACGCAGCAGCAGCGCGCCGACAAAGCCGGAGAGCGAGCCCTTGAGCTTGTCGTCGAGCACGCTGACCACCGGGCGCAGCACCATCGGCAAGGTCTGCGAGAAGTCGTGGAACTCGAGGCCGACCATCAGGCCCTGGCCGCGCACGTCCTTGATGATCTTGGGATATTTCGCCTTGAGCTCTTCCAGTCGGTCGAGCAGATAGGCGCCAGTGGTGGCCGAGTTCTCGATCAGGCCTTCGTCGTAGAGCACGTTGAGGGTCTCGATGGCGGTGATGCAGCCCTCGCCGATGCCGCCGAAGGTCGCCATGGCGTGGATCATCGCCGTCTTGGGCGTGCCATAGGCCTTCATGTAGACGTCGCGGCGCGCGATCATGGCAGCCATGGCCGCCTTGCCACCGCCGAGCGACTTGGCGACTGCGGTGATGTCGGGCACAACATTGTAGTGTTCGAAGGCGTAGAAGCGGCCCGAACGGCCAACGCCGCACTGCACTTCGTCGGCAACCCAGATGACGCCGTACTTGTCGCAAAGGGCGCGCAGCTTCTGCCAGTATTCGGCCGGCGCCTTGATGATGCCGCCGCCGCCCTGGATGGTTTCAAGTACGATAGCGCCGATCGCCGGATCGGAACGGAATGCGGCCTCGACCGCATCAATGTCGCCGAAGGGCACACGCACGGTGTTGTCGGTGAGCTTGAACTCACCGCGATAAAGCGCACCGTCGGTGATCGAAAGCACCCCCTTGGTCTTTCCGTGGAACGAGTTCTCGGCATAGACGATCTTGGGACGCGCCGGACCAGCGGCACGCTCGGCGAGCTTGACAGCGGCTTCCATAGCTTCCGAGCCGGACGAGCCGAGAAAAACCATGTCGAGATCGCCCGGCGAAATCTGCGCCAGATTATAGGCAAGCGCCGAGGCAAATTGCGACATGAAGGCGATGCCGATCTCGTGGCGCTTTTCGTCCTGGAACTTCTTGCGCGCCTCAAGCACCCGCGGGTGATTGTGACCAAGCGCCAGCGAGCCGAAACCGCCGAAGAAATCGAGGATCTTGCGACCGTTCTGGTCGATATAGTGCATGCCTTCGGCACGCTCGATCTTGATCTTGTGGAAGCCCAGCAGCTTCATGAAATGCAGCTGGCCGGGGTTGAGATGCGCCTTGAACAGGTCAGTCATCTTGGCGACATCGAGCGCTTTGGCCTGCTCGACCGACATCAGCTTCGGCTTGGCGATAGCTGTCGGCGCCAGTGCCGGCGCCTCGACGATGGCGTGCGAATGAGCGGTGTCCGGCTTGGTGATGAGCGTCATGGTCATATCCTCTATTCGGCCGGGGCGTGCTGCGTGGGCGCTGCGACACCGTCCTTCTTGGCGCGGTATTCCTTGTAGGCGGCGATCAACATGTCCTCGTCGCGGTATTTCGGCACCCATCCGAGCTGGCGCTGGCCCTTGGAAACGTCGAGCACGCACTCCTCGTCGGCGATCAGATATTGTTCAGGGTCCATGATCGGCATGTTCATCATGTCGAGCAGGTCGAGCGTACGCTTCACCGCCCAGCCCGGCGTCGGCAGCAGGATCGATTTCGAGCCGGCATGCTTGACCAGATCGCCGAGCAGCTTGCGCACCGGCGGCGGGTTGAGCGAGCCGAGATTATAGGCCTCATTGGGCACGCCAGCCTTCCATGCAAGGCGCGCCGCTTCCGCGCAATCGAACACCGAGATGAATTGGTAAGGGTTCTTGCCCGAACCGATCATCGGCACGGGAAGGCTCCAGTCGATTAGCTTGAACAGTTTTTCGAGGATGCCGAGACGGCCGGGGCCGATGATCAGGCGCGGACGAAACAGCGAAATGCTCATGCCGCGCACCCGCCATTCGGCGGCCAGTTCCTCCGTCTTCTGCTTCGACCAGCCATATTCGCCGAGCGGCGCAACCGGATGCTCTTCGGTCATCGGCTGGGTCACCGTGTGGCCGTAGATCATGTCGGTGGTGTAGTGGACCAGCTTCGGCGCTGCCGCGTGATCCATCGCCTTGATGATGTTTTCGGTGCCGAAATAGTTCACCGGGAAAAAGAAGTCGTGGCGCTTGGCCCGCACCTGCAGCGGCGACAGCATCTTGGCTGAGAGGTTATAGACCATGTCGTCAGCCTTGATGCCAACGGCTGCGATCGACGCCGGATCGGTGACGTCGCATTGGACGAAGCGAACGTTGCGATAATGCGCGAGGTCGCTCTTGACGATATCGGCGACAACAACCTCGTCGCCGTCGGCGATCAGTTTGGGCGCAAGATGACGACCAACGAAGCCGTCGCCTCCGAAAATGATGTGTTTCATCGCACAAGCTCGCTTGTCTTGGTGGGTTCGATGGAGGCCGCAGCGACAACGTCGCCATGGTCGCGGCCGCTCTGGGCGATCAGCACGGTGCCGACGCAGATGAAGCCGATGCCGGCGATACGCCAGGCATTCAGATCCTCATGGAAGACGAAGTAGGCGAACACCGCGACCGCCACATAGGCCAGGCTAAGGAAGGGATAGGCGAAGCTAAGCTCGACCTTCGACAGCACATAGAGATGCGATGCCATCGAAATGACGAAGGTCAGCAATCCGGCGAAGACCCAGGGGCTGAAGACGATCTGCAATATCTTGATCAGCGGATTGGTGCCCTCGAAAGAAAGCGGACCAAGCGACATCATGCCCTGCTTGAGCATCAGCTGCGCTGCGGCATTGGTCATCACCGTGAAAAGGATGAAGAGAATATATTTCATTGCTTTGTCCGTCCTTCGCACAACCTAGCGGAAAGCCACGAATATTCCGTGAAGCTTTCCCGATAATTTGAACTTTTCTCGCATTTCTCTAACAGGTAGCGATTGTCTATTCGGCCGCCTGTACCGTGTCTCCATTGCGCCCGCCAAGCATGCCGGCGGTACGCGCCCAGAAATTCGACATGAAGGCTGGATCGCGCGCAGCCTCCAGCCGCCGCCAGTCCGGGAAGGAGGCAGCGAAAGTCTCGGCCGACATGCGAGCGTCCTTGTAGGGATTGACCGCGCCGCCAGCGCCCATAGTGATCCGGTCGAGCTCGGCAAGCAGCTTCAGTGTGCGTTGGCCGTGGTTGGGAAAATCAAGCGTCAGCGTGTAGCCGGGCCGCGCAAACGACATCAGCGCCGGCGAGCGCTGGCTGCCAAAACGCTTGAGCACGGTCAGGAACGAACCCTGCCCGGCCCCTCGCGCCGCTGCCAGCAATGCTGGAATGATTTCGCGGGCAGCCTCTTCGGGCACCACGCTCTGGTGCTGGTAAAGCCCGTTCGGACCGTAGAGCCGGTTCCAGTGCGCGACACCGTCGAGCGGAAAGAAGAACTTCTGATAGCTCGACTGGTTTTGGGCAAGACGACCGCGCCGCCAGCCATAGGCGGCGTTGAAGAGTTTCAGGAACGGTCGGTTGAGCAAGGTCAGCGGCGGCTGGAACGGCACCGACAACCTGGCCGCGCCGCTCTCTGCTGAACGGGCACCATAAGGCGCATGGTTGCCGGCCAGCAGCAGCCCGCGCCCGAAATGTTTGCCGCCGGCGAGCTGATCGATCCAGGCGACCGCATATTCATTGTCTCGGTCGGCGGCTTCGGCGAGCTCGAAATATTCGCCGAGATTGCCGAACGGCTTGACGGTCTCGGCAATGTCGAGCGAGGGCACCCGCATCAGTCGGATCGCGGCGGACAGGATGATGCCGGTCATCCCCATGCCGCCGATCGTTGCCCAGAATAGCCGGGCGTTCTCGCTCGGAGAGCAGGTGTAGGTCTGGCCATCGGAGCGCAACAGCGTCAGCCGCTCGACATGACAGCCAAAACTGCCGCGACGATGATGGTTCTTGCCATGCACGTCGTTGGCGATGGCGCCGCCGAGCGTGACAAACTGGGTGCCTGGCACCACGGCGGGGAAAAAGCCGTGCGGCGCACCGTAAGCGATAATGTCCGCGAGCAGCACGCCCGCTTCCGCCTCGATCAGCCCCGTCTCCGCGTTGAAGGAAAGAACTCGCTTGCGCGGCCGCATGTCGATAACCGCACCAGCGCTGTTCTGGCAGCTGTCGCCATAACTGCGCCCATTGCCATAGGCGAGCAGAGACGCTGCACGCGCCGAACCGCCGGTCAAAAGCCTGGTCGCCTCGCCAATATCGAGGACCCGGGATGCTCCCGGATTGGCGCGGCCGAAGCTCTGGTAGTCAGCCGTGCTCATCCTTGCAGTCCCGCCACCACAAGCAGCGCCGCGCCGGCGAGAACGACGATCTGGCTGCGCCAGTCGCGAATGATGAAAACCACCGGGTCTTCATGCAGTTCGTCACGGCGGGCGAGGATCCAGACCCGCATGGTGAGGTAAAGCACGATCGGCGCCAGCGGCCATACAAGCCACGGATGTGGGTAAAGTTCGCGCACCGCACTGCTGTCGATGTAGAGCGCCAGAACCAGCGCCGACGAAAAGGCCGAGGCCATGCCGGCCTGGGCGACGATGTCCTGGTCCTCGATGCGGTAGCCGCGCCCCGCAATACGCTCGCCAACGCTGAGGCTCGACGTGCGCAATTCGACATAACGCTTCACCAGCGCCAGCGAGAGGAAGAAGAAGATCGAGAAAGCGAGCAGCCAGAACGACACGTCGACGCCAGTCGCCGCAGCACCTGCAAGGATACGCAAGGTGTAGAGCCCTGCTAGCGCCAGCACGTCGATCAACAGCATGCGCTTCACCGACAGCGAATAGGCGGTCGTGGCGACAAGATAGACGAGCAGCACGCCGACAAACTCGATCGTCGTGAAGGCTGCCGTCACAAGGCTGATGACCAGCAGGATCGCTACCGACGCGAGGCCGAACGGGATCGACAGCTTTCCGCTGGCGAATGGCCGTTCGCGCTTGGTCGGATGCGCGCGATCGAGCGTCAGATCGAAGAAATCGTTGAGGATATAGATGGCCGACGCTGCCGCGCTGAACGAAATGAAAGCCAGCGCTGCCGGCACCAGCATGTCGAGATTGAAATATTTGTGCGCCAGCACCAGCGGCACTGCGATCAACACATTCTTGAGCCACTGGTGGACGCGCAGCATCTTGAGGATGGTGCGCAAACTCGGCTTCTGCGCCCCAATCAGCTCGGAGCCATGGTTCACCTGCCAGCGTGCGGCGGCGCGGTCGGGCGCGACAACGATCGCCTCCCGCGCGGCGTCGAACACCTTGAGATCGTGGCGACTGTTGCCGGCATAGTCGAAGCCGCCGTCGCCATAAGCGTCCACAAGCGCCTTGCGCTTGCGTTCGGCGGTGAGGTTTTCGGCGCCATCGCTGGCGAGCACGGCGTCGAACAAACCGAGATGCCGGGCGATGGCCTCGGCAAATTTGCGCGGCGTACCGGTGGCAAGAACGATCTTGCGGCCATGCGCCTGCTCTTCGCGGAGCCGCTCCAGGACCTCTGGCCGATAAGGCAGCGTCGCCGGATCGATGTCGACGGCCGCGGCAATCGCCTGCTTGAGCCGTGCCGGCCCCTTCAACAGCCAGAACGGCACCAGGAGGATGTTGAGCGGGTTCTTCTTGAGAAGGGCAAAAAGGCCCTCCCAAAGTAGATCGGTAGCGATCAGCGTGCCGTCGAGATCGACAGCGAGCGGTATCGCCCTGTTTTCTGAACGCGCGTCCATCGAATGCCTGCCCTGCCCCCTAGCCGGACGGCATGAACCTTCCGGACCCCATGTCTGGCCTTTAGCGCAGGGCATCATTCGGGATGGTTAAGGTGGGTATCAGAAGCGGTGCCGGCTGCATTTATTTCGCCAGTCATGCTTAAGCAGGTGTTAGCAGAGTGCAGAAAAGGCCGAGCTGTTGCCCGGCCTTTTCGATCACTTCGCAAGTGTTGGCTGGCAAAACTTACTTGATACGAGCAACGCCGCCCGAAATCTCTACTGTTTCCGCACCGGTCAGAGCCTCACGGTCGCCGTTGGGCATCGTCACGAAGCAGCCATTCGAGCAGAACTCGACGGTTTCGCCGGCGGCCAGCGCGAGTTCCGTCTTGGAACCGCCTTCCGTGACGATCAGCGTACGCGGCTCGGAGTCGAGGTTTACCGCGCTCGCGGCATGCGCCGCGCCCGACAAGGCCAGGAAGAGCGCGCCTGCGGCGACAAGAAACCTGTTCATTCTGCACTCGGTGTTTCCACCGCCCCTATTTATTTTCGCAAGGCATTCTCGCCGTTTGCAGGAGAGCTTATATGAGTCCGAAGCTGAACGGCAACTGAATGCCTTGTTCATGCCACAATTGCTTGTCGCGCGTCGCGCTTATTCCGGATCCGGTTTTTTGGATCTTCCCGGCTTGCGTGCAGCAGCGGCTTCGGCAGCACGTTTGCTGCGCGCCTCTTCCACTTCCGCCACCTGGGCTTCGACCTGCTCGTCATCGACAGGCCATTTCTCGGCAGGCTTGGTATCATGGGCGCGCGGTGTCGAAGGGATATCGATACGCTCGCGCGCGAACGCCTCGATGACAGCAAAGCGGACATCGTTCTGCACTGTGTTGCTGCCCAGAAGGTCGGCCAGGAAGAACCTGATCTCGAATTCCAACGCAGCTGGGCCAAAATTGGCAAACAGCACAAAGGGCTCCGGATTCTTGAGAATCATCGGATGCGAACGGACGATGTCGAGCATGATTTGATGGGCCCGCTTGACGTCGCTGTCGTAGGCGATGCCGACCTTGATGTCGACGCGTCCGAGTTTGTTGCGATGGGTCCAGTTGCCGACCGCGCTGTTGATCAGTTCCGAATTGGGCAGGATGACCGACTGGCGCTGGAAGGTCTCGATCTCGGTGGCGCGCACGCTGATCTTCTTGACCGTGCCCGATACAGCGCCCGCAACGATCCAGTCGCCAACCTTGAACGGCCGCTCGGCAAGCAGGATCAGGCCGGAAACAAAGTTGGACACCACGTTCTGCAGGCCAAAACCAATACCGAGGGAAAGCGCACCGGCAACGAGCGCGAGATTGGAAAGGTCGATGCCCGCCGCCGAAATCGCGATCAGCCCTGCCAGCGCTACGCCGGCATAGCCGACGGCCACGCGGATCGAATTGCGCACACCGGCATCGACCTTGCCGCGCGCCATCACGGAGCCGTCGAGCCATCCCTGGAACCAACGTGTCAGGAAATAGCCAAGCGCGAAGACGACGATGCCGGAGAGGATGCCAGCCGGCGAGAAATTGAAGCTGCCGATCTGGAAACCCGAGCCGATCTTATAGAGCCAGGTGACCATGTCGCCCGGCTGGAAGCCCCATTGGAACAGGATCAGCGGCACACCAACGACCAGCACCAGAAGGTTGATGACGATGCTGGTCACCAGTCCGAGCTGGTCGAGCGTCGTATCGTCGAGGGTGAACATCCTCTTGATACGGCGGCCGACAGTGGTCTTGATGAAGGCGTCTTCCTCATTGATCGCCTGCGACGACAGGAAGCCGATATACATGGTGGCGAGGATCGCTCCCGTGACCACGATCTGCTGCGAAACAAAGCGCGCCAAGCCGATAAAACCCAGCAAGGCCGCCACTATGGTGACCCCGCCTAACGTAAGCAGGACGTACCGGAAAAGACGCGGCCAAGGCTTCGGACGGCCATCTTGGTCGACGAACGGCTTGACCAGGCCAATCAGAACGACAAGCACGCCGATGATGACAGTCGATGCCAGTGCTTCGCCGACAGTCAGTGCCAGCGGCGATCCGAGCACCTGGTAGACCGAGCTCAAGAAGTAGTCGAGGCCGGTGAACAAGGCGGTGGCTATGATCAGCAGCATCAGCCAGCGCGCGGCACCGCTCTCGACCGGGATCAGCCGCCAATTGGGCAGCTTGGGCGACAGCACGGCCATGCCCAGCCGCGAGACGAAGAAGACGATGGCGATGACGTAGAACAACGACGACAGCATCGCGCCGATATCGCCGCGCAGCACCGCGAAATAGTCGAACAGAAAATAGGTGACGCCGAGGAAGACGACGAGCGCCGACGTCTGCATCAGCGTAGACCAAAAGGCAACCGAGAGCCTGCTGAGGTAGGACGGCTCCTCGACCCTGGCGTCAGCCTCAAAAAGCCGGCCGAACATGCGCCGTCCGCCGATGATGATGACGGCGGCGGCGGCCAAGGCAAAGAAGGTCGCGGCCAGCATCGACTTGAGCTTGAAACTGACGACGAAGCGAACCCAGGACGAGACGGTGCTGTAGAGATCGGTCATCTCGGCCTTGAAGGCCTGCATGACCTCGAAGGCCAAGGCAAAGTTGATTTCGTAGCGCTTGGTCAAAAGGTTCTGGAACAGATCCCGGCGTATTTCGGTGATCTGGCCGGTAAGCTTGTTGATCCGGATCGAGAGGTTCTCGGCAACGCCAAGAACGGCATTGATCTCGGCCTTTTCTGCGGTCAGGCTTTCGCGCTCGCTGGTGACCACGGCAGCCTCAGGCGGCTTGCCTTCAGCCGGCGGCTTGCCCAACTGCTCCAGACGGGCGTTGATCTCGGTGATGCGCGGGCGAAAAGCGACGCCGCTTTGCAGCAAATTGCGCGACAATTCCTCAAGCTGAAGGCGGATATCGACAAGTCCGGCGTCATCCTGCGAATTCTCTTCCACCTTCTTCTGCAGCGCGTCGACCTTGCTGGAAAGGCTGGCGATGACCTCCTGCTGGTCGGCGATCACGCCGGCTGGCGCCTTGCCGAGATCCTGTGCGTTCGCCTGCGACAGAAGCGCGACGGCGAGGATGAACACGGTGACGCCGATGCGCCGGACTGCGGAGAAAAACATGATTTGTCAGAGACTCTCGGTCTGTTTGCCAATTGGCAAGGCGCGCCATTGATAAAGATGCTCATCCGGCCGGGCAAGCCGGAGCTAGACTGACCGATTCAAAAGTCGGCCTAACGAAAGGCAATGGCGGAATATTGGCTTTGATCTAGAGAAGCTGCCTATAGTGTTCGCACACAGCCCCATAGGATGATTTGCAGGATGGCGGAATATTCGGCCTTTTCGCTTCTCAAAAACGCGCTCAGCGGCAACCGCGACTGGAAGCCGGCCTGGCGTAAGCCAAGCCCCAAGGCATCTTATGACGTGGTGATCGTCGGCGGTGGCGGACATGGCTTGGCGACGGCCTATTATCTCGCCAAGGAGCACGGCATCACCAATGTGGCGGTGCTGGAAAAGGGCTATCTTGGCTCCGGCAATGTCGGCCGCAACACCACTGCCATCCGCTCCAACTACCTGCTGCCGCAGAACACGCGTTTCTACGAACACTCGATGAAGATGTGGGAGAACCTCTCCCACGATCTCAACTACAATGTGATGTTTTCGCAGCGCGGCGTGCTCAACCTTGCTCACACACCTGGCCAGCTCGACGATCTCGCGCGCAAGGGCAACGCCATGCGCCATCTCGGCGTCGATGCCGAGCTGATGACGCCGGCCCAGATCGGCCGCCGTGTGCCCGGCCTCGACATGTCGCAGTCGGCGCGCTTTCCGATCTATGGCGGGCTGATGCAGGAACGCGCAGGCACCGCCCGCCATGATGCGGTGGCCTGGGGTTATGCGCGGGGCGCCAACCGGCGCGGCGTCGACATCATCGAAAATTGCGAAATCACCGGCTTCCTGCGCGACGGCGACCAGGTGGTTGGCGTTACCACAAACCGAGGCGAAGTCCGCGCCAGGAAGGTGGCGGTTGCCGTCGCCGGCAGCACGGGCCGCGTGATGCAACTCGCAGGCATCGACAAGATGCCGATCGAGAGCCAGGTGCTGCAGGCCTTCGTGTCGGAATCGCTAAAACCCTTCCTCGACACGGTGCTGACCTTTGGCATGGGCCATTTCTACGTCGGCCAGTCCGACAAGGGCGGCCTGATCTATGGCGGCGATCTCGACGGCTACAATTCCTACGCCCAGCGCGGCAACCTGCCCATCGTCGAAGAGGTGATGAGCGAGATGGTAGCACTCTTCCCAAGTCTTGCGCCGGTGCGCGTGCTGCGCTCGTGGGGCGGGGTCTGCGATATGTCGATGGATGGTTCGCCGATCATCACCACCGGTCCGCTGCCCGGCATGTATCTCAATTGCGGTTGGTGCTATGGCGGCTTCAAGGCAACGCCCGCTTCCGGCTTTTGCTTCGCCCACACCATCGCCAGGGACGCGCCGCACGAGTTGAACGCGCCTTTCACGCTCGACCGTTTCAGCCGTGGCACCGTCATCGACGACAAGGGCCAGGGCCCGACACCACGGCTGCATTAGGGGTTTGCTTCATGTTGATCACCTGCCCCTATTGCGGTCCGCGCGACGTCTCCGAATTCGCCTATCAGGGTGACGGCAACCGCAAACGCCCCGACCCGGCCTCGACCGATCCCGAGGCGTGGAATGCCTATGTCTATGACCGACTGAACCCGGCGGGCGCGCATAACGAGATCTGGCAGCATGCCGGCGGTTGCCGCGCGCATCTTGCCGTCGTGCGCGACACGCTGACCCATGACATATCGAGCGTGCGCTTTGCCCGCGAACATGGCGCCCCCACCCATGGCCGCCGCAAGTCGGGAGCCAAGGCATGAGCCCGCGCCGCACACCATCGGCCGGCCGCATCGACCGGCTGCGCACCATCCGCTTCACTTTCGACGGCACCGCCTATGCCGGGCATCAGGGCGACACGCTCGCCTCGGCGCTGCTCGCCAATGGCGTTTCGCTGTTTGGCCGCTCGTTCAAGTACCATCGCCCGCGCGGCGTCCTGACTGCGGGCGTCGACGAACCCAATGCGCTGGTGACGGTGCTGCGCGGCGAGGTCCGCGAACCCAACATTCCCGCGACGATGGTCGAAATCCATGACGGCCTTGTCGCCGTCAGCCAGAACCGCTTTCCCTCGCTCGCTTATGACTTCAGCGCGATCAACCAGCTTGGCGGCAAGGTCCTCTCGGCCGGCTTCTACTACAAGACCTTCATGGGTCCGGTGATCGGTCCGCTCAAAGGCACCCGGTTCTGGATGCTGTGCGAAAAGATCATCCGCCGCGCCGCAGGCCTTGGCCGCGCGGGTCATACCCCCGATCCATCCCGCTACGAGCGCATGAACGCGTTCTGCGACGTGCTCGTCGTCGGCTCAGGCCCCGCCGGCCTTGCAGCGGCACGCGAGGCAGCCACGTCGGGCGCACGCGTCATCCTGGCCGAGCTCGATCCCTCCTTCGGCGGTTCCGCCAACTGGTCCGGCGAGACCATCGACGGTGAACCCGCAGCCGCCTGGGCATCCGACATCGTCGGCGAGCTCAGGGATCATGACAATGTCCGCCTGCTCAAGCGCACCACCGTCTGGGGCTATTATGACGGCAACACGCTTGCGGCCATCGAGCGCGTCGGCGACCACAAGGCAACGGTTGCCAAGGGCGCGCCGCGCCACCGCCACTGGACAATCCGGGCCAGGAATATCGTGCTCGCCACTGGTGCCTTCGAAAGGCCGCTGGTATTTCCCGGCAACGACCGGCCGGGCGTGATGATGGCCAGTGCCGCCATGCGCTACGCCAATCAATATGGCGTCCTGCCGGGCGACAAGATCGCCGTCCTCGCCAACAATGACAGCGCCTACCGCGCTGCTGCTGCCCTCAACAAGGCAGGCGCCACCATCGTTGCCATCGCCGACCTGCGCCAGGACATCTCGGAAGCCTGCCGAAAGCTCGCACAGGCATGCGGCGCCGAACTGCTCGCCGGCCATGCGGTGATCGGCACCGAAGGCGGCAAGAAGCTGACCGGCGTGAAGCTGGCGCCCTTTTCGATCGCCGCCGGCGTATTGCCGGGCAGCGCGCGGAACATCGAGGCCGATTGCCTGGTCGTCTCGGGCGGCTGGTCCCCAACCATCCATCTCGCCAGCCAGGCCGGCGCGCGGCCGGTCTGGGACGACGATCTGCAGGCGTTCCTGCCGCCAGAAGCCGGTAAAGGCTGGTGCGGCGCCGGTGCCTTCAATGGCACATTCGCCACGTCCGAAGCCATTTCGGAAGGTTTTGCTGCTGGTCGCAAGGCTGCCGGCCAGCCCGAACTTGAAATCGGGACACCGCCCGATGTCGAACCGGTTGCGCTCGATCCACGCCCTGCCCCGGTCTTCGAGATCAGGGCCAAGGGCAAGTCCTTTGTCGACTTCCAGCACGACGTGACGGCTGACGACGTTCGCCTCGCCCATCTCGAAGGCTTTGTCTCGGTCGAGCATCTCAAGCGCTACACCACCCTTGGCATGGCGACCGACCAGGGCAAGGGCTCCAACGTACCGGGCCTCGCCATCATGGCCGAGGCCGTGGGCAAGCCGATCCCAGAGGTCGGCACGACGCGCTTTAGGCCCCCCTACGCGCCGGTCTCCGTCGGCTCGCTTGCCGCCGAGCGCTTCGGCGACCTCAAGCCCGACCGGCTGACGCCGATGCACGACTGGCATCTCGAAAACGGCGCAACGATGTATTCGGCCGGCCTGTGGCATCGCCCGATGATCTATGGCGAGGCGGGCGAGACGATCGAACAGGCCTATGTCAGAGAAGCGCAGATGACCCGCCAAACCGCAGGCATTGTCGACGTCTCGACGCTCGGCAAGATCGCCGTGCAGGGGCCTGATGCCGCCGAATTCCTCGACCGCGTTTACACCAACATCTTTTCGACGCTACCGGTTAGCAAGGCGCGCTACGGCCTGATGCTGCGCGAGGACGGCCTCGTCTTCGACGACGGCACCACCTGGCGGCTCGGCGACAATGATTTCCTGATGACCACCACGACGGCCAATGCCGGCAAGGTCATGCAGCATCTCGAATATTTCCTCGACGTTGTCTGGCCCGAACTCAAGGTTCACCTGACCTCGGTCACCGATCAGTGGGCGGGTGCGGCCATCGGCGGCCCCAGGGCGCGTGAAATCCTCGCCTCGTGCGTCACCGGCACCACTGTCGACAACGAGGCTTTGCCCTTCATGGGCATCGTCCATGGCGAGATCGCTGGCGCGCCTGTCATGATCTGCCGGCTGTCCTTTTCCGGCGAGATGGCCTTCGAGGTCTATTCAGGCGCGGGCCACGGCACCCACATCTGGGAAGCGCTGATCGAGGCCGGCAAGCCGTTCGGCATGGTGCCCTACGGGCTTGAGGCGCTGGGCACGATGCGCATCGAAAAGGGTCACGTCACCGGTGCCGAGATCGATGGCCGCACCTCGGCGCGCGACCTGCATCTTGGCTGGATGCTGTCGAAGAAAAAGCCCTTCATCGGCTCGGCGATGATGGACCGCGAGGGGCTGGTCGCCTCCGGCCGGCTCGAACTTGTCGGGCTGATCTCGCTCGACAACCGGCCGCTGAATGGCGGCGCGCATATCGTGGCGGAGGTCGACACGGAAAACCCCCATGGCTCGCTCGGTCACATCACCGCTGCCTGCTTCTCGCCCGCCCTTGGCAAATATATCGCGCTGGCGCTGGTTTCCGGCGGCAAGGCGCGCCACGGCAAGCGGGCCCATGTTTCCGACCCGCTGCGCAACCGCTTCGGACCGGTCGAGATCGTCAGTCACCATTTCTTCGACCCCGAAGGGAAGCGCATGCATGGTTGAGCAGCTTTCACCGCTCGAACCCGTGTTCCGGCCCGGCTCGCACGGCAATTTCGTCGATGGTGTCGGTGTGATACTTTCCGAGATCGCGCCCGGCTCCATCGTTCAGCTTGCCGCATGGCCCGGCGAGGAAAAAAAGCTGATGGTCACAATCAGCTCGATCACCGGCCTCAAGCTGGCCGACGGCGCCGGTGCCGGCGCGTCTTCCGACCGCTACGCCGCTTTCGGCTTCGCACCGGGCAAATTCCTGGTCACCGACACGTCGGAGGGACTGGCCATGACCTTCGCCGGCAAGGTCGCCTCCACAATTGGAACCGTCACCGACCTGTCGCATGGCCGCACGGCCATCCGCGTCACGGGCACGAAGGCGGAATGGGTCTTGGCAAAACTCTTCGCTATCGATTTTGCGCTCGCCGCCTTCCCCCGGGGCTCGGGCATCTCGACAACCCATCACGACATCTTCGCCCAGATCCAGCGCGGCGGACCCGACAGCTTCGACCTCTACGTCTTCCGCTCGTTTGCCCGTTCGTTCTGGAAGATGCTGTGCCACGCCTCGGACGAAGTTGGCTACGAGGTGCGCTGATAGCCCCCCAGTTTGACCTGACGGAGGAAACGACGATGGAATTCATCAATTCGCCCGAGGCCAAGGCACTCAAACTGCCGTTCAGCCAGGCCGTGCGTGTCGGCGATATTCTTTATCTCTCGGGCGCGCTCGGCAACCGCCCGGGAACACTCGAACTCGTGTCCGGCGGGATGGAAGCGGAAGCGCGCCAGACGATGGAGAACATCGGTGCAATTCTGAGGGAAAACGGGCTCGATTTCACCGACCTGTTTAAATGCACTGTCATGCTGGCCGATATGGCCAAATGGCCCGACTTCAACAAGGTCTATGTCAGCTATTTCGATACAGGCCGCCTGCCGGCACGCTCAGCATTTGGTGTGAACGGCCTGGCACTTGGCGCGCAGGTCGAAATGGAATGCTGCGCTTATATCGGCAAACGAACGGGCCCCTGACCTTATTTCAGGAACTGCACCCACTCGTCGAGTGGCGCACGGTCGGTACGGAACGTGCTCTCCGGCTTGGAGGTGTCCTCGTGGCCGAGCGCCATGCCGCAGACCACGACTTCCTCCTCGGGAATGCCGAGCACCGGCCTGATCTGGCGGTGATAGGGCGCGAACGCCGCCTGCGGACAAGTGTGCAGGCCCCGCGCCCGCGCCGCGATCATGATGTTCTGCAAGAACATGCCGTAGTCGATCCACGAGCCCTGGTTGAGCCGGCGATCGATGGTGAAGATCATGCCGACGGGCGCATCGAAGAACACGAAGTTGCGATCGTGCTGGGCGCGCATGCGGTCGACGTCGCGCCGGCCGATGCCGAGTGCGCTGTAGAGCCCGAAGCCGTTGGCGCGGCGACGACCGAGATAAGGCTCGAAAAACTGGTCGGGGTAATATTTGTACTCGTCCCAGACAGCCTTTTCGGCGCGCACACCTGAATTCAGGATCACATCGCCGATACGCTGCTGGGTCTCGCCGGAGGTCACATAGACCTTCCACGGCTGCATATTGGTGCCCGAGGGCGCACGCGCGGCAACGTCGAGGATGTCGCGAATGACAGCATCGTCGATGGGAGTCGGCAAAAAGGCGCGCACGGAGCGACGCGAAATGATTGCCTCGTCAACGATATCGGTCTCGTCGAACTTTTGCGGTTTTTGGTCCGGTGCCAGCATCAGCTGTCCCTATGGCATCGATCTTGTCGGAACGCCCCTCACCGCCCGTCCGAACCGAGCCTTTGCACTCTCGCCAAGAGTCTCGCAAGAGAAACTTGCTGTTTCATGAAAATGCGCTTGAAATTTTCACAGAGATGCCATCTCATGAAATCTGACGATAAAATTTCACGAGAGAACTCGATTGAGTCCCATAACCACCTTGGCGCGTAAGGAAAGCGACATTGCCAGCGGCCTGCTCGCCAACGATTTGCGCGCATTGCGCAAGTCGCGTGGCCTGACGCTGACCGAAATTGCCTTGAAACTCGGACGCTCAGTCGGCTGGGTCAGCCAGGTCGAGCGCGGACTGTCGATACCCTCGATCGGCGACCTCAGGGCTTTCGCCGAGCTGTTCGGCGTGCCGGTCAGCCTGTTCTTCGCCCATGAAGCACCTGTGGAAGCCGAGCGCGGCGTGATCGTTCGTGCCGGCCGCCGCCGCACGCTTGGCACAAGCGATTCCGGCTTGGTAGAAGAGCTCTTGTCGCCCGATCTCGGCGGAAGTTTCGAGATGCTGCGCTCGATCTTCGCACCGGGCGCCGAGTTGCGCGAACCGGCATCGCGGCCGACCGAAGAAGCCGGTTACGTCGTTTCGGGCAGCTTCGACATCGAGATTGACGGCACGTGGCACAGGCTGGGCGCAGGCGACAGCTTTCGCTTCGACCACAAGCCGTTCCGGTGGAGGAACCCGGGATTTGTGCCAGCGGTGGTCATCTGGGTCGTATCGCCACCCGTCTATTGATCGCACGCAGGGAGGAAGAGATGGCTGATTTGCCGAGCACGGCGCGCGTTGTGATCATCGGCGGAGGCGCGGTTGGCGTGTCTTCGCTCTATCATCTCGCCAAGGCCGGCTGGACCGACTGCGTGCTGCTTGAAAAGAACGAGCTGACCTCCGGTTCAACCTGGCATGCAGCCGGCAACGTACCGACCTTCTCGTCGTCCTGGTCGCTGATGAACATGCAGCGCTATTCGACCGAGCTTTATCGCGGGCTGGCAGACGAAGTCGACTACCCCATGAACTACCACGTCACCGGCTCGCTGCGCCTCGCCCACAGCAAGGCGCGCATGCAGGAGTTCCAGCGCGCCAAGGGTATGGGCCGCTACCAGGGCATGGACATCGAGATCGTCGGTGTCGACGATATCAAGCCGCGTTACCCCTTCATCGAAACGCATGAATTGAAGGGCGCGCTCTATGACCCGAACGACGGCGACATCGACCCGGCCCAGCTGACCCAGGCGCTGGCCAAGGGCGCGCGCGACATGGGCGCCAGGATCATCCGCTTCTGTCCGGTGATATCGGTACGCCGCGAGAACGACGAATGGGTCGTGGTCACCGCGCAAGGCGAGATCCGCTGCGAAAAAGTGGTCAACGCTGCAGGCTATCGCGCCGCCGAGGTTGGCAAGATGTTCGGCCGCGACGTGCCGATGATGGTGATGAGCCATCAATACATCCTGTTCGATGAAATCCCCGAACTGGCCGCGTGGTCGCGCGAAGCGGGCAAAAAACTGCCGCTGCTGCGCGACGTCGATACCTCCTACTATCTGCGCCAGGAAAAGAACGGCATGAATCTCGGCCCCTATGAGCGCAACTGCCGCGCGCACTGGGCG
This sequence comes from Aminobacter sp. GW821-FHT11F06, assembly GCF_058808215.1. NCBI lineage: Bacteria > Pseudomonadati > Pseudomonadota > Alphaproteobacteria > Hyphomicrobiales > Phyllobacteriaceae > Aminobacter > Aminobacter sp. GW821-FHT11F06. Next base: position 81,281 of record NZ_JBXARL010000010.1, on the reverse strand, counting down.
ACACCCGGCGATGCGATGCCTGCGGATTTCTCCTTCCAGCTCTATCCTGACGATCTCGACCGGCTCGAGCACTATCTCAACGACGCCATCGCGCGTGTGCCTATCCTCGGCACCGCCGGCCTGTCCAAGGTCATCAACGGGCCGATCCCCTATGCGCCTGATGGCAACCCGCTGATCGGGCCGATGCCGGGCGTTCCCAATGCCTTCGAGGCCTGCGTGTTCACCTTCGGCATCGCCCAGGCAGGCGGTGCCGGCAAAGTGCTGGCCGAATGGGTGACCAAGGGCGAGACCGAATGGGACATGTGGTCGTGCGACCCGCGCCGCTTCACGTCCTTCGCTTCTGCCCCCGACTATGCCGTTGCCAAGGGCATGGAGGTCTATGGCCACGAATACGCCATCCACTTCCCCAGGCATGCCTGGCCGGCGGGGCGTAACCGCAAGCTTTCGCCGATCCACGACCGGATCGCAGCACTCGGCGCGCAGTTCAATGCTTACAATGGCTGGGAGCGCGCTACATGGTACGCCAAGCCGGGCGACGACCTGTCTGAGGAATCGACACAGACTTTTGCCCGCTCAGGCCCATGGGAAAAGCACATCCGCGAGGAATGCCTTGCCGTGCGCGATGCCGCCGGCATTCTCGACCTGCCCGGCTTCTCGCGTTTCCGCCTGCACGGGCCAGGATCACGCGCCTGGCTCGCGACCATGATCACCGGCGTTGTCCCCAGGCCAGGCAAGATCGGCCTTGGCTATTTCGCAGACAATGCCGGCCGCATCGTCACCGAAATGTCGATCCTGGCGCTGGACGAGGACTATTTCGTCCTGATCACAGCAGCCGTGGCCGAATGGCACGATTTCGAGTGGCTGCGGAAACACCTGCCCGAAGCTTCTGAAATCGCCGTCGAAAACGCCACTGAAAGCTTGTCGTGCCAAATCCTTGCGGGTCCCAATACGCGCAAGATCCTGGCGCAGGTCACAGAGGCTGACCTGACGCTGCCCTGGCTTTCGCACCAGTCATGTCACATCGCGGGCCGCTGGTGCCAACTCGTGCGCGTCTCCTTTGCGGGCGAACTCGGCTGGGAAATCCACACCAAGGTCGAGGATACGGCGGCGATCTTCGACGCCGTCTGGGCAGCGGGCCAGAAGCACGGCCTAAAACCCTTCGGCATGTTCGCGCTCGACGCGCTCCGGCTCGAAAAAGGCTATCGCGCCTGGAAGGGCGATTTGTCGACCGACTACACCATTCTGCAAGGCGGACTCGAGCGCTTCGTCAAATGGGACAAGCCGGAATTTCGCGGCAAGACAGCCCTGCTCAGCGAAAAGCAGCAGGGGGTGAAGAAGCGTTTCGTCACGTTGGTGATCGACAACCCGGGCGATTGCGACGCGCCCTATATGTCGACGCTCTGGCACGACGGTGTGATCGTCGGCGAGACCACGTCAGGAGGTTGGGGCTACAGGGTGGACAAATCAATTGCGCTGGGCATGCTGCGGGCCGATCTGGCCGCGCCCGGCACCAATGTGGAAGTCGAGATTTTCGGCGAGCGTTTCAAGGCGACGGTCCAGGAAGACAAGCCCTTGTGGGATCCCGAAAACGAAAGGCTACGCTCCTAATGACCCTTCCCTTCCCCGATCGAGCCTTTGGCGCCTTCATGTTCGACATGGACGGCACGATCCTGAGCTCGATCGCCTCCACCGAACGCGTCTGGACCGCCTGGGCGATCAAACACGGGCTCGACGTCAAAACCTTCCTGCCGACCATTCACGGCGTTCGGGCGTACGAGACGATTTCCCGGCTGAACCTTCCGGGCATCGATCTGATGACCGAGATCGAGGAGTTGACGCAGGCCGAATTCGACGACGTCGACGGCATCGAACCCATCCACGGCGCATCCAACTTCCTCAACGCGCTGCCCACCGAACGCTGGGCGATCGTGACCTCGGCGCCCCGCAGGCTGGCGATCCGCAGGCTTGAAGCAGCCGGCCTGCCCATTCCGCGACTGATGGTAACAGGTGAAGACGTTGCCAACGGCAAGCCTGCGCCTGACTGCTTCCTGCTTGGCGCCGAGCGGCTCGGCCACAAGCCACAGGACTGCCTGGTGTTCGAGGATGCGCCGGCCGGTATCCGCGCAGCCGAGGCTGCGGGCGCGCAGGTGCTGGTCATAACCGCCACGCACAATCATGCCGGTGGCACACCCCATCCTTCTGTTTCTGGCTACGGCGCGCTGACGCCCCGACTCGACAGTTCCAGCAGGCTGACGCTCGCCCGTCTTGCGACCCTCATGGACGTGGGAGCCTGACATGCCAAAACCCTCATCGCGCATTTCCGGCATCGTTCCATCTGGCAAGGATGGTTGGGAGGTGCATTTCGCCGCCATGACGCGCCAGCAGGCTGGCGAAGACATCATCATGCTGTCGGTCGGCGACCATGACTTCGACACGCCCGCCGAGACTGTCGAAGCTTGCGTCGCTGCGGTTCGTGCCGGCCACCACCATTACACCCAGCTTCCCGGCCTGCCGCGGCTGCGTGCCGCGATGGCCAGGATTTCGACCCGCTGCACCGGCCTCGACACCGCCCTTTCCGAAATCATCGCCACGCCGGGCGGCCAGGCCGCCCTCTACGCGGCGGTGCAGGCAACGCATGATCCGGGCGACCACGCCATCGTCGTTGCGCCCTATTACGCCACCTACCCCGGCACCTTCCGTGCTGCCGGCGCCAGCTACACCGTTGTCGAAGCGCAAGCCGCTGACGGCTTCCAGCCGCGTGCTGCCGACATCGAAAAGGCGCTCAAGCTCAACACGCGCTCGATCCTCATCAACACGCCGAACAATCCGACAGGCGCTGTCTATTCGCGCAAATGCCTGGAAGACATCGCCGAGCTTTGCATCCGCCGCGACCTTTGGCTGCTGTCGGACGAGGTCTACTGGACCTTAGGCGGCGGCGAACACGTCTCGCCGCGAGCCCTGCCCGGCATGGCCGAGCGCACGCTGGTCATCAACTCGATGTCGAAAAGCCACGGCATGACCGGCTGGCGCATCGGCTGGCTGACCGCCCCGGCCGACCTCGTTTCGCTGGTCATCAACCTCAACCTCGTCACCACCTACGGCCTGACCGATTTCGTCAGCCGTGCCGCCATCGAGGCGCTGGAAAACGATTACGGCGTCGAAAAGATCGCCAAAACCTATGCCGACCGCCGCAATCTGTTCCTCAACGAGGTGCGCGGGCTCAACAACGTCACCGTTCGCGGTTCCGAGGGCGGCATGTATGTCATGCTCGACATCAGTGCCATCGAGCCCGACTGCGAGAAGTTCGCCTGGGATCTGCTCGATTCAGAAAAGGTCGCTGTCATGCCGGGCGCAAGCTTCGGCGACGCCGCCGCCGGCCACATTCGCATCAGCCTTTGCCAGCCCGACGACGTGCTCAAGGAGGCCGCCGGCCGCCTCAGGCGCTTCGCCACCAGCTACGAGAGATCAGCTGCATGACCGAACTTCCCGCCCGTGCCCGCGCCGTCATCATCGGCGGCGGTGCGTCAGGCTGCTCCGTCGCCTACCACCTGGCGAAACTGGGCTGGACCGACATCGTGCTTCTGGAGCGCAAGCAGCTCACCTCAGGCACGACATGGCATGCGGCGGGATTGATCGGGCAACTACGCGCCTCGCAGAATATGACGCGGCTGGCGAAATACTCCGCTGACCTCTACGTCAAGCTCGAGGCCGAAACCGGTGTGGCCACCGGCATGCGCCAGGTAGGCTCCATCACGGTGGCGCTGACCGAGGAACGCAAGCACGAGATCTACCGGCAGGCGTCATTGGCACGCGCGTTCAATGTCGACGTGCGCGAGATTTCGCCCAACGAAGTCAAGGAGATGTACCCGCATCTCAACGTGTCTGACGTCGTTGGCGCGGTGCACCTGCCGCTCGACGGCCAGTGCGACCCGGCGAATATCGCCATGGCGCTGGCCAAGGGTGCACGCCAGCGCGGCGCCAGGATTGTCGAGAACGTCAAGGTCACCAAGGTCCACACCAGGGATGGCCGCGTCTCGGGTGTCTCTTGGGCGCAAGGCGGCGAGCAAGGCACCATCGAGACAGACATTGTCATCAACTGCGCCGGCATGTGGACACGTGAGTTGGGCGCCCAGAACGGCGTCACGATCCCGCTGCACGCCTGCGAGCATTTTTACCTCGTCACCGAGGCCATCCCCGGCCTTGGTCGCCTGCCCGTTCTGCGCGTACCCGACGAGTGTGCCTACTACAAGGAAGACGCCGGCAAGATGATGCTCGGCGCCTTCGAGCCGGTCGCCAAGCCCTGGGGCATGGACGGCATCCGCGAGGATTTCTGCTTCGACCAGTTGCCCGAAGACATGGACCATTTCGCGCCGATCCTCGAAATGGGCGTGAACCGCATGCCGATGCTCGAAACGGCCGGCATCCATACCTTCTTCAACGGCCCCGAAAGTTTTACGCCCGACGACCGCTACTACCTCGGCGAAGCCCCTGAACTCGGCGGCTATTGGGTCGCGGCCGGCTACAATTCGATCGGCATCGTCTCGTCAGGCGGTGCCGGCATGGCGCTGGCGCAGTGGATCCACGACGGCGAAGCGCCCTTCGACCTGTGGGAAGTCGATATCCGCCGCGCCCAGCCGTTCCAGAAGAACAGGCGTTATCTCAAGGAGCGGGTTTCCGAGACACTCGGCCTGCTTTACGCCGACCATTTTCCCTATCGCCAGATGGCGACTTCGCGAGGCGTGCGCCGCTCGCCCCTCCACGAGCATTTGAAAGCCCGGGGCGCCGTCTTCGGTGAAGTCGCCGGCTGGGAGCGCGCCAACTGGTTTGCCAAGCCTGGCCAGGAACGCGAGTATAAATATTCCTGGAAGCGGCAGAACTGGTTCGGCAACCAGCGCGACGAGCATCTGGCCGTTCGCAACGGCGTCGGCCTGTTCGATATGACCTCCTTCGGCAAGATCAGGGTCGAAGGCCGCGACGCGCTCACCTTCCTCCAGAAACTCTGCGCCAACGATATGGACGTCGCGCCAGGCAAGATCGTCTATACCCAGATGCTGAATGCGCGCGGCGGCATTGAGAGCGACCTGACCGTCACGCGGCTTTCGCCAACCGCCTTCTTAGCCGTTGTGCCGAGCGCAACGCTCCAACGCGATCTTGCCTGGTTTCGCAAACATCTGGCCGACGAATTCGTCGTCATCACCGATGTGACGGCTTCCGAAAGCGTGCTCTGCTTGATGGGACCGAGATCGCGCGAGCTGATCCAGAAAGTCAGCCCCAACGATTTTTCCAACGAAAACAACCCGTTCGGAACGTTTCAGGAGATCGAGATCGGCATGGGCTTGGCCCGCGCTCATCGCGTCACCTATGTCGGTGAACTCGGCTGGGAACTTTATGTCTCCACCGATCAGGCCGCGCACGTCTTCGAAGCCATTGAGGACGCCGGCGCCGACATTGGGTTGAAACTTTGCGGCCTGCACACGCTCGATTCTTGCCGCATCGAAAAGGCTTTCCGCCATTTTGGTCACGACATCACCGACGAGGATCACGTGCTCGAAGCCGGCCTCGGCTTTGCCGTGAAGACGGCAAAGGGCGATTTCCTTGGCCGAGATGCCGTGCTGCGCAAGAAGGAATCGGGTCTTGGCCGCCGCCTCGTCCAGTTCCGCCTCACCGATCCCGAGCCGCTGCTGTTCCATAACGAGGCCATTGTCCGCGACGGCAAGATCGTCGGCACGATCACCTCGGGCAATTACGGCCACCATCTCGGCGGCGCCATCGGCCTCGGCTATGTCCCCTGCACCAACGAAACCGAAGCCGACGTGCTTGGCTCGTCCTACGAGATCGAGATCGCCGGCGAACGGTTCGGGGCGGCAGCCTCGCTCAAGCCGATGTACGATCCCAAGTCCGAGCGCGTGCGGATGTAGCCACCCCTTACAAAATGGGCCGCGCTGACATATTCAGTCCAAGGCGAGTTTGAGCGGCGAGGCCTGATTGTGACGAAACAGAAGCGACGCATCTGGTGGGGCGACTTCAAGGCGGCCGACTTTGCGTCGATCGATCCTGAAAAGACAATCGCCGTCATCCCCCTCGCCGCCATCGAGCAGCACGGCCCGCATCTGCCTGTTTCGACCGACCTGACGATCATGGAAGGCATGCTGGCAGAGGTTTTTGCCCGGTTGCCAGAAGCTCTCGACGCTCGTTTCCTGCCCATCCAGGCTGCCGGCAAATCCGACGAGCATATCCATGCACCGGGTACGCTCAGCCTGCCGGCAAACATGCTGGTCGATGCCTGGACCGAGCTCGGCGCCTCCGCTGCCCGCGCCGGCGTGCGAAAATTTGTCTTTCTGACATCCCATGGCGGCAATGAAGAGGTGATGGGCATCGTCTCGCGCGAACTGCGCGTGCGCTTCGACGCCCTGTCTGTGCGGTCGAGCTGGGGCCGCTTCGGCCATCCCGACGGTCTTTATCCGCCGCGCGAGATCCAGCTCGGCATCCATGGCGGCGATGTCGAGACATCGCTGATGCTGCATTTCCGTCCCGATTTGGTCGACATGGCGAAAGCCGAAGATTTCACCTCGAGCTTTGCCCTAGCCGAGAGCGAATTCGAGCTGTTGCGCCCGCACGGCCCGCACGGTTTTTCCTGGATTGCCGACGATCTCAACCCGCATGGGGTGGTCGGCAACGCTGCAATCGCCACCGCCGAAAAAGGCCGCCTCACAGCTGGCCATCAGGCCGAAAGTTTCGTCCGTCTGCTGCAGGACATCCGCAAGGCGAAGCTATCGGAGTGGCTGAGCTAACCGACCAGCGCCCGCCAGGCCTCGAAATAGTCGCGCAACGATCCGTTGGCCGTTGCTTCCACAGCCCGGAAAGCAGGCTGGCGAACCGCGTCGGGCGCTGCCAGCAGCGCCGCGCCCAGGCTGGTGCCCGTAGCACTACCGGAACCGGAGAGCACGTTGCGGCCGGTGGCTGCGGCAAGCATGGCGCAATAGATACGGTTTTTCGCAAACGGCCCCTCGACGATCACCGGCCCGCCCGCACCGGTCAGCTCCAAACAGATCGCCGTCATCATGGCCAGATAGAGCGACACCGCAGCGAAGCGTTCGGCCGGCGAGCGCGCCTCGCCCAACCAGGAAGATTGCCGCTGTGGAAACGGCCCGGATCCCTGCTGGACCGATGGCATCAACATCACCCCGCCTGCGAGAACGGCCGTGAGATCGGCATCGTCGCAATCCTCCCTGCCCGGTTCGACCAGCAGGGAAAATTCGCGCCCGCCCATGAAGCGCGCCGAAGCCACAGGATCGCCGAGCGCGTTGACGTTGATCAGGCAGTCACGCTCAGGATCGAGGTTTTGCGGCGCACCGCCGACTGAAAGCACGACGACCCATGTGCCTGTCGACACCACCGAAAACGGTGCCGCTTGCTGGAGCAGGTGCGGATAGAGCGAGGCGTTTGAATCGTGGATGCCGCAGAATACGGGCGTGTCTTGAGGTATGCCGATTTCCTCGGCCAGGTCCGGCAGGACAGTGCCGAGGAAATCGCCTGCCTTGCGCACCGGCGCCATGCGTCCGCGCCAGCCCATCCGGTCGATCAGGCTCGACCATGTCCCCTCAGCCGGCCGCCAAAGATCGGTGTGGCAGCCCAGCGACGTCGTCTCATTGGCAAGCACGCCGCACAGGCGGAACGCCCAATATTGGGGATAGGTGACGATCATTGAAACCAGCGCGAATTCTCTAGGAAATGCCGTGGCTTGCCAGAACAATTGCGCGCCGAGATTGAGCCCCAGCGGCAGGCGCGGCGTGCCGGTTTCGGCAAAAGGCGGGCGCGCGATGTCGTAATCCGCCGCAAGGCTGTCGGGACCATCATGCTCGTAGTCGAGCACCGGCATGGCAAGCGAGCCATCGGCGGCAAGAAGCGCGGCTGTGGCGCCATGCGTTGTCACCGAAATCGCGTCGATCGGACGCTCGCCATGGAGCTCGGCCAGGCTCTGCTTGACGAAACCCCACAGCGCCTCGCAATCGAAATGCGGATAGATGCCGTGGCGGACCACGACATTGGGCGTGCGGCGAACGGCGATTTCCGACAGCGTTTCGAGGTCGACCAGCGCCACCTTGGCGTTGGTCTTGCCGATGTCGATGACGGCGACGGTGCGAGGCCTGGTCATTTCATATGGAAGACGGTTTGCAGCGGCACCGAGAGCGGCTCGTTGTCCGCATTGGTCGCCATGATGTCCGCCATATGCGCCCACCAGCGTTTCATGACGGGATGGTCTGGCAGCGCGTCCATGGTGTGGTCCGCGCGGCGCCACAACACGCCGAAGAGCGTGTTGGTCTCCTCGTCGAGATGGATCGAATAGTCGGAAACGCCGGCATCTCTAAGCAGCGTCACCAACTCCGGCCAGATCTCGTCATGGCGCTTGATGTACTCGGCCTTCATGCCTGCCTTAAGCTGCATCTTGAAGGCATGTTTCTCGGCATTCATGCCACACGCCCCCTGCTGAAGCGGCCCCAAAGGATCGGCAGCGCGATGACAAGGATCAACAGCAGGCCGATGAAGATTGACATGACGATGCCTGGCACGTTGAGCAGGCCAAGGCCGAAGGTGACCAGCCCCATGATCAGCGCTGCCAGCACCACGCCCAAGATGCTGCCGGCACCGCCGAGGATGCTGACACCGCCGAGCACCACCATGGTGATGACTTCGAGTTCATAGCCCTGCGCGATCGACGGACGCGTCGAGCCGAGCCGGGAGGTGATCAAAACCGCCGCGATGCCCGACATCAGACCGGTAAGGCAAAACAGCACGAACTTGATGCGCCCGACGCGCACGCCGGAAAACTGTGCGGCGACCGCATTGTTGCCGATGGCAAAGATGTGCCGGCCAAAACTCGTCCGATGTAGCACGAACCAGTAGACGGCGGCGGCAAGCACAAAGAGAGCGAGTTCGAACGACACCACCCACCAGACATAACCCTGGCCAAAGAACGCGAAGGACGCGGGATAGCCCTTGTAGGCCTGGTCGCCGAGGATGATGAAAGCTGTGCCGCGAAACAGGCTCATCGTGCCAATGGTGACGACGATCGACGGCAAGCCAAGGCCGGTGACCAGCAGACCGTTGAAGGCGCCGCAGACGAGCCCAACGCCGACGCCGATCAGCACAAGGCCTGGCGTATCGACACCGACCTGCGCCGCCATGCCCATCATGGTCGAGGCGAGTGCGATGATCGCCGCCACCGACAAGTCGATCTCGCCAGAAATGATGAGCAGCGCCATGGCGAGCGCGATCAGGCCCTTTTCGGTGAAATTGAAGGTGAGGTCGGAGAGCGACCAGACGTCGAGGAAATAAGGCGAGGCAAAGCTATTGACGATGAAGATCGCAACGGCGACTGCTACCAGCAGCGCCTCCCACGAGAAGATCGCCGAACGCAGCGGCTTGTCGAGCCGATCGGGGATGCGCCGTGGCGTGGGTGTGGTGTCGGTCGCGCTCATGCCGCTTCCGCCTTCCTCAGGATGATACGGCCCTGCTTGCGCTCGCCGCGCGCGTTGAGCACCACCGCAAGCAGGATGGCGCTGCCCGAGATCGCCATCTGCCAGAAGGGCGAAACGTTGATGACCGGAAGTGCCGTCGAGATGATGCCGAGGAACAGCGCCCCGAGCACGGCACCCGCGACCGAGCCGATGCCGCCGGCGATCGAAATGCCGCCGATGACGCAGGCCGCGATGATGTTGAGCTCATAGCCATTGGCGACCTCGACCGAGGCGATGACGTAGCGTGAAATCCAGAGATAGCCGCACAGGCCTGCGACCGCGCCCGAAATGCAGAAGGCGAGGAACTTGGTGCGGCCGACATCGATGCCGGCATAGACCGAGGCCGTCGGATTGACGCCGATGGCATAAAGCGAGCGGCCGACCGAAGTCCTGGTCATCAACACGAAGAACAGGGCAATGACAACGATGGCGATCCACGACAGCACTGGCACGCCGAGCATTTGCATGCGCTGCAACCCGACAAAGGCCGGGCTCATCTGGTCGGCATTGACCCAGGCACCGCCCGAAATCAGGAAGGTGGCACCGCGATAGATGGTGAGCGTGCCGAGCGTGACCACGATCGGCGGAATGCCGAGTTTCCACACCAGCAGGCCGTTGAGCGCGCCGAGCAGCAGGCCGACGCCGATGGCGACCAGCATCAGCAGCGGGATCGGAAATGCCGGGAAGGCGGCGTTGATCATCGCCACCACCATGCCGGTGAAAGCGAGGTTCGAGGCCATGGAAAGGTCGATAGAGCGCGTCAGGATGACGACCATCTGGCCAAGCGCCAGGATCATCAGGATCGAGGTGTCGTTGAAGACCGTTGCCAGATTGCCAGGCCGCGCAAAACCGGGGAAGCGGATCGAAATCAGCACGACGAGTGCCGCGATTGCCGCGAGCAGCCAGATCTCGCGATATCTTGCCAGCGTCTTCATGCGGCGATCCCCGCGGCAGCCTGCACCAGCGTCACGGCGTCGAGCGCTTTGTTGTCATAGACAGCGGCGATGCGGCCTTCGCGCATCACCACCACGCGGTCGGACATGCCAAGAATTTCAGGCAGCTCGGACGACACCATGATCACCGACAGCCCTTGCGCGACCAGCTCGGCCATGAAGGAATGAACGGCCGCCTTCGAGCCAATGTCGATGCCCTTGGTCGGCTCGTCGAGGATAATCACCTTGGGGTCGGTGGCGAGCCATTTGGCGATGACCACCTTCTGCTGATTGCCGCCCGACAGCGTGCCGACGTCCTGGCTGAGCGAGGATGCACGCAGGTCAAGCCGCTCGGTGTATTTGCGCGCCAGGGCGAATTCGTCTTTCAGCTGCAGCACGCCGGATTTCGAGGTGCGCTTGAGCGACGGCAGCGAGACGTTCTTGAAGATCGGCAAGCCGATGACGACACCTTGCTTGCCACGTTCCTCCGGAACGTAAACCACACCTGCCTCAATGGCTTCGGCAGCTGAGCGCGGCGCTACAGAAACGCCGTCCAGCGTCATGGTGCCCCGGCTCGTCCTAGTGATGCCGAAAATCGCGTGCATGAGCTCGCTGCGGCCAGCGCCGACGAGACCGTAGAAGCCGAGTATCTCGCCCTTGTGCAACTCGAAGCTGATGCCGTCGAATTCGGTGGGATGCGACAGGTCCGAAACACTCAGCACCGGCGCACCGATCTGCGGCTGGCGCTCCGGAAAAATGTGATCGACAGCGCGCCCGACCATCATCTTGACGATCTCGTTCTGGCTGGCGTCGGCGAGCATCCCCTCGCCGATCATCTCCCCATCGCGGAAGACGGTGTAGCGCTCGGCGATGCGGTAGATCTCATCGAACTTGTGGCTGATGAACAGGATCGCCTTGCCCTCGCGCTTAAGCAGCTCGATCAGCTCGAACAGATCCTCTATCTCCTTGGCAGAAAGAGCAGCGGTCGGCTCGTCCATGATGACGATCTGCGCGTCGATCGACATCGCGCGGGCGACTGCCACCAGATGTTTGTTGGCGATGCCAAGGTCCTTGAGGCGCGCGTCGGGATCGATATGGGCGGCCCCCATGCCCTTCAGCACCTCGCTTGCCCGGCTACGCATGGCGCGCCAGTCGATAGTGCCGAAGCGGGTCCGTGGCGCATGGCCCAGGAAGATGTTTTCCGCCACGGACAGATCGTCGAACAGCACGGTTTCCTGGTGGATCGCGGTGATACCTTGCTCGAAGGCGTCATGCGCGCTGGCGAGCGAAACCTGCCTGCCATCGACCGTGATGGTACCGGCATCGGGCCGGTAAATGCCTGTGAGAATCTTGACCAGAGTCGACTTGCCGGCACCGTTTTCGCCGATCAGCGCCGTCACCTGCCCCGGATAGAGCGACAGCCCTACATTGTGCAGCGCGCGCACACCCGGAAAAGTCTTGGTGACACCTGCGAGCGTCAGTCGCGGCGTTGCCGGATGATCGCGCATAGGCGTCTGGGTCGTGTGGGCTTTCGTGTCCATATCCGTCTCAGGCCCTGTGGCAGGTCTGGGGAAAGGCGCGGCGGGACAAGTGCCCCGCCGGCCATGACGTTCCGGGATCAATAGATCTTCGAGAACTCTTCGATGTTCTTCTTGTCGAAGGTGAAGGGTGCGGCCATCGGTGCCGAGTTGGTGTCATCGAGCGTGACTTCACCGACGCGGCCGATCGAAAGCTTGGCGCCCGGCTTTGCTTCCATCTTCTTCACCGCCAGGTCATGGGCGAGATAGATGGCGGAGTAGCCGAGGTCGATCGGGTTCCACAAAGCGACCGCCTGCGAAGCGCCGTTGTCGATGAACTTCTTGAACTCGGACGGCAGAGCCAAACCGGTCACATTCACCTTGCCGATCAGGTTTTCGTCGGTGACGACCTGGGCGGCGGCAACGACGCCGACTGTGGTCGGCGCGATGATCGCCTTGAGGTTCGGGTAAGACTTGAGCAGGCCCTTGGCTTCGTCGGTGCTCTTGGCCGAGTCGTCATCGCCATAGACGGTGGCGACGAGATTGATCTTGGGGAACTTCTCCGGCAGCGCCTTCTTGGCCGCCTCGATCCAGGCATTCTGGTTGGTCGCGGTCGAGGATGCCGACAGGATGGCAACGTCGCCGCCCTCCGGCAGGTAGTCGGCGGCGAGCTTAATGATGGTCTCGCCGATCAGATTGGTGTCGGACGGGTTGAGGTGGACCTGACGGCCTTCGGGCGCGACGCCCGAATCCCAGGAGATCACAGTGATGCCACGTTCCATTGCCTTCTTGAGAGCCGGCACCAGCGCGTCGGCGTCATTGGCGGAAATGGCGATGGCATTGACCTTCTGGGCGATCAAAGCGTTGATCACCTCGATCTGCGCTTCCGCGGTGGCCTTGGTCGGGCCGGTGTAGATCACCTCGACATCGCCGAGCTCCTTGGCCGCCTCTTGCGCGCCCTTGTTGGCGGCGTCGAAGAAGCCGTTGCCGAGCGACTTCACCACCAGGGCGATCTTGACGTTTTCGGCATGCGCGGCAGTCGCGAACATGGCGGCCGACAATGCTGCGGCGACCATCAGTTTCCTTAGAATGCTCATCGTTTCCTCCCTAGAGCGTTGCATTCCATCAGCACTGCGGCGAGGCCATCCCTCATGCCTGCAGCGAAGATTCCTCGGTATTCCTCACCTGGCTTTTGGCGACGACCAGCGACACCCCGGCACTTTCCAGCATGGCGGCCTCGCGGTCCTCGATGTCCTCGTCGGTGATGACGGTGGTTATCCGCGCCAGTCCGCACAGGATCAGGCTCGAACGCTGCTTGAACTTCGAAGAGTCGACCAGAACGACAAGCTCATCGGCCTGGTCGATCAGCTTCTGTTCGGCCTGGATCAGCAGCGGATCACCTTCCATCAGGCCGAGCGGCCCAAGCCCCTGCGCGCCCATGAACATGCGCCGTGCATAAAAATTGCGCGTCACGTCATTGTCGAAGGGCGACAGGATGATGTTCTGCTCGCGATAGATCGTTCCGCCCGACAGCATCACCGTGTTCTTGGAATGCTTGAGCAGGTGCTCGGCGATCGGGAACGAATTGGTGAAGATCGGCATGCGCCGGTTGGTCAGGAAGTGCACCATCTGGAAGGTCGTGGTGCCGCCATTGATGATGATCGGCTCGCCATCCTTGCACAACTCCACGGCCTCGCGGGCAATCGCCCGCTTCTTGGAGGCGTTGAGCGTTTCGTTGACGCTGAAGGGGCGGCCGGCAAGGCCGACGAACTGCGGCGGGGTGATGGCCTCGGCGCCGCCGCGCACACGGCGCAGGCGCTTTTGGACATGCAGGGCTGCGATGTCGCGCCGGATCGTCGCCTCTGACGACGAGGTCAGGTCGACCAGTTCCTGTACCATCACCACAGGCTTTTCCTGGATGGCGGACAGAATGATCCGGTGGCGTTCTTTTTCGTGCATGGTTCCTCCCTGCATGGCCATTAACTCACCCCAACCGCGCAGTGTCAATCATTTCCAATCAAATATTTTCATTGTGCAGTGCATCATGATTGAACTTGATCGTTTCTGATTGACACGTCGCGGTCGGCCGTGTGATTTTGACGTCTATCACGCACTGCTGTCTCGTGTGCACCGGGAGGATCAGACATGTCAGAAACGCGCTCCAGCTCGCGCCTCGCCAATCTTTGGGACGACGCGAAAGCCGCCGTCATGAGCGAGCCGCAGCGCCTGCTCTATCGCTCCAATCTGCTCGGCTCCGACAAGCGCATCACAAATTTTGGCGGCGGCAACACCTCGGCCAAGGTCATGGAAAAGGACCCACTGACCGGCGGCATGGTCGAGGTGCTGTGGGTCAAGGGCTCCGGCGGCGATGTCGGCACGATCAAGCTCGATGGCTTCTCCACCCTCTACCAGGACAAGCTCAACGGCCTGAAGCAGCTCTATCGCGGCGTCGAATTCGAAGACGAGATGGTAGGTTACCTGCCCCATTGCACGTTCAATCTGAACCCTCGCGCGGCCTCCATCGACACGCCGCTGCATGCCTATGTGCCCAAGAAGCATGTCGACCACATGCACCCTGACGCGATCATCGCCATTGCCGCTTCGAAAAACAGCCGGGAGCTGACGAGGGATATATTTGGCGGCGAGATCGGCTGGCTGCCATGGAAGAAGCCCGGCTACGAATTGGGCCTGTGGCTGGAGAAGTTCTGTCAGGAAAACCCTGATGCCACGGGCGTCGTGCTCGAAAGCCACGGCCTGTTCACCTGGGGCGACACGGCCAAGGAAAGCTACGCAACCACCATCCGCATCATCAACCGCGCCATCGAGTGGTTTGAGCAAAACACCGCCGGCAAGACGATCTTCGGCGGCGTCGCTCGCCCCACGCTGTCGGCGCCAGAGCGGCGCGCCGTGGCTGCCAGGCTGATGCCGGCGATCCGCGGCCTGATCTCGGCATCGGAGCCAAAGGTCGGCCATTTCGACGACCAGAACGCGGTGCTGGAATTCGTTGGCTCAAACGAACTCGAAAGCTTAGCGGCTCTCGGCACCAGCTGCCCCGACCACTTCCTGCGCACCAAAATCCGCCCGCTGGTGGTCGATTTCGACCCAGCAAGGCCCGACATCGACAAGACACTGGCCGGCCTGACCGGCGCTGTCGAAGACTACCGCAAGGGCTACGCCGCCTATTACGAGCGCTGCAAGCGCGCCGACTCGCCCGCGATCCGCGACCCCAATGCGGTCGTCTATCTGGTGCCCGGCGTCGGCATGATCACCTTCGCCAAGGACAAGGCGACAGCGCGCATTTCAGGCGAGTTCTACGTCAACGCCATCAATGTCATGCGCGGCGCCTCGACGGTCTCGACCTATGTCGGCCTGCCCGAGCAGGAAGCTTTCGACATCGAATATTGGCTGCTCGAAGAGGCAAAGCTCCAGCGTATGCCCAAGCCGAAATCGCTGGCAGGCCGTATCGCGGTCGTCACTGGCGGCGCCGGCGGCATCGGCAAGGCGACGGCGGCGCGGCTGTTGCGCGAAGGCGCCTGCGTGGTGCTGGCCGATATCGACCAGACGGCCCTTGAGAGCGCCGAGCAAGAGCTATCCAAAGCATTCGGCAAGGATTTCGTCCGCCCCATCAGGATCGACGTGACCAGCGAAGAACAGGTCATATCAGGCTTCACGGATACGGCGATCGAGTTCGGTGGCATCGACATTTTGGTGTCCAATGCCGGCCTTGCCTCGTCCGCGCCGATCGAGGAGACGACGCTCGCTTTGTGGAACAAGAACATGGACATCCTGGCAACAGGCTATTTCCTTGTGTCGCGCGAAGCGTTCAAGCTGTTCCGCACCCAAAAGATCGGCGGCAACGTCGTCTTCGTCGCCTCCAAGAACGGCCTTGCCGCCTCACCCAACGCAGCCGCCTATTGCACCGCCAAGGCTGCCGAAATCCATCTCGCGCGCTGCCTGGCGCTGGAAGGTGCGGGCGAACAGATCCGCGTCAATGTGGTCAACCCGGACGCTGTGCTGCGCGGTTCGAAGATCTGGACCGGCGAGTGGAAGGAACAGCGCGCGGCGGCCTACAACATGTCGACCGACGAGCTGGAGGAGCACTACCGTTCGCGCTCGATGCTGAAGCGCTCGGTATTCCCGGAGGATATTGCCGAGGCGATCTATTTCTTCGCCTCCGACATGTCTGCCAAGTCGACCGGCAACATCATCAATGTCGACGCCGGCAACGCGCAGAGTTTTACGCGGTAGGACGAGGCGCTGCCCCTCATCCCCCTGCCGGGACCTTCTCCCCGTATAGTGACGGGGAGAAGGGGGCTGGCCGCAACGGCACCGCTTGTCTCCTTCTCCCCGCCTGCGGGGAGAAGGTCCCGGCAGGGGGATGAGGGGCAGCGCAAGTCGAAAAAACTTGGGAGGAATTTGCAGTGACCGAACAGATCATAGCGGCCGGGATCGTCGCAAAAGACAATGCCGCGCGTGAAACCAACCTCCGCCGCGACTACGACGCTTTGGGTGAGCAGCTGGAGCGGCGCGGCATCGAGATCGACGCCATCCGCGACAAGGTCCAGAATTTTGGCGTCGCGATCCCTTCCTGGGGTGTTGGCACCGGCGGCACACGTTTTGCCCGGTTTCCGGGCACTGGCGAGCCACGCGACATCTTCGACAAGATCGAGGACTGCGCCGTCATCAACGAATTGACCAAGGCGACACCGACAGTTTCGCTGCATATCCCCTGGGACAAGGCCGACGCCAACAGGCTGAAGCAGGCGGCGAGCCGCTTCGGCCTCGGCTTCGACGCGATGAACTCCAACACCTTCTCCGACGCCAAGGACCAGGCGCGTTCCTACAAATACGGATCGCTGTCGCACGCTGACGCCGGCACGCGAAAGCAGGCCATCGAGCACAATCTCGAATGCATCGAGATCGGCAAGACGCTAGGCTCCAAGGCGCTGACGGTGTGGATCGGCGACGGCTCGAATTTCCCCGGACAGGTCAATTTCGCCAAGGCCTTCGAGCGTTATCTTGATTCGATGCGCGAGATTTATGCCGCCTTGCCGGACGACTGGCGGCTGTTTTCCGAACACAAGATGTACGAGCCAGCCTTCTATTCGACGGTCGTGCAGGACTGGGGCACCAACTACATCATAGCAAAGGAATTGGGATCGAAGGCGTATTGCCTCGTCGACCTTGGCCACCACGCGCCCAACGTCAACATCGAGATGATCGTCTCCAGACTGATCCAGTTCAAGAAACTCGGCGGCTTCCATTTCAACGATTCGAAATATGGCGACGACGACCTCGACGCCGGCTCGATCGACCCGTACCGGCTGTTCCTGGTCTTCAATGAGCTTGTCGATGCCGAGTTGAACCAGGCCGACGGCTTCAACCCGGCGCACATGCTCGACCAGAGCCACAACGTCACCGACCCGATCGAGAGCCTGATGCTGTCGGCGGTAGAAGTGCAGCGCGCTTATGCGACAGCACTTCTTGTCGACCGCAAGGCGCTGGAAGGCTTTCAGGACACCAATGACGCACTGATGGCGACCCAGACGCTGAAGGCCGCCTACCGAACCGATGTCGAGCCGATCCTTGCCATGGCTCGACTCAAGTCAGGCGGCGCCATCGACCCAGTCGCCGCCTACCGCGCGGCGGGCTACCGCGCCAAGGTAGCTGCGGAGCGTCCGGCAGCCGTCGGCGGCAGCGGCGGTATCGTCTAAAGCTCCAGTCCGAAGGGCACACCTTCGAAACAATCGGCACCACGACCGATTGCGGCAATGGCCGCCACCATGCGGCCGTCGCGGCCCAAAATCTGGTCGGCGACGGCGATCAGCCTTGGATTGGGCGTCGCCGATGGCGACAGCCGGCGCAGCGTTGTCGCAAGCTCTGTCTCGTTACGTGACGGCGAGAATGCGGCAGCGATGATGTAGGCCGAGGCGGTCGAGCGGCTGACCCCGGCGTAGCAGTTGATCGCCAATGGCCGCGACCGGTCCCAGCTGCCCGCGAAATCCAGGATACGGCGTACATGCGCCTCGCCGGGAAGCGTCATGCCGTCCTGCTCGACTGAAATGTCGTGCATGTTCATCAAAAGGTGGTTTTCGGCGCGGATCGCCTCCGGGCGCGTCATCTCTGTGCCTGCCGACAGCAGCGAGATCAGCCGTTCGGCGCCGATACGCGCAACCGTCTCGTCGACCTTGGACAGCGGGCAGACATAGATCATCCGACCGCGCCCTTCATTTCTTGCCGGTCCTGCGCCCAGTCGCCAAGCGCCACATCGAGCCGCCGCCATTCCAATTCCGAGCCTGGCAGGCCGCAACGCAGCTGCGTCGGTCGATCAGCGAAGCTGCGCACCAGAATGCCTTCGCGGCCAAGTGCCTGGAACAGGCTGGCCGCATCCTCGATATCAACATGGCGGAACAGCGAGGTGCCACCGGTCACGATCACGCCGGCGCGGGCGAAAGCCTGATCGAGACGGTGCGCGGCCTTGGTCAATGTCGCCCGCATCTCGCGGTGCCAGTCGGAATCAGCCAGCGCCTTGGCACCATATTCCAGCGCCGGCACGGCCACCGACCAGGGGCCGAGTTCTTCTTCCAGCCGCCCTGATATGGTCTGACTTGAAATGGCAAAACCAAGCCTGATGCCGGCAAGCCCGAAGAACTTACCGAACGAGCGCAGCACAACGATGCCGCCCAGATCGACATCACCGGCAATGCTGTCGGCCAGCGGCCCGACATCCATGAAAGCCTCGTCGACAATCAGAAGCCCGCCTTTGGCGCGCAGCTTTTCGGCAAGACCGAGCAGGTCCGTGCGGGAGACAATGCGCCCATCGGGATTGTTCGGATTGACCACCACGGCAAGGTCGGCTTCGGCCAGACGCTCGAACTCGCGCACCTCGGCCACCTCATGCCCGGCAATCGCTGCGGCCCGCGCATGCTCCTGATAGGTCGGCCCGAGCACGAAGGCCCGACCGGGCCGCACCAGCGAAGCAATGCGTGGAAGAAGGATCTGCGTGCCCGGCGCGGGTACAACATTGGCCGCCGTCGGCGCGCCGTAAGCGGTTGCGGCTATTGCTGCCAGGTCGCGCGCACGGCCCGGCTCGGGCAGGCGCGACAAGGCTGTGGCAGGCAGCTCGAAAAGCGGATAGGAGTGCGGGTTGATCCCGGTCGACAAGTCGACGAACGGCTCGGGCGCTCCAGGAAACAGCGCCTTCGCCCGCTCCAGGCTGCCGCCGTGGTCGACCGTCCCAGTCCTTCGTCCATTAAGAAGCGTCATGTTCGTTCCGCTTGCCTTCCTGTCGCTTCTGTTTGAACTCGGTCTCGGTTATCCGGACCGGCTGGTGCGTGCCATCGGCCACCCGGTGATCTGGATCGGCAAGCTGATATCCTTTCTCGACACCAGCCTCAACCGCGCCACCGATACCGACGCCAGGCGCCGCTTTTTGGGCGTGGTTGCCCTCGCCGTCATCGTCGCCGTGCCGGCCGCGCTTGCCTTTACCGTCGAGCGCCTGTTCGGGCTTGTCCCTTTCGGCATACTTCTCACAGCAATCGCCGCCTCGAGCCTTGTCGCCCAGCGCAGCCTGGGCAGCCATGTCAAGGCGGTGGCCGACGCGCTCGACAGCGGCGGCATTATCGCCGGCCGCAAGGCAGTGTCGCAGATCGTCGGCCGCGACCCTGAAAGCCTCGACGAGGCTGGCGTCAGCCGCGCGGCCATCGAAAGCCTGGCCGAGAACTTCTCCGACGGCATCACCGCCCCTGCCTTCTGGCTCGCCGTCTTTGGCTTCGCCGGCGGTGCCGCCTACAAGGCCGCCAACACCGCCGATTCGATGATCGGCCACCGCACCAAGCGCCACGAAGCTTTCGGCTGGGCTGCCGCGCGGTTTGACGACCTGATCAACCTGCCTGCGTCGCGGCTGACCGCCCTGCTGATCGTGCTTGCCACCTTTCTCGTGCCTGGCACCGACCCGCACCGCGCGTGGCAGGCTGTCTGGCGCGACGCAAAAAAGCACCGCTCGCCCAATGCCGGCTGGCCCGAGGCTGCCATGGCCGGCGCGCTCGGCCTCGCCCTTGCCGGACCACGCGCCTATGGCGGCGTCATTGTCGACGACGCCTTCATGGGCGACGGTGGCCGGCGCGAAGCCAATGCCCAGGATATCCGTGCCGCCCTCCGGCTCTACTGGACGGCAGATGCGCTGATGGTCGGCGCTATGGGATTGATCGCCGTCATCTTCTGGCTTTAGGCCGCAGATCCCTCAGAACTCGATCCCCTTCTGCGCCTTCACCCCAGCCGCAAAATGGTGCTTGGTCGCGCCCATTTCGGTGACGAGATCGGCGGCCTCGACAAGGGCTGCCTTGGCGTTACGGCCGGTGACGACGACATGCAGGCCTTCGCGGCGCGCCGACAGCTTTGCCACCACGTCTTCGAGATCGAGATAATCGTAGCGCAACGCGATGTTGAGCTCGTCGAGTACGACCAGTGCGATGGAAGGATCGGCCAGCAACTCCTGCGCCTTGGCCCAGGCCGCTTCGGCCGCCGCTATGTCGCGCTTGATGTCCTGCGTTTCCCAGGTAAAGCCTTCGCCCATCGTGTGCCAGACGACGCGGTCGCCGAAAGCTGCGAACGCATCCTGCTCGCCCGAATGCCACGCGCCCTTGATGAACTGCACCACGCCGACACGATGGCCGTAGCCGAGCATGCGCAAGGCCAGCCCAAAGGCTGCCGTGGACTTGCCCTTGCCGGGACCGGTGTTGACGATCAGCAGGCCCTTTTCGACAATGGTCTTTTCCGCCACCTCGGCGTCCTGCACTGCCTTGCGCTTGGCCATCTTTGCGCGATGACGCTCGGCTTCGGTCTCGTTGATTTCCTTCATCTCATTTCACCTTCATCGGCAGGCCGGCGACCAAAAACAGCACCTCGTCGGCACCGGCTGCCACCATTTGATTGAGCCGTCCGGCTGCGTCGCGGAAACGGCGCGCCAGCGCATTGTCGGGAACGATGCCGAGCCCGACCTCGTTTGCAACGACAAACCACGGGCCGCGCGGCCGCGCCAACACTTCGGCAAGCCGCAAGCTTTCAGCCTCGACGTCATGCTCGGCCAGCATGTGATTGGTCAGCCACAGCGTCAGGCAATCGACAAGTACCGGCTCGCCGTCGACGACACCAGCGAGAACGCCAGCTAGGTCAAGCGGCGCATCAAGCGTCCGCCAGCCCTCGCCGCGCCTGGAGCGGTGGATATCGATGCGCTCGCGCATCTCGTCGTCATAGGCTTGCGCGGTGGCGATGTAAGTCCACGGCGCAGGAAATGTCGTGATCAGGCGTTCGGCATGCGCGCTCTTTCCAGAGCGCGCACCGCCTAGCAGAAATGTCAGCTTCTCAGGCAAAGCTGCCGCGCAATGCGCCCTGCGAACCCATGAAACGCTGCCGCACAGCCCCGGCGACAGCACCGAGCACCACCCAGAACACCAGATTGGTGATGGTCACGGCAACGACGAAACTGTGATGCAGGTCGGCTGGGATCGGCGAGTCGTGGCTTTCAGGCTGCGGCGCACCAATGATGTGCGGCGCAACGATCAGTGCCACACCGAGGATGGCGAGCGGCAGCGACTGCTTGAAAGCGATCAGCGCGAGGCCGGCCGCAGTGGCGACGACAGTGGAAATCCACCAGATCTGGCGGTCGCCAAGATCGGCAGCCGGCATGGCCGGCAGTTCCGGTGGCAAGCCCAGGCCGGGTGCGAGCGTAAAGACGGCGAAGCCGGCAAAACCCCAGAACACGCCCTGGCGCCAGTTGGCGATGCCGCCGGCGAACTCGGAAACCGCGACCAGGATCAGCGCGAAAGCGACGCCGCTGACGATGTTGGCCAGTGCCGAATAGGCGAAGCGCTCAAAGCCGTCGGCGGGCGCCCAGGCTTCAGCTTCCTCTTCAGCAGGTGCCACGGCTTGTGCCGCAGGTGCTGGCGCTGTGACCTCGGCACCAGCGGCCGGTGCCGCGGCATGGTCATGGCCGCCGGCGTTCTCATATGTTTCGGCCTTGAGGATCAGCGGAACGGTTGCATAGGTTTGGAGCGCGGCAAGGATCACGCCGGCCAATAGGCCGCTGATCGCCGCGATGAACACGACGTTGCGAAATACAGACATGGTTGGGGTGCCTTCGTTAGTGGCAGGGGAAAGCCATCGAGTGGCGATAGTCGTGGGCAGCGTTGTGCACCACGTCCATATGCGAGAACCCGAGGAAGCCAACAACGAAAAGGCCGAGCAGCGCCGCAAGCGCGAGCTGCATGGTGCGCGACTGCGAGGAAACGTCGGCGCCGATTGCAGAAACAGTAGTCATCTTAAAGTCCTTTCGCCCTCCACCCGAGGGCCTCGAGAAGTGTCCCTGTCGCCGGCAGGTCTCCTGGCTTGCGGATCGACACCCTTCCCCGCCTTCCCGAAGCAAGCTTCAGTGGCATTTGGGGAGAGCTAACCGCATACAGTTGCGGGGGCAGCCACGGCTTCGGACCTTCAACAGGCCCTTACCGCATTCCCTCTTGATTCCGTAACGGAACCGACGACGCCGCGACTATAGAAACAAATGCCTTGGGCGGCAAACCAAATTCCGACGCCGGGCGGTGCGAATGCGGCGTTTTGGCGATCAGGTCCGGGCCGCGATTCGTTCGGCCACCAGATGCTGCAGCCGCCACAGATGGCGGTCGTGGATGGCGCGCTGCTCGAGGTTCTTCACCACATTGTAGAGATAGTCCGCCGCTGAGCCCCAATGGCCGCAGGTCGTGGCCAGCCGCTCGACGACTTCGTCTTCGCCAAGAGCTCCGGCATAGGCGCGGCCGGCTCGATTGACGACGAAGGCAAGTGCGGTCAGCGGACCGTCATCTGTGGCAAGGGTCAGCCAGCGCGGCTTGTAGGTCGAAGGCTTCAGCGTCATCTCGCGGCGGTAGAGCTTGTCGAGCTGCGCGCGCCTGTCGCCGTCCATGAGCCTGAGCGCCACGCCCTTGCACTGGCCGCCGCGATCCATACCCATCATCAGGCCGGGCTGCTCTTTCGTTGCCCGCCAGCGATTCATACCGACGCAAAACGAACGATGCCAGCCGCGCGCCAGCGCCACCTTCTCTTCGGTATGCTCGACCTCAGGCTTCCAGATCAGCGAACCATAAGCAAACAGCCATAGCGGGCCGTTGTTGGGATGCGCCGAAAGCGTTTCATCGATCATCGCCTCGTAGTCGGCATCGTCGAGATGCACCGCATCGGGGTCTGGCCCGGCATCAGCCACGTCGCGATAGCAACGCGCCACCAGCTCTTCGGTCAGCGACATCATGCGTCCGGTCATTTGCGCCCCTTCAATTCCTTAACCCTGTGCATGACTGGCCACACTGCTCTCTACCGCCCCGCTTCAACCATGATAGTGCTGCAGGGGCGCTGCAACACCCGAAAACGCCGAAGCGAATGGCCATGACCATGCATCCGAGCACTGAACAAGTTCAAGCCCCCTCGCGGCGCGTGTCGGTCATCGACATCGCCCGTGGCATAGCCCTCGTCGCCATGGCGATCTACCACTTCGCCTGGGATCTCGAATTCTTCGGCTACGCCGATCCGGGCATGACCGCCTATGGCAACTGGAAGCTTTTCGCGCGCTGCATCGCATCGAGCTTCCTGTTCCTCGTCGGCGTCAGCCTGGTACTGGCCCATGCCAAGGGTATCCGCTGGCCCGGCTACTTCAGACGGCTGGCCATGGTGTCGGCGGCGGCGCTGGCGATCACGGTGGCGACCTGGTTCGCCATGCCCGACACTTTCATCTTCTTCGGCATCCTGCATCAGATCGCGCTCGCCAGCGTACTCGGCCTCGCCTTCTTGCGCCCGCCGGCACTGCTGACGCTGGTCATCGCCGCCCTGGTCATCGCCGCACCCAACTATCTGCGCTCTGACGCCTTCAACCACCCCGCGCTTTTGTGGATCGGCCTGTCGACAGTCAATCCGCGCTCCAACGATTTTGTGCCGCTGTTTCCCTGGTTTGGCGCCGTGCTGGCCGGCATCGGCGTTGCCGGCCTTGCGCTCAAAGCCGGCCTGTTTGAGAAACTGTCCCGCCTGCAACCCGGCGCCTGGTCGCGGCCGCTGAGCTTTTTCGGCCGCCACAGCCTTGCCTTTTACCTCATCCACCAGCCGGTGATGATTTCGCTGGTCTGGGTCTTCGCCCAAATTTTCCCGGCCCCTGTCGAAACGCGCGAGGTCACCTTCCTCAAATCGTGCCAGCGCTCGTGCGAGCAAAGCCGCGACACGGATTTCTGCTCGCGCTACTGTGTGTGCATGCTCGACGAGCTGCAAAAGGATGATTCGTTCGACCGCCTTTACGCGGCTGACCAGAGCCCGGCGCTCAAGGCGCATGTCGGGCAGACAGCCGGCATGTGCTCGACCAACACCGACAACCAGACGATACCAGGAGGAGCGCAATGACCGACCTCAACGCCGCCGCCCCCAGCAAGGTGCCGTGGCCGCCGATCGTCTATCTCCTGGCGATCGTTGTGGCTACAGCCCTCGGCCTGCTCTACCCCTTGCCATGGATCACCGAGCCGCTGTCGGACCTGCTTTACGCCGCCGGCTGGCTGGCGCTGGTCGGCGTCGTTGCGATCTACTACTCCGCCATGCAGACGCTGAAGCGCGCCAAGACCACGATCCGCCCCGACAGGCCCTCGGAGCATCTGGTCACCTCGGGCGCCTTTTCCTTCACCCGCAACCCGATCTACTTCGCCAACACGCTTTTGATGATCGCCATCGGCCTGATCACAGCCAGTGTCTGGTTCATCGTCCTTGCGGTGATCGCGGCCTACGCCACGCAAAAGCTCGCCATTGTGCCAGAGGAAAAGCACCTGCAGGCTCGTTTCGGCAAGAAATACATCGATTACAAGAAGAAGGTCCGGCGCTGGATCTGACCAGCGCTCAGGTGTTGACGCCGAGTTCGACCAGCCGTTCGACACAGGATTCCTCGGCCTGGTCGAGTTCGGCCAGCGTCTCCTCAAGGTCGCGCCGCTTCTGGCGCAGATCTTCGCGCTTTTCTTCGATGCGCTTGATCATCAGCTTGAGTTGACCGACTTCGCCGGGCGGTGCGCGATACATCTGGATGATCTCGCGGATCTCGTTGATCGAGAAACCAAGCCGCTTGCCGCGCATGATCTGGCGGATGAGCTGCCGATCAGACGGGCGGAACAGCCGGGTGCGGCCACGGCGGACAGGCTGCACCAGCCCCTCATCCTCATAAAAGCGCAGCGTCCGCGTAGAGATGTCGAATTCGCGGGTCAGTTCGGTGATCGAGTAGTATTCCCGCATCGTCTCTCCACCCCGCGGGCGTCGCCGCGCCGCCTTCAAATCATGCCGCGCTAGCCGAGGCGATCACGCCGGGCGACTGTAAACGCCGCGCAGCCAAAAGGACCCTTTTTGATCCCAAAGGAGTCTCGCACGCGACTTACGTAAAAGTCAATTGAACCCCTACCTCGCAGCCGCACCAAGATGCAGCCACCAGGTGGCAAGGCTGAGGAAGGCAAGGAAGCCAATGACGTCGGTGATCATCGTCGTGAAGATCGACGATGAGATCGCCGGGTCGGCACCGAATTTATCGAGCAACAGCGGGATCAGGATGCCACCGAGTGCCGCAGCCAGCATGTTGAGCACCATCGCGGCGGCGATGACGAAGCCCAGATCCGGGTTGTGAAACCACAGGCCTGCGACCAGGCCGAGGATGGTTGCGATGATCGCGCCATTGAGCAGGCCCACCATCACCTCACGGCGGATGACGCGGCCGGCATTGTAGATATCGAGGTCGCGGGTGGCGAGCGCGCGCACGGTCACCGTCATCGTCTGAGTGCCGGCATTGCCGCCGAGCGAAGCGACGATCGGCATCAGCGCGGCGAGCGCCACCATCTCCTCGATCGTCGCGCCGAACTGGCTGATGACCGATGCCGAGATGAAGGCGGTGCCAAGGTTGACGAGCAGCCATGGCACGCGCGAGCGCGATGTCGCAGCCACAGTGTCGGACAGCTCTTCGTCACCGACGCCGCCCATGCGCAGAAGATCTTCCTCGGCCTCCTGCTGGATGACGTCGACAACGTCGTCGATGGTCAGCACGCCGACGAGGCGCTCGTTTTCGTCAACGACGGCGGCGGAGAGCAGGTCGTATTGCTCGAATTCGCGTGCCGCCTCTTCCTGGTCCATCGTTGCCGGAATGGCGTGGCGCGTCTCGTGCATCACCTCTTCGATCTTGATCGCGCGCTTGGTGCGCAGGATCTGGTCGAGGTCGACGGCACCCAACAACTTGAAGCTCGGGTCGATGACAAAGACCTGGCTGAAACGGTCGGGCAAATCCTTGTCGTCGCGCAGATAGTCGATGGTCTGGCCAACGGTCCAGAACGGCGGCACCGCCACAAACTCGGTCTGCATGCGCCGACCGGCCGATTCCTCGGGATAGTCGAGCGAGCGGCGCAGCCTGATGCGTTCGGTGAACGGCAGTTGCGCCAGGATCTCGTTCTGGTCCTCGGTGTCGAGGTCTTCCAGAATGTAGACCGCGTCGTCCGAATCGAGTTCCTGGACGGCTTGCGCGATCTGCGCATTGGGCAGGTTGTCGACGATGTCGAGGCGAATCGCCTCGTCGACCTCGGTCAGCGCCGAAAAGTCGAAATCCGAGCCCATCAGCTCGACAAGCGCCAGCCGCTGCTCGGGCAGCAAGGCTTCCAGCAGATGGCCAAGTTCGGACTGGTGCAGGACGGAGACGTCGCGCTTCAGCGTCAGCGTATCGCGGTCGGCGATCGCCGCGCCGATATGGGCCAGGAACGAGGCAAGGATGACCCCGTCCTCGCCATAGATTTCGGCGCGGACAGCGTCAGCGGCGTCGGCGCCGTGCGTATGGTTGTGTCGGGCTTCCATCGGCGCCTCCCGCTTGCGGATTTCGGGATTCGAGGTGGGCTATCCCTAGCCCGCAAAGGGCCGGAATATCAAACGAAATACGGCTCGAAAGGCCGACGCGGCACAGCCAGTTTTTGCCTGTTTCAATCAGGCCACATGCTCGCTCACGCATTGCTTGTGGTCAGCCAGCACCTCGATGATGCGGCAGTCGCAAATACGGCCGTGACCGCATTCGTCGATCATGCGCGACAGCTCCCCGCGCAGGGCCTGAAGCCGCTCGATGCGCCGGTCGACTTCGCGCAAGTGCGACTTGGCGATGCTGTCGGCCTGATGGCACGAGGCCTGCGGCTCCTGCGACATGACCAGCAACTCGCGGATATGATCAACCTCGAAGCCCAGCTCGCGCGCATGGCGGATGAAATTGAGCCGGTCGATCTCGGCCTTGCCATAGCGGCGCTGGTTGCCTTCGGTGCGCGGCGGGGCGGCAATCAGCCCGATCTGTTCGTAGAAGCGGATCGTCGGCACTTTTACGCCCGTTCGCCGCGCCAGTTCGCCAATCGGCAGATTCATCGAAAAAAACCCCTTGATCCTCTAGTGGCTAGAGATTCTAGCATTGCTTCATATAGGATTGAAAGGACTCGAAATGAACGATGCCAGCCACGGCAAAACACGATTCCGCGTTGGCGGCATGGATTGCGCGTCTTGCGCGACAAAGATCGAAAACGCCATCAACCGCCTGCCCGGCATCACCGAGGTCGGCATCTCGGTTTCAGCCGGCACGATGACGGTTTCGCATCAGGGACCAGCGCCATCAGCCGAGATTTCGAAGCAGGTGAAGGCGCTCGGCTATTCCGTCGCCATGCTTGGCGCCGCGCGCACGACAGAGGTCCATGATCACAAGCATGGCCCGTCTTGCAGCCACGATCACGACCACAGCGGCCACGATCACAGCCATGGCGACCACGCCGGCCACGATCATGGCGACCATTCCGGACACAATCACGGCACGCCTGGGTCGAACGCTGCGGACGCCGGCCACGATCATTTCGGCCTCGACGACGGCCCGTGGTGGGCATCACGCAAGGCCAAACTGACCATCGCCTGTGGTTCCGCCCTCATTGCCGCCTATGCCATCGGCCAATTTCTGCCGCAGCTCGGCCATTGGGCATTTCTCGCGGCACTCGCTGTCGGTCTCGTGCCGGTGGCGCGGCGCGCTTACGCCGCCGCCATATCAGGCACGCCGTTCTCTATCGAAACGCTGATGACCATCGCGGCCATCGGCGCGGTGTTCATCGGCGCCACCGAAGAAGCGGCAATGGTCGTGCTCCTGTTCCTCGTCGGCGAAATGCTTGAGGGCGTGGCCGCGCGCCGTGCGCGCGCCAGCATACGCGGCCTGGCCGATCTGGTGCCCAAGACAGCGCTGGTCGAGGAAGCCGGGGCGACCCGCGAAATGCCAGCCGATGCGGTTCAGGTCGGCGCGATCATCCTGGTCAGGCCGGGCGACCGGGTTGCCGCCGATGGTACCATTGTCGAGGGCTCAAGCACGCTCGACGAAGCGCCGGTGACCGGCGAGAGCGTGCCAAAGTTGAAAACCACAGGCGATTCCGTCTTCGCCGGCACCATCAACACCGATGCGGTACTCAAGGTCCGCGTCACCGCGGCTGCCGCCGACAATACGATTGCGCGTGTCATCAAGCTTGTCGAGGAGGCACAGGAGAGCAAGGCACCCACAGAACGCTTCATCGACCGCTTCTCGCGTTACTACACGCCGATGGTGCTGGTCGTCGGCGCACTCGTCGCCATCCTGCCGCCGCTCGCCGCTGGCGGTTCGTGGGAGGAATGGATCTACAAGGGCCTCGCCATCCTGTTGATCGGCTGCCCCTGTGCGCTCGTCATCTCAACGCCTGCCGCAATTGCCGCCGGCCTTTCCGCCGGTGCCCGACGTGGCCTGCTGCTCAAGGGCGGCGCGGTACTCGAAGGCATGCGCCGGGTGACCACGGTTGCCCTCGACAAGACCGGCACGCTGACCGAGGGCAAGCCCAAGGTCACCGACATTGTTGGCGTTGGCCGTCCTGAAGCTAGAGTCCTGTCGCTGGCGGCAGCACTTGAAAGAGGCTCCAGCCATCCCCTGGCGCTCGCCATCCTCGGTCGTGCCAAGGCGGACGGCGTGGCAATCCCCTCGGCAAGTCTGGCCAAGGCAGTCGCCGGCAAGGGTGTCGCAGGCAATGTCGGCGGCGAGGACGTGTTCCTGGCCTCCCCGAGCGCTGCCGAAGAAATGGCCGGGCTGTCGGCCGACCTGAAGGAGCAGATCGCCGGCTTCAACGCCGACGGCAAGACCGTTTCGGTGCTGCTGGTCGACAACAAGGTCGCAGGCATCCTCGCCATGCGCGACGAGCCGCGCGCCGACGCCATCGAAGCCCTTGCGATCCTCAAGGCCGACGGCATCGCCACTGTCATGCTGACCGGCGACAACGAAGCCACCGCCAAAGCCATCGGCAGGGGCTTGGGCATTACCGTTCGCGCTGGCCTGATGCCCGACGACAAGCAGCGGATCGTGCGTGAACTGCAGCAGAAGGGCCAGGTTGTCGCCAAGGTCGGCGACGGCATCAACGACGCCCCGGCCCTTGCCGCGGCCGATTTCGGCATCGCCATGGGCGGCGGCACCGATGTGGCGCTGGAAACCGCAGACGCCGCGATCCTGCACGGCCGGGTCACCGACATCCCTGACATGATCGCGCTGTCGAAGTCGGTGATGGGCAACATCGCCCAGAACATCACCATCGCCCTTGGCCTCAAGGCGGTGTTCCTGGTGACGACCATCATCGGCCTGACCGGCCTGTGGCCGGCGATCCTGGCCGACACCGGCGCCACAGTGCTGGTCACAGCCAATGCCATGCGGCTGCTCGCCTGGCGCGGCCGCTGAGAAAAAGCCCTCCCAAGACCTGCCCAGAGCCGCTACGCGGCTCCGGGCAATCGCGTGCCCAGGCGTCATTTTTGGGCGGCTATTTCAGGGTATTTTTGACAACCTTGCCGCCACCCCATAAGTTCTCGGGAACCAGTCGTCGTCCGCTCCATTGATGGAGCAGGCCTTTCGAAAAGATCGGCAACAAGATGACCCCGGCAATCGTGGCTCTGCTTCTGGCAGTTTTCGCTTCCTCCGCAGCCGTTGCGGATGAGAAGGACTTTCTCGAAACTCTTTCCGGCAATTGGCATGGCTCGGGACAGGTCCGGCTGAAACCCGGCGCAATGCCGCTTGCCGTCTCCTGCAGTCT
This sequence comes from Aminobacter sp. GW821-FHT11F06, assembly GCF_058808215.1. Classification (NCBI taxonomy): domain Bacteria; kingdom Pseudomonadati; phylum Pseudomonadota; class Alphaproteobacteria; order Hyphomicrobiales; family Phyllobacteriaceae; genus Aminobacter; species Aminobacter sp. GW821-FHT11F06. The sequence continues at coordinate 51,174 of NZ_JBXARL010000010.1, read as the reverse complement.
CGATTCCCACGCCGAGGGCGAAGCCATCAATCTGGATGGCGCCTGCCGCGCGAAAGTCATCTTCTCCCGGCGCATCGGTGTCGACCTGCGTGCGAACGGCACGCGCTATACCGGCTCATATGTCGGGTCGAGACGTGGCGCCGCTCGTCTTGTCGGTTCGCGCACTGGCGATACGCTCGACCTCCAGATCATATGGCCAGACAATGGCTCCGGCTCTCGCGTGGCAAACATGCGGCTGGCAAGCCTCGGTACCGGGCATATGCAGATCGTCACAGTCGAACCACATCCTCAGACCGGAGAACAGGTCGTGACCGCGAAAATCGAACTCACCCGGAACTAGCCTCGCGACTGATCTCCCCCGACCCCGCGCCAAAGCGCCCTGGCCTCGCCCACGATTCGTGCCGCAAGCATTTCGTTCAACCGCAGCAAAGCTGCACAAGCTTCTGTAAAGTCTTGGAAAATACCGGCTGCCCCCGGCGAGGTTCAAGCTGCTTCATCCTGGATGGAACAGCTTGCTCAGATGATTGGTAGTCACCTGAAAAGTGATGGTGCGGTCGAGAAGACTCGAACTTCCACGGGTTGCCCCACAGCGACCTCAACGCTGCGCGTCTACCAATTCCGCCACGACCGCACTGTCACAGAGGGCCGGTCCGAACCGGCTCGCGGCATGTAGCAAATCGTTTCCGGGGAAACAAGCGCCCTGAGCGATATTCGTCCATCATTCTTGCATACCCTAGGGGAAGTATCGGTCAAGGGCAGCAATAGCCGGCTTTCAAAGCCCAGGCACTGGACCTTTCCGTGCCGAGCCGCCATATCAGGTCGACGAACGGACCCCCAAAATGACCGAACGCAGCCAGATAGCCACGTCGTTTCTCGCCCTTGCGGGCTCAGCTCCCGTCGAATGGCGAATCGAGCCCGGTCTCACCCCCTACGACCAGGCGCTCGCCTTCATGGAATCACGCGCCGACGCGATTCGGCAGGGCACATCACGCGAAATGGTCTGGCTGGTCGAGCACCCGCCGATCTACACCGCGGGCACCAGCGCCCAGGAACAGGACCTTGTCGAGCCCGACCGCTTCCCGGTGTTCAAGACCGGCCGTGGCGGCGAATACACCTATCACGGCCCTGGCCAGCGCGTGGCCTATGTCATGCTCGACCTCAAGCGCCGGCGCGAGGACGTCCGCGCCTTCGTGGCAGCACTCGAAGCCTGGATCATCTCGGCGCTTGGAGCCTTCAACGTGAAGGGCGAACGCCGCGAGGACCGTGTCGGTGTCTGGGTGGTGCGTCCCGACCGCCCAGCCCTCCCCGACGGCTCGCCGGCCGAAGACAAGATCGCAGCCATCGGCATCCGCCTGCGCCGCTGGGTGAGCTTCCACGGCATCGCCATCAACGTCGAACCGGAGCTCGGCCATTTCTCCGGCATCGTGCCTTGCGGTGTCACCGACCACGGCGTGACCAGCCTCGTCGACCTCGGCCTGCCCGTGACAATGAGCGACCTCGACGTGGCACTCAAAGCCGCCTTCGAAGAGATATTTGGGCCTGCCGATGCTCTGTCTGACTCGGTTCGGAAAACGGCCTGAGACGACAGCCCTCGCCCGCCTGCTATAAGAGTGAAGCTGGTGGCAACCGCGTTTTCATTGGCGACGGTGCCACGGTACCTTATCCCGCCTGGCATCGGGATGATCCCGGTGCCTCATAGTTCATTGGTTGAGGATTCCCTCAAAAAAGAACGGTCCCCAACAAGCTCTCAAATCAGAGTGCGCCGATCCACATCGCCATGGTGACGAGGAAGGTGCTCATGCAGACCATCGAAATGACATCCTGTACCAGCTCGGTCATCTGTTGCTCCTGTTTTTAATATGTTCTCAATTTGTTCTATTTCTGTTCGTATGTCAACACGAGCCATTGCATTCGGGCACGGGCACCCGCCGCAAGCGATTCGACAGTAAATGAAGGGTTTATGCGAGCACGTGCCTGCCGCCGCCCGTTAAGAAACGGGCGTCAACGTTACCAGCGATCAGATTGAATTGGAACGGCCGTGCGTCCGCGGCCGCAATGGCAAGCAGGCCTTGGGTGACGATTCCCCGCCCATCCACTGCGCCCTTAGCGCAGCGGAACGATCCTGCCTTCCGAAAGCGTGACACGGCGGTCCATGCGCGCAGCAAGCTCATGGTTGTGCGTGGCGATCAATGCGGCCAGGCCCGACTGCCGCACAAGTGCCGACAGCGCGTCAAAGACATACCCCGCCGTCACCGGATCGAGGTTGCCGGTCGGCTCGTCGGCCAAAAGCACCAGCGGCGCATTGGCGACCGCGCGCGCGATCGCCACCCGCTGCTGCTCGCCGCCAGAGAGTTCCGAGGGGCGATGCTGGGCGCGCCTGCCGATCTTCATATAGTCGAGCAGCTGTTCTGCCCGCTCGCTTGCCTGGGCCGGGGTCAGGCCCTTCACCAGCTGCGGCATCATCACATTCTCCAGCGCGGAGAATTCGGGCAGCAGGTGATGGAACTGGTAGACGAACCCGACGTCGTTGCGGCGGATCGCAGTGCGTTCGTCATCCGACAGACGCCCGCAGGCGCGGCCGTTTAAGAAGACATCACCGGCGTCCGGGCGCTCGAGCAGCCCGGCGGTGTGCAGCAACGTTGACTTGCCTGCGCCCGAGGGTGCGACAAGCGCCACCATCTCGCCTGCCTTCAGCGAAAAATTGGCGTCGTTGAGGATCGTCAGCTTGCGCGATCCCTGCTCATAATGGCGCTCGACCTTCTTGAGCTCGATAACGGCTTCGATGCCCATCATTCGTACCTCAGCGCGTCGACCGGATCGAGCGTTGCCGCCCGCCATGCCGGAAACAGGGTCGCCAGGAACGACAGCACCAGCGCCATCAGCACCACCGAGACGGTTTCGCTGACATCCATCTTGGCCGGCAGCTGGGACAGGAAATAGAGCTCGGGGTTGAACAGCACGGTACCCGACAGCCAGGAGAAGAACTGCCTGATGCGCTCGACATTGAGGCAGATCACGACACCGAGCAGCACACCGGCAATGGTGCCGGTCATGCCGATGGCAGCGCCGGTCATCAGGAAGATGCGCATCACCGCACCACGCGTCGCGCCCATCGTGCGCAGGATCGCGATATCGTGGCTCTTGTCCTTCACCAGCATGATCAGGCCGGAAATGATGTTGAGCGCGGCCACCAGCACGATCAGCGTCAGGATCATGAACATGACGTTGCGCTCGACCTGCAGCGCGGAGAAGAAGGTCTGGTTGCGCTGGCGCCAGTCGGTCAGGAAGATCGGCCGTTGCGCCGCCTCCTCTATCTTGGTCTTCAGCGCGTCGACGTCGTCGGGATTGTCGACATAGATCTCGATCGACCCGACCTTGCCTTCGGAATTGAAATAGAGCTGCGCCTCGTTGAGCGGCATGAAGACGATCGACGTATCGTATTCGGACATGCCGACTTCGAAGATGCCAACGATCGGATAGGCTTTGACGCGCGGGGTCGTGCCCATCGGCGTCACGTCGCCGTCGGGTGAGACCAGCCGGATGGAATCGCCCAGCACCAGGCCCATGTTCTCGGCCATGCGCTTGCCGATGACCACGCCCTCGCCATTGTCGAAGCCGACGATCGAGCCCTGCTTGATGTTGTTGGCGACCAGCGTCACCTTGCCGAGGTCGCTGCCCCTGATGCCGCGCACCAGCGCGCCAGCGCCCGCGCCGACATTGCCCTGGGCCAGCACCTGGCCTTCGACAAGCGGGATCGCGTATTTGACGCCGGAAACACCGTTGATGCGATCGGCGACCGACGCGTAATCCTCAAGCGGCGTGTCGATGGCAGTCACGATCAGATGACCGTTGACGCCGAGGATTCTGGTCAGAAGCTCGGCGCGAAAACCATTCATCACCGCCATCACCACGATCAGCGTGGCAACGCCCAGCATGATGCCGAGGAAAGAGATCGAAGCGATGACGGAAATCACCGTCTCCTTGCGCTTCGAACGCAGGTAGCGCCACGCCACCATGCGTTCGAACACCGAAAAAGGCCCTGCGCCCGCCGGTTTCGCCGCCACCACTTGGTTCATGCCTTGACGCCCAGTTTGGCCAGTGCCTGCGCCACCGGCATCGTCTCGCGCTCGCCGGTCTTGCGGTTCTTGATCTCGACCTCACCGGCTGCTGCGCCGCGTGGGCCAACGATCACCTGCCATGGCAGGCCGATCAGGTCGGCGGTGGCGAATTTGCCGCCGGCGCGCTGGTCGGTGTCGTCATAGAGCACGTCCTTGCCGGCTGCTTCGAACGCCTTGTAGAGCTCGTCGCAGATGCGGTCGCACTCGCCGTCGCCGACCTTCATGTTGATCAGGCCGATATCGAAAGGTGCCACCGCCTCCGGCCAGATGATGCCGTTCTCGTCATGGCTTGCCTCGATGATCGCGGCGATCAGGCGGCTCGGCCCGATGCCATAGGAGCCCATCGACACGAAATGCTCCTTGCCGTCCGGGCCCATGACCTTGGCACCCATCGGCTTGGAATACTTCTCGCCGAAGTGGAAGATGTGGCCAACCTCGATGCCGCGCGCCGAAACCTTGTCGGCTTCCGGCACCGCGGCCCAGGCGGCCTCGTCGTGCATCTCTTCGGTCGCCGCGTAAGGCGTCGTCCACTGCTTGACGATGCCGCCGATCTCGCCGTCATTGGCGAAGTCGGTTTCAGCGCCCGGCACCGGCAGGCCCAGATAGTCGCGGTGGCAAAACACCTGGCTTTCGCCGGTTTCGGCCAGAATGATGAATTCGTGGCTCAGATCGCCGCCGATCGGGCCGGTGTCGGCGCGCATCGGGATAGCCTGCAGGCCCATCCGGGTGAAGGTGCGGAGATACGAGACGAACATCCTGTTGTAGGCCGCCTTGGCGCCGTCGAAGTCGAGATCGAAGGAATAGGCATCCTTCATCAGGAATTCGCGCGAGCGCATGACGCCGAAGCGCGGACGCACCTCGTCGCGGAACTTCCACTGGATGTGATAGAGGTTGAGCGGCAGGTCCTTGTAGGACTTGACGTAGGAGCGGAAGATTTCCGTGACCATTTCTTCGTTGGTCGGGCCAAACAGCATGTCGCGCTCGTGGCGATCCTTGATGCGCAGCATCTCCTTGCCGTAATCGTCGTAGCGGCCGCTTTCGCGCCACAGATCGGCCGACTGGATGGTCGGCATCAGGATTTCGAGCGCGCCGGCCCGGTTCTGCTCTTCGCGCACGATGCGGCAGATCTTGTCGAGCACCCGCTTGCCCAGCGGCAGCCACGAGAAACTGCCGGCGGCCTGCTGTCGGATCATGCCAGCACGCAGCATCAGCCGGTGGGAAATGATGTCCGCCTCGCGGGGATTTTCTTTCAGAATGGGCAGGAAATAGCGCGACAGACGCATCGAATGTTCCATGAAAACGATGATGCCGGAATCGGCACGAGAAAGAGGCTTGCTTGAACGCGCTTCATAGCCATTTCAAGGCCGAATGGAAACCCGCGCAGTCCGTTTCGACGCAGCGTCAGAATACCCTGACTGGTTGTTGAGCAGCATGTGCCCGTCAATTGTGCATTGCAGCACAGGAATGCCTGCCCGGAAGCAAAATTCCGCGTGACATTTCATTTCCGCATAGTCTAATGTGCCTCGATAAACCGAGAGGGCGGAGAAAAAATCCGCTCTCCTACGCGGTCAAAGTCTTGGGAGGATGCGATCTAGGCGCGATAACTCGCTGCCGCCGGTTACCGGAAAGCAGATCGGACGCGTTTAAATTGCAAGGCCTCGCGCCTTGCATTTTTTTTGCCCAAACATCAGCTTATGGCGCGTCTCTAAGAAACGACATTAGACGCATCCCCTATCTTGGGAAATGCGTCATTTGATCTCGGGAATGAACTGCGGGAAATCATCGAAGCTGTAGCCGAGGCCCCTGGTGACGCCATAAAACGCACCGATCACGAGGGCTGTGACCAAAGTTGTCCACAGCATGGCGCGCAGCATATGCGGCCCGCGAGGCGCGCTCGCCTCAGTCCCCGGCGTCACATCATTGGCTTCGTCCTGGGTCTTGACGCCGAAAGGCAGGATGGCAAACAGAGTCAGCCACCAGAAGACGAAATACATCGCGACGAGTGAAACCCAGGTCATGCCTGCTCCAATTCGACCAGAGTGCCCTGGAAATCCTTGGGGTGGAGAAACAGCACCGGCTTGCCATGCGCCCCGATCTTCGGGTTGCCGTCGCCAAGAACCCGGGCACCCGCCGCCTTGAGGTGGTCACGCGCTGCCAGGATGTCATCGACCTCGTAGCAGACGTGGTGCATGCCGCCGGACGGGCTCTTTGCCAGGAACACCGCAATCGGCGAGCCCTCGCCCAGCGGCTCGAGCAGCTCGATCTTGGTATTGCCGACGTCGATGAAGACCACAGTCACACCGTGCTCGGGCAGTGCCTGCGGCTCGGTCACCTTGGCGCCGAGCGTGTCGCGATAGACAGCGCTCGCCGCCGCAAGGTCCGGCACGGCAATGGCGACGTGATTGAGACGTCCGAGCATCTTCGGTCCTGTCCTCAGCGGGTGACGAACACCGTCACCAGCGGTTTCTTGCCCCAGGCTTCGTTGGCCGCGCCGCGCACAGCGCGACGCACGGCTTCCTGCACCAGGTCGAGGTCTTTTCGGCGCGCACGGGGTATGGAGTCCACAGCGCCTATTGCCGCATCGAGCATCAATTCCTCGAGCGCCTCGCCACCGGCATCAGCTTCGGCGACACCGATCGCCACCAGATCCGGATCGCCTGACAATTCGTACTTGTCGTCGAGCACGACATTGACGGCAACATGGCCGGCAAAAGACAGCTTGCGGCGGTCGCGGATACCCATCGCCTCATCGGAGCCGATCAGCTTGCCGTCCTTATAGACGCGCCCGAACGGCACCTGGTCGATGATCTCGGCCGCTCCAGGCCACAGCCTGAGCATGTCGCCGTCGCGAATCTGCGCCACTTCGGGAATGCCCGACATCGACATCAGCGAGCCCTGGCCGACAAGATGGGCAGCTTCGCCATGCACCGGCACGCCGATGCGCGGACGAACCCATTCATACATGCGCTTGAGTTCGCTGCGGCGCGGGTGGCCTGAGACGTGGACCAGCGCATCGCCGTCCTCGATGATCTTGATGCCCTGGTCGATGAGCTGGTTCTTGATCTCGAGGATCGCCTTCTCATTGCCAGGGATCGTGCGCGAGGAAAATACGACGGTATCGCCCGGCGACAGTGCCACCAACTTCATCTCGTCGCGCGCCAGCTTGGCCAAGGCCGCGCGCGGCTCGCCCTGGCTGCCGGTGCAGATGACGACAAGGTTTTCACGCGGGATGTAGCCGTAATCTTCTTCGGAAACGAATTCCGGCAGCCCGTCCATGTAGCCGAGCTCGCTCGACACATCGATGACGCGCTTGAGCGAACGGCCCATGACCAGAACCTGACGGCCGGCGTCGCGCGCTGCTTCCGCGATCGAGCGGATGCGGCCGACATTGGACGAGAAGGTGGTGACGGCAACGCGGCCCTTAGCTTCCTCGATGACCTTGCGCAGGCCCTGGCCAACCTGCTGCTCGGACGGCGAGTCGCCTTCGCGCAGCGCGTTGGTGGAGTCGCAGATCAGCGCCAGCACGCCCTTGTCGCCATATGAGCGGAAACGCACCTCGTCGATCATAGGCCCGATCTCCGGGGCCGGATCGATCTTCCAGTCGCCGGTGTGGATCACGGTTCCGGCAGGGGTGGTGATCGCCAGAGAAACCGGCTCAGGGATCGAGTGGCTGACCGCGATCGCCTCGATCTCGAACGGACCGACGGTGAATTTTTCGCCGGCACGATAGATGGTCACCGGAATTTTCGGCGCGCCATGCTCCGACTGGCGCTTGGCTTCCAGAAGCCCGGCAGCGAACGGCGTCATCCAGACCGGCGCCTTCAGCTTCGGCCAGGTGTCGAGCAGCGCGCCGTAGTGATCTTCGTGCGCGTGGGTGATGATGATGCCGCGGAGGTTCTTCAGTTCCTGCTCGATGAAGCGGGTATCGGGCAGCACCAGGTCGACGCCGGGCAGCGTCGCATCGGGGAAGGTCACGCCGACGTCGATGATAATCCACTCGCGTGCATTCTTCGGGCCGAAGCCGTAGAGAGCGAAGTTCATGCCGATCTCGCCGACGCCGCCAAGCGGCACGAATACGAGCTCGGCGTTTTCCGCTTTCGCCATACTAGAAATCCTTTCAGGCCTGTCAGGCCGCGCCGGCCGAAGCGACCGCGCCAAAATGCACGTCGCCGGCGGCGATCTTTACCGTTTCACCTTTAGCGTCACGGATCACGAAGCGGCAATCCTCGTCGATAGTCTCGAAGACGCCGCGCACCACATTTCCCTCGATCCGCACAGCGACTTCGCTGCCCAGGCCTGCCGCACGCGCCAGCCAGCGCTTGCGGATTCCGGCCAATCCCCGGCCCTCGGCCCAGATGCGTTCGTTTTCGCTCCAGGCATCGGAGAGCGCCAGGAACAAAGTCTCGGCATCAACGCTGGCGCCAAGGCTGGCAAGCGAGGTCGCAGGATAAGGCACGTCGGTCGGATGGGCCACGACATTGACGCCGATGCCGATCGCGATCGCCAGCCTCCCTTGCCCGAGCAATGTCGATTCAAGCAGGATACCGGCAAGCTTGGCACCCGACGCCAGGACGTCGTTTGGCCATTTCAGTTCGAAACGCTTGACACCCTGCCCGCTGCCGCCGTCCACACCGACAGAAAACCGGGCGTTGGGTGCCACCGCATCGAGCGCATCGGCAAGTGCCAGGCCTGCGACAAATCCAAGCGTCGCGGCATGGTGCAGATCGTGATCAAGAACCTTGAGCAAGGTGGCGGCGAGATTGCCTTCCGGCGTCGCCCAGACGCGGCCACGCCGGCCTCGTCCGCTTTCCTGCTTCTTGGAAACGACCCAGAGCTTGCCCGGGTCGCCTGCCAGAGCCCGCTCCAGCGCCAATGCGTTGGTCGACCCTACCGCGTCGTGGGCTTCCAGGCGGAAGCCCTCAGCACTTGCGGTCGGTGCGAGTTGGAACCCCATACGTCAGAAGAATGTCTTGGCAGCAGCTTCCGCCATCTGCCCGACCGGGCCGCCAATCAGCACGTAAAACAGCACGAACGCGCCGGAAAGGCCGAGCACAAGACGAAGCTCGCCCGCCATCGGCTGGAAGCCGCCGACCGGCTCATCGAACCACATGATCTTGATGATGCGCAGATAATAATAGGCGCCCACAACCGAAGCCAGCATGCCGATGATTGCAAGCGCGTAGAGGTTTGCATTGATGGCGGCGAGGAACACGTACCACTTCCCCCAGAAACCCGCGAGCGGCGGGATGCCGGCCAGCGAGAACATCAGGATGGTCAGGATCGTCGCCATCATCGGATTGGTCGAGGACAGGCCGGCGAGATCGCTGATCTGTTCGACATTGCCGTCCTTGCGGCGCATGGCGAGGATGAAGGCGAAGGTGCCAAGCGTCATCACCAGGTAGATCAGCATGTAGATGACAACGCCACGCACGCCGGCTTCGCTGTTGGCGGCGAGGCCGACCAGCGCGTAGCCCATGTGACCGATCGACGAATAGGCCATCAGGCGCTTGATGTTCCTCTGGCCGATCGCGGCAAAGGCGCCAAGCAACATCGAGGCGATGGAAATAAAGACGATGATCTGCTGCCAGTCGGTGCCGATCGGCTCGAACGCACCCATGGTGACGCGCACGATCAACGCCATCGCCGCCATCTTGGGGGCCGCGGCGAAGAACGCCGTCACCGGTGTCGGTGCGCCTTCATAGACGTCGGGCGTCCACATGTGGAACGGCACCGCCGAGATCTTGAAGCACAGGCCAGCAAGCACGAACACCAGGCCGAAGACCAGACCAAGCTCGCGCTCGCCACCGGCAAGGGCAGCCGCAATCGCCTCAAACGAGGTGTGGCCGGTGTAGCCGTAGACAAGGCTGATACCGTAGAGCAGCATGCCGGACGACAGCGCGCCGAGGACGAAATACTTCAGACCCGCTTCGGTCGAACGCACATTGTCGCGGTTGATCGCAGCAATGACGTAGAGCGCAAGCGACTGCAACTCGAGTCCGAGATAGAGCGCCAGCATGTCGTTGGCCGAGATCATCAGCAGCATGCCCAGCGTCGCCAGCAGGACCAGCACGGGAAACTCGAACTTGTCGAATTTCTCGGCCTTGGCGAAACCGACCGACATGATCAGTGTCACCACCGCGCCGAGCAGCGTCAGGACTTTCATGAAACGGGCGAACGGATCGGAGATGAAGGCCGTGCCATAGCCCGCCCCGTCATGGCCGAACACCAGCATCCAGGCGCCGGCCGCAATCAGCAGCGCGACGGCAAGGCCGGTCACGGTCGAGTTGGCGCGCTCGCCGGAAAACACCCCCACCATCAAAAGCGCGAGCGCGCCGACGGCGATGATCAGCTCCGGCATGGAGAGCGAGAGGCTCGAAAGGAGTTCGGGCGTCATGGTTCGCAAAACCCCTGTCAGTTCGCCGCCGCGCTCTGCGCGGCGTCGATCGATACGGTTACGTTATTGACCAACGCCTTCACGGAAGCCGCCGTGGCGTCGAAGATCGGCGCTGGGTAGACGCCGTAGAAGATGACCAGGATGACGAGCGGGTAGAGCACCACCTTCTCGCGGCCCGACAGGTCGAACAGACCCTTCAGGCTTTCCTTGGTCAGCGCGCCGAAGACGACGCGGCGGTAGAGCCACAGCGCATAGGCGGCCGACAGGATCACACCGGTAGCGGCAAGCAATGCCACCCAGGTGTTGACCTGGAAGACGCCGAACAGCGTCAGGAACTCGCCGACGAAGCCGCTGGTGCCGGGCAGGCCGACATTGGCCATGGTGAAGATCAGGAAGGCCACCGCATATTTCGGCATGTTGTTGACCAGGCCGCCATAGGCAGCGATGTCGCGAGTATGCATGCGGTCGTAGACGACGCCGACGCAGAGGAACAGCGCGCCGGAGACGAGACCGTGGCTCAGCATCTGGAAGATCGCGCCTTGCACGCCTTCCTGGTTCATCGAGAAGATGCCCATGGTGACGTAGCCCATATGGGCGACCGACGAATAGGCGATCAGCTTCTTCATGTCCTCCTGCATCAGCGCCACCAGCGAGGTGTAGATGATGGCAATGACCGAAAGCGCGAAGACCAAGGGCTGGAAATAGAGCGAAGCGTCGGGGAACATCGGCAGCGAGAAGCGCAGGAAGCCGTAACCGCCCATCTTCAGCAGGATGCCCGCCAGGATGACCGAACCTGCCGTCGGCGCTTCGACGTGCGCATCCGGCAACCAGGTGTGGACCGGCCACATCGGCATCTTCACCGCAAATGATGCGAAGAAGGCCAGCCATAGCCATGTCTGCATGTTGGCCGGGAAGTCGTGCGCCAGAAGCGTCGGGATGTCGGTCGTGCCGGCCTCCCAGAACATCGCCATGACAGCGAGCAGCATCAGCACCGAGCCGAGAAGCGTGAACAGGAAGAACTTGAAGCTGGCATAGACGCGACGCTTGCCGCCCCACACGCCGATGATGATGAACATCGGGATCAGCACGGCTTCGAAGAAGACGTAGAAGAGCACGATGTCGAGGGCGCAGAACACGCCGATCATCAGCGTTTCCAGCACCAGGAACGAGATCATGTATTCCTTGACGCGCTTTTCCACCGACTCCCAGCTGGCGAGGATGCAGATCGGCATCAGGAAGGTCGTCAGGATGACGAACAGCATCGAAATGCCGTCGACGCCCATGTGGTAGGAGATGCCGGAATCGAGCCAGGCAGCCTTTTCGACGAACTGGAAGCCTGTCTCCGCATTGTCGAAGTAGAACCAGATCAGCAGCGACACCACGAAGGTGAACACCGTGGTCAAAAGCGCGACATTGCGGATATTGCGGCGCGCGGCATCACCATCGTCCCTGATCAGAAGGATCAGGAACGCGCCGACCAGCGGCAAGAAGGTGACCAGCGATAAAATGGGAACGCCAGACATCAGAAGGAGCTCCCGAGCATCATCCAGGTAACGAGGGCCGCCACGCCGATCAGCATGGCGAAGGCGTAGTGGTAGAGGTAACCGGTCTGCAGCTTGACGACGCGGTTGGTCACATCGACAACGCGAGCCGAGATGCCGTCGGCGCCGAAGCCGTCGATCAGCCAGCCGTCACCCTGCTTCCACAAGAAGCGGCCGAGCCACTTGGCCGGGCGTACGAACAAGAAGTCGTACAGCTCATCGAAGTACCACTTGTTGAGCAGGAAGGTGTAGAGGCCGCGATGGCGCTGCGCCAGCACCTTCGGCATCTCCGGCGAGCGGATGTAGAAGAGGTAAGCCATAGCGAAACCGCCAATCATCGCGGCGAACGGCGCGAGCTTCACCCACATCGGCACGCTGTGGAAGTCGTGCAGGATGTGGTTGGTATCCAGCGTGAACAGCGCGCTCTTCCAGAACTCGTTGTAGGCCTCGCCAATGAACTGCTCATGGAAGATGACGCCGGCAAACAGCGCACCGACAGCGAGAACCATCAACGGCAGCAGCATCACCGGCGGCGATTCATGCACATGGTGCATGACGTCGGCGGTGGCGCGCGGCTTGCCGTGGAAGGTCATGAAAATCAGGCGCCAGGAATAGAAGCTGGTGAAGCAGGCGGCGATGACGAGCATGGTGAAGGCAAAGCCTGCGACCGCATTGTGGCCGACGAACGCGCCTTCGATGATGGCGTCCTTGGAGAAGAAGCCGGCCGTACCGATGATCGTCGCCGGGATGCCGACGCCGGTCAGCGCCAGCGTGCCTATGACCATCATCCAGTAAGTGGTCGGGATCAGCTTGCGCAGACCGCCCATCTTGCGCATGTCCTGCTCGTCGGACACTGCGTGGATCACCGAGCCCGAGCCCAGGAACAGCAGCGCCTTGAAGAAGGCATGCGTGAACAGGTGGAAGATCGCCGCAGAGTAGAAGCCCATGCCGAGCGCGACGAACATGTAGCCGAGCTGCGAGCAGGTCGAATAGGCGATAACGCGCTTGATGTCGTTCTGCACCAGGCCGACGGTCGCCGCGAAGAATGCGGTGAAGGCACCGACGAAGGTCACGACGGTCAGTGCGGTGTGCGACAGTTCGAACACCGGCGACAGGCGCGCCAGCATGAACACGCCGGCGGTGACCATGGTCGCCGCATGGATCAGCGCCGACACAGGCGTCGGGCCTTCCATGGCGTCCGGCAGCCAGGTGTGCAACGGCACCTGCGCCGACTTGCCCATGGCACCCATGAACAGCAGCAGGCAGACAACCGTCAGCGCATTGTGCTTGTCGAGGGCATAGCCGAGGAAGGTCAGCACGGTATCACCGTGCTCGGCGGCGCCGTCAGCCGGCAGATAGGTGGCGGCGCTGGCAAAGATCGTGCCGAATTCGACCGAGCCGAACAGCACGAACAAGCCGAAGATGCCAAGCAAAAAGCCGAAGTCGCCGATACGGTTGACGACGAATGCCTTGATGGCAGCGGCATTGGCCGAGGGCTTCTTGTACCAGAAGCCGATCAGCAGATAGGACGCGAGGCCCACCCCTTCCCAGCCGAAGAACATCTGGACGAGGTTGTCCGATGTCACCAGCATCAGCATGGCGAAGGTGAACAGCGACAGATAGGCAAAGAAGCGCGGCCGATGCGGATCGTGATGCATGTAGCCGATCGAGTAGATATGGACCAAAGCCGACACTGTGTTGACCACGACCAGCATGACCACAGTCAGCGTGTCGATGCGCAGCGCCCAATCGGCCTGCACCGAACCGGAGTCGATGAAGCGCAGCACCGGCACGGTGAACACCTGGACGTCGCCCAGGCCGACGGTGATGAAGGCGACCCAGGACAGGACGGCCGACACGACCAGCAGGCCCGAGGTGATGTATTCGGATGCCTTGGCTCCGATTGAACGGCCAAACAGGCCGGCAATCAGGAAGCCGAGAAGTGGAAAGAAGACGATGACGTTGTAAAGCATCTTGACCCCGTCAGCCCTTCATCATGTTGACGTCTTCGACCGCGATGGAGCCGCGGTTGCGGAAGAATACGACCAGAATGGCAAGCCCGATTGCCGCTTCAGCAGCGGCGACCGTCAGCACGAACAGCGCAAACACCTGGCCGACGAGATCGCCGAGCTGAGCGGAGAACGCCACGAAATTGATGTTGACCGCGAGCAGGATCAGTTCGATCGACATCAGGATGACGATAACGTTCTTGCGGTTCAGGAAGATGCCGAACACGCCAAGCGTGAACATGATCGCCGAAAGCGTGAGATAGTGCCCGATGGTGACAACCATGATCAGATTCCCTTGCCCGTCTCGACTTTCTTGATCTCGATCGCGGTCGCCGGGGTACGGGCGACCTGAGCCGAGATGTTCTGGCGCTTGACGTTCGGCTTGTGGCGCAGCGTCAAGACGATGGCGCCGATCATGGCGACCAGAAGCACGAGGCCGGCGATCTGGAAGAAGTAGATGTAGTTTGTGTAGAGGATGTCGCCGAGCGCTGCCGTGTTGTGGCGCGTGGCGATATCAGGCGTTGGCTGAGCCACCGCGGAGCCGAGCTTCGGCACGAACGCATAGCCGCCGGTCACAACGATCAGCTCGGCGGCCAGGATCAGGCCGACGAATGCTCCGATCGGCGCATACTGCAGAGCGCCCGACTTGAATTCGGCGAAGTCGACGTCGAGCATCATGACGACGAACAAAAACAGCACCGCCACCGCGCCGACATAAACGACGAGCAGGATCATCGCCAGGAACTCGGCGCCGGTCAAAAGGAACAGACCCGCCGCGTTGAAGAACGTCAGGATCAGGTAGAGCACCGAGTGAACCGGGTTGCGCGCCGAAATGACCATGAAGGCCGACGCCACCGCGATGAAGGCGAAGAGGTAGAAAAATACCGCTTCAAGTCCGTTGAGCATGGGTTCCCCCGGTTTTCCTTTCGGGCAGTACGCGTCTGCGCCCTGCCCTGTTCACGTCCTTGCTCCGCCTCCGGTGCAGGTCGCGCGTTCCTTAGACGAGCCGGCTTGGCCCGTCCATTGTTCAAGCCTCAGCGATAAGGCGAATCCATCGCGATGTTGCGCGCGATCTCGCGCTCCCACCGGTCGCCATTCGCAAGCAGCTTGTCCTTGTCGTAGTAAAGCTCCTCGCGCGTTTCCGTCGCGAATTCGAAGTTCGGCCCCTCGACGATGGCGTCGACCGGGCATGCTTCCTGGCAAAAGCCGCAATAGATGCACTTCACCATGTCGATGTCGTAGCGCACAGTGCGGCGGGTGCCGTCGTTGCGGCGCGGGCCGGCCTCGATAGTGATGGCCTGCGCCGGGCAGATCGCTTCGCACAGCTTGCAGGCAATGCAGCGCTCTTCGCCGTTGGGATAGCGGCGCAAGGCATGCTCGCCACGGAAGCGCGGGCTGACCGGACCCTTTTCATGCGGATAGTTCAGCGTCGCCTTGGGAGCGAAAAACTGGCGCATTGACAAGAAGAAGGCGCCGACGAAGTCCTGCAAAAGCAGCGATTTGGCGGCTTGGGCTAGCGCGGACATTATGCCATTCCCGTAAGCTTGAGGAAGGCGGCGGTAATAACGACCATCGCCAGCGAAATCGGCAGGAACACCTTCCAGCCCAAACGCATCAACTGATCATAGCGGTAACGCGGCACGAAGGACTTCACCATGGCGAACATGAAGAACACCATGCAGACCTTGAGCACGAACCAGATCACGCCAGGCACCCAGGTGAAGGGCGCGAAGTCGAAGGGCGGCAGCCATCCGCCGAGGAACAGGATTGTCGTCAGCGCGCACATCAAAACGATCGCGACATACTCGCCGAGGAAGAACAGCAGGAACGGCGTCGACGAATATTCGATCATGTGACCGGCAACGAGTTCCGACTCGGCTTCCACCAGGTCGAAGGGCGGCCTGTTCGTCTCGGCCAGTGCCGAGATGAAGAAGATCACGAACATCGGAAACAGCGCGAGCCAGTTCCAGTCGAGGAACGTGTTGGGCAGGCCGAGCCGCGTGCCGAGGCCATCGCCCTGAGACAAGACGATGTCGGTCAGGTTGAGCGATCCGGCGGTGAGCAGCACGCAGACGATGACGAAACCAATCGAGACTTCGTAAGACACCATCTGGGCCGCCGAACGCAGTGCGCCGAGGAACGGGTATTTCGAGTTCGAGGCCCAGCCGCCCATGATCACGCCATAGACCTCGAGCGAGGAGATGGCGAAGACATAGAGGATGCCGACATTGATGTTGGCGATCGCCCAGCCTTCATTGATCGGGATCACCGCCCATGCCGAGATCGCCAGCACCGCCGAGACGACCGGGGCGAGCAGGAACACGCCCTTGTTGGACCCGGACGGAATGATCGGTTCCTTGAAGACGAACTTCAAAAGATCGGCGAATGCCTGCAGCAGGCCCCAGGGCCCGACGACGTTCGGGCCGCGGCGCAGCTGTACGGCCGCCCAGATCTTGCGATCGGCATAAAGGATGTAGGCGACGAAGATCAGCAGAACGACGATCAAAACGACCGACTTCAGCAGGATGATCAGCGCCGGCAGGACGTAAAAGGAGAAAAAGGTATCCATGACAGCCTTTACTCCGCCGCCTGCTTGAAGCCGTTTTTGGCCAGTGCCGAACACTCGGCCATCACCGCCGACGCGCGAGCGATCGGGTTGGTGAGATAGAAGTCCTTCACGGCAGAGGTGAAGGCGCCCTTGTTCAGCCGGCCGCCGAGCTTGGCGACCTTGGCAATGTCGTCACTGTCGCCAGCCTCGATCTCGTCGATGCGGGCAAGATGCGGGAACTCCGCATAGAGCTTGGCGCGCAGCTGCGGCAAGGAATCGAAGGGCAGCTTGTGGCCGAGCACGTCGGACAGCGCCCTGAGGATCGCCCAGTCTTCCTTGGCCTCGCCCGGCGCGAAGCCGGCGCGGTTGGTCTGCTGCACACGGCCTTCGGTGTTCACATAGGTGCCCGACTTCTCGGTATAGGCAGCAGCCGGCAGGATGACGTCGGCGCGATGTGCGCCGGTGTCGCCATGCGTGCCAATGTAAACGACGAACGCGTTCGCGGCCTTGGCCAGATCGAGTTCGTCGGCACCGAGCAGGAACAGCACATCGGTCTCGCCGAGCATGCCGGCAACGTTCTTGCCCCCCTCGCCCGGCACGAAGCCGACGTCGAGGCCGCCGACGCGGGCGGCTGCGGTGTGAAGCACGGCAAAGCCGTTCCAGTCGGCACGGCTGGCATTGACCGCCGTCGCGAGCTTGGCAGCCTGGCCGAGCACGGCGGCTCCATCGGCACGCGCAATCGCGCCCTGGCCGACGATGATCAGCGGATGGGTCGCCTTCTTGAGAACCGAGAAGAACTTGCCATTGCCGTCGGCCAGATCCTTGAGCGTATCAGGTCCCGAGCCGAGCTGTTCGTAGTCGTAGCGCGTGTCGCCGATCTCGCCGATGACGGCGACCGGCACATTGGCGGCGCGCCAATGCTTGCGGATACGGGCGTTGAGCACCGAAGCCTCGAAGCGCGGGTTGGCGCCGATGATCAAGATGGCGTCGGCCTGCTCGATGCCTTCGATGGTCGGGTTGAAGATGTAGCTTGAACGGCCGAGCGAAGGATCAAGTGCTGCACCATCCTGGCGGCAGTCGATGTTCGCGGAACCGAGCGAAGAGATCAGCTGCTTGAGCGCATACATTTCCTCAGTCGTGGCGAGATCGCCGGCAATGGCGCCGATACGGTCAGCCGAAGTCTTGGCGACAGCGCCCTTGATCGCAGCGAAGGCCTCAGGCCAGGTCGCCACTGCCAGCTTGCCGTCCTTGCGGACGTAAGGCCGGTCGAGGCGCTGGGTGCGCAGCCCGTCCCAGATGAAACGGGTCTTGTCGGAAATCCACTCCTCGTTCACCTGCTCGTTGATGCGCGGCATGATGCGCATCACTTCGCGGCCACGCGTGTCGACGCGGATGGCTGAACCGACAGCGTCCATCACGTCGATGGATTCGGTCTTGGTCAGCTCCCACGGACGCGCCTGGAAGGCATAAGGCTTCGAGGTCAAGGCACCGACCGGGCACAGGTCGATGACGTTGCCCTGCAGCTCGGAGGTCATTGCCTGCTCGAGATAGGTGGTGATCTCGGCGTCCTCGCCACGGCCGATCAGGCCGAGCTCGGAAATGCCGGCCACTTCGGTGGTGAAGCGGACGCAGCGCGTGCAGTGAATGCAGCGCGTCATGATCGTCTTGACCAGCGGGCCGATGTTCTTGTCTTCGACCGCGCGCTTGTTTTCATTGTAGCGCGAACCGTCGAGGCCGAAGGCCATCGCCTGGTCCTGCAGGTCGCATTCGCCGCCCTGATCGCAGATCGGGCAGTCGAGCGGATGGTTGATGAGCAGGAATTCCATCACGCCTTCGCGGGCCTTCTTGACCATCGGCGTGTTGGTGAAAATCTCAGGCGTTTCGCCGTTCGGGCCCGGACGCAGGTCGCGCACGCCCATGGCGCAGGATGCCGCCGGCTTGGGCGGTCCGCCCTTCACCTCGACAAGGCACATGCGGCAGTTGCCGGCGATCGACAGCCGCTCGTGGAAGCAGAAGCGCGGCACTTCCGCGCCAGCCTCTTCCGCAGCCTGCAGCAGCGTATAGTGGTCGGGTACCGAAATCTCTTTCCCGTCGACCTTAAGCTTTGCCATAGCGCCTCAAATCCCGCGGATGATCCGCATTCCGTCCTGCAAGGGGCGCGGCCTGCGCTGCGCCCCGAAATCCACAATTCACGCGGCGGTCTTGCCGCCGGCAAGCGTTGCCGCCTGCCCGACCCAGTCGTCGCGACCGATCCGGCCCTTGAAGCCGAGATAGTCGTCGGCCCAGGCCACTTCTTGCGCCGTCCAGCCTGCGATCTGGCCGTAAGTCCAGATGCCAAGACCGTTCAGCACCTGCTCCAGCTTCGGCCCGATGCCGGCGATCGCCTTCAGATCGTCAGGCGCATCCGGCCGTTCGATCGATGCCGGCTGCCTGAAATCCTCAGGTTGAAGCCCCACCGGCGCTTCAACAACCGCAACCTCGGCAACAGCCTGTTCGACCGCAGCAGCCACCGGCTTGGCTTCGGCCTTCTCCAGCTTGCGCGCCAGGCTCTTCACCTCGGCGATCAGCGAAGCCGTGCTGGCCTCAGCCCTTTTCGCTGCCTTTTCAGGCTTAATGTACGAAGCACCGCTGAAATCGCCGAAGTCAGGCGAAAACAGCCGCTGCGCAGCCTCCGATGCACCAGTCACGGCCCCGATCCAGACGCCCATGGCGTGACTGGCGAGGCCGACACTCAATGCGGAAGCAGCAGCGATTCCGGCGGCGGGATGCACCATCAGATTTGCCGTACCGGCAAACTCCTTGGGCAGCATCGCCACGAAGTCCCTGTTCATCTGCTCCAAACGTTCCATCTCAGGCACTGCACTTTCGGGAATGGGAAATGTCGACATTGGTAGCTCCTTGTCGCCTTCGCCGTTCGCCTCTGCCTCGTCGTTTCCTATTTCGGACCTTAGGTCCGCACTTTCTGACTTAACCCTTACTCAGCCGCCGCCAGCACCGGCTCGGCGCGATGCGAATTGCGCGAGAACTCGTCGATACGCCGCTCGATTTCCGGGCGGAAGTTGCGGATCAGGCCCTGGATCGGCCATGCGGCCGCATCGCCCAGCGCGCAGATCGTGTGACCTTCCACCTGCTTGGTGACGTCGAGCAGCATGTCGATCTCGCGCTTATGCGCTTCGCCACGCACCAGACGCTCCATGACGCGCCACATCCAGCCGGTGCCCTCGCGGCACGGCGTGCACTGGCCGCAGCTCTCATGCTTGAAGAAATAGCTGAGACGCGCGATCGCCTTCACGATGTCGGTCGACTTGTCCATGACGATCACGGCAGCCGTGCCGAAGGACGACTTACGCTCGCGCAGACCGTCGAAATCCATCGGGCAGTCGATGATGTCCTCGGCCTTGACGAGCGGGCACGACGCGCCGCCGGGGATGACAGCCAGAAGGTTGTCCCAGCCGCCGCGAATGCCGCCGCCATGCTTTTCGACCAGCTCGCGGAAGGTGATGCCCATGGCCTCTTCGACCGTGCAAGGCGTGTTCACATGGCCAACCAGCATGAACAGCTTGGTGCCGACATTGTTGGGACGGCCGATGCCGGAGAACCAGGCAGCGCCACGGCGCAGGATGGTCGGCGCAACGGCGATCGACTCGACGTTGTTGACCGTCGTCGGGCAGCCATAGAGGCCGACATTGGCCGGGAACGGCGGCTTGAGGCGCGGCTGGCCCTTCTTGCCTTCAAGGCTTTCGAGCAGCGCGGTTTCTTCGCCGCAGATGTAAGCACCGGCACCGTGATGGACGTAGATGTCGAAATCGTAGCCGTTCTTGTTGTTCTTGCCGATCAGCTTGGCCTCATAGGCCTCGTCGATGGCGCGCTGCAGCGCTTCGCGCTCACGGATGAACTCGCCACGCACATAGATGTAGGCGGCAACTGCACCCATGGCGAAACCGGCAAGCAGGCAGCCCTCGACCAGCGTATGCGGGTCATGGCGCAGGATGTCGCGGTCCTTGCAGGTGCCGGGCTCGGATTCGTCGGCATTGATGACGAGATAGGACGGGCGGCCGTCGGCGTTCTGCTTGGGCATGAACGACCATTTGAGACCGGTCGGGAAGCCGGCGCCGCCACGGCCGCGCAGGCCCGATGCCTTCATCTCGTTGATGATCCACTCGCGGCCCTTGTCGATCAGGCCGGCGGTGCCGTCCCAATGTCCACGCGCCATCGCTCCGGCCAGCGACTGATCGAAGCGGCCGTAGATGTTGGTGAAAATGCGGTCCTTGTCTTCAAGCATGTTCTTGCTCCTCAGACCGGCTTCTTGCCGAAGACGCGGATGTATTCGGCCTCACCGCCCTTGGCGAGCGCCTTGGCCTGCTTGACCCAGTCGTCACGTTCGATGCGACCATGAAAGCTCAGATAGCCGTCGACCCACTCGCGCTCCGCCTTCTTCCACGACGCCACCTGGGCGAAGGTGAAGATGCCGAGCTCGTGCAAGGTGCCCTCGATCTTCGGACCGACGCCCGAGATCAGCTTGAGGTCGTCGACAGCAGCCGGCCTGGCGATGCCGGCCGGACGGTTCTTGTCTTCCAGCGACGGCTTGACCGGCGCGGCATCGGCCTTGGCCGGCACGGCAGCAACAGCGGCAGGCTTTGGCGCTTCGGCCTTCGCCAGCTCGGCGCCAGCCTTAGCAGCCTTGGATGCGGCCTTGGCTTCCTTGTCGCGGGTGGTCTTGAGCACACCCTTCTCGTCCGTGAGCGAGGTGAACCCGGTCAGCGGCGCGGAGAAGACGCGGCCGGTCTGCGGGCCGGTCTTGACCTGCTCGCCCTTGCCCGCCTCGAACTGGTCGATGATCTCGGCCAGCCGTTCCGGCGTCAGGTCCTCGTAGGTGTCCTTGAAGATCATGACCATCGGTGCGTTGACGCAAGCGCCGAGGCACTCGACCTCTTCCCACGACAGAGTTCCCGCCTCGTTGGTGTGGAACTGGTCGTGATGGATCTTCGAGCGGCACACGTCCATCAGCTCTTCCGAGCCGCGCAGCATGCAAGGCGTGGTGCCGCAGACCTGGATATGGGCGCGCGTGCCGACCGGCTTGAGCTGGAACTGGGTGTAGAAGGTCGCCACTTCCAGCGCACGGATATAGGGCATCGCCAGCATGTCGGCGACGTGCTCGATGGCAGCCTTCGTCACCCAGCCGTCCTGCTCCTGCGCCAGCATGAGCAGTGGGATGACGGCCGACTGTTCGCGGCCCTTGGGGTACTTCTTGATCCAGGTTTTCACCTGCGCGGTCATCGCCTTGTTGAAGGCGAATGACGCTGGCTGGACGCTGGCTTCTGCGAGACGGCGGACTGACATTTAGCGGTCGACCTCACCAAACACGATGTCGAGGGAGCCAAGAACGGCTGAGATATCCGCAAGCATGTGGCCGCGGCACAGGAAATCCATCGCCTGGAGATGGGCGAAGCCCGGCGCGCGCAGCTTGCAGCGGTATGGCTTGTTGCTGCCGTCGGAGACGAGATAGACGCCGAATTCGCCCTTGGGCGCTTCGACGGCTGCGTAGACCTCGCCGGCCGGCACGCGGTAACCTTCGGTGTAGAGCTTGAAGTGATGGATCAGCGATTCCATCGAACGCTTCATCGCCTGGCGCTTCGGCGGAACCACCTTGCCGTCCATGTTCGAGACAGGACCGGTGCTTTCCTTGCCGAGCAGAAGGTCGACGCACTGGCGCATGATCTTGGCCGACTGGCGCATCTCTTCCATGCGGATCAGGTAGCGGTCGTAGCAGTCGCCGTTCTTGCCGATCGGGATGTCGAATTCCATCTCCGAATAGCATTCGTAGGGCTGGCTCTTGCGCAGGTCCCAGGCAGCGCCCGAACCGCGAACCATAACGCCCGAAAAACCCCAGGCCCAGGCGTCGTCGAGCGAAACCACGCCGATATCGACGTTGCGCTGCTTGAAGATGCGGTTGGGGGTCAGCAGATCGTCGAGGTTCTTCACCGTCTGCAGGAACGGGTCGATCCACTTGCCGATGTCTTCGACCAGCTTCTGCGGCAGGTCCTGGTGGACGCCGCCCGGCCGGAAATAGGCCGCATGCATGCGCGCGCCGCAGGCCCGCTCATAAAACACCATCAGCTTTTCGCGCTCTTCGAAGCCCCACAGCGGCGGGGTCAGCGCGCCGACGTCCATCGCCTGCGTCGTGACGTTGAGCAGGTGCGACAGGATACGGCCGATCTCGGAATAAAGCACGCGGATGATCTGGCCGCGCTTGGGCACGTCGATGCCAAGCAGCCGCTCGATCGCCAGCGAGAACGCATGTTCCTGGTTCATCGGTGCGACATAGTCGAGCCGATCGAAATAGGGGATCGCCTGCAGATAGGTCTTCTGCTCGATCAGCTTTTCGGTGCCGCGATGCAACAGGCCGATATGCGGATCGACGCGATCGACGACTTCGCCGTCGAGTTCCAGCACCAGGCGCAGAACGCCGTGCGCCGCCGGATGCTGCGGGCCGAAGTTGATGTTGAAATTGCGGACGGAGGTTTCAGCCATTTCGGCGCCTCAATTCGTCTTGGCTTTTTCGTCGCCCGGCAGCACGTAGTCGGTGCCTTCCCAGGGAGACAAAAAGTCGAAATTGCGGAATTCCTGCTTGAGCTCGACCGGCTCGTAGACGACGCGCTTCTGCTCGTCGTCGTAGCGAACCTCGACAAAGCCGGTGAGCGGGAAGTCCTTGCGCAGCGGATGGCCTTCAAAACCGTAGTCGGTCAACAGGCGACGCAGGTCGGGGTGGCCGGAAAACAGGATGCCGTACATGTCGTAGGCCTCGCGCTCGAACCAGTCGGCACCGGGGTAAACCGATGTCACCGAGGGAACCGGCGTGTCTTCGTCGGTGCTGACCTTGATGCGGATGCGCAGGTTCTGGTGCGGCGACAGCAGATGATAGACGACGTCGAAGCGCTTGCGGCGCTGCGGATAGTCGACACCGGCCGCATCGATGAACGACACGAACTGGCACTGCACATCGCTGCGCAGGAAAGTCAGCACATCGACGATATCGGCCGCCTTCACCGTCAGCGTCAGTTCGCCATAGGCGACAGCACTATCTTCGATGTCCGCGTCGAGCTTTTCCGCAATGTAAGCGGCGAGGTCGTTCAGGGCTTCACTCATCTGGGATCACCGCTCAATCGTGCCGGTGCGGCGGATCTTCTTCTGCAGCATCAAGATGCCGTAGAGCAGCGCTTCGGCGGTCGGAGGACAGCCGGGCACGTAGATGTCGACGGGCACGACGCGATCGCAGCCGCGCACCACCGAATAGGAATAGTGATAATAGCCGCCGCCATTGGCGCACGAGCCCATCGAAATGACGTAGCGCGGCTCAGGCATCTGGTCATAGACCTTGCGCAGGGCCGGTGCCATCTTGTTGGTCAGCGTGCCGGCAACGATCATCACGTCGGACTGGCGCGGAGAAGCGCGCGGCGCGATGCCGAAACGCTCAGCGTCATAGCGCGGCA
Organism: Aminobacter sp. GW821-FHT11F06; assembly: GCF_058808215.1. NCBI lineage: Bacteria > Pseudomonadati > Pseudomonadota > Alphaproteobacteria > Hyphomicrobiales > Phyllobacteriaceae > Aminobacter > Aminobacter sp. GW821-FHT11F06. The sequence continues at coordinate 27,074 of NZ_JBXARL010000010.1, read as the reverse complement.
TCGAGATGTGCATCATCTCGACAGCGCAGCAGGCCAGACCGAAGGTCATCCACATCAGCGAGCCGGTGCGCGCCCAGGTGATCAGCGCCTCGGACGAGGTGACGAGGAACCCCTTGTCGGAAAGCTCGCTGTTCAGGTCGCCGAAGAAGGCGTCGTCAGAACCAATGAGCTTGCCGGTGTTCGGATCGATGATGCCTTTCGGCTTCGGTGCGATCAGGGTGCCGGAGGCGTCGTTCAATCCCATTCCAGCGCTCCCTTTTTCCACTCATAGATGAAGCCGATGGTCAGCACGGCCAGGAAGATCATCATCGACCAGAAACCGAGCATGCCGATCTTGCTGAAGGACACCGCCCACGGAAACAGGAAGGCGACCTCGAGGTCGAAGATGATGAACAAGATGGAGACCAGATAGAAGCGAATGTCGAATTTCATGCGCGCGTCGTCAAACGAGTTGAAGCCGCACTCGTAGGCAGAAAGCTTCTCCGGATCCGGATTGCGATAGGCGACAAGGAAGGGCGCCGCGATAAGCGCAATGCCGACTAGAAGCGCCACACCGATGAAGATGACGATGGGCAGATACGAACTCAAGAGAGCGTTCATGCTGCGAATTCCGTTGGTGGCCTATCCACCCAGATTTACAGCACGATGTCCGTTTCCGGAAGCGCGACAGATTCTCGCCGAGCCGGACGAAACGGTCGTGCTGCAATGCGGCGACGGTTAGCGCAGGCGGTCGGGCGAAGCAAGTCCAACCTTGTCCAAAAGGAGGCAAACCCCACCGCTGGACCAAAATCCTGCGTGTGTGGCTCCTATTTGATTTCCTTCGTCTTTTACTCCACTTTTATCTCCTGACAAGTCTGGAACCGCAGACCTGCTAGCATTTGCAGCACCGATCGATTCTCGTACCCTTGCGTCACCTCACGACAGACTGCGATAGCTTGCCGCAATGAAGGAAAAAATCTCACTTCCGACCGCTCGCCGCATCGCCCTTGCGGCTCAGGGCTTCACCGACCCGCGCCCCACGGGCACAGTCACGCGACGTCACCTGCAGCGTGTGCTCGACCGCCTCGGCCTGTTTCAGATCGACTCGGTCAGTGCCGTGGTGCGCGCCCACTACATGCCGCTTTATTCGCGACTCGGCCCCTATCCCTTGGCGCTGCTCGATGAGGCCATGCAGTCGCGCAAACGGCTGCTGTTCGAATATTGGGCGCATGAGGCCTCGCTGCTGCCGCTTGAGACCTATCCACTGATGCGCTGGCGCATGGCACGAGCCGAGGACGGGATGTATGGCGGGCTTGCCAAGTTCGGCCGTGCGAACAGGCCCTATATAGAGGATATATTCCGCCAGGTGGTTGACCGTGGCCCGATCGCCGCTTCCGACATCGAAGGCGCCAAGGGCTCCGGCGGCTGGTGGGGATGGAGCCAGGAGAAGCACGCCTTCGAATGGCTGTTCTGGGCCGGGCGCATCACCACCCATTCGCGCCGCGGTTTCGAGCGGCTTTACGATCTGCCCGAGCGCGTATTGCCCTCGGCTATCTACGACCTGCCCGTCCCTGCCGCAGCCGACGCCCATCGCGAGTTGCTGCGCATCTCGGCCCGCGCCCATGGCGTGGCGACGGCTGCCTGCCTGCGCGACTATTTCCGCCTGTCGCCCGCCGACATGAAAGGCCGCCTCGAAGAGCTGGTCGAAACGGGCGAACTGATTCCCGTCCGCGTCGAAGGTTGGGACAAGCAGGCCTATCTCCACGCCTCGGCCCGCATTCCGCGCAAGGTTCAGGCCCGCGCGCTTCTCGCGCCGTTCGATCCGCTGGTGTTCGAACGCAGCCGCGCCGAAAGCCTGTTCGGCTTCCGCTACCGAATCGAGATCTACACTCCGGCCGAAAAACGCCAGTACGGCTATTATGTGCTGCCCTTCCTGCTTGGCGAACGAATCGTTGCCCGCATCGACCTCAAGGCCGACCGCCCCGCCGGTGTCCTGCGCGTCCATGCTGCTTACGCGGAGCCTTGTGCCCCGCCCGAAACGGCAGCCGAGCTCCATGAAGAGCTGAAGCAGATGCGCGACTGGCTCGGCCTCGAGCGTATCGAGGTCACACCAGCCGGCGACCTCGGCCCCGCACTGAGCGACATTGCGGGTCGCTCCCTCACGTTGACTCCACCCCTCGCGAAAGCCTAAATCGACCCAGACGGTCTCCTCCCGGCAAGGGGAGGAGCTAAGAGGGAATGCGGTGCGGCGCTTTTGGCGTCAAATCCGCGGCTGTCCCCGCAACTGTAAGCGACGAGCCAAGGCCAGTAACCACTGGGGGTCCTCCCGGGAAGGCGGCACGAAGGCGACGACTCGCGAGCCAGGAGACCTGCCGTCTGAAACATTGATCCGATCGCCTGGCGGGTGTCCCAGGCAAGGAGCCTGGTATTTTGGAACTTGACGACAATCTCTCGGTCGAAATTTTAGACGCATCCAGCGATAGCGCCGACCTGCGCGCCGCAGCGGATGTGACGATTCTCGTCTGCTCATCCTGCCGCGACGAGAACGGCTCGGACGCTCATCCGCGCGCAGGCGCCAGACTCGCTGAAGCCACACGCGCCGCCGCTGCCAATGAAGGCATCACCGTTCGCAGCGTCGAATGCCTCGGCAATTGCAAGCGCCGGCTCAGTGCCGCGATCCTGCGCGATGGCTCGTGGAGCTACGTCTTCGGCGATCTCGCCATTAGCTCGGGCGACGACCTGATCACCGGCGCAAAACTCTTCGCCACCTCGACCGACGGCCTGATCCCATGGCGTGGCCGTCCCGACAGCCTCAAGCGCGGCCTTGTCGCGCGCATCCCTCCCCTCGACCTCATCAAGGAAGACAAATGACCGCCTCCGTCGAACGCGTTCCCTGCACCGTCGTCACCGGCTTTCTCGGCGCCGGCAAGACGACGCTGCTCCGCCACATCCTCGAAAACGCCAAGGGCAAGCGCCTCGCCATCATCGTCAACGAGTTCGGCGATGTCGGCATCGACGGCGAAATCCTGAAGGGTTGCGGCATCGACGTCTGCCCCGAGGAAAACATCGTCGAACTGGCCAATGGCTGTATCTGCTGCACCGTCGCCGACGATTTTGTGCCCGCACTGGACCAGATCCTGTCGCGCACGCCCAGCGTCGACCACATCCTGATCGAGACTTCCGGCCTGGCGCTGCCCAAGCCGCTGATCCAGGCCTTCCAGTGGCCGAGCGTGAAGAGCCGCGTGACTGTCGATGGCGTCATCGCCGTTGTCGACGGCCCGGCTCTGGCCGAGGGCAAGGTCGCCTCCGACATGGATGCGCTCGCCGCCCAGCGCGCCCAGGACGAGACGCTCGACCATGACGACCCGATCGAAGAGGTGTTCGAGGACCAGGTCGCCTGCGCCGACCTCATCATCCTGTCAAAGGCCGACCTGCTCGATGAGGCAGGCCTTGCGCGCGCCAACGCCATCATCGGCGAGCATCTGTCGCGCGCCGTCAAGATCGTGCCGACCGCGCATGGCAAGGTCGATCCCTCCGTGCTGCTCGGCCTCGGTCTCGCTGTCGAAGAAGACATCGAAAACCGCAAGACCCATCACGACGGCGCCTTCGACCACGAGCACGACGATTTCGACTCGTTCGTCATCGACATTCCCTCGATCACGCATCCCGACGAACTGGCCAAGCGTGTCGCCACCGCTGCCGAAGAAGAAAACGTGCTGCGCGTGAAGGGCTTCGTCGAGGTCGGCGGCAAGCCGATGCGCCTGCTCGTCCAGGCTGTCGGTCCGCGCGTCAACCATTACTACGACCGCGCCTGGACGCCGGAAGACGACCGTCGCTCGCGCCTGGTAGTGATCGGCCTCAAGGGCCTCGACCGCCCGGCCATCGAGCGCATCCTGGTAGGCTGAGCCGGATGCACATCCTCACCACCACATCCGCCTCGCTCGACGATCTCGTCGAGCCTGTCGATCTCAGGCAAACGCCTGCGGATGTGGTGGCGCTGTCCTTCACCGACAGCGATCTCGCCGGCATCGCTGCCGCCTGGAAAGCGCACGCACCAAACCTGCCATCAATGCGGCTCGCCAGCCTGCGCGACCTCAGGCACCCGATGTCTGTCGACCTCTGGATCGACAGCGTCGCGGCGCACGCCAAGGTCATTTTGGTTCGCATCCTCGGTGGCTACGACTGGTGGCGCTATGGCTGCGACCGGCTTGCCGCCATAGCGCGCGAAAAAGGCATCGCGCTCGCGCTGTTGCCGGGCGAAAGCCACGACTCGGATCAGCGGCTGATCGAAGGCTCGACCTTGCCGCGCGCCGAACTCGACGCATTGCTTGGTTATTTCCGCGAAGGCGGCCCGGAAAACATGAAGGCGCTTGTCGCCCGCCTCGCCGGACTGGCTGGTGCCGGAAGCGGCGCCACCGCGCCGGTCACGGTGCCGAAGGCCGGTTTTTACGATCCGAAGCGGGGCGTGATGACAGCCCCCTTCTCCCCGTTCACGGGGAGAAGGTCCCGGCAAGGGGATGAGGGGCAGGAGCCCACACTCCATACCCTTGCGCAGCCCCTCCCCTTCGGGGCACCTTCTCCCCGTGAACGGGGAGAAGGAAACGCCCCCGTCGTCCCCATCCTTTTCTACCGTTCGATGCTGCTGGCGGCCGACGTCGCGCCGATCGACGCGCTGACCGATGCGCTCAGGCAAAAGCGCCTCCAGCCTGTTCCGATATTTGTGTCGAGCCTGAAGGACAAGGAGTCACTGGCCTTTGTCGAGACGGCACTCGCCGAGCTGAAGCCATCTGCCCTCATCACCGCGACGGCCTTTGCCTCGGGTGCTGAACCCGGCGTGGAGACATTGTTCGACCGCGCCGGCGTTCCCGTGTTCCAGGTCATCGTCGCCACCACCCGTCGCGAGGCGTGGGCGGGCAGTCCGCGTGGGCTGGCACCGGCCGACCTCGCCATGCATGTCGTCATGCCCGAACTCGACGGCCGCATCCTGGCAGGCGCGATTTCCTTCAAGGCCGAAAGCGAGCTCGATCCCGCACTGGGCTTCCGCGCCGTCGCCAACCGCCCCGAGCCCGACCGCGTCGAACAGGTCGCCACCCGCATCGCCGCCCATCTGCGCTTGCAGAGTACGCCGCGCGACAAGCGCAAACTGGTGATCCTGATCCCCGACTATCCCAGCGCGCCGGGCCGCACCGGCTATGCCGTCGGCCTCGACGTGCCCAACAGCGTTCTGGCGATGCTGCACGACCTGAAGGCGTCAGGCTATGCGGTTGAAGGGATTCCACAATCGCCGCGCGAACTGCTCGATCTGATCGAGAGAGGTGGGCATGGACTGGCGCTCGAAGATTATGTCGCGCTCTCCGCCGATCTGCCGACTGATGCTCTCGAGACGATGGCCGTCGCTTGGGGATCGCCGGAAAGCGATGCAAGTACAGTGCAACGTCGGCATTCTACGTTGCCCCCCTCTGTCCTGCCGGACATCTCCCCCTCAAGGGGGGAGATTGGCAGCTTCAGCGCAGCGGCTTTTCCTGCAACGTTGGCGATTGGCGACGGCGCGCGTGACAGCCTGATCTCCCCCCTTGAGGGGGAAATGTCCGGCAGGACAGAGGGGGGCAACGTAGAGCGCGAGACATCCGCCCCTTCCGTTGATCAGACCCAGGCCACCTTCCCCTTCCGCGCCGCGACCTTCGGCAATGTCACAGTCGCCCTCGCCCCCGACCGTGGACGTTCGGCCGAACGCCGCGCCGACTACCACGATCCAACCCTGCCGCCGCGCCATGCGCTGCTCGCCTTCGGCCTGTGGCTGCAGAAATCGCTTGGCTGCCACGCCATCATCCATGTCGGCGCGCATGGCACGCTCGAATGGCTGCCCGGCAAGACCGTGGCACTCAGCCAGAATTGCTTTCCCGAGATCGCCACCGGCTCGCTGCCGGTCATTTATCCCTTCATCGTCTCCAACCCGGGTGAAGCAGCCCAGGCCAAACGCCGCATTTCCGCCGTCACGCTTGGCCATCTGCCGCCACCACTCGCCAGTGCGGGCCTCGACGAAAACCAGCACAAGCTTGAGCGGCTCGTCGACGAATACGCCCAGGCCGACGGCCTTGACCGCCGGCGCCGCGACCGGTTGGCAAAGCTGATCGTCGAGACCGCATCCCAGACCGGCCTTGCCACCGAAGCCGGCGTTGCCAACACCGATGCACCCGACGAGGCGTTGCGCCGCATCGACGCCTGGCTGTGCGACCTCAAGGATTTCGCCATCAAGGACGGCCTGCACGTCTATGGCCGCGCCACTGACGACGAGCCCGACGCGATGCGCAGGCAAAGCGCGGCCGGCGAACGCGACGCGCTGATCGCTGCGCTCGACGGCCGTCACGTCAAGTCCGGCCCCTCAGGCGCCCCGGCGCGCGGGCGCACCGACGTTTTGCCGACCGGCCGCAACCTGTTCACATCAGATCCGCGCACAATGCCGACGGCGACCGCCTTCGACCTCGGCAAGGCGGCGGCCGACGAAATCATGCGCAGCTATCTGCAGGGCCATGGCGACTGGCCCCGCGCGCTGGTCATTGACCTCTGGGGCAGTGCCTCGTTGCGCACCGGGGGCGAAGAGATCGCCCAAGGCCTGGCGCTGATGGGCTGCCGGCCGCAATGGGATTCCGCCACCGGCCGCGTCACCGGCATCGAGGTGTTGCCGCCGGCAACGCTCGGCCACCCGCGAGTCGACGTCACCTGGCGCATATCGGGCCTGTTCCGCGACATGTTCCCGACCCAGATCGCGCTGATCGACGCCGCAGCCCGCGCCGTTGCCACCCGCGACGAGGACGATTCTGAAAATCCGCTTGCCGCCAGCACCCGCGCTTCGGGCAAAGTCGAGCCACGCATCTTTGGCTCATCACCCGGCACCTATGGTGCAGGTCTCGAAGATCTGTTGTCTTCGGGCGACTGGTCCACGCGCGACGAACTTGGCCGCGCCTATCTCGACGCCGCCTCGCACGCCTATGGCGGCGCGGAAGGTGAAGGTGTCTCAGCGCCCGGCGCCTTTGCCGGTCGCATCGCCGAAGCCGACCTGCTGGTTCACACCGGCGACGACCCAGGCCGCGACATCCTCGAAGGCTCCGCCGACGTCGCTTTCATCGGCGGTTTTTCGGCAGCCCTTGCCGCACTCGGCAGAAACGCCGACGTCATCGTGCTCGACACCACGGACCCATTGAAGCCGCGACCGCGCTCGGTCACGGAAGCCGTCGGCCGCGTCGTGCGCGCTCGCGCCACAAACGCGCGCTTCATCGCCGGCCAGATGCGCCACGGTCCGCGCGGCGCCTCCGAATTCGCCGAAACCGTCGACCGCCTGATCAGCTTTGCAGAAACCACCAGCGCCATACCGGGCGCGCTGATCGAGGCCGTCCACGACGCCTATGTCGGCGACGACGCCGTGCGCGCCTTCATGCTGCGCGAAAACCCGGCGGCGGCGAAATTCATCGCCGAACGGTTCGCCAACGCCCGCCGTCGCGGGCTATGGCACCCCTTGCGCAATTCGATTGACGACGGCCTTGCGGCCTTGATCGCCGAAGCTTCGGCAAGGGAGGTCGCGGCATGACGACCTTTACGCGTCGCGGTGCCTGCCCCGCACTCTCCGCGCCGATGCTGACAGGCGACGGCTTGCTGGTACGCCTCAATCCGGTCGCTGGAGAAATCGCCCCCAAGGCTTTGATCGGACTCTGTGAATCGGCACTTCGCCACGGCAACGGCATTGTCGAGGTCACCGCGCGCGGCAGCATCCAGATTCGAGGACTGACAACCGAAAGTGCTGTGTTGCTCGCCGCCGAAGTCGATGCGCTCGGCATCGAGGTTCGCACCGGGGTTCCGGTCGACGCAAGTCCGCTTGCCGGCATCGACCCGACAGAAGTCGCCGATCCGGCGCCCCTCGCCAACGAAATTCGGCGGGCAATTTCCGATGCCGGTCTCGCTGCGCGCCTCGGTCCCAAGGTTTCGGTCGTCGCCGACGGTCGCGGACAGATCGAGCTCGGCGCCATCATGGCCGATGTGCGGCTGGTCGCAGCAGACGCGGAACGCTGGCGCCTGTCGGTGGCAGGCGACGAGCGCGCGGCAACGCTGCTCGGCACGTTCACGGCTAATGATGCACGCGAGCGCACGATCACCATTCTTAAGGCTGTCGCTGTGCTTGGCCGGAATGGTCGAGCGAGAGACTTGGGTCCGTCGCAGGTGCGTGCAGCTGTAGAAGGATCATCAACGGCGCGATCCCTCACGCCCCCCTCTGTCCTGCCGGACATCTCCCCCTCAAGGGGGGAGATCAGTAGCTTAGACGCCACCGCTCGTTCTGGTGAGCCGCAGGAGGCAGTTCGTGTACAATTCATTTCAGTTGGTGAACGGGTCGATGAAGGCCTGATCTCCCCCCTTGAGGGGGAGATGTCCGGCAGGACAGAGGGGGGTGGGAAGAAACTCGACGTAACCGGTGACGCTTGCCCGAAATCTGATGAATCAAATTCTGAACCGATCCCGCCAACCGATTCATCGCCCATCGGAATTTTGCCCCTGACCGACGACCGAAACGCCCTCGGCGTCGCCCTGCCCTTCGGTTCCATTCGCGCCGAAAAGCTGATCACCTTTTGCGAGGCAGCCATCGAATGTGGCGCGACCGGCATCCGCCCCGCACCTGGCAGGGCCTTGCTGGTCATGGGGTTGGACCATCCGGCGTGCGACGCCTTGAGCGCCGCATCCAAAGCCCTTGATTTCGTCTTTTCCCCTTCCGATCCGCGCATCCGCATCGCCGCCTGCCCCGGCGCGCCGGCCTGCGCGTCGGGCATGATCGCCGCGCGCGACGTGGCGGCCGAGATCGCCCGCGAGATAGGCCCCAATCTCGACCCGACATTCAGCCTGCATGTCTCCGGCTGCGCCAAGGGCTGTGCCCATCCGGGTCCTGCCGCGCTGACCGTCGTCGGTGACGAAAAAGGCGCTGCATTTGTCGTCGGCGGAACGGCAAAAGGACTACCGGCTGGATACACCGCAGGATATGAAGCCGCGCGCGGTGTTCGCCGGCTCACGGACCTTCTGGCCGCCGAGCGACAGCCGCATGAGGACGCCAACGCCTGCCTCGCCCGGCTAGGCGCCAGGCGTCTGGCGCAAGCGCTAGGACAAGGATGACCATGGCCGCCTACGACTACATCCACGATGGCATGGCCATCTACGAGCGATCCTTCGCCATCATCCGCTCGGAAGCCGACCTTACGCGCTTTTCCGAAGCCGAAGCCGATGTCGCCGTGCGCATGATCCACGCCTGCGGCCTGGTCGAGGCGGCCGAACATTTCGTCTTCTCCGAAAACTTCGCCTCCGCTGCGAGCGAAGCCCTCAAGGCCGGCGCGCCGATCTTCTGCGACGCCGAGATGGTGGCGCGTGGTGTCACCCGCGCCCGCCTGCCTGCCGACAACGAGGTGATCTGTACGCTGCGGGACCCGAAAACAGCCGAAATCGCGCAAAAAGTCGGCAACACCCGTTCCGCCGCCGCCATCGACCTCTGGGGCGATAAAATGGCCGGCTCGGTCGTCGCCATCGGCAACGCTCCGACCGCATTGTTTTACCTACTTGAAAAGCTGCGTGACGGCGCACCAAGACCCGCCGCCATCATCGGCATGCCGGTTGGCTTCGTCGGTGCCGCCGAATCCAAGGATGCGCTGGCCGAAAACTCCTATGGCGTGCCTTACGCCATCGTGCGCGGCCGCCTCGGCGGCAGCGCCATGACCGCCGCCGCCCTCAACGCGCTTGCGAGGCCGGGCCTGTGACATCAGCTCAAAAAGGCCGCCTCATCGGCGTCGGCACTGGTCCGGGCGACCCCGAATTGCTGACTTTGAAGGCGGTGCGCGCTTTGGCCGAGGCCGACGTGATCGCGCATTTTGCCAAGCGCGGCAACAACGGCAACGCCCGCACCATCACCGATGCGCATTTCCGTGCCGACGTCATCGAACTGCCGTTGCTCTACCCGGTCACCACGGAGATCGACAAGGATCACGACGACTACCGCGCGGCGATCACAAGCTTCTACGAACAGTCGGCACAGGCCGTGGCCGCCCACCTCAAGGAGGGTCGAACCGTCGCCATCCTGTCTGAGGGCGACCCGCTATTCTACGGCTCCTACATGCACCTGCATGTCAGGCTGTCGCATCTTTACCCGACCGAGGTCATTCCTGGTATCACCGCCATGTCGGGCTGCTGGTCGCAGACCGGCGTGCCGATCGTCCAGGGCGACGACGTGCTGTCAGTGCTTCCCGGCACGATGAGCGAGTTCGAGCTCACCCGCCGCCTCGCCGACACCGACGCCGCCGTGATCATGAAGGTTGGCCGCAACCTGCCCAAGATCCGCAAGGCGCTGGAAGTCACCGGCAAGCTCGAGCGCGCCATCTATGTCGAGCGCGGCACCATGGCGAACACGATGTCGATGCGGCTTGTCGACAAGGCTGACGACATCGCACCCTATTTCGCCATCGTGCTGGTACCCGGCTGGGCTGGCAAACCGGGAGCGGAGCTGTGAGCGGCCGTCTCGTCGTCGTCGGCCTTGGGCCAGGCAATACCGACCAGGTCACGCCTGAGGCCACCAACGCTGTCGCTGAGGCCAGCCATTTCTACGGCTACAAACCTTATCTCGACCGGCTTGAGCTGCGCGCCGACCAGACCCGTGTCGCCTCCGACAACCGCGAGGAAATCTCGCGCTCCAATGCTGCGCTCGAAATGGCTGCCGCCGGCCATCACGTCGCAGTCGTTTCCGGCGGCGACCCAGGCGTCTTTGCGATGGCCGCTGCCATCTGCGAGGCCATCGAGGCAGGCCCCAGGGAGTGGCGCGACATCGAGCTCGCCATCGTGCCGGGCGTCACCGCCATGCTGGCCGTTGCCGCCCGCGTCGGCGCACCGCTCGGCCATGATTTTTGCGCGATCAACCTGTCGAACAATCTGAAGCCTTGGGAGCTGATCGAACGCCGGCTGGTGGCGGCGGCGACTGCGGGCTTCGTGATTTCGCTCTACAACCCGATCAGCAAGGCGCGGCCCTGGCAGCTCGGCAGCGCGTTTGAGACGCTTAGCGCGCATCTGCCTGCGTCGACCCCGGTCATCTTCGGCCGTGCCGCCGGCCGGCCCGACGAGCGCATCGAGATATTTACGCTGGGCGATGCCGACGCGACCAGGGCCGACATGGCGACCTGTGTCATCATCGGTTCGCCCGAGACGCGCCTGATCGAGCGCGACGGCAAGCCTCCGCTGGTCTACACGCCGCGCTTTTCAGTCGGGGCGAACTGATGATCGATAAGGTCGAGCAGCGCGGTTACGGTCGGCGCGGACGCAATGTCCGGCAATTCCGGCCTGCGGAACAGGATCACCTCGATCCCAAGTTCCCGCGCGGCCGCGATCTTGCCATAGGTGGCCGCACCGCCGCTGTTCTTGGCAACGATTGCCTCGATGCGATGTTCGACAAGCAACGCCCGCTCGTCCGCCTCTCGGAATGGCCCGCGCGCAAGAATGTAGGTGGCGTCAGGCACATCGAGCGGCGGCTCGATCGGGTCGACGCTGCGAATGATGTAAGAGTGCTGGGGGGCTGTCGCGAAAGCCGCGATCTCCTGCCGGCCGAGCGCGAGAAAAACGCGACGTGGCCTAACACCCAGCGCAGCGACCGCCTCGTCGCTATCGTCCACCAAAGACCATCGGTCGCTGACGACTGGCTCCCAGGCTGGTCGACGCAGCGCCAGGATTGGCACGCCGGACATGCGCGCCGCTTCTGCAGCATTGGCCGAGATCCGGGCGGCGTAAGGATGCGTCGCATCAATCAGCAGATTGATCTTGTGCTCGGCCAGCCAGTCGGCCAGGCCCTGCGCCCCGCCAAAGCCGCCCACGCGCACCGGCACCGGCTGCTCGACCGGATTTTCGGTTCGTCCGGCCATGGACAGAGTGATGTCAAGATCGCCGCGCTGGGCGAGTTTTGCCGCCAGCTGCCGCGCCTCGGTGGTTCCGCCCAAAATCAATATGCGGTGGGTCATCATGCCTGCTGAATTCAACACACCGATGGTTAAATGGCTGACGGTCGTCGGCATCGGCGAAGACGGTGTAGCGGGTCTCGGCGACGAGGCCAAGCGCGCCATTTCAGCGGCGAGCCATGTCTTCGGCGGCAAGCGCCATCTCGCGCTGGCAGGCGGACTGATCACAGGCGAAGCCCGCGCCTGGCCGACGCCCTTTGACAGCGAAATGCGCGATGTCACGGCCCTGCGTGGCAAAAAAGTCTGCGTACTCGCCTCAGGCGACCCATTCCTGCATGGCGTCGGCGTCACGCTGGCGCGTCAGGTGCCAGCAGCCGAAATGCGCGTGCTGCCTGCCCCTTCCGCCTTTTCGCTTGCCGCCTCGCGCCTTGGCTGGGCATTGCAGGATATCGAGACGATCTCGCTCCACGGCCATGCCATCGAGCTGATCCGCCCGCTGTTGCAGCCAAGCGCGCGCATCCTGGCACTAACCGCCGATGGCGACGCGCCCGCTGCGATTGCCCGACTCCTCGCCGACAGCGGTTTCGGCGGCTCACAGCTGACTGTGCTCGAAGCGCTTGGCGGAGCCAATGAGCGCCTGCGCACCACAACCGCTGCCGCCTTCGATCTCCAAAACATCAATCCGCTCAACGTTCTGGCGCTGGAGATTGAATCAACTCCGGAAGCAAAAATCCTGCCGTTCGCCTGTGGCCTCGCCGATGATCTGTTCGAGCATGACGGCCAGATCACCAAGCGCGAGATCCGCGCCATGACGCTGTCGGCGCTTGCTCCGCAGCGCGGCGAGCTGTTGTGGGACATCGGCGCCGGTTCCGGCTCGATCTCGATCGAGTGGATGCTCTGCCATCCCTCGCTGCGTGCTGTCGCTATCGAGACCAATGCTGAGCGCGTCGCCCGGATCGACCGCAATGCCAAGGCCTGCGGCGTACCAGGGCTCACCATCGTTCATGGCACAGCACCCGATGCACTCGCCGGTCAGCCCACACCCGATGCCATCTTCATTGGCGGCGGCGGCAGCGAACCGGGTGTGTTCGACGCGGCCATCGACGCCCTTCGTCCCGGCGGCCGTCTGGTCGCCAACGCCGTCACGCTCGAAATGGAAGCGTTGCTGCTCGCTCGCTACACCGCGCTCGGCGGCGAGCTCATCCGTCTTCAAGTCTCCCGCGCCGCCCCTGTTGGCTCGATGACCGGCTGGCGGCCGGCAATGCCGGTCACGCAATGGAGTTGGGTGAAGCCATGATGATCGCAGGCATAGGCTGCCGCAAAGGCGCAACTCACGAAGACATCCTTTCCGCCATCGAAACCGCGCTCGAAGCGCACGGACTGGCAGTAACTGCGCTTTCAGCGCTCGCCACAGCGGTGCTCAAGCGCGACGAGCAAGGCATTATCGCCGCCGGACGAACCCTCGACCTCCCCTTGCTTGTCGTCGAAGACACGAAGCTGAAGGCGGCAGAGCCACGCACGCTCAGCCGCTCGCAAGCCTCGCTCGAAGCCGCAGGCACGCCGTCCGTCTCCGAAGCTTCAGCCCTTGCAGCTGCCGGCGACGGCTCGAGCCTGCTTGGCCCGCGTATATCAGTCGGCGCGGCCACCTGCGCCATCGCCATCAGTGGAGCCAGCACTTGACCGTTCATTTCATCGGCGCCGGCCCAGGTGCCGCCGACCTCATCACCGTACGCGGCGCAAAGCTCCTGGCCGCCTGCCCGGTCTGCCTTTATGCCGGCTCCATCGTCTCGCCTGAGCTTTTGTCCTACTGCGCACCGGACGCGCGGCTGGTCGATACGGCTCCGATGTCGCTCGACGAAATCGAGGCGGAATATGTGGCGGCCCATGCCGCTGGCCATGAAGTCGCGCGCCTGCATTCCGGCGATTTGTCGGTGTGGAGCGCGGTCGCCGAGCAGATCAGGCGGCTGGAAAAGCACGGCATCCCCTATACGCTGACGCCGGGCGTACCGTCCTTCGCCGCCGCTGCCGCCGCGCTCGGACGCGAGCTGACCATCCCTGAGGTGGCCCAGAGCCTGGTGCTGACCCGCGTCTCGGGCCGTGCCTCCAAAATGCCACCCGGCGAAACGCTGGCCGGCTTTGGCCGCACCGGCGCGACGCTTGCCGTCCACCTTGCCATCCACGCCATCGATCAGGTCGTTGCGGAACTCACCCCGCATTATGGCGCGGATTGTCCGGTGGCGATTGTTTTCCGCGCTTCATGGCCGGATGAACGCATCATCCGCGCCACGCTGTCGACGATTTCTGGCGAACTGGCCAAGGACCCGATCGAGCGAACCGCCATCATCTTCGTAGGTGCCTCGCTGGCAGCGGAAGATTTCCGCGAGAGCTCGCTCTACGACGCCTATTATCAGCGCCGCTTCAGGGGTCGCGACGGGTTATGAGACGAGGCGAAGGGCGCATGCCCCATCAGCTCTCCCTCGCGGTTGAAGACGAGGATTTCGAGCGCGATATCGGGGTCGTTGAGGGCGTCGGCCGCCGTGCGCCAGGCCGCCTTGGCGATAGCCTCGCCAATCGCAATGCCCGCCTTGTTCGCTTCAATGAAGGCTTCGGCCACTGTGTTGGCCCCTTTGATGCGCGCCTCAAGTTCGGCATCGGCACCCGCTTCGACCGCCACCACAGCCAAGCCTTCGAGATCAGCCGAACCCCGGCTCGAATGCAGGTCGAGCAGTCCTTGCGCCAGCTTGGTCATCTTGGCGACGCCGCCAGAGATCGTGACCTTGGGCACAGGATGGGCGCGGATGTATTTCAGCATGCCGCCGACAAAGTCGCCCATGTCGATCAGCTGGACTTCGTGCAGATCATGGAACTTCTGGACGGCCATCTCGGAGGCGTTGCCGGTCGAGCCCGCGACATGGTCGAAGCCCATGGCGCGCGCGACATCGACGCCGCGATGAATGGAATGGATCCAGGCCGAGCAGGAATAAGGAATGACGATGCCGGTCGTTCCCAGGATCGAGATGCCGCCCAGAATGCCGAGACGCGGGTTGAGTGTCCTGAGTGCCATCTCCTCGCCGCCGGCGACGGAAATCTCGACCTCGTAGTCGGCACCCTCGCCGGCAACTTCCGCGATCGCACCAGCGATCATCTTGCGCGGCACCGGGTTGATCGATGCCTCGCCGGGCGGGATCGGCAGGCCCGGCCGAGTCACCGTGCCAACGCCCGTGCCCGCCTTGAAAACGATGCCGCTGCCCGGTGTGCCCGGCCGCACCGTGCTCATGACAAGCGCCCCATGCGTCACGTCGGGGTCGTCGCCTGCGTCCTTGACGATGCCGGCCATGGCCGCGCCGTCCAAACGCTCGCTCTTCGCCAGCGCAAAGGCCACCTTCTGGCCGCTCGGCAGAGTGATTTCCACCGGGTCGGGAAACTCACCCGACTTCAATGCGATGCACGCTGCCTTGGTCGCGGCGGTGGCGCAGGCACCGGTGGTCCAGCCGCGCTTGAGCGGACGATCTTCTTCATTCATGACGCGATCTATAGGCTGGCCAAGCCCGCGCGTCATCGGCGAAAGCGACACGCATGAGTCTCGAAAAAGCCATTGCACGTTTGAAGTACGAGCCGCAGATGCTCGAACCCGGCCATGTCTGGCTGGCCGGTGCCGGGCCGGGCGATCCCGGCTGTCTCACGCTCGATGTGCTGTCCGCACTCGCCCAGGCCGACGCGCTGGTCCATGACGCGCTGGTGTCGCCTGAAATCCTCGACATTGCCGAGCAAGCCGAAAAATTCTTCGTCGGCAAGCGCGGCGGCAGGCTCTCGATCCCGCAGGACGATATCAACGCACTTCTGGTGAAGCTGGCGCGAGAAGACCGCAAGGTTGTGCGGCTGAAGGGTGGGCATCCCTTCGTCTTCGGCCGAGGTGCTGAGGAAGCGCTGGTGCTGACGCGCGAGAACATCCCCTGGCGCGTGCTTTCCGGCATCACCTCGGCCTTCGGCGGCCTGACCTCGGCCGGCATTCCCGCGACCATGCGCGGCGTCAACGGTGCAATCATCCTTGCCACCGGCTTTGCCGCTGTCAGCGACGACCGGCCTGACTGGGCAGCCCTTGCCCGCACCGGCCAGCCCATCGTCATCTATATGGGCCTGACGCATATGGCGGACACCGTGGCGGAGCTCTTGGCAGCAGGGCTGCCCGAGGATACGCCCGCGGCATTCGTCGAGAACGCCTCGATGCCGCAGGAGCGCACGGTCACCGCATCGCTCGGCACTCTGATCGAGTCGGCCCGGCGCGAGAAAGTCGTCTCCCCCGCACTCATCGTCATCGGCGGCATCGTTGCATTGCGTGCCGAACTCATGGGGCAAAAATGACCGCGCGCGGGCTGATCATCGGCGCGCCACGCTCCGGCTCGGGCAAGACCAGCGTCACCATTGGTCTTTTGCGCGCATTTGCCCGTCGCGGCGTTCGCGTGCGCGGCGCGAAATCGGGGCCCGACTACATCGATCCCGGCTTCCACAAAGCGGCCACCGGCCTGCCCGGCGTCAATCTCGACAGTTGGGCGATGCCGCCTTCCCTGCTCAATCAGCTCGCAGCGGATGCAGCCAGCGACACCGACCTTGTCATCGTCGAAAGCGCTATGGGCCTGTTCGACGGCATACCGGCCCCGCAAGGACGCTCGGGTGCCGCCGCCGATCTTGCCCGGCTCTACGGCCTGCCGGTGCTTTTGGTGCTCGACGTTTCCGGCCAGTCGCAGACGGCGGCCGCGATCGCCAAGGGTTTTGCCACTTACGACCGTGATGTCCACATTGCTGGCGTGGTGCTCAACCGGCTCGGCAGCGAGCGCCACCGCAAGCTCGCCGGCGACGCCATCGAAGCGCTCGGCCTGCCCGTCGTCGGCGGCATTTTGCGCGACCCAACACTTTCCCTGCCGGAGCGCCATCTGGGTCTTGTCCAGGCCGAGGAGCACGCTGATCTCTTCGCCCACATCGACAAGCTCGCCGATATGGCCGAGCGCTCGCTCGACCTCGACGCGATCATGGCATTGGCCACGCCGCTCGCGCCTGGCGCCGGAGATCAGGGCTATGCGCTTTCGCCGCCCGGCCAGCGCATCGCCCTCGCCCAGGACGCCGCCTTCACTTTCCTATACCCGCATGTCGCCGCGCAATGGCGCGCCATGGGCGCGGAATTGGTGCCGTTTTCGCCACTCGCAGATGAAGCACCCGACGCTTCCTGCGACGTCTGCTGGCTGCCCGGCGGCTATCCCGAACTGCATCCCGGCCGGCTTGCCGCAGCCTCGAATTTCATATCGGGCACGCGCCGTTTCGCCGAGACAAAACCGGTCCATGGCGAGTGCGGCGGCTTCATGGTGCTTGGCGAATCAATCGAGGATGCAAATGGCACGACCCACCCCATGCTCGGCCTGCTTGGCCACGCCACCAGCTTCGCCAAGCGCAAGATGAACCTCGGCTATCGCCAGGCACGATTGGCTGCCGCATGCCCACTCGGCGCCGCCGGTGATGCAATCCGTGGCCACGAGTTCCACTACGCCCAGACGGTCAAGAAAGGCGAAGACACCCCGCTTGGCGAGATATCAGACGGCCAGGGCAATCCGCTTGGTACATTCGGTGGCCGGCGCGGCCATGTCACCGGTACGTTCTTCCACGCCATTGCGAAGGCCTGAGATGACCTCGTTGGCGACGATCTTTGATGACATTCGCATCGGCCTGGTGTTCTTCACCCGCCTGCCCTTGCCTCACTTCGAGGTCAAAGACCGTTCACTCGCCGACGCCATCTGGACCGCGCCGCTGATCGGGCTGGTCGTCGCCGTCATCGCCTGGCTCGTCTACGCCATCGCCTCGTTGCTCGGCCTGTCGCCCAATCTCGCCGCTGCCCTTGCCCTGACTGTTGGCATGCTGGTCACCGGTTGCCTGCATGAAGACGGGCTGTCTGACACAGCAGACGGCTTCGGCGGCGGGCGCACGCGCGAACGCAAGCTCGAGATCATGCGCGACAGCCGCATCGGCACCTACGGTGCCTGCGCATTGGCGCTTTCGATCCTCGCGCGCTGGAGCGCCATTGCCGAACTGGCGACGCCCGGCCACGTGCTTGTTGGCCTTGTCGTCGCCCATGTCGCCTCGCGCGCACTGATCCCCGTGTTCATGCAGATGTTGCCGCAGGCACGCATCGACGGGCTTTCGGCCGGAGTGGGCACGCTGTCCGACAGCGTTGTCCTGACAGCTCTCGCCATTGGCGCTGTGGCTCTGCTGCTGCTTGGCCTCAAGGGCGCCGTCGTCGCTGCCATCTGCCTCGCACTGCTGTTTGTCGCATTTCGAAAACTCTGCCTCGCCCAGATCGGCGGCCAGAGCGGCGACACCATCGGCGCATTGCAGCAGCTCGCCGAGATCACTTTGCTTTTCGCCGCATCCGCCATCCTGGCTTGATTCAATCTTGGAGTATTCGCAGCCATGGCCTTCAAATCGCTCGATGAATTGCGCGCAGCCTGCAGCGCCCTGCCCGCAGGCAGCGATGCCGCCGCGCAAGCCGTAGCTGGCCGTCAGGACACGCTGACCAAGCCGCGCGGCAGTCTGGGCAAGCTCGAAACCATCGCCGCCTGGCTGGCGCGCTGGCAAGGTCGCGACATGCCCCGGCTCGACCGAGTCAAGGTCATTGTCTTTGCCGGCAACCATGGTGTGACCGCCCAAGGCGTTTCGGCCTATCCCTCCGAGGTGACGGTGCAGATGGTGGCGAATTTTGCTGGCGGCGGTGCCGCCATCAATCAGCTCGCCCGCCTTGCCGGTGCCGAGCTGTCGGTGATCCCGCTCGACCTCAACCACCCCACCGGCGACTTCACGCAAGACGTTGCGATGAACGAGGCGGAGTTCCTCGCCGCCGTCGCCACCGGCTATGAAGCGGTCGACGAGGACCTCGACCTGATCTGCTTCGGCGAAATGGGCATCGGCAATACAACACCCGCAGCGGCAATCGCCGCCGCACTCTTCGGCGGTACCGGCCGCGACTGGGCCGGACGCGGCACAGGCGTCGACGATTCGGGCCTGTCGCGCAAATTCGCCGCCATCGACGCTGGCCTCGCCCGCCACGCCGCAAGCCTCTCCGATCCGTTGGCGATTGCCGCAGCACTCGGCGGGCGCGAACTCGCCGCGATCCTGGGTGCCACGCTCGCCGCCCGGCATCTTGGCGTGCCCGTCCTGCTTGATGGGTTTGTCGTCACAGCCGCCGCCGCCCCGCTCGCGAAATTGCACCCGCAGGGCCTCGCCCACACGCTCTCCGCCCATGTCTCGGCCGAAGCCGGGCATCGTCAGCTGCTCGAAGCGCTGCAGCTCCCCCCGTTACTCGATATGGGCATGCGGCTTGGAGAAGGCTCGGGCGCTTGCCTCGCCGTCAACATCGTTCGCTCAGCGTTCGAATGCCACGCCCGCATGGCGAGTTTTGCCGAGGCTGGTGTCACCGACAAATAGTCGGGATTTTCCGGTTCGACAGCGACACAACTGCTGAACCGGAAAATGATTTCTTCTCAACCGCCGAAAAGAGACGAAAATTCTCAACCCCTCAGCGGAGGCAACCTGCCTCTGCCTCCCGCGAACGTAACCTCCCGACTATCTTGCGGCCTACTTTAGCCATTTGCCGCTTGTCTCAGGAGAATGCCCCCATGAAACGCTTCCTTCTCGTCGGCGTAGCCCTTGCCGCGATCCTCACTGGTCCGCTGCAGGCCAACGCCGCGGACAAGCTGCTCAACGCTTCTTATGATGTCGCACGCGAGCTGTTCGCCGCCGAAAACGCGGCGTTCATCGCCAAGAACCCCGGTGTTACCGTCGACCAGTCGCATGCCGGCACCTCCAAGCAGGCGCGCGCCATCGTCGAGGGGCTTGAAGCCGACGTCGTCACCTTCAACCAGGTCACCGATATCGAATTCCTGGTCAAGAACGGCTTTGTTTCCGACGACTGGAAGAAGGATTTCGCCAACCAGGCCTCGCCCTTCTATTCGCTGCCGTCCTTCCTCGTCCGCGCCGGCAACCCCAAGGGCATCAAGGACTGGTCCGATCTCGTCCGCGACGACGTCAAGGTGATCTTCCCCAACCCCAAGACCTCGGGCAACGCGCGCTACACCTATCTGGCAGCCACTGCCTACGCCAAGGAAGCGTTCAAGGGCGACGACGCCAAGGTCAAGGCGTTCGTGACAAAATTGTTCGACAACGTGCCGGTGTTCGACACCGGCGGCCGCGCCGCCACCACCACCTTTGTCGAGCGCAACATCGGCGACGTGCTGATCACCTTCGAAGCCGAAACCCGCTCGATCGCCAAGGAGTATGGTTCCGACAAGGTCGAAAGCGTCATTCCCTCGGTCAGCCTGTTGGCCGAATTCCCCGTCGCCGTGGTCGACAAGGTCGTCGACAAGCGCGGCTCGCGTGATCTCGCCAAGTCCTACCTCGACTTCCTCTACACGCCCGAGGGACAGCGCATCGCCGCCCAGCACGGCAACCGCGTCCACGAGCCGGCGGTTGCGGCCGAGTTCAAGGACCAGTTCCCCGAAGTTCGCCTGGTCACCGTCGAGGACGTCTTCGGCGGCTGGGACAAGGTCCAGAAGGAACATTTCGGTTCGGGCGGCCTGCTCGACCAGATCTACGGCGCGCGTTGACCGCAGCCACCTATTGCTGTTGAGAATTGGAGAGCCGGCCAATGCCGGCTTTCCGCATTGAAGTTTCTAAGGAAGGCATTCCAGTGGCGCGCCGCATTCTACCGGGCTTTCCCCTGGCGCTGGGGATAACCCTCGTCTACGTCTCGATCATCGTCGTTTTGCCGCTCGGTGCGCTGGTCTTCAAGGCGGCCAGCCTCGGTTTTGAGGACTATTGGCGCATCGTCTCTTCGCCCCGCGCCGTTGCCAGCTACCGCGTCACCGCCCTTTCCGCATTGGCGGCGACCGCCTTCAACCTCGTCTTCGGCATGGCGCTGGCCTGGGTTCTGGTACGCTACCGCTTTCCGGGCCGCCGTTTCATCGACGCGCTCGTCGACCTGCCCTTCGCGCTTCCGACAGCCGTTGCCGGCATCGCGCTGACGACCTTGTTCGCCGAGAACGGCTGGTTCGGCTCGGTGCTTGCCCAAGCCGGCATCAAGGTTGCCTACACCCCGCTCGGCATCATGGTCGCCATGGCCTTCACCAGCCTGCCGTTCATCGTCCGCACCGTGCAGCCGGTGCTGGAAGACCTCGATCCAGCGCTTGAGGAAGCCGCACAGACGCTTGGCGGCAGCGACCGCTCGATCTTCCTGCGTGTCATCCTGCCGCTGCTGACGCCCGCCTTGCTCGCCGGCCTGTCCCTGTCATTTGCGCGCAGCCTCGGCGAGTTCGGAGCCATCATCTTCATTGCCGGCAACCAGCCGATGTCCACCGAGATCACAGCACTGCTCGCCTTCATCCGGCTCGAGGAATATGACTATCAGGCCGCCGCAGCGATAGCCTCGGTGCTGCTCATCGCCGCCTTCCTGATGCTCGCCATCACCAACATCCTGCAGACCCGCGCCTTGCGCTACACGGCGAGGGGCTGAGATGAACGCGCCCGTCAAAGGCCGCCCGCCTCGCGTCGGCGACGCCCCACTCTTCCGCCACACGCTGATTGGCATCGTGCTGGCACTGGTCGCCATCGTCATCATCGCGCCGCTGGCCGTCATCGGTTACCAGGCCTTTTCGCAAGGCATCCAGGTCTATGCCGCAGCCATCGCCCACCCTGATACACTGCACGCCATTGGGCTTACCGTCGTCACCGCGCTCATCGCCGTGCCGATCAACACCGCCTTCGGCGTCGCCGCCGCCTGGGCGATCACGAAATTCGATTTCCGGGGCCGCCGCTTCCTGCTGGTGGTCATCGAGATTCCGTTTTCGATCTCGCCCATTGTCGCCGGTGTCGCCTATCTCTTCGTCTACGGCCTGCAGGGGCTGTTCGGCCCGGCGCTCGAATCCGCGGACATCAAGATCCTGTTTGCCCTGCCTGGCATCGTGCTTGCCTCGATGTTCGTCACCGCCCCCTTCGTCGCGCGCGAGTTGATTCCGCTGATGCAGGCCCAAGGGCGCGATCTCGAAGAAGCCGCGACCTCACTTGGCGCATCCGGCTGGCGCACCTTCTTTTCGGTCACGCTGCCCAACATCCGCTGGGCCCTGCTCTACGGCGTGGTGCTGTGCAACGCGCGGGTCATGGGCGAGTTCGGCGCTGTCTCGGTGGTCTCAGGCAACATTCGCGGCCAGACCAACACGCTGCCTCTGCATATCGAGCTGCTCTACCACGACTACCAGACTGCAGGCGCCTTCGCCGCGGCCTCCATCCTGGCGCTGCTCGCCGTCGTCACGCTGGTGGCAAAAGTCCTGCTCGAACGCCAGGGTGCCGGCCGCGCCCGCCGCCGCCCGTCGCTTGCCGCGCCGGCCGCAGCCCCCAAAACCGTTTCCGCTGAGGTTTCGTCATGAAAATCCGCCTCGACAATGTCGAAAAGACCTTCGAGACCTTCCGCGCCGTGCGCGGCGTATCGCTGGAGATCGAAAGCGGCGAACTCGTCGCCCTGCTCGGTCCCTCCGGCTCGGGCAAGACCACCATTTTGCGCATGGTCGCCGGCCTCGAATATGCCGATGCCGGCCACATCTATTTCGGCGACGACGATGCCACCAACATTCCAGTGCGCGACCGTGGCGTCGGATTCGTCTTCCAGCACTATGCGCTGTTCCCGCACATGACGGTGGCGGAAAACATCGCCTTCGGCATGAAGGTCTCGAAAGTCCGCCGCAACAAGGCCGCCATCGATACGCGCGTCACCGAGCTTTTGCGCCTGGTTCAGCTCGATGGCCTGGGCGAACGTTTTCCTGGTCAGATCTCAGGCGGCCAGCGTCAGCGCGTCGCGCTCGCGCTCGCCGTCGATCCCAAGGTGCTTTTGCTCGACGAGCCTTTCGGTGCGCTCGACGCCAATGTCCGCCGCGACCTGCGCCGCTGGCTGCGTGAAATCCACCAGGAGCTCGGCATCACCACGCTGTTTGTCACCCACGACCAGGAAGAAGCGCTCGACCTCGCCGACCGCGTCGTCATCCTCGACAAGGGCCGGATCGTCCAGCAAGGCACGCCCGAAGAGGTCTGCCGCAACCCGGCCTCGGCCTTTGTCATGAATTTTCTGGGCGACACCAATCGCTTTGCTGCAACTGTTTCAGGCGGCCATGCCCGGCTTGGCGATGCCACAATCCCTGCCCCCGGCCTCTCCGATGGCCCAGCAGAAATCTTCCTGCGCCCCAGCGATCTCGGCTGGAATTCTTCAGGCGAAGGCATCCCCGCGACTGTCGCCCGTGTCATCGACCGGCCAGCAGGCCGGCGCATTCTTGCGGTCACCGCGTCTGGCGAAGCGATCGAACTCGATGTCACGCCCGAGACCCAGGTCAGCGCCCGCGAACAGGGCGTCATCACCATCGAGCGTGCCCGAGTCTACGCGGCGGGCTGATTTGGCTCAAAACCCGCAAAACTTACGGAAAATCAACGTGTTTCGGCTTGTATATCAAGTCTGTGGAATTTATCTCTGGTGGAAGCCGGAATGCGATGGGGACGAATCGTTATCCTCGGCATGCAACCTCACGCTGCGACTGGCAGCCGAAGCCGATGACACGCGTTCACCATGCTGACTAAAAAAGGCAAATACGGCCTCAAGGCCCTCGTCCACCTATCGCAACTGCCCGCTGGTCAGCTCGCCTTCGTCGGCGACATCGCGACCGCCAACAAGATCCCGAAAAAATTTCTCGACGCCATCCTGGGCGAGCTGCGCAATGCCGGCTTTGTCCAGAGCCGCAAGGGCAAGGATGGCGGTTACCGCTTGGCCAAGCTGGCCACCGAGATCAAGATCGGCCATGTCGTGCGCGTGCTCGACGGGCCGCTGGCGCCAATCCCCTGCGCCAGCCGCACCCAGTACCAGCCTTGCGATGACTGCGACGAGGCGACTTGCCAGATCAGGCACATGATGCTCGAGGTGCGCCAGGCGATTGCCGGCGTGCTCGACAATCGCAGCCTCGCCCAGGTCCGCGACGCCGCCAATGACGACGTCCTGGGCGACGCGCTCCATCACGCCTGAAGTTTTCAGACGACCTGACGCAGCACCACCGGCCTGTTGCGGCGATGCATGTGCGTTGGCTCCTGCCGCCTGAAAGCCTTGCGCAGCGGCGGGATGACCTGGCGTCCGAACGCCGCGATCGCATCGGCATCATCGAGGCCGTGGACAACGAAGTCCGTCACGCCGAGTTCGACAAAGCGAGCCAGCGCCGAAACGACCTGCTCAGGCGCGCCATCAAGCTGCCAAGCCCGCCTGCCCTCGCCGACATGAACCGGCAGGGAAAAGCCGATGCGCTGCGCCCGGCCGAAAGGCTCGGCCGCAACCCGAACGCGCTCGATCAGCCGCTGCGTTTCGTCGAGCCCGCCTGCCAGCAGTTCGAACCGGTCGGCGTGCCGGCCAGCGATCTTGAGCGCCGTACCCGACAATCCGCCCAATTGTAGCGGTATCACGACGCCTTCGGCAGCCTTCATCGGCACGAAGCCGCCATGGATGCGATAGAACGCGCCTTCGAAGTCGAAAGGCTGCGCATTGGCCCACAGCCGCTTAAGCAGCATCAGATATTCGTCGGTACGCCCAAGCGTAGCGACAAGACCACTGTCGTCATTGGTCTCGCGCAGGTCGCGGCTCGGCGGCACGCGTAGCGCCAGGCGCCCATTGCCGAGTTGGTCGAAGGCGGCGAACTGTCGCGCAGCCACGACGGGCGCCACAATGCCCGGCCAATGGGAAACCAGCACACCAAGCGTCCGCGTCGCGCGCAGCGCCAGCGACGCCAGGTCCATGTTGGCGAGCAGGCCGCCCATGTCGTCGATCATGACACGGCTGAATCCCGCATTTTCAAGCTGCCGCAACCGTTGGACGGCAAGAGCTGTGTCGGAAAAGAAGGAAGAGTGAAGTTCGTCGCTGTCGGCTGTGCCGCCCGGGCAATGGGTGAAGTCGATCTGCATCGCAAACTCCTTCATCTTGTCAGGAACAATTTGGCGCCGCCGCACCGGTTCACGCGCTACCTGGAAAAACCTTCTTCACTGAGAGAACACGGCACCACTTCCGGGCGCCAATTCGAGGCAGTCTAGCGCACCAGTCCGACGACCATCGCCACGGTGAAGCCGAACGACACCGTGAAGATGAGGTAGGACGCAAGCTGGGCAAATGCCACCGGCCTGACGGTCGAAGCCGCGTTTTGCGCCGGCCGGCCGTGTGAGAGATACTGGGTCTGTGCCATCGCAATCTCCATCATGCCGTTAGTCTATAAAAATAATAGACTTTGTCGATTGCTAATTTTGGCAAGATTGTGGAACGGCTTTGCCGCCGCACCAGCTGCGCGGAGCATTTTATCCCCAACAGGCATCCCATTTCAAAGGTGGAACGCTTCAGGCTGTCACGCGACACAGCGCGAATCGATGTAAATACATGTTTGAAAACAATGAGATATAGAAATAACCTGATTCTCGAGAGAACCGAGGCCCGCGACGATCGCCCGCTGAAGGGGTGGCAAAAAATATCCCGAAGACGCGTCAGCGCCGTCGGGATATTGTCGAATTGAGATAGCCGGCTCAGTAATAGCCGCGCTGGCACGGCGCGACATAGGTACGGCCATAGCGGTCGCGATAGCGACACTGGTTGGGCTCATTCGCCCGGCCGATCAGGCCACCGGCGACGGCCCCCACAGCGCCACCGACCAGCGCACCCTCTGCGCGATTTCCGGGGGAGGCAACAGCACTACCGATCGCCGCACCGCCGAGGCCGCCGATGGCTGCACCCTGTTGCGTCTGCGAGCAGGCTGCCAGCGGTACCAGCAGCGCAAGGCTCAAAACCAGTTTCTTCATCGCCAATCTCTCCAAAAAATGTGGTCCCCACCTCGCCTACAATGCGCGGCGGCCATTATCGATCCATCGCGCTTGTGTGTGGCGCGTGGTCGCCGAGTCCCTTCAGCCATTGAGATGCCTTGGCAATTCGGCATGAATCAGGCGACCGCGCAGCAACATCAAGGCGGGTCGGCCACCGGCAGGTCGTCCGCCTGCATTGGCCAGGCTTGAGCAGCCGCAAGCAGCGCGCTCCACATGATGACCGCGCGGCGCGAGCTTGAGGGCGGTATGGGCCAGTTCCCGACGCCAACGCCCTACCCAACTGAAATCTCATCATTGGAAATCCCGATTTTGCTGCGCTACGCAAGGTGCAAGCCGATTCGCCAACCGCCGGGACCATCATGAACAAGGCCGCCACCTCATTTGCCCTCGTCGCCGTGCTGACAGCCTTGTTGATGGCGCTCAGCCTTGCTGTGGCGCGGCACGGCTATCCGTTCGGCGTCACCGGCGTGAACCGGCTCGACGGCATCGCCAACGCCGACACGTTCCTGCCCCTGGCGGCGATCTACTTCTTTGCCGCCATGCTGATGATGATCCTGCCGCTCAAGGCCGCAAGCGTCGTCCTGCTCAACGCTGCCGACACGATCCATTGGGTCGTCGTCGCACTGTTTGCAACCATCGTCGGCTGCCTCGCGGCGCGCTGGGCCTTCGGACATACAAGCGCGCCATGGGCCCTGCTCGACTGGCGCTTCCTGTTCGTCGCAGCCATCGTCGGCTGCCATCTGACGATGAACGAACTCCGCCGCAATGTCCTCTTGCGCAGCCTGTTCTTCGCCATCTTCGGCATCGCCACCCTGGCTTGTTTGTTCTGGTCGTTTCGGCTGTGATCGCAGTCGGACGAGCTGATACGCACAAAAAGGCAGACCTATTGGGCGGCTTGCCGCATGCAGGCGATCCTTGATGAGTCATCGATATCGTTGGAGCAAGATCGCTCAGCGGTTCAATTGCGGGCAATTCAACCGAGCATCACGTAGAATTACACTGCAAAATTAAATTTCAACGGTCTTGGAATGATGATCGGCTAGATACCGGTTGCGAAATGGCAGGCGTTTGACATGCCGTTGGTGCTGTTGCCATCTAGATTGAACGGATTGCTACATTGAAGGGCATCATATTAGCCGGCGGTAGTGGCACGCGACTTTATCCGGCCACGCTTGCGGTCTCCAAGCAGATCTTGCCGATCTACGACAAGCCGATGAT
>NZ_JBXARL010000009.1:0-288378 GCF_058808215.1 Aminobacter sp. GW821-FHT11F06 | reverse complement strand
AAACGAAGTAATAATGATTAGGATCATATCGCATTTCTAAGTTGCTTGCTTTGTCTCATCTTTAAATAGCTGCGACATTTGATTTAGACGGGTACATTCTGTTTTCAAGTGCGACAGTCGGCGCCTCTCGGGATGCTGGTAAACCGGGCAATCCGTTTCGTAATTGTCAAAATCCCGAGGTCGATTTTTCGACCTGCTTGAGCTGGCCTTTGTCGATGCGGAAGAAGGGCATGGCGCGTTCGCCGGCACCGTCGTCGCGGAAACGGAAGACGCCGGTCGAACCGCGAAAGCCCGTCGGGTTTTCGATCACCTTCTTGGTGAAGCCCTTCGGGCCGAGCGCGCTGGCGATGCCGGCCGCAAGGGCCACAGTGTCATAACCATAAGCGACATTGACGTCGGGCTCGTAGTTATAGGTCTTGCGGAAACGCTCGGCGATCGGCCCGATCTCGGCACTGTCGAGTGTGGCGATGTAGGCCCCCTGCATCGTCGGCTCGTCGATGCCATGCTCGAGCCAGCGATTTGAGCCGACCAGGGTGATGTTCTTGCCGAGCAGCCCCTTGGCCTTCAGCGCCGCGACCAAAGGTGCCGGGTTGGCGCTGCCGCTGGCGATCACGATCGCCTGCGGATCGCTGACCAGCGCCATCATGTCGGCCACAGCCTTTTCCGATCCGCCGGTCGACGGGCCGAATGGCACCGCCACCGCAAGCGTGGCGCCATAGATGCTGAGGCTGTTGGCGACCCGCTTTTCGATTGTCTTGCCGGCCTCGCCTTCGGCTGTGAACAGCACGAATTTGCGCGCGCCCTTGGCAGCGATTGCCGCCGCACCCGCCGCCGCACTGTCGGCCTCGTTGAGCCTGACCGAATAGACCCCGGGCGCGCCGGCATAATTGTCGGCCAAAGCCAGAACCAGTGGCCGGTTGGTGCCCGAAATCGCCGCGAGCTGGCGCACCGCGCCGGGCTCGGACGGGCCGATGACGAGCTTCGCGCCCGAAGCCAGCGCGCCGGTGGTCAGCGTGCGCGCGCGAGCTTCGTCGCCACCGGTGTCTTCAACCGTCAATGTCAGCAGGTTGTCGCCCATGTCGGCCATGGCGAGGGCTGCGGCATCGCGCATCTTGCGGCCGCGATCGCCGGCCGCCCCGCTCGCCGACAAGGGCAGCAGCATCGAAATCTTCACCGGCCCCTTGCCGAGCGTTTCGCCGGATTTTGTCGGGCCCGATTTCGCCTGAGCTGTTCCAGCAGGTGCGGTTACGCCTTGGGCGACGGTGCCAAGCACGTCGTCGTCTTCGGCGCCGGACTGGCAAGCGGCCAGACCAAGCGGCAGCGCCAACACGGCAGCCAGCAATGCGGCATGCCGCGTCAAGCGCTGTCCAGTTCCCGTCATCATGCTTCCCTTGCTGGGTGCTTCCGCATCGTTTTCGATCTCCATCGCCGCCGCAGCGAACGGAGCATTAACCTGCGCCAGGGGCGATCGGGCTGCGGCTATGCCAGTTCAGCAACGGCCGCGAACCTGGCGGCCGCCGAGCAGGCGGGCCGGGCCAGCGTTGCTGGGTTTCATCGCGCGGGGCCTTCGGCGGACTTTTCGGGCCACATGGAAGCGGCGGCCCGCGACCTGGCTAGTTCATGTATTCGACCATGCGGCTATGGAAGCACGCGCATTTGTTGAGGTAGTCCTCATCGCGATAGTTTGTCTTGAGATAGCCATAGGCCTTGCCGCAGGCGACCTTGGCTTCCGACGCCCAGACGAAGACAGGACGCTTCGAGTCGATCCACTGCGAGCTGTTCGCCGCCGCCACGGCCTCGTCCATCAGCCTTACGACTTCGGTCCTGACCTCGCCGAGGTTCTCGTTCAGCGCCAGGTCCGAGGTGCTCGCCACCTGGCAATAGCTGGCCGTCGGCATGTCGATCAGGTCGGCCGCGGCCACCTGACCAGTGAAGGCGAATACGCAAAGGCCGGCCAGCGCCGACCGCTTCTTCCAGTTGAAAGCCATAGAAATTCCCTCTCCAGCCCGGCAGCGACGCGGTGTCGGCTGCCACCCATTCACGTCCCCACCCGGAAATCCGGGCGCATTCCAAAACTCAAAGCGTACCCTGCCCCGACGAGCCATCTTCTTCGAAGAGGATCATGAACGGTGCCGTGGCAGCCAACGCGTCCCCGGCGGTCTCCGGCGCCGCGATATCAGCCATCGCCAGAGCGTCGACCGACGTCTCGGTGCCCGGAGCCAGCAACTGCGGTATCAGGTCGGACAATTCGATGACCTCGCCAAACAGCGAGTCGGCGAGAATCTCGCCGAGCGCTGCCTGGTCGATCACAGGCATCGGGCTCGGCGCCAGCATGGGCAGATTGCCGAAATGCAGCTCACCTTCCAAGGGCGACAAAAAACCCGATGGCTCCGCATCATTCGTAGGCTCCGTCATGCCTTCGCCCTTTAGGTCGTCGTGATCGTATGCTCGTTGTTGTCAAACAGCACCTTCACCATTTCGGCGCTGCTTGTCGAGTAGCCGCTGAGGGTTGCCACGTCCTGCCAGTTCGAGCCGTTTCCGCTCACATCGACCTGGACAGTCACGTCAGTGCCATTCGAACTCAACTTAACAAAGCTCGACACATCGCCGCCCGGATTGAAGTTCGCATCGAGCAAAGCGGAAAGGTCGATCTTGTCGCCCTCCATGTAGGAGTAGTCGACGATCTTGTCGACATTTGCAGCACCGGCCGCCGCAAAGAAGAACGTGTCTGCTCCCGCACCACCCGAAAGGATGTCATTGCCGATACCGCCATGCAGCAAGTCGTTGCCGTCGCCGCCAAGCAGCAGGTCGCTGCCACCACCACCCCAAAGCGTGTCGTTGCCGCCGCGGCCCACGAGGATGTCGTTACCGTTGTTGGCAGTATCGTTGTTACCGCCGCCGCCGTTTAGCGTATCTCCCCCGGTCGTGCCGAGCACAGTGTCGCCATTCGTGTCGTTATCAGGGGTATTGTCGAACGTCGGTAAGTCGGCATCGGTTGCCCCGATTGCAGAATAGACAACATGCTGATTGTGCCCAGCGGCAACTGCAAGAACCGCATTCTCGAAATTGGTCGCCTCGGCGTTCCAGCTTGTGCCCCCAAGGTCCAAGTTCGAGTTGATGTTGCCATCAAGGAAGTTATCGAGAGCAGAACCGGCTACCAGCAACTCCTCCAGCTGGGCAGGCGTGAACACCAGCGTGATGGTATCGGTGCCGTCGCCACCATCGTAAACCACGTCATTGGTCGAAGGCCCGTGCGCCCAAGAGGTGATGACCGTGTCGTTCCCACCATCAAAGTCCGGGTCAGCTCTGTTGATGTTCAGGCCGACGTAATTGTGGCTGCTGCCACTATCCGAATTCTGTGCCGAATGAACAACATTAAACGAGGTAGAAGAACTCGCCCCGAGATTGTCGGTGATCGTCACATTGATCTGACGGCTGACAACCTGATTGTTACTGCCCGAAGGATTCCACGACAATCCATTGTTTGCCAAAAACGCATTGATGGCCGCCATCGAACCGGTAAGCGTAAGGCTTGCTCCAGAACCCGACACCGTGACGCCATTGCCATTGGTTGCAATCAGAGTGTCGCCAGCATTGGTTGAGGTGAAAAGCGCTGACACCGTGCTTGTACCTGCATCGCCGTCGAAGAAGCTAACACGATTGACATATGTTTGAGCGTTGTTGCTGTTATCAGTCGTCCAAAAATATGTTGTGTCTGCGAAAATCTGCGGCGCAGCATTCTCCGGCACGTCGTTGACGTTGACCGTCAGCGTATAGGCCGAAGCACTAAACGTCGTTCCGTCGCCGACCTTGAAGCCGATCGTAGCGTAAGCCGTACCGAATTCGTTGGCATCAGGCACAAAGCGCAGACGGCCAGCGTCGATATGGGCGGCGCTGATTTCCTGGCCTGACGTAACCGTAACCCAGGTCGAGCCACCGGTGTTGTATTGCAGCGCTCCGTTGCCGGGAAGCGTTGTAATCTTCACTGCCGCCAGCGCATTGCCGTCAACATCGGCGAACGTACCAAAATCGGTCCGCGTCAGCAGATAGGTAGTGTCCTCATTGATCGTCACGGCGTCGTTCGTCGACGTTGGCGCATCGTTGACCGCCGCAAGGTTGATCGTCAGCGTGTTCGGCGACGTATCGGTGTTTTGGCCGCCATTGGCCGTGCCGCCATTGTCGACCACCTGGAATTTCAGATCGACCGAGCCGTTGGCATTCGCCGCAGGAACATAGGTTAGCTGGCCGGCGGCAATAGCGGTTGCCGAGATCGTCGCTCCCGCAGCTACGGTGATACCGTTGAGCAGCAGCTGCCCGCTCGCCGGCAGTGTTGTGATGATCACCGACTGGAGCGCGTTGTTTTCGTTGTCCGTGAAACTGAAGTTGGCTGTCGTCAGTTGGACTGCCGTATCTTCCGTGCCGTTGATGGCAGCGTCGATGCCGGCGGGCGCCTGGTTGATGTTCTTGACCGTGATGTCCAGGTTGGCAGTTGCCGTATCGCCGTCGCCGTCCCGAACGACATAGGTGAAGTGCTCGACCTGGTCCTGGGCTACGCTGGTTGGCGCCTTGTAGCTCCAGTCGCCGGCGTTCTTTCCGCCGCCGGTTGCAAATTGGAAAGTGAAGGTTCCGCCGTTGGCGGTGTTCACGGTGAACGATGTCCCGGTGATCGTACCTCCGGTGGACTTCTCGATCGCGTTGGCCCCGTTCCAAGTGTAGGTCACGTCGCCGACCTTGATCGACAGAATACGGCCACCATCGGCGCCGAAGCCACCGTCATTGGAGAGCACATTGCCGGTAGTCGAGCCTGGCAGTGTACCCGTCAGGGTTGAGTTGAGTTGCGTCGCATCCGTAATGACGATCGGCGGGAAGTTGGCGTTACCCGGCGTCCAGGCAACTGGCTCGAGCGCGCTGGTGCTTACGCCCGAACCGATGCCGACGGCATAGACATGGTCAATGGCGTCGTTGGTCGCGGCATTGTTGTCGGGGTTGACAAGGAAGCTTTCCCATACTCCGCGCTCCGTCGCATCGAGCCCCGCCGAACTCGGATCGGGATCGCCGTCCGAGAGGAAGTAGACGTTAGTGAGATCGGCAGCCGTCGGCCCAGTACCCCAGCTGGCACGTACCGCCCCTGTCGCGGCATCGTAATCGGTACCGCCGCCGGTGATCCTGCTGTCGATAAATGCTTCGATATCAGCCCTATCAGCTGGATCGCTCCAATTGGCCCATTTGGGGGTGTTCACCTGAGTCTTATCGTAGAACTCAACGACCATCACCTGATTGATGGTAACGCCGCTCGAGTTGAGCAAGTTCAGCGCCGCCGCCTTGGCGAGGTCCAACCGCGACTGTACGCCTGGGGTGTTGGGGTCGCCGTCCTCTGCCATGCTGCCGGACGTGTCGATGACCAGAACGACATTCATGCTCGGCTTGGAGCCTTCGACAACAGCCGCCGCGTCGTCTTGAGCCACAGGCACGTCGTCGATGATGTTCACGGAGACGTTATGGTATGTGAGCGTCTCGCCATCCGCGGAATCTGTGACGGTCAGCTTGCCGGACAGGTCGAGCGCCTTGATACCTTCGACATTGTCGGCGCTAGCGATCGGATGGTGGTCGATATTATCGAGCAAGGTGAACTTGATGGCACCAGTTGCCGAATCCAGCTCCAGCTTGAACACTGGGCGATCGCTGCCTGGGTCGTAGCTGTTGGTGGCGCCACCATTGTTGGCATAGCCCCACATCGTGTTGCCCTGAACGTCCAGCAGGACATTTTGACCTTGCGAGGTCACGTTAGCCCCGCCGACCAGGGTCGCATTTGCCCCATCCGTAACCGAGAAGGCAAAGGTTGCCGTGCCGTCTATGCCGGATACGAGACCGTTCAGATTGCCGCTCGTAACGTCTGTGGTGACGCCGAGATTGCCCGCGACATCGTCGTCGCCGTCTGGCGTAGCCGGGTTGTTGTCACCATCGGGCGCGGACGTAACATCATCGATGCCATGCGCCTGCGCCGAATTGAGGTGCTCTTCTTCGACAATACCGGTGAACCCGGCAGTTTGATCGAGGGGCGTGTTAGCATTCGTCACTGTGATCGGCTGCTTGGCCGTATCGGTATCGCCATCGCGATCTGTGATTTTGTAGTGGAACGTACCGTCCTGGTTCAACAGGCTTGCATTCGAACTCGGATCGAAAGTCCAGCTGCCATCCGCCTTGAACGTATAGGTACCGACGCCGGTTACCGTCGCAGTGTGAACTCCCGAACCTGGAGCCGTCTCCGAAAGATCGGCGAGTGCCACATACGCACCGCCCGGCAACTGCACGTGGGTGAGCACAGCTCCATCCGCACCCTTGGCATCGTTTGTCAGCACGTTGCCGTTAATCGTGTCCGAGGCATTCTCGGCAATTGATCTTGCCGCATCGTCGACTGCCTCAGGCACATCATCGGCCACTTTGACGGCGAACGAACCTGTTGCGACGCTGTTGTCCTTATCCTTGACCGTGAAGCCGATGTTGTTCAGCGTCACGAAGTCCTCGCCCGGGTTGACCGGATGGGTAACAGGCTGCAGCAGCGTTGCGGTATAGCTGTAGGTCACCTGGCCGCCGCCATTCGGTGTCGCCATGGTGATTTCGATCGTCATCACCGGCGTGTTCCCAACCGAACCGGTCAGCGTCCGGCTGTCGTTCGACAGCACCCATGTCACGTCACCGCCCAGCGCATCGAGCTGGCCGTTCAGGCCCGAAGCCGACAGTCCGATCGCCCCGAGAAGGTTAGCCGGCTGGTCGACACCATATTGCACAACGATCGTGCCCGACTGCGTCGCGCTCCCGGTCGACGTCGTCTCCGTAGCAAGGCCGTTGTCGACATTGGCGCCGCCAAGACCATCCTCGTCGACGACAAGCGTGGGTGCCGTTACCGAAATCGTCGGGGCCGTATCACCCAGCGATATGTCGAAAGCGTCGGAAACGGTATCGCCGTCACCGTCCTTGCCGGTGACCTCGAAGTTCAGCTTGTCGATCAGCGCGTCGCCTTGCGTTTGTCCGCCCACGCTATCGAGCTTGAAGTGCGGGTTTTCCTTGGCGACGTCCTTGTCAACCGTGACTTCAAGCCTCACGAACGGTGCGCCGGCAACGATCTTGATAGTGCCATCGCCTTCGAAGCTGGCCGTGCTGCCAGAAGCAACGACACCGCCGTTGGCATCCTTTGCAACCCAGTCGAGATGCATCTTGCCGGTGCCGTTGTGGTTCACTCCAAGCGTCGCTGACGTCATTGCGACATCGTACACGACAGCAAACTTGTCGCCGGCATCCATGTTGTTGTCGCCGACGCCGATGCCAGCACCGGAGCCACTAAGTTTGCCGCTGATGCCTTCGAGGGTGAACCCTTCATAGTCCTTGATCGCGGTCGGCCCGAAGCCGCCGCCGAAATTGACTGCCGGCATGGTGTTGCCGCCGCCCGGCAGCGAATTCACTTGGGTGAACGCGTAAGTGCCGTCGTTGTTCAGATGAAGCGTATAAAGGGTCGGACCATTCTGGCCGATCGTCGCGGTCAAAGTCCTGCCGTCACCGGAGAGTGTGGTCGTCACGCCTTCAAGCTCAGGCCAACCGCTGATGCGGAGCCCGTTCGTGGCATGCTGACCGTCTTCGCCGAAAGCAAGGTTCAGATGGCCGGTGACTGCCGTATTCAGGACGGAGACGGCACCGTTTTCAATGCCACCATTGACGAATTCTGGGCTGTCGTCGTCGACATCGACCTTGATCGTACCGGTTGCCCTGTCGCCGTCGCCATCGGTGATCGTGAAGCCGAAATTGAGCGACAGATTGTCTTCGAAAGACGCTTCCTGTTCGTCCGTCGTGGGATTGTCCGTCAGCGGATGAACCAATGGCTGCAGCACGGTCAGAGTATAATTGCCCGAGGCATCGATGGTCAGCGTGTAGACCGTGACGGTGCCGACGCCCGGCACTTCCATAGTGCCGGTCAGCGTTCCGCCAGCACCATTCTCTGCCCAGGGCCGGGTTTCCACCGCATATTGCCTACCGACGCCGTCCGCGCCGACGTAAATCGCCTTGAGGCCGGCGATGCCCTCCGCAACGATCGACTTGAGACCGTCGGAGCCGGCATCGAAAAGGATCTTGCCCTGGGCAACACTGCCAGAGCCGTCGTCGCCGGGGCCGCCCTGGTTGCCAAGGACCTGGCCGAGCGCATCCTCGTCATCGAGATTGGAGCTGTAGACAGCCTTGAGGCTGACGCTGTCGAGCAGCGCACCAAGCTCGTTTTCGCTGCCAGTGCCAACGAATTTGAGCACCGCGCCGGGGCCGCTTGCAGTCACATTGATGGTGAAGTGCTGCCAGGTGTTGGCAGGATAGGTGTTATTCGCAGGGATCTCATAGATCAGCTTGCCCTCGAACCAGACCTGCATGCCGCTGGAGCCTACGCCCTCGCCGCCACGCGGCGAATAGGCGAAGCTCAGCTGATAGGTCTGGCCAGCCTCGGTGCCTGCAATCGTCTGCTGAATGGTGGCGTTGGTGTGATCAGCATTTGGAATAACACCCTGATTGCCGTTACTATGGGTGTCGCCGTCCAGCTCCACGATGGCGTTGCCGCTGTCGGCGCCACGGCCGCCAGACCCGCCCGTCTGAATCTCGAACGGAACATTGTTCGAACCCATGGTCCAGCCGGAGATGGCGCCGAAAATCTCCCAGGTGGAACCTGTAAGATTGTGGCCCTGCTCGAAGCTGCCATTGGCGATTAGGTCCGGTCCCATCGCAGGCACCGGGGCCTCGACCGAGATGATCTTCGGACCATCGTCCTGGAACTTGACGCTGTTGGTGATGTCGACCCTCTTGGTATCGGTGTCGCCATCGCCATCCTTGACCGTCAGCTGCACCTCGATGCCCTGGCCCTGGCCAAGCGTGAAGCCGACCTCGTCATCGGGGTTGGTCTGGTTGGCGTGCATGAGCGACAGGTACTGCACCAGCGACACATCGCCGTCATCCGTATCGATGCCGATCGCAAACGCCGCCTTGCCGTTGAACGCACCGCCGTCAACACGACCAACGATCAGGCCGCCTTCAAGATAGAGGCGGATCATCTGACCTTCAGTCGTGCGCAGCCCGGAATCCTGGCCGTTGCCGCCCTTCAGCGTCAGCGAAAACACCTTGGAGTCTTGCGCCGCTGCGCCATCCGAACCGAAGACGACATCGGCATTGATCAGGCCGTTCTGCTTGGCAAAGCCGATCGGGCCGCTGCCGGCAACATCCGGGTCATCGCCCTTGTTGGTGATGCCGTTGAACAGCGACAGGGAGCCGGAGATATCGTCCGCGTCGGGCTGTGCGCCCGGCGTCTCGTCGTGCACGAGCAAACGACCCGTTGCCGTCAGTTCGACCTCGGGAACGTCGTCGCGAACAGTGACATTGACCTTGCCCTGACCAAGCGTGACGGAATCGCCGTCGCGGTCGGTCGCTTGGATAACCGAACCAAAATCGATCGAGGGAACTGAGCCGTTTGCAGTCTTGAGTGCGGTATTCTCGTCAGCACCGGACTGCGGCGCCACATGGTCGAGTTGATCGAACTGGCGGAAGGTGAAACTGCCATCCGCTGCGAGCGTCAGCTTGAAGATTGTCCGATCTAAAAGGGCGTTGTAGCTGCCATTTCCATTGTCAGCAAAGGCGACCAACTCACCACCGACGAAGGTATAGCTCAGAGCAACACCCTTGGACATCAGGCCGATATTGGCCATGTCGGTCAACGCGGTCGACGTGAAGCCAAATCCGCCGCCGGGTGCGGCGCCGTCAGCACCAAAATTGACCAGACCTGCTACCGAGCCGCTTGCACTTGCAGCCCAGCCAAAGGGGAGTTCGAAATCGCTGCTCGAGCCATCGCCTGTGCCATCTTTCGGTGATGTGCCGACCGAAAGCCATGTCGCGATGTCATCCTCGTCGACGATGACCGCTGCACCCTCGCCGACAACCGTCGGACCATCGTCCTTGAACACCAGGTTGTCACCGATGTTCAGCGAGGCCGACTGGCTGTCGCCGTCCTTGTCGGTGATCGTCGCCGTCAGCTTGATCAGATCGTCCGCGACACTGCGTGGCTCATCCGGGTTGGCGGCGTCTGGATGCTTGATGGCGCGGAGTTGATCGAGCGTGACGTTGCCCGAACCATCCACCGTTACCGTGAACACGAGCAGGCCGCCGGCCGTCTTGCCCTCAACCACGCCATTGTTCATGCTCAGGATGACTGCCTGGCCGGTGGCTGTGTCGACCAGTCCTGAGTTTCCGGCAACGACACTCAGCGCGTAGCCGATCGAGCCTGCGCCGTCAGCGCCATAGGAACTGGTGAAGTTCGATGCGAAGGATGCGCTGGCGTTGGTGTTGAGGTTGGTCTCATCGACCGTCAGCACAGGTTCCTTGCCGGACGTTTCGATCGTCGGCGTGTCGTCGTCGACGTTGATCTGCAGCGTCCCGTTGGCGGTGTCGCCGTCATTGTCCTTGACCTGATAGGTCAGGTTGAAGACCTGGTTGTTCTCATTGCCGCCGGCCTCGTGCATGATCGGCGCGTTCTGCGTCACCTGGTAGGCGCCAGTCGCGCTGTCCAGCGTGATCGTCAGCACCTTCGTCGCACCCTGGTAAACTTCCAGCGCGCCGCTGTCGTTCACCTTGTATTCGAACCCCTCCGGGGCGCCGCCCATCAAC
Source organism: Aminobacter sp. GW821-FHT11F06 (assembly GCF_058808215.1). Classification (NCBI taxonomy): domain Bacteria; kingdom Pseudomonadati; phylum Pseudomonadota; class Alphaproteobacteria; order Hyphomicrobiales; family Phyllobacteriaceae; genus Aminobacter; species Aminobacter sp. GW821-FHT11F06. The sequence continues at coordinate 277,695 of NZ_JBXARL010000009.1, read as the reverse complement.
CAGCCGATCGAGCCACCATCAGCGCCGAAGCTGTGACCAAGCGTGCCCGCCAAATTGGCGCCGTCAATGTCGTCGCCAACGGCAGGGGTGCCGGGATTGCCGCCGTTCAGCGCATCATCGTCAAGAAGGACCATGGCATTTTCCGAAACGCTCGGACCGTCGTCTTTGAAGATGATCGCGCCGCCGATCTGGGCACCGCCGGACACGCTGTCATTGTCGAAGTCGGTGACGACGACATGCGCGTTCACAAGGCCAGCGAGGTCCAGCGAGTCGTTGTGCTTCTCGCCGGCACCATCGAGCAGGTGCTCGAGCGGGACGTTCTGCGTGAGCGTCAGCGAACCGTCGGCGTTGATCTTGATCGTGAAGGCTGTCTGCGTGCCTTCATTCTCGAACGTGCCGGTGATGGTGGTCGCGTTGGTCTGGACCAGCGTGATCGGAAAATCGCCAACCGCCGTCATGAGACCGGAGGCGAGCGATGCGGCAGCGCCGGTGAGGGACAACGAATAGGCAATGCCGCCACTGGCAGCAGCACCATCCGCGCCGAATTTCGAAGAGAAGTCGAGGATCGGGCCGGAGCTGTTGACGCTGATCGGGAAGCCGCTTGGCGACCCCGCGGTCGTTTCGTCGAGAATGGCAGTTGCGCCGAGACGGACCCCGGAAATTTCGGGGCTGTCGTCTTCAACCTGCAACGTCACATTGGCCGTGGCCGAGCCGCCGAACGGATCCTTGACCGTCACGGGAATGACAATGCCGAGAACGTCCTCGATGCCCGCCCTGGGGTGATCGACAGGGCCCAGGATCTCGACCTTGTATGCGCCGGTGCTCGGATTGGTGATGGAGAAGCGAACCACGACCACATCGCCCACCCTGCCCTCAAGCAGATTGGGGTTGACCAGGTCCCAGACGATTTCGGCGCCATGGGACTTGATGCCGGCATTGACCACCGGGTCCGGCAGGCCAAGGCTGTAGGTCAGCGGATCACCGTTTGAATCGGTCGCGCCGAAGCTGCCGGTGTAGATGGTCTCGTTGGTGGTGTCGAACGGGTTCGGCCCGTTGTCGGCATTGGCTCCGTTCAGCCCCTCTTCGGACAGGCGGATGGAGAAGCTCAGGAATTCGGGATCGGCATTGCGGCCCGCATCAAGCTCACGTCCGCCATATTGCGGGAACATCAGCGCGGTCGGCGGCAGCAGATCGGAAAGGTCGAACCCGTCGCCGATGCCGCCCGCCTGGATCTCGAAGTTGCCGCCGGAGCCTTGCGGCGAGCCGGCGCCGGCCGCGATGGAACCGTCGGCACCGAAAGCGACATTGATGCCGCCGGCTTCAAGGGCCGCGATCAGGGCAACGCGCGGCACCTCGACATCGCCGAGCAGGAAGGTCGGCACATTGGCGGCGGCGTCCTTGATGATGATGAGGGTGCCGTCGGCCTGTTCGAGAACCAGGTTGTTGCCGTCGACCTTGATATTGTCGATGGAGATGCTGGCGGGCAGGTGAACGACGTTTGAAGCGTCCGCGACAAATTCCGAAGGCATCGCCTGCACGGGTGCCGCAGCCGTGGGCTGCGCTGCCTGTACCGGCTCGCCGGAACCGGCATCGACGGGAACGGGATCGGCCTGGGCCACGATTTGGTCTTCAACCGTAGGCTGGGCTACGGCGCCCTCTGGCAGGGCTGCATTTTCAGCCACGGAAGCAGACAGATTTTCAAAATCAACAGAGGTCGCCATTGCCCATCCCCAAATCGTAATTTAGCGACACTGAAACAATGGCCAGTCGACAAACACAACTGTGACGAGAACCTGAATGCATATCCGGATATGCCGCTCCCTCGAAAAGTTTTCGATTGGTTAATCGGCAGAGAAATCGCGACAAAAATTTGCAAGTAAATTCTGACGAATTCTTAAGGGCAAAAGGTCTGCCTGTGAAAAGTTTCCACATGCGCTGAACTGCCCGCCAGCGGGCCGAAGATCAGGCAAGACGATGGTGAGGCTCAAGCACGTCTGCGCGCGTGTTTATCAGGCGACCACGAACGAAAGCAGCAGCTCCGGTGCCCTGATCGGCGCGCGGACCATGTTGAGCTGGCCGCGGTAACGCCGCTCGCCGGCACCGATGACGAAACCGCTGGCGATCGGCACGCCGCCATTGGCATCGAGCCTGGCGAAGATGTCGGCGACATTGAGATCGAGCGAAAGCCTGAGGTCGCGATTGGTATCGTCGCCGAAGCCGACGGGCAGCTGCCGCTTGACCAGATGCTGGAATGCCGAATTGAGCGACAGGATCTTCTTCGTCGACGACAACGCGAAGGCTGGTGCCGGGCAGGCGCCCAAAATGGCGTTGATGGTGCGCAGCGATGCCAGCTTGCCAAGTGACGCATTCTGGTCGGCTATCCAGCGCAGGCACGCCACGCGGATCGCCGAAGCGAGGTTGCTAGTGTCGCCATTGGCGCGCGCGATCTCTTCGACCATCTCGCCGATGGTCAGGTGGTTGTGTTCGGCCAGTTGCTTCAGCGTCGCCCAGAACAGGCGCTCCAGCCTGATGCCGCGCCGCGAGCCCTGACGGACGACGACGCGGAAATCGGTCGTCAGATCGTCGGCCGAAAAGACGTTGATCCCAAGGCCATCTGGCAAGGCGGCGCTATCGTTCACGAAGCGCCTCGTTGCGCGCTTTGTTGATGGGCTTGAGCAGGTAGGCCAGGATGGTCTTGCGTCCGGTGATGATCTCCACGGTACTGATCATGCCGGGTATGATGGAGTAGGACATGCCGTCCCTTTCCAGCGCCGAACGGTCGGTCGACACGCGGACCTGATAATAGGGTTCGCCGGTGTTCTGGTCGACCAGGGAGTCGGCGGTGATGTTCTGGACCTTGCCGTTGAGGCCGCCGAAAATCGAAAAATCATAGGCCGAAACCTTGATCAGAGCCTTTTGGCCGGGGCGGATGAAGGCAACGTCGCGCGGCGAAACGCGTGCCTCGACCAGCAAGGTCTCGGAGGTCGGCACGATACCTGCGATCACCGCGCCGGGCTGCACAAAGGCGCCCGGCGTGTTGACGTCGAGCGTATTGACGATGCCGTCAACCGGGGAACGGATGTCGGTGCGCGCGACCCGGTCGGTCGCCCCGCGAATGGTCTCGTCGACAACCGAAAGCTCCGACAGCGCCTGGGTCAGTTCGTCCAGCGCTTCCTGCTGGAGCTGGAGGCCGAATTCGTCGACCTGGAGCTTGGCCTCGACGATCGCGCCCTCGGTCCTCTTGATGGTTTCTTCGGCAAGGTTGAGCTGGCCCCTGAGTTCGGTCTGCTCGCGATCGACGCGCATCTGCTCGGTCTGAGCCATCAGCTTGCGCTTGACCATGGAGGTGATGAGTTCGGCCTCCTTGTCGCTGACGGCTCGGCTTTCGGTCAGCCGCTGCACATTGACCTTGGCTTCGTTCAGTTCCTTTTCGCGCTGGTCGAGCCGCGACTTCAGCACATTGAGCTTGGTGTCGAAATTCTGCCGCCGCGCGACCAGCAGCTTCTGTTCGTTCTCGCAGATCTCGGGGGCGATCTGGATCAGGGTCTCGGGGCACGTGAGAGGCTCGCCGATCCTGCCTTCCTGTTCTTGCTTGAGGCGGGCGATGCGGGCGCCAAGCGTACGCGCCTTGGCTTGCTGCTCGCCCAGGCTGGAGGTGCTGACCGTGTTGTCGAGCCGGACGATGAGGTCGTTCTTCTTGACCACCTGGCCGATCTTGACGGCGATCTCCTGGACGACGCCTGCCTCGCTTGCCTGCACGATCTGGGTCTTGGAGGCGGGGATGACCTTGCCTTCGCCGCGTGCGATCTCATCGACCTCGGCAAACGACGCCCACAGGACGAACGCCGCGAACAACGCGGCGATGATCAACACCGCAGCCGACGCAAAAAATGGCGGTCTGTCTTCTCTTGATATCATGAATGCCCCATTATATTGAACGAATCCAATATAATTAATGCCTCAGGCCTCTGCTCTTAGCCGGCCGGCTTCTGCAGTGCCTGAATGACTTTTTCCTTTGGCCCATCCGCAACGATACGCCCCTGTTCGACCACGATGAGGCGGTCGACAATTTCAAGCATACTGTAACGATGGGTCGATATGATCAGTGTGGTCTTGTCGTCAAAAGCTATCTTGAGCTGCTTGATGAGCTGACGCTCGGAGGCCAGGTCCATCGAGCCTGACGGCTCGTCGAGGAACACGATCTTGGGCCTGGTCATCAGCAATCGGGCAATCGCCACCGCTTGCCTTTGCCCGCCCGACAGGTTGGTCCCGCGCTCGCCGACATTCATGTCGTAGCCACGCGGATGGCGCGAGACGAATTCATCGACGCCCGCCGCCTTGGCCGCGGCGATGATCTCCTCGTCGGTCGCCTCCGGCCGCGCCATCAAAAGGTTTTCCTTGATCGTGCCGGAAAACAGGTCGCCTGCCTGGGCGACGATGCCGACGGCGGCGCGAACCTCGGAGGGGTGATACTGGCGCACGTCGATGCCGTCGAGCAGCAGCTCGCCCGTGGTTGGCAAAAACAGCCGTCCGACCAGCCGGCCGAAGGTGGTCTTGCCCGAGCCGATGCGGCCGATGATGCCGACGCGCTCGCCCGGATTGATCGACAGGTTGATAGCAGTCAGCACCTCGGTTTCGGTGCCTGGATAGACAAAGCCGACATTGCGCAGCGTCAGTGCGCCGACGCGAATGGGGCGGTTGACGAAGCCGACGGTGTCCGGACGGTCCTCGGGTTGGTCCATGATGGAGTTGAGGACCCTGAGCGACAACGTCGCCTGGCGGAAGCGCGAAATGGTCATGGCAAGCTGGCCAAGTGGTGCCACTGCACGTCCCGAAAGCATCACGGCGGCGATGATGGCGCCGGTCGAGACCGCGCCGCTGTCGAAGGCATAGGCGCCGGCCACCACCAGCGCGACGGTGACCAGCTGCTGCACGAACTGCGTCATGTTGGCGGCGGCCGACGACAGCTGCTTGATCTTTTCGGAGGTGTTGGCGGCGTTCTTGGAATGCTCGCGCCACTTGCGCAGCAGATAGGCCTCGGCGCGCAGCGACTTGATCGTCTCGACCGTCGAGATCGACTCGACCAACAGCGCCTGACGCTGGGAGGCCTCGTTCATCGACGCCGCCACGCGCTTGCCGATACGGTGCTGTGCCACCAGCCCGATGATGACCGCGGCGATGAAGGCGATGATCGGCACGACGACCAGCCAGCCCGCAATCGCGTAGATCACCAACAGGAAGATGAAGACGAACGCCGTGTCGATGAAGGTGCTGACGGTGTTTGAGGTGAAGAATTCGCGGACGAATTCATATTGCGAGACGCGGTTGGCGTATTCGCCCGTCGATGCGGGTCGCGCGCTGAGCGAGGTGTTCAGCACCTTTTCGAACAGCATGTAGGAGATGCGCAGATCCGCCTTGCGCCCGGCATGGTCGATGAGTGCCGCACGCGCGGTCTTGAGCAGCAGGTCGAACAGGATCGCTGTCGACACACCGATCGCCAGAACCCAAAGCGACGAGATCGACTTGTTGGGCAAGATGCGGTCGTAGACGTTCATCGTGAAGATCGGCGAGGCGATCGCCAGCAGGTTGATGAAGATCGCCGCCAGCGCCACGCGCGAATAGGACCGCCAGAACATGCCCAGCGTGCCGTACAGCCAGTGCGGCCGTTCGATCCTGGCGGCATTGCCGACATTCATGCCCTCGGCGCTATTGGCATAGGTGATCGAGAAGCCGACGCCTCCGGCAATCGGTGTGGCCATCAGTTCGGCACGCGAGATTGACGTGCGCCCGTCTTCCTGGGGTCCGGTCAGAAATTCCGCCCCGTCCGCCTGCTCCGCCAGAATGGCGATGGGCAAGCGGTTGGGACGGAATATGATCGCCGGCAGATCGAAGCGGCCACGGATGAAGTCGCGATGCTCGAACTCGGCTGTTTCCAGGCCGATGCGCTCGGCGAGATGCCTGATTTCCTGCACCTCGATCCGCGTCGCCGAGATCGGCACGCCGGAAAACAGCACGGTTTCAGCGCTCGGACGGCCAAGATAGGCCGCGACCGCTGAAAAGCAGGACTTGAACGCTTCGACTGGCGTCTGGATATGAATCTGCTGGTTCATGACGGGCGGGGGCTGCCGTCAGGCAGACACCCTATTTCTTTCTGACCGGGGCCAGGAGGTCGAACGGCATATTGTTTGCCTGCTCCGAAGGCGTCCGCGCATAGGTGTCGGTGTCGGGCGTCGCGGGCACGTTGAATTCTTGCCGGGCGTAGGCCGTCGACTGCTTGGCCGGCGTCACGCCCATCGTCTTCAACAGCTGGCCGGTTGCGGCCAGCAGGCGATATTCCGCGAACAAGGATGCGAAAGCGGCGGTGTTGGCGAGTGTCTCGGAGTTGAAGCGGGTGTTCTGCGCATCGAGCACGTCGAGCAGCGAGCGCTGGCCGACCTTGAACTGCTCGCGGTAGGACACCACGAGCCGGTCGTTGGCAACCGTCTGCTGGCGCAGCGTCTTGGTCAGGTCCGCCTGGCGGAAACGACGGTCCCAGGAGATGCGCACCGCCTCGTCGATCTCGCGCTGCACCTGGTGAAGGGCAAGTCGCGTCTCGCTGACGCGCCGGATCTGCTCCTGCTCGTTGGCCTTGTCGATGCCGCCGCGATAGAGGTTCCAGCGCAGCACCAGCCGGGCCTGCAGGTCGTTGGTATCTTCGTTGTCGCCGTCGATATCGGTGCCGACGCGGGCGCGGCCCTCCGCGACGACTTCCGGTCCGTATTTGGCCCGCGCCGCATCGACGAGCGAGGCGGCCGCATCGATGTCGCTGCTGACCATGTGGACGCGTGGATTGTTGCGACGGGCAAGACCCAGCGCATCGTCAAGCGAACGAGGCAGCGCCTTCGCCACCGAGCCGGGCTTGGACGGGCTTGTCAGCGGCTTGCCGACCGTCTTGAAGAACCTGATCTTTGCCGCTTCCAGCTCTTCGGATGCTTCCTGCAGGCGGGCCTGTGCGGCATAGAGCCGTTCTTCGGCCTGCTGCCGGTCGGCATCGGTCAGGGCGCCGCCCTGGATGCCTTCGCGGATGTCGCCGAGGATCGACTGATGGAAGCCGAGATTTTTCTTGGCGTCGGCAACGATCTGAGCCTGGAGCAGATATTCGAGATAGTCCTGAACGACAGAAAGCCCGATGAATTCGGAGCGCTCGAGCACGCGGAAGGATGCGCCGTCGACGCGCGAGGCCTGGCGCGTCAGTTCGGCGCGGCGCGAACCGCTGTCGAACAGTTTCTGGGTAACGACGACACCGGCTTCCGACGGATACAGGGAGTCATCTTCAATCGAAAGCGCGCGCCGCGATGAATTGTCGAGCCGGCGCACGCCGGTCGATGCTTCGAAGTCGACGCTGGGAAGGTAAAGTCCCTTCGCCTGCCGCAGCTCGAATTCGATCGCTTCGCGGTTTTCGATGGCCTGGCCGATCTCAGGGTTGGATTCGACGGCCACCGCCATCGCTTCCTTGAGTGTCAGCGCGCTGGCACCATTACCTGACAGCATGGTTGCCGCCAGCAACACGCCAAGCCGCATTGCCAGTTGTCCGAGACGCATCGGCATAAACAATCCCCCATCCATCCGGCGCCCCGCAGCAGCCGAAATCCCAATCCCGCATCCACTTAGGAGCAATTATCCAGTGGCGGTAGAAAATCGACAGCAAATTTAATGCCGCTACTCTGAATCCTGCGATTCGAGCGATTTGGCTAAAGCACTGATGCAAAAATGCTACATTTCTGGCCGCTAAAACTACCGCTGCGTAGTAAACGCATCCGTTTTGCACTGACGATGTCACCGAGCGGATCGAGGCTGCGGGTCAACCTGGAATTGCCGGTGGGGTCGGCATCCGCCGATTCGCCGTTCGTCGTCTGTCGGCGTCAGGCCGCGCCGCAGCAGCCCTATTGCGGCAGCGGGCCCTCGCCGGGCGCGATTGCTGCAAAGCTGCCGGTTGCAGCCGCGATTTGTTCCGAGCCGGGCTTCGCGCCATGGATCCAGGCACGATCGGTGCTGAAGGAATAAAGCGGAACGTAGCTCTTGAGCGCACCGTCGCGCAGGACGCCGTTGCTCAGATTGTCGAGAATGAAGGTTCCACTCTGGGTGGCAACCGAGAGAACGGCATGGAAGACGCCCCGGCTGCTGTCCTGCAGCACGACCAGCGACATGCTTTGCGCCGGCACGCCGGCTTCAATCAGCGCCGCCATCTTGAGAATGGCAAAGTCTTCGCAGTCGCCGGCGCCGCGCGAAAGTATTTCTGCCGGCTTGGCCCAGTAGTCGAGATTGCCGTAGACCGCCTCGTCCTTGCGATAAGCAATCATGGTGTTGACCGCGCGATTTACGGCGACGAGCTTGTCGAGGAACTTGCCGTCACGGCTGCGCACGGCCAGCGCCGAAAGGATCGCGCCGTTCTTGCCGCAAGCGGCCGCCTCGGCGCAGTCGTTGATCTCGCGATAGACCTTGGCCCAGCGTCCCGCGACCGGGAAGTTGCGCATCGGAATGGCAACCGAACCGAACACGCCGGGAATGATGGCCGCCGTTTTCATCTGATCGACGCCAGCGACGGCGTCGTGTTCGGATGCGCTGCGCAAGGCAAGGCCGTAACCGTCGAAATCCCGGTCGAACTGGAAGGGCTTGGCCGCGATCGTGGATGCCTTGGGTTCGGCAAGCATCAGACCGCCGAGAAGCTGCTGTGCGCTGGGCTGGGTAACGCTCGGCGCCTCAAACCGCTCGTTCGCATTGGCGCCGTTTAGCGCCGCAACGAGAAATGCTGCTGCTGCAAAGCTCTTCAATCCGAGTTTGGAAAAGTTGCTCGCTGTTGCTTTCATTTCGCCCACCTATTTTGGTGAAAGCTAGCAACATCGTCTCAAATTATCGGAAACGAACGCAGGTAATCATAGTATAATCTTCGTGATATACTTTTCAGAAAATTTTACATAAATCTTCGACTTTGCCGCCCCATCTCTTCCAAGGTTGGCGCTGCCATGCGATCCATATCGCCTGCCCGAAGCGGGGGATGGAACGCCAGTGCGTCGTTGCGACTTTGTACAGCTTGGGTTGAGAGGAGCGCGGATGTGATCTCGTGGCGTGCGGCTCTGGTTCACATGGCCGCGCTCGTCGCGATTGGCGCGGTTGCTTTGGCGGTCATGGCACAAGGTGATGCTTACGCGCCGCCACAGCCGATTTTCGAAGCCGGTCGACCCGGCGCCTTGTCTTTGGACTCGACGGACAAGCCTCACGCGGCCACTGGAGACTCGGCGGCCGCGCGCGATCCGACACGCGCGATTGCCCCTGAAGTCGTCGTACCGCCTGAAGCTGCCGCCCAGACATTGCAACGCGTCGAGGCAAGGCCGCCGCTCGGTGACCTGGGGCTCGCTGCGCCACCGAAGCCGGTTAGGCCCGACGATTGGGAAGGCACGCTTCTCTATCGTCCTGTCGTGACGTCTTCGGCCTCGTTCGAGTCGATGGGCTATACGATACTCATTGCCGGCACCGAGGCGCTTGGTCCCGACCGGACGTGCGCGTTCGAAGGCGCGGTATGGCGCTGCGGCGAGCGGGCCATGCTTGCCTTTAGATACTGGCTGCGCGGCCGGGCGCCCATGTGCCAGGTGTTTCCGCCTGCCGAACGTCAGCCCGTGGCCGCCGCCTGCAGGCTCGGCAAGCAGGATGTCGGCGCGTGGCTCGTCTCAAATGGCTGGGCGCATGCGCGGCCCGGCGGCGGTTATGAAAAAGCCGAAGAGGTCGCGCGGAAAGCCAAAATGGGCGTGTTCGGGCCACCGGGTTGAGGCGGCGCAGTTGCGGCTCGCCAAAGGCTTTTGGATGTTGAAATGCAAGATAGTCCTCGACTTTCGGCGGTATTCGTCAAACTGTTCGAATTCGCACAAGGAATGTTTCATTCTCCACAGGTAGATCGGTTCGACGAAGAGAGCGGAGGGATCTGGCGTGGATAATTTGGGTACAGGAAATGCAGGGCGTAGCTGGGCACCAGTCGCCCGTTATGCGCTTCTGGGTACGACCGCTTGCGTTGCGGTCGCGGCAGGCGCTGCGGCAATCCTGTTTCAAGGCCAGGCAGACGGCATCTTCTGGCGCGCGGTGGTCGGCGCGGGCGTTGTTGCTGGCATAGTCGCCGCGCCGCTGCTTGCCATTGTCGCCAATGAACGGCGCAAATTCGGCGCGCTGAAATCCGAAATCAGCCGGCTTTCGTCGGTCGATGCGCTGACCTCGGTCCTCAATGGCGGTGTTTTCGCAAGCTTGATCGACGCATTTCGCAGCGGTTCGGCAGGGTCGGGGCGCCGGCAGGGTGCGCTTCTGGTTGTCGACGTCGACGATTTCAGGGCGATCAATGCCAGGTTCGGCCATGCCTGGGGTGACGAGGTGCTGAAGATAGTCGCCAGCGCCATCAAGTCTTCCGTCCGTACCGGCGATCTCGTCGGCCGCATCGGCGGCGAGGAGTTCGGCGTGTTCCTGCCCGGCGCCACCAAGGAAAATGCCGAGCGTGTCGCCGAGCGCATCCGCGGTTCGATCTCCGACACCATCCTCGAGCCGGGCGGGCGCAACTGCCCGCTGACGGTCAGCGTCGGTGCCGTTCTGTTCGAAGATCAGCTCGAATTCGACGAAATGTTCCGCAAGGCCGACGGTCGCCTCTCCGAGGCCAAGGCGCGCGGCCGCAACCGTGTCGAGTTCGCCGAATTTTCCAGCGATGGCGACGAAAGAGCCGGCTTCAACGCCTGAGGCCTTGAGACAGTCTTGAGATATCCGAGTCGCGCGGCCTTGCTGCGCGGCTTTGTTTTTTTCGTTCTGAAGAGACTGTCACGAAACCATCATCCAGCTGTCATCGCGCTGAAATCTCGCTGCCCCAAACGGAACCGGCAATTCCGTTCAGGCAAAGAGGTTTTCCATGTCACGCAAGCTCCTGCTTTTGACGACCGCGCTCGCCGCGTCAGCGGCCTTCCCCGCTTATGCCGGCCAGGCGTTCAACCGCATCGCCACCTTCCCCGTCGCCACCAATCTGCCGGCTGATGTCGATGCGGCGACCCCGACCTCGTCGGAAATCATCGCGGCGACCGAAGACGGCATGACGCTGGTCTATTCCGACAGCCCGCTGGGTGCTGTCGGCTTCATCGACATCACCGACCCCAAGGCGCCGAAGGCCGCCGGCATCGTCAAGATCGACGGCGAGCCGACCTCGGTGATCGTCGCCGGCAACAAGGTGCTGGCGGGCATCAACACCTCCAAAAACAAACAGGAGCCTTCGGGCAACCTGACCGTCATCGACCTCGCCTCCAAGGCGATCGAGGCCTCCTGCGACCTCGGCGGCCAGCCCGACTCGGTGGCGCTGAGCAAGGACGGCAAGTTCCTGGCCGTTGCCATCGAAAACGAGCGCGACGAAGAACTCAACGACGGCGCGATGCCGCAGTTGCCAGTTGGCAACCTCAAGATCGTCGCCCTCAAGGACGGCGCGCCCGACTGCGCCTCGATCAAGACCGTCGACCTGATCGGTATCGCCACCGTGGCACCGGAAGATCCCGAGCCGGAATTCGTTGCCTTCAACGACAAGGGCGAGATCGCGGTTACGCTGCAGGAAAACAACCACATCGCCATTGTCGATGCGGCAAGCGCCAAGATCGTTTCGCATTTTTCCGCCGGCGAGGTGACGCTTGAAAACGTCGACACCAAGAAGGACGGCGCGCTCAATTTCATGGGCACGGTCGAAAACACACCACGCGAACCCGACGCGGTGAAATGGCTCGACAACGACCGCCTCGTTATTGCCAATGAAGGCGACTACAAGGGCGGCGCGCGCGGCTTCACCATCTTCTCCAAGGCTGGCGACGTGCTTTATGAATCCGGCCCATCCTTCGAGTACCAGGCGGCTTCTGCCGGCCACTATCCCGACGCCCGCAACAAGAAGGGCATCGAGCCGGAAGGCCTCGAATTCGCGACCTTCGGCGACCAGAAGCTGATCTTCGTCGCCGCCGAACGCGCCTCACTGATCGGCGTCTACAAGGATACCGGCGGCGCGCCGGAATTCCTCCAGCTGCTGCCTTCGGGCATTGGCCCGGAAGGCCTGGTTGCCATCCCGCAGCGCAACCTTTTGGTCACCGCCAACGAAACCGATCTCGTCGAAGACGGTCTCGCGCGTTCGCATGTCATGGTCTACGAACTTGGCGAAGGCGCAGCCGCCTATCCGCAGATCGCTTCGACCTCTAGGGATGACGGCACGCCGCTCGGCTGGGGCGCGCTTTCGGGCCTTGCCGCCGACCCCAAGGAAGCGGGCAAGCTTTATGCGGTGTCGGACTCGGTCTACCGCTCTGCTCCGGCGATCTTCACCATCGACACGTCAAAGACCCCTGCCCTGATCACGGAAAAGATGATCGTCACCCGTGACGGTCAACCTGCCCAGAAACTCGATCTCGAAGGCATCGTTGCCGACGGCAAGGGCGGTTTCTGGCTGGCGTCGGAAGGCCGTTCCGACAAGCTCGTTCCGCACGCCATCTACAACGTCAACGCCAAGGGCGAGATCAAGGAAGAGATCGCCTTCCCCACCGAGCTTCTGGCGCACGAGACGCGCTACGGTCTCGAAGGCATCACCACGCTTGGCGAAGGCGACGACCTGACGCTGGTCATGGCGATCCAGCGCGAATGGGCCGACGATCCCAAGGGCCAGGTCAAGCTCTTGGCCTACAAGCCCAAGGACAAGGAATGGTCGGCGGTGCGTTATCCGCTCGATGCCGCCGAAAAAGGCTGGGTCGGCCTGTCTGAGATATCAGCCCATGACGGCAAACTGTTTGTCATCGAGCGTGACAATCTGATCGCCCAGGAAGCCAAAAACAAGCGCATCTACGCAGTGGCGCTCGACGGCTTCAAGCCGGCCAAGCTTGGCGGTGAGTTGCCCCTGGTGGAAAAGACGCTGGTTCGCGACCTGCTGCCAGACTTGAAGTCGGCGACCAACGGCTATGTCGTCGACAAGGTCGAGGGTTTTGCCATCGACGCATCGGGCGAGGCTTTTGTCGTCACCGACAATGACGGTGTCGACGACTCTTCCGGTGAAACGCTGTTCCTGCGCCTCGGCAACATCGCCGCCATCAACTGAGCGGCACAGAACTGAAAAAATATGGAGCCGCGGCAGAGATGCCGCGGCTCTTGCTTTTGGAGGTCCGGAGATCAGCCTGCCAGCTCAGTGCGATAGAGCTTGCCGAGGCCTTCGATCGGTCTGTCGTAGCCGCCGAGGCGCAGCATGTGCCAGGCCATGGCATGGTTGCTCGAGGTCACCGGCTTGCCGAGCTTGGCTTCCACCCGCTCGGCGATGCGGGCAACACGCAGGCTGGTGCAGGAGACGAACACCGCCTCGCATTCGTCGGACGAACCGACGTCGAGGATCGCCTTTTCGATCGCCTCGGTGGTGATGCGGGCGACGAGATTGTCGTCCGGCTCGTTGAACGACCCCATGACGGGGATCTCAAGCCCACGCGCCATGAAGGCTTCGCGCAGCGAATGGTTGATGGTGGCGATATAGGGCGTGAGCAGCGCGATCTTCTTGGCGCCCATCGCCTTGAAGGCGGCGAGTGCCGCTGTCACCGGATCGGTGACCTTCACCTCGGGCATGACTTCCCGGACGCGCTTGGCGACCTGGCTCTCGCCGATCACCAGCGCGCCCGAAGTGCAGCCAAAGCCGATGACGTCGAAGCGCACGTCGGGCAAAAGGCCGACGGTGCCGGGGATGTCAGCCTCCATCTTGCGCAGATTGTCGGGCGTGATCTCGACCGGCGAATGCAGCCGCGCCTCATAGAGCGCCACGCCCTCGGGCAAGGCGAAGCGGAACTCGTCCTCGATGGTCTGGTCGGTGCGCAGCACCAGAAGGCCGAGATTGGCCGTCTGGCCGATGCCGTTGTCGGTGTCGAACGGAATGTTTTCGATGTTCGAAACGAGACCGGCCTGGCCGGCCGGCTGTGCAGCGATGGTCATGATCTGCCCTTCTATGTCTGGGGAGGTGCTGCGTCAGCTGACTGCCGCGAGCCGGGGTTTGTCCTCGGCGGCCGGGGGCTCGCCGCCGAGGTAGAGATGGCGCATCGCTGGATCGGCCAGCAGGTCTGCGGCCTTCCCCTCGATCGCCACCTTGCCGAGCGACAGCACATAGGCGCGGTCGGCAACACTGAGTGCTTCGAAAGCGTTCTGCTCGACCATGACGATGCACATGCCGGTGCGGTCGCGGATCTCGGCGATCGCGGCAAACACATCGTGCATCATCAACGGTGACAGGCCCGCCGAGGGCTCGTCGAGCAGCAGCACCTTGGGGTTGGAGATCAGGGCGCGGGCCAGCGACAGGATCTGGCGTTCGCCGCCCGACAGAGCCGAGGCCTTGCGCTCCTGCTTGGAAGCCAGAGAAGGATATTGCGCCATCAGCTCGGCATAACGTTCGTTGCGTTCGGCCACCGGCAGATGGCGCGCGCCGAGCAGGATGTTGTCGGCGACGCTCAGCGTTGAAAACACATTGTCGGTCTGCGGCACGAAGCCCATGCGATGGTGCTTGACCTTGTCGTGCACGGCCACCGCGCTGACATCGCGGCCTTCCATCTCGACCGCCCCGCCGCGCGGCCTGACAAAACCGGCGATGCATTTCAGCAGCGTGGACTTGCCGCAGCCATTGGGGCCGAGGATGGTGACGATCTCGCCGCCGGAAGCCGTAAGGTCGATGCCCTGGAGGATATCGGGGCCGTCGCCATAGCCGGCGCGCACATTGTTGACGCGGATCATGCCGACACCTTCTGCCTGGCCACCGACTTGCCGAGATAGGCCTCGACGACGCGCTCGTTTTCGGTGAGCTCGCGCGGGGCGCAATCGGCGATGATTTCGCCGCGATCGAGCACGATGCAGCGGCCGCACAGCTCGCGGATGAAATGCATGTCGTGTTCGACAACCAGCATGGCGACGCCGCGCTTGTTGAACGCCTTGAGCAGCTCGACCATGCGGCTGCGCAACTGCGGATGCACACCCGCCGTCGGCTCGTCGAGGCAAAGCAGCTTCGGCCTGGTGCGCAAGGCGACAGCGATGGAGAGCAGCTTCTTCTGTCCGCCCGACAGCGAGCTTGCCGGCAGGTGGGCGACGGGCGCAAGCGCGAACTGTTCGATCAACTCGTCCGCCTCGGCGTCGTCGCTGCCCTTGCCGGTGAAGGCGTCGAGCAGCCCTGCCCCATCGCGCGATCCGGCGCGCAGCACCTCGCGCACTGTCATGCGGTGCGGCATCGACGGCAGCTGAAAGGTGCGCACCAGGCCTTGCCGCGCGATCTTGTGCGAAGGCATTCCGGCGACGCTCTTGCCGAGGAAAAGGATCTCGCCGGCATCGGGGCGCGAAAAGCCCGAGACGATGTTGAGCAGGGTCGACTTGCCCGAGCCGTTGGGCCCGAGCAGGCCAACGATCTCGTCGGCGCCAATGCGAAAGCGTACGTCGCTCAGCACTTTGTGGGCGCCGAAAGCCTTGGCGACGCGCTCGGCGGTCAGGACGGCCTCAGCCATTTTGCTTGCCTCCGATACGTTCGGGGATCAGGCCCTGCGTGCGCCACATCAGGAAGGCGAGCAGGCCACCGCCGACGAGCGTCAGGCGCATTGCCGCGACATATTCCGACGGCAGGCCAAGCGCGTCCTTCACGAAGGGAACGAAGGCGAACAGGAACTGCATCAGGATGGCGCCGACAATGGCGCCGAGATGGTTGCCCGAGCCGCCGATGATGACCATCGCCCAGATCAGGAAGGTCTCGGAGCTGACCAGCTGGTCGGGACCAACGAAGGTGATGTAGTGGGCGAAGACGAAGCCCGAGGCAGCAGCCAGGACGGCCGCGACCATCAGCGTCTGCGTCTTGAGCGCTGCGAGATCATAGCCGAGCGAGGCGGCAAGCTGCGGCTCTTCGCGCATCAGCTTGAGCGCAAGCCCGTAGCGGCTGTTGGTCAGGCGCTGGCACAGCCACCAGGCGGCGAGCAGCAGGAGAACACACAGGCCAAGCGTCATCAGCGGGCCCATGGGGCGCGGCATGTCGCCGAACAGCAGTGGGATGCCGCTCACGCCTTGCGCGCCGCCGGTCAGCCAGGCCTCATTGTTGGCGAGGATGCGCAGCACTTCGGCGACCGCAAGCGTGGCGATGCCCCAATAGTCGGCGCCGAGATTGCGGCCCAAGCGCGCGAAGGCAGCGGCGACCACGAGGGCGAAGACGATGCCAAGCGCGATGCCGGCGACCGGGCCGAGCTGGTGCGAGAAAGCGATGGCCGCGCCATAGGTGCCGCAGCCAAACAGGATCACCTGGCCGAAATTGACCAGCCCGGCAAAGCCGACCTGCAGATTGAGGCTGAGCGACAACAGCCCATAGAGGCAGGCCATGATCGCGACATGGATGAGGAACTCAAACACGCTTCACCTCCGAAACGAACAGGCCGTAGGGCTTGACCAGAAGCACGACGACAAGCAGCAGGAAGGACGCTGCGGTGGCATATGCGGCGGGAATGAACAGCACGGATTCGCCGAACAGCGGCCCGAAATTGACATTGGTGACCATGGTTTCGGCCGCGGCGATGACGACGGCGCCGACGGCGGCACCAAGCGCATTGCCGAGGCCGCCCAGGATGGCGGCGGCAAACACCGGCAGCAGCATGTCGAGGCCTAGCTGGGCGCTCATCTCGCCCTTCACCGACAGGCCGATGCCGCCAAGGGCTGCCATCACGCCAGAGAGGAAGACGACCGTGTTGGTGACCTTGCGCGTGTCGATGCCGGTGGCACTGGCGAGCACGGAATTGGTAGCGGTGGCGCGCATGCAGCGGCCGAGGTCGGTGCGGAAGAGGATGAGCGCGAAGACAATGATGGCGAGCGCGCTGATGCCGACTGACATCAGCTGATGCTCGGTCAGCCGTGCACCTAAGAAACGCAGCGGCGGGTTGATCTCCAGTTCGAAGCGCTTGGGCCTGGGGCCGGCGGTGACCAGGAAGATCGCCGAAAACACCATGGACAGCGCCAGCGAACCGATCATGGCAATGGCCGAGCCGGCGCGCAGCAGGCGCTCGAACACGACGACGTTGAGCACCACGGCGATGATGCCGACAAGGGCGCAAGCGGCGATGGCCGCAACCACCAGCGGCAGGCCAGCCATCTGAAGGCCAAGCGCCAAAAGCGCACCTGTCGTCGCATATTGCACAAGCGCTACATTGGGAAAGCGGATCAGCGAATAGACGCTGCTCAACCCGATGGCGATCAGCGCCAGGTCGACCGCGCGGATCAGGACGTCGACGACAAACTGGACCATGCTCTTTTCTCGTAAGGGGACTTCATCACACAGCGGCTGCGCTGGTGCGGAAAGGCAGGCCGGACGCCAGTTCCGGCCTGCCGTAAGGACGAGGGTTAGAACCCTAGCGCTGCTGGACGCCGTCCTCGATCTTGAGCTTGAGATAGGGCTGCTTGGAACGCTGGCGGTCGGCATCGAAGGTAATGTCGCCGGTGGCGCCCTTGTAGCCGTTGCCGATTTCCTTCAGCGCGGCACTGATCGCCTTGGGCTCGGCCGAGCCGGCCTTTTCGATGGCGGCAGCGGCCATCATGACAGCGTCGTAGCCATAGCCGTTGAAGCTGGTCTTGAAGGGCTCGTTGTACTTGGCCTTGTAGGCAGCTTCATAAGCCGCGCCATCGGGGCCGATGTAGTTGAGGTCGAGACCATACTGGCCCTGGACGAATTTCGGGTCGGCGTCGGAGGTGCACATCGACAGATAGATGGCGTACCAGGGCGTCGCGTTGATGCCGAGCTCGAAGGACTCGCGGTTGATGGTCGCGGCTTCCTTGCCATAGGCAGAGTAGACATAGACGTCGGGCTCGCTGCGCTCCATCTGCTGCAGCTCGCGGCGATAGGTGGTCTGGCCCTCGGTGTACATCACGGTGGTGACGACTTCGCCGCCAAGTGCTGCAAAAGCCTTCTGGAACTGTTCGGCGACGCCCTGGCCGTAGGCGTTGTTCGGCACGATCACCGCCGCCTTCTTCCACTTGTTGTCGACCACGTCCTGGGCGGCGAAGCCGGAGGATACGTTGTCGAGGCCGATCAGCGAGAACGAGCCGTCGCCGAGGCCGCGGATCTTGCCGCTCGACGAGCCGATATTGAGATGCACGCGGCCTTCCTGGACCAGGTACTGGCCGACCGGAATGGTGATGCCGGAGGAGTATTCGCCGATTACCACCGGCACGTTGTCGACGGTGACGAGTTTCTTGGCGGCGTCGAGCGCGGACGGCGCGCGGCCACCGGAATCCTCGACGATGACGCGCAGCTTCTTGCCGCCGAGCACGCCGCCCTTCTCGTTGATCTGGTCGACGGCAAGCTCGATGCCGCGGCGCTGGTCGTCGCCGAGCGTAGCGCTCGCGCCGGACAGCGGCACCACGGCGCCAAGAACGACTTCCTGGGCCAATGCAGGCAGGCTGCTCAGCGCAAGACAAGCGGCAGCCAATAGGGCTTTGTGCATTTTCATCTCCATTTGTTTCGTTGTCGGCCGGGCCGCTACGTGGCGCCCGGTCCCCTCTTTATTGAAAACATGTAGACACAGAATTTTTCAGAAGTGAATACACATAATGATGCACTTGCCATTTTATCTGCAAGATAGCTGAAAAGCCCGGTTTTGCGGGCTTCTCGCGTGGCTTTTGTGCTGCAGCGCACAAGCGCGCGAAGCATTTCCGCGCCGTTGTTTCGGGCGCGGAATGGCGCGTGCGTGGAGGCAAAAAATCCCGGCCCGTTGCAATCGGGCCGGCACCGAAACTATTCGGCGGCGATGGGCAACGGGCGCTGCTCGAGGGCCTGTTCAAGCGATGCCCATTTGACGCGTGCCAGCTTGAGGTTGCGCTCCTTGACGTGGCCGTAGCCGCGAATTTCTTCGGGCACCTCGGCAATCGAGACGGCGGTCGCCAGTCTGTCGGGCGTCAGGCTTGCGAGCACCCGCTCGATGCGGGCGCGGTATTCCACGATCAGCGCGCGTTCGGTGCGCCGTTCGACGCTGTAGCCGAACGGGTCGAGTGCGGTGCCGCGCAGGCGCTTGAACTTCGCCAGCACCCCAAAGGCGCCCAGCATCCACGGGCCAAAGGTCATCTTGGCCGGTTCGCCGGTGTTGGGATCCTTCTTGGCCAAAAGCGGCGGCGACAGGTGGAAGGTCAGCTTGCCCTTGCCGTCGAAGGTCTCGGCCAGCTGCTTGCGGAAGGTGCCATCCGAATATAGCCGCGCCACCTCATATTCGTCCTTGTAGGCCATGAGCTTGAACAGATAGCGGGCGACGGCATCGGCGAGCTTGCCTTCGGCACCCGTTACCGACTTTTCGCGGGCACGCACCTTGTCGACGAAGGCCCGGTATTCGTTTGCATAAGCAGCGTTTTGATAAGCGGTGAGGAACGCCACGCGGCGTGTCACGGCCTCGTCGAGCGACTGCGAGGCGACACGATGGCCAAGCGGCGAGTTGGCCTGCGTCCTGGGAAGCAAGGCATCGACAGCCGCACGGTCTGCCGCGGCAAGCCGGCCGAGGCGGAAGGCGGTGCGGTTCATCTCGACCGCCGCACCGTTGAGCTCAAGCGCCTTGTCGATGCTTGCCGAGGCCAGCGGGATCAGCCCGCGCTGCCAGGCATAACCGACCATGAACAGATTGGTGCCGATGGAGTCGCCCAGCAGTTGCGTGGCGATCTGGGTGGCGGCGATGGTTTCGACCTGGTCCGTACCGGCGATATCCTTGACGACGCCCGCAAGCCCTAGTCCCTGGACGCGGAAATTGGGGTCGCGGATGAAGGCGCCGGTGATCGTCTCCTCCGAGTTCAGCACGACGCGCGTCCTGCCGTTGGCGATGGCGCTAAGCGCCTCCTTGCCGGCGGCAACGACGAGGTCGCAGCCGAGCACGACGTCGGCCGAACGCGATGAAATGCGCACCGCATGCAGGTCGTCAGGCGTCGGTGCAAAGCGCAGATGCGTCGTCACCGGCCCGCCCTTCTGCGCCATGCCGGCCATGTCGAGCGTCGAGCAGCCCTTGCCTTCGAGATGGGCGGCCATGGCAAGGATCGCGCCGATGGTGATGACGCCGGTGCCGCCGACGCCGGTGACCAGCACGTTCCAGGGGGCTGTGAGTTCAAACGGCGCCGGCTCCGCGATCGGCCGTGCTGCAATCGTCTTCGGATCGACATTCTTGGGCCGGCGCGGCTTCACGCCCTCGACAGTGACAAAGGACGGGCAAAAACCCTTCACGCAGGAAAAGTCCTCGTTGCAGGACGACTGGTCGATGCGGCGCTTGCGCCCGAACTCGGTGTCGACTGGTGTCACCGACAGGCAGTTCGACTTCTTCGAGCAGTCGCCGCAGCCTTCGCAGACCAGTTCATTGATGATGACGCGGCGTTCGACGCGCGGCTTGGGATCGCGTTTGCGGCGGCGGCGTTTCTCGGCGGCACAGGTCTGGTCGTAGACGATGCCCGACACGCCTTCGATCTCTCGCAGTTCACGCTGCACGGCGTCGAGTTCGTCGCGATGGTGGATAGAGACATTGGCCGCGAACGGCTCCTGGCCGTGGTATTTTTCGATGTCGTCGGAAACGACCGCAATGCGTTCGACGCCCTCGGATCGCAGCTGATGGGTGATGCGCTGCGGGTTGAGCGTGCCGTCATGGCGCTGGCCGCCGGTCATCGCCGTCGCGTCGTTGAACAGGATCTTGTAGGTGATGTTGACCTTGGCTGCGACCGCAGCCCGGATGGCGAGCAGGCCCGAATGGAAATAGGTGCCGTCGCCGAGGTTCTGGAAAATATGGCGCGTCGGCACGAACGGCGCCTGGCCGATCCAGTTGGCCCCCTCCCCGCCCATATGTGTATAGGTCGCGGTGTTGCGGTCCATCGCCTGCGACATCCAGTGGCAGCCGATGCCAGCCAGCGCGCGGCTGCCTTCGGGCACGCGCGTCGAGGTGTTGTGCGGGCAGCCCGAGCAGAAATAGGGCGTGCGCTGGACGGGCGCGAGGCTGGCGAGCTTGGCGCCGTCGATATCGGACAGCTTGCCGATGCGCTCTACCAGTTCCTTGTCTTCGATGAAGGGCAGGATGCGCGCGGCAATCGCCCGGGCGATCTGGATCGCGGTAAGGTCGTCATGCGCCGGCAAGACGATGCGGTTTTCGCCATCACGCTTGCCGAAGATGCGCGGCCGCCGCTCGGCCGGCATGTTGTAGAGAATGTCCTTGACCTGGCCTTCGATCAGCGGGCGCTTTTCCTCGACGATCAAAAGCTCTTCCAGCCCTGAAGCAAAGGCAACGATGCCCTCGGGCTCCAGCGGCCAGACCATGCCGACCTTGTATATCGACAGGCCAAGCTCGATGGCGCGCTTTTCGGAGATGCCGAGTTCATCGAGCGCCTGGCGCACGTCGAGATAAGACTTGCCGGTCGTGACGATGCCAAGCCGGCGGCGCGGGCCGCCGAGCGCGACGCGGTCGAAGCGGTTGGCACGCGCAAAGGCAAGGGCTGCCGGCAGCTTGAGGTTATGCAGGCGGCGCTCCTGCTCCTGCGGGCTGTCGGGCCAGCGAATGCCGAGCCCACCGGCCGGCATCTCGAAATCGCCAGGTGTGTTGAAAGCGATGCGGTCGCTGGCAACGACGATCGAGGCGGAGGAATCGACGGTCTCGGCGATCAACTTGAGCGCTGTCCAGCAGCCGGAATAACGCGACAGCGCCCAGCCATAGAGGCCGAAGTCCAAGATCTCCTGTACGCCTGCCGGATTGAGCACAGGGATCATCGCGTCCATCAGCGCATATTCGCTCTGGTGCGAAGTGGTCGAGGACTTGCAGGTGTGGTCGTCGCCAGCGAGCAGCAGCACGCCGCCATGCGGGGCCGAACCGGCGAGATTGCCATGGCGGAAGGCATCGCCCGAGCGGTCTACGCCGGGGCCCTTGCCATACCACATCGAAAAGACACCCTGCTTGTTGGCCTTTTCCATCAGATTGATCTGCTGGGTGCCGAGGATGGCGGTCGCGGCGATGTCCTCGTTGAGCCCGGTCTGGAAACGGATCTCGTTGGCCTCGGCAAATTTTCGTGCCTGGCCGAATGCCTGGTCGATGCCGCCCAGCGGCGAGCCACGATAGCCGGTGACAAAACCCGCCGTATCGAGGCCGGTGACACGGTCAATCCGACGCTGCACCATCGGCAGGCGCACAAGCGCCTGGGTGCCGGTCACGAAGATGCGCCCGTCGTCCAGCAGGTACTTGTCGTCGAGCGAAACTGCCGCATTGGCCATCTAGATCTCCTGGACCCCGCCCGGGCACGGCCAGAACGGAACTGACATGCGAGAGCAAGTCTGCTCTCTTGTCTATCCATTACTGTATACACATTGGCCAGTCAATCGACGTCGAGCAGGCAACCGTAATGCGACGGCACTCTTTTGATGCACGCGAGCCTACAAAAAGGGCCCGGCATATGCCGAGCCCTTTTCCGTTTTCCAGCAGTTGACGCTGCCGCTCACAGCACGTGGGACAAAAATTCCCGTGTGCGCGGCGATTGCGGGTTGGCGATCATTTCCCTGGGTTCGCCGCGCTCTTCGACGACGCCGCGATCCATGAAGATCAGCTGGTCGCCGACTTCGCGGGCAAAGCCGATCTCATGGGTGACCACAACCATCGTCATGCCGCTCTCGGCGAGATCGCGCATCACCACCAGCACTTCGCCGACAAGCTCGGGATCGAGTGCCGAGGTCGGCTCATCGAACAACAGCACCTTCGGGTTCATCGCCAGCGCCCGGGCGATCGCCACGCGCTGCTGTTGTCCGCCGGAGAGCTGGCGCGGATAGGCGTCGGCCTTGGCAGACAGCCCGACACGCTCGAGCAGTGCGTAGGCCTTGTCCTTGGCTTCCGCCTTGGACAGGCCCTTCACCATCATCGGCGCCTCGATCAGGTTTTCGAGCGCCGTCATGTGGGAGAACAGGTTGAACGACTGGAACACCATGCCGATGTCGGCGCGGCGCTGGCACAGGAGCTTGTTGTTGACCTCGTAGAGCTTGCCGTGGCGCAAATCGTAGCCGACGAATTCGCCGTCGACCAGAAGCACGCCGCCGCTGACCTCTTCGAGATGGTTGATGCAGCGCAAGAACGTGCTCTTGCCCGATCCCGACGGGCCGATGACGCAGGCGACCGAACCGGTTGGGACGTTGAGGTCGATGCCTTTCAGCACTTCGACAGCGCCAAAGGATTTGCGCACGCCGCGCGCGAACACCATGGAGTTTTCGGGAACGCCGAAGCGGGCCTGGTTTTCTGCTTTCGATGTCATGCTGGCTGTGCCACCCGTCCGAACCTGAAGGCGCGTTTCAGCATGCCACCCATCGACACGCCCTGCTGCTGGTCGCTCTTGCCGTAATATTGCTCGATGTAGTGCTGGCCGATCGACAGGATGGTGACGACGAACAGGTACCAGAACGCCACCACGATCAGCAGCGGAATGGTCTCGAAGGTTCGGGCATAGATGCTCTGCGCGGCATAGAGCAGGTCGTTGACGGCGATGATGGTCACCAGCGACGTGGTCTTCAAAAGATTGATCGTTTCGTTGCCGGTCGGCGGCACGATGAAACGCATCGCCTGGGGCAACGTGATGCGGCGCAGGATCAGCCGGTGGTTCATGCCGAGGCTGCCGGCGGCTTCGGTCTGTCCTGATGCCACTGAATTGATGCCAGCGCGCACGATCTCGGCCATGTAGCCGGCTTCATGTAGCGACAGAGCGATGACGGCCGCAACGAAGGGCGTCATGACGTCGTTGGTCTTGACCGAAAACAACGTGCCGACAAATGGCAGCGTCAGCGAAAACTCGCGCACGATCAGCGACAGGTTGAACCAGAAGATCAGCTGGATCAGTGCGGGTGCGCCACGGAAGAACCAGATATAGGCGCTGGCAAAGGCGTTGAGGATGCGGCTCGGCGACAGCCGCATGATGGCGACGATGGTGCCGATGATGACGGCAAGCACCATGATGGTGACCGTCAAAAGCAGCGTCTGGCCAAGACCGCGCATGATCGAGGGATGAAACAGATATTTGCCGACGGTCGGCCAGTCGAAGGCCGGGTTGGTGGCGAGCGCCTTCAGCACCAGGCCCAGGATGACCAGCGTGACAGCCGTGCCGACCCACAGTCCATAATGGCGCAGCGGAACGACGACCAGCGCCTCCGGTGGCGGTGTTTGCGTTTCGGCCCGGTTCATTCAGCCGCCCTCTTGAAAAAGTTAGGTGACCGGCGAGAGGCGCAAGACCCCTCGCCGGGTCAGATCAATTATTTGCGGATCTTGTCGGCCGCATCGACGACGTAGGCTTCCTCGATCATCGCGCTGGTCATGCCATACTTGGCCATGATCGTCTTGTAGGTGCCGTTCTTGATCATCTCGTTGAGCGCGGCACTCAGCATTTCGGCGGTTTCCTTGTCGCCCTTGGGGATGGCGATGCCGAGTGGTGCGACGTCATAGAGGCCGGGCACGACCACCAGTTGGCCCTTGCTGGTCACCTCGAAATAGCCCGAGGCGGTGGCGTCGTCGAGACGCGCGTCGAGACGGTCAGAGAGCACGGCCTGGATGATGTCCTTGCCCTCGGGGAAGATGCTCTTGGCGAGTTCCGGCTTACCCTTGGCCTTGCATTCTTCATTCAGGCGGTCGGCGATGAAGTCGGAAACCGCGCCGCCGATGACACCGACGCGCTTGCCGCAGAGATTGTTTTCGCCCTCAAACGAGGCTTTCTTGTCAGGCGTGGTCGAAGCGACGATGCCCGACTTGATGAACATCACGAAGTCGACCTGCTTCAGGCGGTCGTCGGTCGCAGCGAAGGTTTCCCAGGCGACCTTGAAACGGCCTGCCGCCAGGCCCGGCACCATCGAGGGGAACGGGATACGGGTGACCTCAAGCTCGGCGCCGAGCAGCTTGGCGGCTTCCTGGGCAAGCTCGATATTGATGCCGACCTGCTTGCCGTCTTCGGCGATGAACTCGAACGGCGCGTATTCGAGCGTATTGGCCATGATCAGCTTGCCGGTGTCCTTGACCTCCGGCGACTTCGGCAGTTCGGCGGCAGCAAGCGTGCCGGCGCCAACGACCAGGGCCGTTGCGGCGATTGCGGCAAGTTTTGCGCCGCGCAGAAGCGAAAGATGATGCACTTTAACCCTCCTCATTGTGCTGAGATGACCGGCGGCTGCTGCCCCTGGCTTCGTCCTCATGGCGACCTTCCCCTTGAACGGCGCGGAGCGCTCTTCTTGTTTGGCGGGCGTCACGTCAGAACCAAATTCTGATATTGAAATGTATTTTTACGGCTGATGAATTGTCAAGCGAGCGCCCCTGCCCGGACACATAAATCGCGCCGGAAATGGCAGTTTTCCCGCATGCAGCGGCAATGGCGCAGCCTTCTCAGAAGCGCAACGATCTGAGCCCGACCGTTCGGTCGATGATCAGGATCGCGGCGAAGGTCATGAAGATACTGAGCGAGGCAATTGCGGCTGCGGTCGGATCGAAATTGAAACGCAGATAATCGAACAATTCCAGCGGCAGCGTGTTCTTGCCGATCGACTTGAGCAGCAGCGAGATGTTGAAGATGTCGAAGGAGATGACGAAGGCAAACAGGCAGCCGGTGATGATGCCGGGCTTGATCGCCGGCAGCGTCACGCGCCGGAACGTCATCCAGCCGCCCGCGCCCAGGCTGCGCGCCGCCTCTTCCTGCGAGCGGTCGAAGTTGAACAGCGCGGAGGACACATTGAGGAAGACATAAGGGAAGGTGACGACGATGTGGCCGATCTGGATGCCGATGGAATAGTCGGTGCCGAGCCGGATTTCGTAGAAGTAAAACAGCAGCGCGATCGCCGTCAGGATCTCGGGCACCAAAAGCGGCGCCGTCATGATCAGGCGAATGTAGTCGCGCGCCACCGTCGCATGTCGGGCGACATAGATCGCCGCCAGCGTGCCGATCACGCCATTGACGATTGTCGACACCGCGGCGATCTGGATCGAATAGAGCGTGGCGTCGAGGAAACGCTTGTTTGAAAACAGCGCCTCGAACCAGCGCAGCGAAAAGCCCTCGAGCGGAAAGGCCAGGAACTCGCCCGAATTGAACGACAGCAAGACCACCAGCACGATGGGGAACATCAGGAAGATGTAGATCGCGGCGACCAGGGCCGTGAACAGCCGGTCCCAGATCGTCTTTTCGACGCCGCTCGATGCGCGTGTCATGGCAGCCTCCGCATCGCGCGTGCCGTAAGCCTGAGATAGAGCCCGACGAAGATGATCGCCACGGCCGCCATGATGATGGCGAGTGCGGCACCTGCCGGCCAGCGGAAATTGTCGACGAGATATTGCACCACCAGCACCGACATGGTGCGCCCGCCGGTGCCGCCGAGCATGGCGGGCGTGACATAGGCGCTGATCGAAAGCACGAACACCAAAATGGTGCCGGCCTGGATGCCCGGCATGCTGAGCGGCAAGGTGACCTTTAAGAAGGTCCGCATGCGCGAGGCGCCAAGCGAGCGCGACGCCATGGCGAGATCAGGGCTTATCGCCTGCAGATTGCCGAGCAGCGGCAGGATGATGAAGGGCAAGAACACATGCGTCAGCGCGATCGTCACGCCGAGCGAGTTGTTCATCAGCTGGAGCGGGAAGCTGATCAGGCCGACGGCCTTGAGCGCCTGGTTGGCAACGCCGTTGTTGGACAGGATGATCATCCAGGCGAAGGTGCGCACCACCAGCCCGACAAGCAGCGGCGACAGCACGAAGATGTAGAGCAGGCTGGTCCAGCGCGAGCGCGACATGGCGAGGTGATAGGCGACGGGGTAGCCGAGCAGCAGCGAAAGCACGGTGACTGTTGCGCCGATCAGCAAGGTGCGGCCGAGAATGCCCCAGATGTAGAAGTCGCCGAGTGCTGTCGTGTAGTGCGCCAGCGTGAAGCCTTCGCCATAGACGGCGCGGGTCGAAGCCTCGCGCAGGCTCATGGTGATGATGGTCAGGTATGGCAGGGCAAAAAAGCCGATCAGCAGCACAAGTGCCGGCACGATCATCCAGGTGGCGCTGCCGCGACTGCCGCGGCTTTCAAGGCGCGGCGCTGCTTCGACCGCACTCATGATGCCAAAAGCCATGTGTCGCGCGCGGCAAAGCCCAGCGCGACCTGTTCGCCGACATCGAGCGGATTGCGGCCATTGACGTCGACGATGACACGGTCGCCGCTGGCGAGCTTGACGGCAAGCTGGTTGGCGCTGCCCTGGTAGACCGAGTTGACGACAGCGCCGGAAAGCACGTTTTCATCCCTGCCCGCCTCCCCGGCCCCTTGCTTGCGGGTGCGGATATTCTCCGGCCGGATCATGACCTGCACGGACGCTCCCTTGGCCAGGCCCGCCGGGCCGGTGGTGCCGATGCTGCCGCTGG
Source organism: Aminobacter sp. GW821-FHT11F06 (assembly GCF_058808215.1). Classification (NCBI taxonomy): domain Bacteria; kingdom Pseudomonadati; phylum Pseudomonadota; class Alphaproteobacteria; order Hyphomicrobiales; family Phyllobacteriaceae; genus Aminobacter; species Aminobacter sp. GW821-FHT11F06. Next base: position 250,300 of record NZ_JBXARL010000009.1, on the reverse strand, counting down.
CGGTCTCGACCTTGTAGCTGTCGCCGCCCAATGCTTCGGCGACCTTACCGCCGATGGTGTTGGAGCGGCCGATGAAGCCGGCTACCGATTGCGAGGCCGGGCGTTCGTAGATCTCGCGCGGTGAGCCGAACTGCGAGATCATGCCGGCGTTCATCACCACGATCTTGTCCGACATGACCATTGCCTCGGCCTGGTCGTGGGTGACGTAGATGCTGGTGATGCCGACGCGCTGCTGCAGGTCGCGGATGAAGAAACGCATCTCGTCGCGCAAGGTGGCGTCGAGATTGGCCAGCGGCTCGTCGAGCAGGAGCACGGACGGCTCGATGACCAGCGCACGCGCCAGCGCCACGCGCTGCTGCTGGCCACCGGAGAGCTCGCGCGGATAGCGTTTGTCGTAGCCTTCAAGGCGCACCATGGCCAGCACATCGGCGATGCGCCGCTGGCGATCGGGCATCGAGACCTTGCGCACTTCGAGGCCAAAACTCAGGTTTTCGGCCACCGTCATGTGCGGAAACAGCGCGTAGGACTGGAACACCATGCCAATGTCGCGCTGCTCGGGCAGAGCGTGTGTGACGTCGCGCTCGCCAAACAGGATGCGGCCGCTGTCGGGCCGCTCGAAACCTGCGATGCAGCGCAAGGTCGTTGTCTTGCCGCAGCCGCTCGGCCCCAACAGCGAGACGAACTCGCCCTGGCCGATCGGGATCGAAATGTCCTTGAGGATGTGCAGATTGCCATACCGCTTGTTGATACGGTCGATGGTCAGTGCGGTCATCCGATATCCTCGCGCAGTTTCCCTGCCGGGAGGTGGGGGCACCTCCCGGCCATGCGGTTACGTCGTTGCCAGTCGCGGTGCGGCTCAGGCCATTTCCCGGTTCCAGCGGTCGGCGATCTCGGCCGCCTTGTCGACGTAGCTGTCCCAGTCGTAACTCTTGATCTCGGCCATGCGTGGCCCGACGATCGGCGTGCGCGCCGACATCGCCGCGTCGACGACAGACTCGTTGTTGCTGGGCGAGGTGTAGAAGGCCTTGGCCATGTCCTGCTGAACCTTGGCGTCGAGCACGTAGTTCAGATAGGCGTGCGCGGCATCCTTTTCGGTGCCGGTGGCGACCAGGTTGAACGACTGCTCGAAGGCGAGCACGCCTTCCTTGGGCGCTATGATCGCAACCGGTGCGCCCTTGTCCTGCAGCGTCATGATCTCGGTCCAGTCGACCGGGGCGATGATCGCGTCGCCGCGGATCAGCGCCGTTGCCACCTCACCGCTCCACGATGCCTGGGTGAAGGGCAGCAGCTCCTTGATTTTGGCAAAGGCGGTGTCGAAATCGTCGGGCCCGCTGCCGAACAGCTCGGCCACCAGGCGCAGGAACAAAACCGCGCCGGTGTTGCCGATCTGGTAGAGCCCGGTCTTGCCCTTGAATTCCGGGTTCTCCCAGAGATCGTGCCAGGAAGTGGGCGCGGTTTTCACCAGATCGGTGCGGTAGGCCAGGCCGATCGGCGAAACAATGGCGCGGATGCCCTTGGCGTCCTTGTTGATGAATTGCGGGAAGGTCTTTTGGGCGTTGGGCAGCTTGGCGAGGTCGAAGGGCTCGAAGAAGCCTTCGGCGCGCAGCACGGCGGCAATGTTTTCGTTGCCCATGAAGATGCTGTAGGGCGAGCGATCGCCGCCGGCGCGGATCTTGGCGACGAAGTCCTTGCCGAGCCCCACATCGAGCTGCGGCTGGATGCCGGTGGCCGAACTCAGGCCGGGCAAAAGATGCTCTTCCCAGAATTTCGCCCAGAGCCCGCCATAGGTCGGGACAACCAAGGACGATTGCGCCGATGCAAGTCGCGGCAGGGTCATCGAGGCAATAGCCGTCGTCATACCGACGGCGAATTCACGCCTGGTCAGCTTCATCGGAAATTATCTCCCATGTTCCCGCTGAAGTTCTTATTGTGGCTTGCGTCGCGGGTCGAAAGCGCAGCCCTGTTGGATCGAAGGCTTGCATTTTCTGATCAGGCGGTCAACAATTTAGATATTGTAATATTGAAATAATAAGAAGCGGCCAACGAGGGAGAGAATACGCGCATGGAGGACGCCAAGCAGGCAGTCCAGGCGACCAAAAGCCTGGCACATCAGATCGCGACGGCGCTCCAGCAGGAGATCGTGCAAGGCACGCTCAGCGTCGAGGCGCGACTGCCGTCCGAAGCCGAGATCGCGCAGCGTTTCAGCGTCTCGCAGCCAACGGTGCGCGAGGCGCTCAAGATCCTGGCGGCGAAGAAGCTGGTGCGCTCCAAGCGCGGGCCCAATGGCGGCGTCTTCGTCAATGCGCCCTCGCTCACCGCAGCCAGCCAGATGCTGCAGGAAATGACGACCTGGTTCGTCGGCCTTGGTGTTTTTGGTCTCAACGAAATCGTCGAGGCGCGGCTTTTGCTCGGACGCACCTGTGTTCAGCTCGCCGCCGAGCGCGCCACCAGCGAGGACCTTGAATCGATCGAGGCGACGCTGGAGGCCTTCGAGCGCGACGACATTTCCGACGAGGAATTTTGCCGGCTCGATGTCGCCTTCCACCATGCCATCGCCCAGGCAACGGGCAATAACGAACTGCGTTTCATCATGCTGGTGGTCAACGACTCGCTGATCCCGGCAACCAACATGATCTCGTTCCGCTTCCGCGAGCGTGGCCGGGTGGTATCGCTGCACGCCGATATCCTGGAAGCCTTGCGCGCCCGCAATGCGGCCGCTGCTACCGCCGCTTTCGAAGAACTCATCGCCTACCAGTCGAGCGTCTATGAAAAGGCGCTGTCGGCGCGGCAGGCCGATGCTGCCGAGAGGCAAGAAGCCCGATGAGTGTTCTGGTGGCCCCGGGCCAGGAGCTGGTTGAAGAGCAGCTCCCGGATGGGCGCCGCCTTTATCGCAGTTCGACCCCTCTGCCCGGCGACCTGCCGGACATTCTTGCGCGGCTGACCAAATGGGCGGCCGAGCAGCCCGACAGGGTGCTCCTGTCCGAGCCCGGCGAAGGCACGAGGCGCTCGATCGGCTATGGCGACGCACTTTCCCGCGCTCGCGCCATGCGGCAGCTGCTGGCGGGTCTCTACGGCCTCGCCAAGGGCGATTGCGTGGCAACGCTGGCGCCGGCGGGCATCGACGCGCTGGTGTTCAAGCTTGCTTGCCTTTCCGGCGGTTTCGTCCATGCGGCGCTACCGCCCTTCCCTTTCCGCGACGGCGTCGAAAGTGAAGCGACAAGGCCTTTTCTTGCCGCCGCCAAACCCAGGCTGATTGTCGCGCCGGCGGGCCATCCGGCCATCGAAGGCATGAATGCGGTTTCCCTTGCCGATCTGGCGCGCGAAAGCATGGGCGAAGCAGCACTCGATGCCGACGAACAAACCGCGCCCGATGATTGGGCGGCGATCTTCTTCACCTCTGGCAGCACCGGCGCACCCAAGGGCGTGCCGATTACGCGCGGCATGATCTCGTCCAACCAGGGCGCCATCGCGGCGATGTGGCCATTTGTGGTCGAAACTCCGCCGGTGCTCGTCGACTGGCTGCCCTGGCATCATGTCTTCGGCGGCCTCGACAACATCTTCAAGGTGATCTGGAATGGTGGCGCGATGCATGTCGATGCCGCGCCCAGCCCCTCGACAATCGCAGCGAGCGTGCGGATCATGGCGGAGGTTTCGCCGACCATGCATGTCGCCGTGCCGCTCGGTCTGAAGCTGCTGCTCGACCGGTTGGAGAATGACGAGGCCGCTGCGCGCGCCTTCACCAGCAAGCTGCGCGCCATTTTCTTCGCGGGGGCCGGCATCGATGCCGAACTGTGGCGCAGGCTTGCCAATTTCCGCGACAGGCATGGCGATTTCCAGATCCTGTCAGGCTACGGCGCAACCGAGGCCGCCTCGACCATCACGCTGTCGCCTGTGCCGCTGGAGCGGCCGGGCGAACTTGGCCACCCCCTCCCCGGTCATCGCATCGCGCTGGTCGATGTCGACGGCCGCAGCGAATTGCGTGTTTCAGGTCCCAACATAGCACCTTGCTACCTCATCGAGGGCCGCAGGGTCGAATTGCCCATGGATGAGTTCGGCTTTTACCGCACCGGCGACGCCGCGGTTATTCGCGCGCGGTCGGACGGCATTCCGGTTTTCGGCTTCGATGGCCGTCTTGCCGAGGACTTCAAGCTGTCGAGCGGGGTCAAGGTGCGCACCGGCCCGCTGCGCGCCGGCCTGATGGCGCAATGCGCGCCGCTTGCCGACGACATCGTGATTTCAGGCGAGAACCGCGACCGGTTGGTGGCGCTGATTTTCCCCTCGGCGGTGGGCAGGAATCGCGTCGATGAACTCAGCGCGCGCATCGCTGGCTGGAACGCGGCCAATCCCGGCGGCTCCGCAACGATTGCCCGCTTCGATCTGGCGACGACACCGGCAGACCGAAGCAAGGGTGAACTGTCGGACAAGGGGCAGATCGTGCAGTCGCGCTATCTGCGCAACAACGCCGAACTGTTCGAAGCGCTGCAGCAAGGTGGAGGTCAGGCGCCCAAAGGCGCCTGACGCATCTGCGGACTTAGTCGAGATCGCGGAACGGCTTTTCGCGGATGTCGAGGAATTCCTTCAGCGAATGCTCCTTGAGCAGCCGCATCCAGTGGCGTCCCTCTTCCGAGCCATGCAGGATGGCAGTGGTTTCGCGATTGTAGGTCCACGAGCTTTCCAGGCCTGCGGTCTGCTGCTGGTGGTTGAGCGCTGCCTTGGCGAACTTGATCGAAGCGCCGGGCATGCGGGCACATTTGCGCGCCAGCTTTTCGGCTTCCGCCTTCAACTGGTCGCGCGGTACCGCCTTGTTGACGAGATGGATACGCGCAGCCTCGCGCCCGTCGATCAGATCGCCAGTGTACATCAGGTGGCGCGCGTGGATCATCGGCACCGTCCAGGGCAGCATCAGCGTCGGTGGTGCCGAGACGTGACGCACTTCCGGCTCGCCGAGCATGGCGTCTTCGGCGGCGATCGTCATGTCGCAGCACATCATCAGCTCCAGCCCTCCGGCCAGCGCATAGCCATTGACGGCGGCGATGATCGGGATCGGCGCTTCGCGGATGAACTTCATGCGGCGCATATTAGCGCCGATGTCCTCGCGCCAGGCCTCGGTGTCCATCTCGAAATCTTCGCCGCCGAGATCAAAGCCCGCGGTGAACGCCCGGCCAGCACCGGTGATGATCACCGCGCGGATCTCAGGATCCTTGACCGCGCGGTCGATCGCCGCCTCAAGCGCGTCGCCGAGCTCCTGGTTCATGGCGTTCATCTTGTCGGGACGGTTGAGCGTCAAGGTGACGAACGCGTCCTCGGCGTCCTTTTCCCAGATTACGACTTCACTGCTCATGGTCTCTCCCCTCCCCTTTACGCGATTTCGATGACGACGCGGCCGCGCACGGCACCCGCCAGGATGCGGTTGGCGAGTTCGGGCAGTTCCGACATCTTGTGAACCTCGGTCATCGCCGAAAGCTTGGCGCGGTCGAGATGATCGGCCAGCGTCTGCCAGGCCTTCTGGCGCTTGGGCAGCGGTGCGTAAACGGAATCGACGCCGATCAGCGTCACGCTGCGCAAGATGTGCGGCATCACGGTTCCGGGCAGGTTGTGGCCGCCGGCAAGCCCGCAGGCAGCGACCGCGCCGCCATAGACGGTCTGGGCCAGCGCATTGGCAAGCGTCGTCGAACCGACCGAGTCCACGGCCCCGCTCCAGCGCTCCTTCTGCAGCGGCTTGACCTCGCCGGCGAGCTCGGCGCGGTCGAGAAAGGAGGTGGCGCCCAGCGAACGCAGGTAATCATGCGTCTCGGCGCGGCCGGTCGAGGCAACGACGGTGTAGCCCTTGGAGGAAAGCAGGCTGACAGCGGTGGAACCAACGCCGCCGGCAGCACCCGTCACCAGCACTTCGCCCTTGCCGGGCTGGATCGAGCCCCAGCTCTCAAGCGCGTCGACGCAAAGGGCTGCGGTGTAGCCTGCCGTGCCGATCGCCATCGCCTGTTCCATCGAAAACGCGTCGGGCAGGCAGATCAGCCATTCCGGCTTCAGCCGCTGGAAGCGCGTGTAGCCGCCCCATTCGGTTTCCGACATGCCCCAGCCATTGGCAACGACGCGGTCGCCGACCTTCCATGCCGGCGAGCGCGACTCGACCACGGTGCCGGCGATGTCGATGCCGGCGACCATCGGCAGGCGGCGCGCGATGCGGCCCTTGCCCGATACGGCGAGGCCGTCCTTGTAGTTGAGGCTCGAATAGGCGACCTCGACCAGCACGTCATGGTCCGGCAGGTCGGCCTTGGTGATCTCGCGGAAGCCGGCGCGCGGCTTGCCGTCGACATCTTCCAGCATCAAAGCTGTGAAAGTCTCGCTCATGATAGTCTCCAGGAAATCATAGGGGTAAATCTCGTGCGTCAGCCTGATATGGCTTCGCGTTCGGCGCGCCGCGCCAGGCTGATCGCATAGCTGTCGCGAACATAGGTCAGCAGCTCGAAAAGCACAGAGGTCGCGGTTTTGGCGTCGCGCGCTTCCAGGGCCGATACCAGCCGTTCGTGGAAGTCGGCGACGGTGCTGCGCTCGCGCACATGCGACACGATCATGTTGGTGATCGGCATGAAGGCCTCGACCACCGTGTACATCATCAGGGAAAGCGGGCCGTTGCCGGCTGCCTTGACGACCGCGCGGTGGAAACGAACGTCGGAGGCGCAGAAATCCTCGTCGCTGAGCGATTTTGAGCGCTGCAGCGCAACCTCGGTGCGCATCGCGGCAAGATCGGCGTCGCTGCGGCGTTCGCAGGCCAGCCGGCTGCAGATCGCCTCGGTCTCGAGCCGCGCGCTGATGATCTCGTCGATATCGAAGGCACCGACGCCGACCAGAAGCGTTGCAGCCCCTGTTATCGCCGACGACAGGCCTTCCGGATCTGGGCGGCTGACGAAGGTGCCCCCGGTCGGGCCGCGTTGCGAGCGGATGAGATTCTGGGCCGCGAGCCGCTTCAACGCTTCGCGCACCGTGGGACGGGAGATGCCAAAGCTCTTGGCCAGGTCCTCTTCGGTCGGCAGGCGCTCGTCGATCTGCAGGCGGCCGTCGAGGATGGCAGCGCGGATCTTGTCGGCGACCTGCCGGGCAACGCCCGTGCGCACCACGTCCTGATATTCGATCGGCATTCGACCTCCGTCGGCGCGACCTTCAAAGGCCGCCTCCCGTCTCGTCATGTGAATAAACAATATAGGTTTGACAAATATTGCAAGCGAAATAAGCTGACCCGAGACAGCGCCCGGAAATGGCTTCCTCCGGGCCATCCAGGCATCATGGCGCGACCGACCGATCAGGTTCTTTCCACCCTCCAGACGCGGCTCGACAAGGCTGCGATCCTGGCCGGCGATGCCATCGACCCGCGCTACAGCGACGACCTTTCCGGCATATCAGGCGCCCGACCCGAACTGGTGTTGCGCCCGCGCAATACGTCCGAAGTTGCCGAAATCCTCAACGCCTGCAACGCCGCGCGTCTGCCGCTGGTCGTCCAGGGTGGCCGTACCGGCCTGTCAGGCGGGGCGAGGGTGCTTGCCGGCGAGGCGGTGCTGTCGCTCGAACGCATGACCGCCCTGCAGGATGTCGAGCCGACGGCCGGCACCATCATCGCCGAGGCCGGCGTGCCCTTGCAGGTCGTGCAGGAAAAGGCCGATGCGGCGGGGCTGGTCTTTGGCGTCGACATCGGCGCGCGTGGCACCGCCACCATCGGCGGCAACATCGCCACCAATGCCGGTGGCATCCGCGTGCTGCGCTATGGCAATTTCCGCGCCCAGGTGCTGGGGCTGGAGGCCGTGCTTGCCGATGGCACCGTGCTGTCCTCGCTCAAGGGGCTCGCCAAGGACAATTCCGGCTACGATCTGAGCCAGCTTTTCATCGGCAGCGAAGGCACGCTTGGCGTCGTCACCCGCGCCTGCCTCAGGCTGCATCCCAAGCCGGTCACCCAGTCGGCCGCCTTCTGTTCGCTGCCTTCGCTGGACGCTGCCTTTGGCCTGCTCAAATTCCTGCGCGGCCGCCTCGGCAACCTGCTTTCCGGTTTCGAGGTTATCCTTGAGCCGCTGATGGGCGACATGGTCGCGGCGCTCGGGCTCACCGCTCCGGTCGCGCTGTCATCGCCGGTCTATGTGCTGACCGACATCCAGGGCATGACGCCAGGCGCCGACGAAGAAGCCTTCACCGAGGCGCTGTCGCAGGCGATCGAGGACGGGCTGGTCGAAGATGTCGTGCTGTCGCAGTCGGAGCGCGAGTTCCAGGCGCTGTGGACGCTGCGCGACGACTGCAACCGTTTCCTCTTCGCCGAAGGCGTGATGCTCAGCCTCGATGTCAGCCTGCCGTTGCCGCGCATAAGCGAGTTCCTCGATCTGGCCAAGGCTGCACAAAGCCGTGCCGATCCGGTGGCGCAAGACTACGTCTTCGGCCATCTCGGCGACGGCAATCTGCATTATGTCGTTCGCACCGACAGGCCCAACGAGGTCGCCAAGGCGGTGTTCGACTGCGTCGCCAAGACAGGCGGATCGATCTCGGCCGAACATGGCATCGGGCTCGACAAGAAGGCCTATCTGCACCTGACGCGCGACCCGGCCGAACTGGCTGCGATGCGACGTCTCAAGGCAGCGCTCGACCCCCGCAACATCCTCAATCCGGGCCGCATCTTCGATATGCCGCCTGCCCCGCTCAACGTCTGAGAATCCACCATGACTGCAGTGAAGTCCCCTGAAAATGGCGCCCAAAAGGTCGACATGCCCTCAGCGCTTGATGAGCGCTACACGCTTGAGCGCGGCCGCATCCTGGTGTCGGGCACGCAGGCCCTGGTGCGCCTGCCGATGGTCCAGCGCCAGCGCGACCTCGCGGCCGGCCTCAACACGGCGGGTTATGTCTCGGGCTATCGCGGCTCACCCTTAGCCGGCTTCGACCGGGAGATGGGCAGCGCCAAGAAATACCTCAAGGCCAGCCACATCGTCTTCCAGCCCGGCCTCAACGAGGACATGGCGGCGACCGCCGTGTGGGGCACGCAACAAACCGGCATGTTCCCCGGCGCGCGTTACGACGGCGTCTTTTCGATGTGGTATGGCAAGGGCCCCGGCGTCGACCGGACCATGGACGTCATCCGCCACGCCAATGCTGTTGGCACCAGCAAGCATGGCGGCGTGCTGCTGCTCGTCGGCGACGACCACGGCGCGGTGTCGTCCACCCTGCCCCACCAGAGCGAGCACAATCTGATTTCGGCCATGGTGCCGCTGCTGTCGCCGGCAGGTGTTGGTGAATACATTGACTATGGCCTGCTTGGCTGGGCGATGAGCCGCTATTCCGGCGCCTGGGTCGGCTTCAAGTGCCAGACTGAAACAGTCGAATGCTCGGCGACCGTCGACCTCGATCCAACCCGACTTGAGATCGTCACGCCCGACCTGTCGCTTCCCGCCGACGGCCTGTCGATGCGTTGGCCCGACGGACAGCAGGCGATGGAGCGCAGGCTCGAGACCAAGCTTGCGGCAGTGCTGGCCTTCGCCCGGGCAAACCATCTCGACCGGCAGGTCTGGCCCTCCTCCAAGGCCAGGCTTGGCATTGTCTCCACCGGCAAATCCTGGCTCGACCTCAAGGGCGCACTATCGCTGCTCGGCATCGACGAAGCCCGCGCGGCCGAGCTTGGCATCCGCCTCTACAAGGTCGGCATGGTCTGGCCGCTGGAGCCGGAAGGCTTGCGCGAATTCGCCGACGGGCTGGAGCAAATCCTCGTTGTCGAGGAAAAGCGCCCCGTCATCGAAGAGCAGATCAAGTCGCAGCTGTTCAACTTGCCTGGCGGCCGCCGGCCGCAGGTGTTCGGCAAGACCGGTCCGGATGGGTCCCCGCTCCTGCCCTCGATCGGCGAGATCGGCGCGCTGTCGGTGGCGCGCGCCATCCTGTCCTGGCTCGGCACGAAAGATGCCGGCCTCGCCGCGCGCGCTGTACAGCTGTCAACTGTCGGACTCTCCTCCCCTGCCGAACCGGGCCTGCTCAACCGCGAGCCTTATTTCTGCTCGGGCTGCCCGCATTCCACCTCGACCGTCGTGCCCAAGGGCAGCCGCGCCTCCACCGGCATCGGCTGCCACATGATGGTGATCGGCATGGAGCGCGACACCTCGACCTTTACCCAGATGGGCGGCGAGGGTGGCTCGTGGATCGGGCTTTCGCCCTTCACCGACGAGAAGCACATCTTCGTCAACATGGGCGACGGCACCTATTTCCATTCCGGCCTGCTCGCCATCCGCGCCGGCATCGCCGCCAAGGTCAACGCCACCTACAAGATCCTCTACAACGACGCCGTCGCCATGACCGGCGGCCAGCGCCATGATGGCGAGTTGTCGGTGGCCTCGATCGTAGGCCAGGTCCTGGCTGAAGGCGCCAAGCAAGTGGTCGTCGTCTCCGAGCGCCCTCAACTGCTGGCCGGCCAGCTGCCGCGTTCGGTGAATGTGCGTCATCGCGACGAACTCGACCAGGTCCAGCGCGAGCTGCGCGAGGTCGAGGGCGTCACCGTGCTCGTCTACGACCAGGTCTGCGCCGCCGAAAAGCGCCGTCGGCGCAAGCGCGGAACCTATCCCGTCTCGCCCAAGCGCGCCTTCATCAACGAACTGGTCTGCGAAGGTTGCGGCGACTGCTCGGCCGTGTCGAACTGCATTTCCATCGAACCGCGCGAGACCGAGTTCGGCCGCAAGCGCGCCATCAACCAGTCGAGTTGCAACACCGACCTGTCTTGCATCAAGGGTTTTTGTCCGAGCTTCGTTACCATCGAAGGCGGACGCCTGCGCAAGCCGCGCGCCAAGGCTGCCGGTGGCGTCGATGCCGGCCTTGCCGAGCCCAATCGCCCTGGACTGGGCAACGAGCCTTATAGCGTGCTGCTCACCGGCATCGGCGGCACAGGCGTCATTACGGTCAGCGCGATCCTCTCGCAAGCCGCCCATCTCGACGGGCTGTCGCTGGTGACACTCGACCAGACCGGCCTTGCGCAGAAAAACGGTGCGGTGGTCTCGCATATCAGGCTTGCCCGGCAACCCGAAATGCTGAATGCGGCGCGTATCGGGCCCGGCGAGGCCGACCTGGTGCTTGGCTTTGACCTTGTGGTCGCCGCGTCCCCAAACGCCATCGCCACCTTTGGCAAGGGGCGGACCAGGGCCGTGGTCGACGACCACTTCGCCCCGACGGCCTCCTTCGTCAAGGACACCACCATCGACTTCCGCGAAGGCGCCACTTTGCGTCGGCTGCGCAATGCCGGCGGCGACGACGCACTCACGACCCTTCCCGCCATGAAGCTTGCGACGGCACTCTTCGGCGACGCGATTGCCGCCAACATGTTCCTGCTCGGCCATGCCTGGCAAAAGGGGCTTGTGCCGATCAGCCGCGAGGCGATCGAAAAGGCCATCGACCTCAATGGTGCTGGTGTCGCCATGAACCGCGCCGCCTTCGCCTGGGGCCGGCGTTCGGCTGAGGATATGGACTTCGTCAGCCGCCAGGCGGGCGTTGTGTCTGCCCCCGCACCGGAGGCGACGCTGGACGAGATCGTCGCGCGCCGCGTGGCCTTCCTCACCGGCTACCAGAACGCCGCTTATGCCGAGCGCTATCGTGCGCTGGTCGAAAAAGTGCGGCGTGCCGAGACGGCGATTGCAGTGCCAGGGCAGGAAGCCTTCGCCCATGCGGTCGCCAAGTCCGCCTTCAAGCTGATGGCCTACAAGGACGAATATGAGGTAGCGCGGCTGCATCGCGATCCGGTGTTCCGCCAAAAGCTCGCCGAGCAGTTCGAAGGCGATTTCAAGCTGCAGTACAATCTGGCGCCACCGATGCTGACCCGCACCGACCCGCGCACCGGCCATCCGGCCAAGATCGCCATTGGCCGCTGGATTGAGCCCGCCTTCGCCGTGCTCGCCCGTCTCAAGGGCCTGCGCGGCACGCGCTTCGATCCGTTTGGCCGCACCGCCGAGCGCAAGATGGAGCGGCGCCTGATCGCCGACTATTTTGCGCTGGTCGAAGACCTGACTGCCCGGCTTTCGCCCGACAATCTCGCAGCCGCCACCGAACTCGCGCGCTTGCCGGACGAGGTTCGCGGCTACGGTCATGTGAAGCTTGCATCAGTCGAGCATTTCGAAAAGCGCAAGGCCGAGCTGCTGAAGGCCTTCGATCAGGCAACTTCGCTCGGCAAGGCGGCATAGCGCTTTTCCCTTGCGACAAACCGGGCGCCGCCGGCCGTAAACGCGGCAAGGGGCGCGTTGCTGTCGCGGCGTGTCCCTTCTCCCCGTCTCTATACGGGGAGAAGGTGCCGGCAGGCGGATGAGGGGCAGCGCAAGCGACTCATCACCTCTTCGTCATTCGTGGTTTTCCCATCATTGCTTTGAATCAATCGCCCCTGATCGATTCAGCACTTTCATTGGACGGTGGAGCAGCCGCGCGCGATTCTGGCCGACATGGAACAACCGGCCTCCCCACTCCATCTTCAGCGTCGAGACCCGAGCCGGAACATGGCGCGGTTCTATTGCCTGTCGGTCGAGCACTCGCTGTTTGGCGATGCGGCGCTGGTGCGCGAATGGGGACGTATCGGCACGTCGGGCCGACGACGCCTCGATCTCTTCGCCGATGTCGCCCAGGCTAAGGAGGCTTTGCGCCGTCTGGCCGCGTCCAAGGTCAAGCGCGGCTACAGTTCTGTCGGTTGACAGCTGTCAACGACCTGATGACAGGGCCGAAACGACCGCTGTCATCAGCCGTTTCGCGTCCGTCACAATGGTTAATTTCCGTTAACTATAAATAAGTTGACTCGACTCGACCTCTCCAGCACCCTTGTTACGGTAAATCGTCGTAATTCGATGCGTCCGGCGTAACCGCTTCAGCAAACCGTTATCCACGCTCCGCCACGTTAAAATGTGCGAAGGCGTAACCCGGATTCGGATTCTGCAGCGAATCGGCGCATAAATCTTAACGAAGCCTGACGGCGCGCCGCGAGTGTGGCTGCCGGAGGGCGAGAGGGGACTAAAGACTTGGTAGGGGCAGTTCAAGCACGGGCGGAAAACGCGAGCGAAGAGGCCGAGGTCATGGCGACCGACCGCGCCATTGCGCGCGACGCCGAGATGTTGTCGGCGCAGTTGCAGGCGATGCGCGACCGGCTGTTTTCGCCGACCTCGAAGAAGGCGTTGCGCAAGTTTTCAAGCGGCGAGGCGGCACGCCTGATCGGCGTCACCGACGGTTATCTGCGCCAGCTCTCCATTGCCGGTGAAGGCCCGCAGCCCGAGACCGGGGCAGGGGGGCGCCGCTACTACGCGCTCGACGACATCAACGGGCTGCGCCGCCATCTCGCCGAGCAGAACCCGACCAAGGCGCGCCACTATCTGCCGCGCCGCGATGCCGCGCGCGGCGAGCATATGCAGGTCATCGCCGTCACCAACTTCAAGGGCGGTTCGGGCAAGACCACGACAAGCACCCATCTCGCCCAGCATCTGGCGCTCGCCGGCTATCGCGTGCTTGCCATCGATCTCGATCCGCAGGCCTCGATGTCGGCGCTGTTCGGCTACCAGCCCGAACTCGACCTCAACGGCAATGACACGCTCTACGGTGCGATCCGCTATGACGAGGAGCGCCGTCCGCTCTCCGAAATCATCCGCCGCACCTATTTCGACGGGCTCGATTTCGTGCCCGGAAATCTCGAACTGCAGGAGTTCGAGCACACCACGCCGCAGATGCTGGCGGCGCGCCAGGCTGGCGACAGCAAGGCGATGTTTTTTGCCCGCGTGCAGGAAGCGCTGCAAACTGTCGCCGACGACTACGATGTCGTCGTCATGGACTGCCCGCCGCAGCTTGGATTCCTGACGCTCTCGGCACTGTGTGCTGCGACCTCCGTGCTGGTGACCATTCACCCGCAGATGCTCGACGTCGCCTCGATGAGCCAGTTCCTGTTCATGACCGCCGATCTGCTGTCGGTGGTGCGCGAGGCCGGCGGCGAGCTCAATTTCGATTTCATGCGTTATCTGATCACGCGCTACGAGCCCAATGACGGCCCGCAGACGCAGATCGTCGGCTTCCTGCGCTCGCTGTTTGGCGATCGCGTGCTGACCGCGCCTTTGGTTAAGTCGACCGCCTTTTCCGACGCTGGCCTGACCAAGCAGACGCTCTACGAAGTGGCGCGCGAGAATTTCAGCCGCGTCACCTACGACCGCGCGATGGAATCGTTGACAGCTGTCAACGGCGAAGTCGAAGCCCTGATGCTTAAAGCCTGGAACCGGGCGGGCTGAGGGAGGCTGAGATGGCACAAAACCGCAAGGACCAGCTCAAGGCGCTTTTCGGCACGGCGGACTCCGCAGCCATGCCTGCAATGCCGGTCGAGAAAGCACCGGAAACGAAATCGGCCGAGACAGAAACGGCGCGGCCGCGCAGCGCCTCGGGTGCCGTCAAGGCGATGGGGCTTTCGCTCGGTGGCCTCTCCCGGGAGATCGAAGAGGCACGCCAGATCAAGGCAAGCCTCGACACCGCCGAGCGCGTGATCCAGATCGACACCACGCTGATCGAGGCCTCCTTTGTTGCCGACCGGCTTGACCATGGCGCGCAGGACGATGACTTCGAAGCACTCGTCGCCAGCATCGAGGCTTCCGGCCAGCAGGTGCCGGTGCTGCTGAGGCCGCACCCTGACAAGCCCGGCCGCTATCAGACCGCCTACGGCCATCGTCGTGTGCGCGCGGCAAGCAGGCTCGGTGTTCCCGCCCTGGCGATCGTGCGGACGCTCTCCGATGTCGAGCTGGTGCTGGCCCAGGGCAAGGAAAACTCCGAGCGGCGCGATCTGTCTTTCATTGAGCGCGCGCTGTTTGCCCACGAACTGATCGGCCGCGGCTTCGAGCGCGGGCTCGTCCAGGACGCGTTGTCGCTGCACAAGGCCGAGATGACGCGCTTCCTGCAGGTGGCCGACGCCGTGCCCGAACACATCGTGCGCGCCATCGGCGCGGCACCGAAGGTCGGCAGGCCGCGCTGGATGGCGCTTGCCGAGCTGCTCAAGAGCGAGGCGTCACGCGTCAAGGCCGACGACGAGGTCACCAGCAGAAGGTTCCGCGAGGCGACCAGCGACGAACGTTTCAACCTGTTGTTCACGCGGCTGCAGCGCAGGGGCCAACCAGTTGTCGGCGGCGCGCGCGAAATCCGTGACAGCGAGGGCAGGGCGGTGGCGCATCTCAGTGTTGCCAAGGGCAAGGCGCGGGTCGATTTCGTGGAAAAGATTGCCGACGGTTTTGAGGATTTTCTCGGCGAGGAACTGCCCAAGCTGTTGGAAAGGTTCGAAGAGGCGCGTGGCCAGTCGGCCGGGCAAAACTAAATTTATCCACGTCCCCGCGAATCGGGCGCATGCTTCAACGCAGCACCCCGCGGAAGTGGAGCGTAGGGCGTCAGTGCCAAATGCGTAGAGGACTGGAAATAGAAGGATACTAGGCAAGAAAAAGGCCCCCGAAACGTCGCCATTCCGGAAGCCCTCATCAATGTAGCAATTGTGAGAGAATCATTTCCGGGCTGACTTGTCAACCACTGGACGCGTTCCGGAACGCCTTTGGCTTGCCTCCAAGTGAGGTGAACGAGGATGATCGAGCATATTTCGACGACGCCCTTTGGGCGGCGGTCGCTGTCGCTTGCCATGGTGGCGGGGCAGATGTCGGCCGACAATTGCGCGGCCGGCGCCAGTGCCAACAAATGGCAGGTGTTTCGCGCCGTCTGCGAGGCCAAGGGACTGCTGGGGGCGAGCGATCGCGCGCTGGCGGTGCTCAACGCCCTGCTGAGCTTCCATCCCGACACGGATCTGATGGAAGGGGAGGGGCTAGTGGTGTTTCCCTCCAACACGCAGCTGGCGCTCAGGGCGCATGGCATGGCGCCGGCAACGCTCAGGCGGCATCTTTCGGTGCTTGTCGACTGCGGCCTTGTGGTGCGCCGCGACAGCCCCAATGGCAAGCGCTACGCCCGCAAGGGCTTTGACGGCGCGATCGAGCAGGCTTTTGGTTTCGACCTTTCACCGCTTCTGGCCCGTGCCGAAGAGTTCGAGCACATGGCCGAGGCTGTCAGGGCCGAGCGAAGGGCATTGCTGCTCGTACGCGAGCGCATCACCATCCTGCGCCGCGACATCGCCAAGATGATCGCATTCGGCATGGAGGAGGGCATCAAGGCCGATTGGCAGCGCCTGCATCTTCAATATCGCGAGATCGCAGCCGCCATTCCGCGCACGGCGAGCCGCCTTGAGCTCGAACCGATTGCCGCTGAGCTCTCGTTGCTTGCCCAGGAGGTGCGCAAGACGCTGGAAAGTCACGTTAAAACTGAAGAAACAAGCGCCAATGAGTCTCATTTCGAGCGCCACATACAGAATTCAAATACACGACCTCATGAATTTGAACCCGGCTTCAGAGAAGACCAGGGGGCGACCGCTGCGGTGAAACTGGAGACCAAGAGCCAGCCACCAACGGGATATCCGCTTGGCATGGTGCTGCGTGCCTGCCCTGACATAACCGATTACGCACGCAACGGCATTTCGGGCTGGGCCGATCTGGTGGAAACGGCGAATTTGGTGCGCGGCGCCCTTGGCGTCAGCCCGGATGCGTGGAACCAGGCCTGCGAGGCGATGGGGGCTGTCGATGCCGCGATCATGGTGGCGGCGATGCTGCAGCGGGGTGAGGCGATTGCAAGCCCCGGCGGTTACCTGCGCAGCCTGACAGCCAAGGCCAATGCCGGCGCGTTCTCCATCGGGCCGGTGCTGATGGCGCTGCTGCGCGGCAGGGGAGGGGCCCAGGCCAAGGCAGGATGAAACAGTTGCGAGCCCGCCGCCTTGAGCTTGAATTGAGCGCGAAATGAGCACATATTGACCGTATGGATATCAAACCACGACAGGAGCAGATCATGACGGCTCAGAGTTTGGGGATTTCGGCGGCGCATTTCGGTGAAGCCCGTTCACCTTTCCTGTCGGCGCGGCGCGTGTCGGAACTGTTGGGCGTGACCCAGTCCGAACTGGCCCGGCTTGTCGGTGTTGCCCGCAACACCCTGACGGCGCGATCGGGTGCGCGCAAGGTCGATCAGGCGCTGAGCCCGGTCGTGCGCATTCTGGCGATGGCGGCAGAAATGGGCGGCGACGAAAACCGCGCGGTGATCTGGTTCAAGCATCAGCCGATCCCGGGCTGGGCCGGCAAGACGGCCTATGATCTGGTCGGCGAGGGCAAGGCCGACAAGGTTCTCGCCTATCTGGAGGCGGTGCGCTCGGGCGTTTATGCTTGACGCCTCCACGCCTGAAATCCGGACCTTGTGGCGGGCCTTCGTGCCACGATGGGCGCACATGCCGCTGTCGGGCGAGGGTGCGGCGCGCTTTGGCGGACGCTGGAATCCGATCGGCGCGCCAGCGCTTTATGCCGCTTGCGAGCTTTCCACCGCCTGGGCTGAGTACAATCAGGGCTTTGTCCAGCATCCAGCGCTGATCGCCCAGCTTGAGCTGTCCGACGCGAGGCTGGCCGATCTGACTGAAACCACGGTGCTGGAGGGGCTCAACGTCGATGCGGCCATTCATAGATGCGAGTGGCGTGCCGATCTCGACGAGGGCAGGACGCCTGAAACCCATCTGCTGCGGCAACGGCTGTTGTCGGAGGGTTTTGACGGTGTCGTCTACCCCTCCTTCATGTCGCCAGGCGGTAGCTGCGTTGCCCTGTGGCGCTGGAACGGGGCCGGCAAGCCTTCGCTGAGGGTTATCGACCCTGACCAGCGGCTGCCCAAGACGCCCGCCTCCTGGCTGTGAGTGGCGCTGGACCGTCACCCTTCACACGATCAAGCGTGCGGCCTTGCCGAGCTTGCGTTCGGCATCGTTGTAATAGGCCGAGGCCTGGTTGAACGAGCGGTGCTGCGACTGCTGCATGGCGTCGAGCAGCGGGATGCCACGGCGGCCGGCCTCGGTGAGATAGCCCGAACGCAGGCCATGCGCGGAGAACTCCTGAGGGTCGAGCCCGGCTGCGGCGATGCGGCGTTTCAGGATCAGACTGACGGTCTGCGGGGTCAGGGCGCGGCGCTGGAGATGGCCCCAGCGGTCGATGGCGCGGAACACCGCGCCTTCGGTGAGATTGGCCCGGGCGATCCAGTCCTTCAGTGCTGTGACCGGGCGGCCGATCAGCAGCACCTCGTTGCGGCTGTCGGCATCGCTGGTCTTGGTCCGGCCGAGCTGAATCGCCAGGCACGGCAGCGTCTCGCCGCCAGCGGCCTGCGGATCGGCCGGCACCGGCTCCTGCTCCACCAGTTGGTCGAGGCGAAGGGACGCAATCTCGCTGCGTCGGCGCCCGCCCGAGGCAAAGGCGGTCAGCAGCAGGGCGTGATCGCGGCTTTCGACAAGGCTGTCGCCAGCACAGGTCTTGAGCACCGCCGCCAGAATGTCCGATGTGACCGCCTTTGGGCTCTTGCGCTGACGCGGCCGATCCGTGGCGCGCACGGCGAGTTTGACAGCGCTTTTGAGGCTAGGGGCGTTGAAATCGCCGACCAGGCCGCGCCATCTGGTCAGCGTCGACCAGCTTGACAGTTTGCGCCGTACGGTCGCCGGCGCATGCGGCCTTTCTGTCACCTTGAGCAGGCCCTGGGCGACAAGGGCTGTTGCCACTTCGTTGGGCATGCCGTGGGCATCATCGCTGATGCGGCGGACAGGATCCCAAAGGTGATGGGCGACGAATTTCAGCAGCAGCGCTTCCGACGCCGGCCACGGCAACGCCACGCCTGTTGCCGCAAGTGCCCAGGCCTCGAGGTAGAAGAGATCGGACGTGAGCGCCCGCAGCGAGTTTGGGCCAAGGCCCTGGCTGGCGAGATGGCGCAAGGTGGCGACATCCGCGTCGGTCAGGAATCCGGCCAGCTGCGTGCGGCGCTCGAACGGCAACACCGCATCAAGGGCATCGAGCGCCTCGGCCCGGCGGGCGACAGCTTCGGCAAGCCGGGCGTCTGCAGCTGTCGGCAGTTTGGCCACAAGACGTCCTTTCCGCTGATTTCCGACGCCGCAGGCGGCCATGTCCGGCATGGATTTGAGCCATTTCGACTCTGAAATCAATCATTATCGATAAGAAGAGATTATCACTAGTGAAAAAGCCAATTTGGATAGCCCGTTCTGGCTAAAGAGAAGTGGTACTTAGCTTTGTTTTTCTGAAATGTATTAAGGTTAATCAATGCCTTACATCGTGCGGTCGTTTGAGTCGCGCGTCGTCTAGAAGCTAAACAACTTGTCCGTCCAGTGACCAGGCGGCGGGTGGGCTTGCGGAAGTGCGAGTGTCGTCCCTGTGGTCAACGAGCGCGCTGATTTTGAGTGTCGCGGGCCATTTGGAGGGCCTGCGAGGCGGTCGTTCGGTCAGATCTCCAATCATAGAGAGAACAAGGATAAACGAACGGACGACATCGTTGCTGAGGCTCCAGGCTCCTTGCTTCAGCGGGCCTAGGCAGCTATATGACTACAGTAGTCATCATTGAGTGGGCAAAATGAGAGAGATTCAGCTCAAGGACGCCAAGGCAACGTTGTCTGCCGTTGTCGATCAGGCAGTTCGCGGCAATCCGGCGATCATCACCAGGCACGGCAGGAAGGAAGCAGTTGTGCTTTCGTTCGATGAATACGAAAAGCTTTCGCAAGTCCCAAGCTTCGGGCGCTTGCTGGCGTCCTTTCCGGGTGATGAGGCAGATATCCCTGCACGAAGCGGGAAACCGAGCCGAGCTATCGATCTCTGATGTTCCTGGTCGATACCAATGTGATTTCGGCACTTGCGCCGTCGAAACGGGGTGGGCAGGGTCGGCTGATCGATTGGCTTGATCAAGCCAGTCCGTATTTGTTCCTGTCCGTCATATCTGCAACTGAGGTGGTATCCGGCATTGCGAAGGCTGAGCGGGAAGGCGCAATCACCAAGGTGAAGACACTGAACGAATGGTGGCAGAGCATCGAGTATCTCTATGCGCAGAAACTGCTACCATTCGATTTGAGGTGCGCTCATGCTGCCGGTCAGATTCTTGATCGTGCACGCGCTCACCAACCGGGTTTCGAGGACATCGCGATCGCTGCCACTGCCCAGGTGCACGGCCTCACGGTACTTACCAGGAATATGCGGCATTTCGAGCCCTTGGGTATTCCCGCGCTTGATCCCTTTCTAGCTCTGCCGCCTTTGCCTTGATCTGGGGGAGGGGTCGTTTCCTAGAGCCCTGCGGCCTTTGTCAGATTGACGCGAAAACGGTCGCGCGGACTCTGACTTTCGAGTCATTTCGGAGGAGGCGTGTCCCCGTCGACGGGCTCGACAACAGCTTTCCCCCGCCTGGGGCGGCCACCTCGGTAAGCCCGGCTCACTGGGGGCTTTTAGCGCTCCGAGACGGGGGCGAACCGAACACCGTCTTAGCTCAGGCTTTTCCAGTGGTCTGCCTGGCAATAGGCCTGCAAAGGATGGTCAAGCTCACCAGTTTCCAAACGTGTCGGATTTGCTGGCAGTCGAGTTATCTGGCCTGACGACAGGACGTGATCGACAAGCAGCGGATGGGCAGCTCGGACAGTTCGTCAGGACCATGTTGGGTCGCTGCGTCAAAAAGCAGGCTGTCCCCCGGCGTCATCCGGTGGAGGCTGCAGCCATGGCGGTAGACGATTTCGCCTTGCAGCATATAGAGGAAAACCATGCCTTGATGGCTGGCTGGCGGAAAAACGTCTGTCTCACGCGTAAGGGTGATCATATGCCGCTCGACGACAAGTCCATCGGCGTTGATGTCTGCGTGGCCGCGGGGCTTGTGCGGCCGGCTGGCCGAAGCGCTGTTTGGAGCGGTATCGCAATGTGCCCCCGCTTTGACGAAGACGGCAGTACGTTCGGCTTCGAAGCGGCTCACCAGCCAGGTGATTGGCACGGCCAGGCCACGCGATATGGCCTGCAAGGTGGTGAGCGAGGGTGAAATGCCCCCGTTTTCGATCTTTGACAGCATTCCAACCGAAAGGTTTGTAGCTGCGGCCAGGTCACTCACTTTCATGCCGTGTCGCGTTCGAAAGGCGCGAACTTCGCGACCAATTGCATTGTGCAGCAATGGTTCTCTGGCTTTTTTCACGGTCATCGGAGTCTGATGGCGTTGAGGGATCAGGTGCGGTGCGGCCGCGCCAGGTTCGAACAAATTCGGGTGATCCGTGGCCTTGAACGGATCACCCGGAACAGAGATCAATATCCGCCGAGCCTTGCCGGCATCACAAAGGACCTCGTCAAAATGTAGTGCAGCAGCGCTGCCACCAGGCAGGCGGGAACGGACGCGCCGACCCAGATGAATGGCCCATGCGCGGCAAGCGATTGAGGATCGAACAAGGCGTAATAGACGGCGCCACCACCTGCCAGCGCCAGGAACGAGGCCGGATTGATGCCGCGCCAGAACGCATAGTCGGAATCGGCACCGTCGTTGAAGACGTCGCACTGCTTGATCCGGCCTCGGCGCAGGATCAGATAGTCCACTGCGGTTACGCCGGAAAGCGGAGCAAAACCAAGTGCTGTCCAGGCGAGGAACTTGAAGAAGTTGTCATAGATCTGGCCGGGGAAGAAGGCGATGACGATGACCGGAACAAACAGCGCGCCGGTGAGTATTCCCCATGGGAGCGCCTCGAAGTAGCGCCCGCCGGCCTGCCGCATCGCCAGGCACATGCCGTAGAAGATGCTGACAATGGCGGTGATGTTTGCCAGTCCGACAAACAGCAGTGCCGTCACGCCGGCGACCGCCCCACCAAGCGGGATCATCCAGGCGGTCGGGTCATGCGACCCAAGGCTCAGCGCGGCAAACAAGCCGACAAGTTCGCCGAGCACGGCAGCGGCGAAGATGCCGATCAGGTTGGGCCAAAGTGCAGCACGGGGCGTGCGCGTGAAGCGCGAAATGTTGCCCAGCACCGGCCACCAGCCAAAACCGGCTGCCAGGTTGAATTCGACCGCGATCATGAAGTTGAGCCGGTGGTCGTCAAACGGTGCGAGAGGTGCGGCACTGCTGATGTCGCTCCAGCTCTTGTGGCTGAAGATCAGGAACAAGATGCTGAAGCATAAGATGAGCTTGCCGGGGCCGACAAAACGGTTGAGCCATTTGACGGCGGTCGGGCCCTTCCACAGCAGCAGCCACGAGATTGCAATCGCCAGGATAGCAAAGAGTGTAACGCCGAGGTCGTTTTCGCCGATATGCGTGCCGCCGACCTGGTTCATGACGCCGCTGATCGCGCGCCCGAACATGATCGACAAGACCGCTGACCAGCCGACGCCGTAGATGGCAAGGAAAAACCCGACAAGGATCAGAATGCCTGTCGGCCCGAAGACGCTGCGCATCAAGGTGAACTGCTCGATCCCGAATTTGCCGGTCGAGATGCAGACGCTGACGGCCATGATCGACACGCCGATGACATTGCCGATGATGATCGCGTAAATGCCGTCGCGGGCGCCGACGACAAGGGCCGTGCTGCCGCCGAGCAAGAATGCCCAGGTGGCGATGGCGAGGCCGATATTGATCCAGGAGTGATCGAGGAAGCCGAGCTCGCGTTCTTCTTTCAGTACGGGAAGGGTGCCGAAGGCAGCGCTTGCGCCGGTGAATTTGGGTTGGGGGGCCATCAGTTGCCCCCGATCCACATGGCGATCGTGACGATGAGAATAGAGGTCGTGACGGCGAACCAGATGCCGATTTCGCGGCCCGATATGTCGGCGCGCGCTGGATCCGCATAGTTTGGGTCCGCAATGATGTTCAGTCGTCTGTTGAGTTCCCGACGCATTTCATTGTCGGTTGAAGCGACAGTCATTTCATCCTCCTCCAAAGACTAAATGAATACCGATGCCCTGGCGTTGAAGAAGCTCCAACGCTTCGGCTCGGGGTAGGCTTATGTGCCGGGCAGGTCAGAGCCGCGGCCGCGCCCTTTCGGGCGTGGGTCAACTTGGCCGTTGCGTCCGTTTGAGGTTTGGGAGCTCGCAAGCGGGGTTCTCCTATCTGAACGACCCCAGGTTCCGGCAGATTCTTGGATGTGTGGCGCGCCTCTCATCTCCTCGTTCGAGGTCAGCCTCCCATCGGTTCATTACGTTGCGGCAGTTTGATTTCGCTGTCAAACATTTTTCCTGACAGTGCTGTAAAAACATTAGCGAGAGTGCACATAATTGACGAAATGCATCTGTTTTGTGGCTACGAAAATAGGCGTCATGGAAAGGAGCTGCGCTGGCTATCATGGCCCGGACGCTTTGGGGAAGTCAGAATATATGACTGTGATATCAATGAGTTAGATATCAATCTGGATATTCTGACGCGCTCAGATGGGACAGTGGCGGACAGAATTTGGTGGGCTCATTTTCGCCTGAGGGCGCCGAAACAGTTCAAAACGGCTGTTGACACGAATGTCAAAGCTACGTAGCGTCAAGGTCGAAAGAGCAATCAACGACCCCAATGCCCCGACATGTGAGGCTGCGGTTTGGCAGTCCCTCAGGTGCTGTACCGACGGCCAGGCGTCGAGCCTTTCCGGCAATGCTCAAAGTCAGGAAATCATCCATGGAATCCGCCGCTCTCATTCATCTTGAAGATCGCGTGAAATCGGTCAAACGGGCCAAGACCCGCTTTTTCCGCAATCCGGGTGTTCGGGCGGAGTCGCTGCTGGAGGCGGCGCTCGAATGCTTCGCCGAGGAAGATTACGAGAGCGTCACCATCCCGCTTATCGCCAAGAAGCTGGGTGTCGCCCACTCGCTTATCTATTATTACTTCAAGAACAAGGACTCGCTGTACCAGTCTTCTGTTCTTCACGCGCTTGACCGGCTGATGACCAATTATGGCAAGGTCGTCGCACGGCATGAAAGCCCGGCTGAATTGCTGAGCGCTTACCTGGACCTCAATGTCGAGATGTCGGAGACGCTGCGCAGTCTCGTGCGCATCATGTTCGTCAATGCCGGCGGGGCCAAGGACGCGGGTCCCAAGTTCATCGACAGCTTCGTCGAGGACTTTTACGAGTCCGAAAAGCGAGTCCTCGCCGATTGCATCCGCCAGGGCGTCGAGGTCGGCATGTTCGCCTGCCCGGACCCCGATGAGATGGCGGCGTTCATCTCGCGCAATATCGACGGCATCTACTTCGGCAGCTTCATGCCGCATGGCGCGCCGATCCCTGCGGCGATGCGTTACCTCAAGGAGGTGGTCTGGGGACTGCTTCACTATGCCGGCGACCCCTCCGCCAAAAGCCCTTCCACAACCAAGAGCGGGAGATAGCCATGTGCCAGGTATGCGGCTGCGGGCCTGAAAACATTCGTATTGATGGCAAGAGCGATGCCGGGGGCGGCGATCACCAGCATGCCCATGACCATCATGGAGAAGGGCACCACCACCACGATAATGGCGACGGGCATCACCATCATCACGACCATGACCATCGTCACGCGGACGAGAATCCCGTTGCGGGCATCCAGCCCCTCGACCTGCATTTCGGCAAGGATGCCGCCAAGACCCATGTGCCGGGCATGAGCCAGAAACGGCTGGTGCAGATCGAACAGGAGATCCTGGCCAAGAACGGCATGTTCGCCGACGATGTGCGCGACGAACTCTGCTCCCATGGCGTGCTTGCGCTCAATCTGATCGCCAGCCCAGGAGCGGGCAAGACCACCTTGCTGGTCGAGACATTGCAGCGGCTCAAGGGAAGCTTCCCGACCTGGGTGATCGAAGGCGATCAGGAGACGACGAACGACGCCGATCGCATTCGTGCGACCGATACCCAGGCCGTGCAGATTAACACCGGCAAGGGCTGCCATCTCGACGCCGACATGATCCAGCGCGCGCTTGCATCGCTTTCGCTAAAGCAGGGTGGCGTTCTGTTCATCGAAAATGTCGGCAATCTGGCGTGCCCGGCCGGCTTCGATCTCGGCGAGGCCCACAAGGTGGTGATCTTGTCGGTGACCGAAGGCGATGACAAGCCGGTCAAATATCCCGAGGCCTTCGCTGCGGCCGACCTTCTGGTCATCTCGAAGTCGGACCTTGCGCCTTATTGCGATTTCGACATCGAAGCCTGCGTTGCCCGCGCTCGTGAAGTCAACCCGTTGATCGAAACCACCGTGGTTTCGGCCCGCGACGGCACGGGCATGACGGAATGGCTCGAGTGGATTTTCCGCGCCCGTCAACAGCAGTTGCAAGATCTCGCGCGCGAGTTGCAGGCGCGGGTGGAATCCATCCGCAACACATTGCACGCGTGAGGTGGCGTCATGCACGAACTCACGATTGCCTCAAGCCTGATCGATCTTGCCAGCGATCACGCGTCGAAAAATGGCCGCGGCCGGGTCACCGGAATGCATGTGCGCCTCGGCGTCATGTGCGGCATCGCCCGCTCGCTTTATTTCTGCTTCGGCCCGGCGACGCGCGGCACGCTTTGCGAGGGCGCCAAGCTGCACATCGAGGAAGTGCCGCTGACCATATTCTGCGAGCACTGCGCCGAGGCGCGCTCGCCGATATCCCTTTCCAATCTTCGCTGCCCCGACTGCGGGAGGCCTTCACGCAAGGTGCTGTCGGGGCGCGAGATGGAACTTACCCATATCGAGCTTGAGGAAGAAGCTCCATTTCCGGCGTTGGCCCCGGTTGGGCAAACACTTCAGTAGTTTTCTGTTGGGAGGAACAGCAGCATGCTTGATCGAAAAGCAGACATAGCCAAGTGGCAGTTCACGCCACATCAACATCGTGGCCCCGCCGAGCAGTTCGGCGAGAACGATCATATCTACTCTCCGAAGCTGCACAACGGTGCGTTCAAATCCAGGGGGCTCGCCACCTTCATGGGCGCGCCCTATTGCCCGCCGGACCGCCACAAGATCCGCGAAATGGGCGCAAAGATCTGCTTTCTGGCCGTACCGTGGGATCAGGGCCAGATCGTGCGCGCCGGCGCCTCTCAAGGTGCTTCTGGCCTGCGTGAAGCGACGACGCAGTACTTCCCCTACATGTTCGAATATGACGTCGACCTGCTGAGCTTTTTCCGCGTCGTCGATTGCGGCGACGTGCCGACAGTGCCCGGCAACAACATCAAGTCGCAGGAATACACCACCGACTACGTCACCGAATGCCTCGAAGGTGGTGCCAAGGTGATCCTGTTTGGTGGCGATCATTCGCTGCCGATCCCCGGTGCCAAGGCGCTGTCGCGCTTCACCGGCGCCGGCAAGATGGGCTATCTGCACGTCGACAGCCATCTCGATGCCGGGCCCGACTGGGCCGGCAATCTGATCACCAACTGCTCCGGTGCGCCGCGCGCGCTTGACCTGCCCAACTGCAATGCCAGGAACATGGCGCATATGGGCTCGCGCAACGGCCTCAACCCCAAGGACTGGTGGGACTTCTACGTCGACAACGAAATCCGCGTCGTCACCATGCCCGAGATGATCGAGCGCGGGCTTGACGTGTGCGCCAACGAGATCTTCGAACGGGTGAAGAAGGACGCCGATACGCTCTACTTCACCTGGGACACCGACTCGATCGACATGAGCTGCATGCCCGGCTCGACTTCGCCGGAATGCTACGGTCTCAAGGGGCGGGAAGCGATCCAGTTCGCGCGGATCGCTGGCCGGCATGGCTGCGACATCCTCGATGTCGTCGAGCTCTGCCCGTACTTCGACTCCAGCCAGATCAGCGCCAAGATGACGGTCAACATGATCTACCACTATCTCGGCTCACGCGCCCAGACCCTGCGCCAGCAGGGCAAGCAACCGTAAGAATTCTTGAGGAGGAGATTCAGTCATGAACCCAGCAAAATCCTACGCCCATCTATTCTCGCCGCTTGGCGGCGACGCTGGCGACAACTACCGCGCGCCCGGCCTGATCACGTTCCTGCGTTCGGCGCATGTGCCGCTGAACGCCGAAGCGCTCAAGGCCTGCGGCGCCAAATATGCCTTCGTCGGCGTGCCCTTCGATGAGGGCAATGTCGGCAAGCCCGGATCGGAAGACGGCCCGCGCGAATTCCGCCTCGTGTCGCAGGAGTATTTCTCCTACTGGTTCGAATATAATGTCGACCTGCACGGAACGGCTGTCGATTGCGGCGACGTTTCGATGCCGAAGGTCAGCCCCGAAGTGGCCCACGAGCGCATTTATCGTGCGGTCCGCGAAGTGCTGAAATCCGGGCTCACGCCGATCATCTGCGGTGGTGACCGCTCGATCTCGATCGCCGCGGCGCGCGCGCTTTCCGACCATATCGGCGCGGAAAAGAAGATGGGCTACATGCATTTCAGCGCCCAGCTCGACATGGCCGACAGCTGGGCCGGCGAGCGCAATCTCGCCCCTTGCGCGATGGCCCGCATCACCGAGCTGCCCAATCTCGACATCAGCAACGTCGCGCATCTGGGCGCTCGCAACGCCATGAACCCAAAGGACCATATCGACCTGTCGAAGGAGAGGGGGCTGCGGTTCGACTCGATGTTCGACCTGTTCGACGGCGGCATCTACCCGCTTGTCGAGCGCTCGATCGAGCGGGTCTGGGGCAACACCGACGCGCAATATCTGAGCTTCAATTTCAACGTCATGGATTCGTCGGCTGCACCCGGCGTCACCTCGACGGAGCCGGGCGGCATCGAGTCGCGCGAGATGATGCGCATCGCCGACATGATCGCCAAGCGCGGCAGTGTCAGTGTCATCGACCTCACCGAGCTTTGCCCGATCTTCGACATCAGCGGCACGGCGGCCCGCCTGGCTGCGTGTGTCATCATGCGCTTGATGGCATCGTTGGCGGCACAAAATGGCGACGTGATCGACGCCAATCTGCGCCGCACCGACCTGGTCGCCGCCGAATAACAGACAACCACTTGGACAAGGCCGGCTGTGGCCGGCCACAGGAGTTGATGGTGAACACGACAATGAACACTAAAAAGATGACGCGCTTCGCAGCGGCTGTTGCTGTTGCCTATGCCGCCTCGACGATGCCGAGCTACGCGCATTTCCTGCCCGAGGCCGGTGGCCTGGGAGCCGGACTGTCCCACCCTTTGTCAGGACTTGACCATATCCTGGCCATGGCAGGGGTCGGCATCTGGGCCGGGCAGAATGCCGACAACGAGCCAGTGTTTCGCTGGCTGCCGCTCGGCTTCGTCATCGGCATGATCGCCGGTGCGGTGTTTGGCATGACCGGGCTTGCGCTTCCCTTCGTCGAACTGGGCATTGCCGGGTCGGTGGTGTTGCTGGGCGCGATCGTGGCCCTGGGCAGCCGGGTGCCGTTCGGTGCTGCCTTTGCAATGACTGTCGCGTTTGGCGGCCTGCATGGTTTTGCCCATGGCCAGGAATTGCCGATCGCCAGCAATGCCTTGCTGTACGGGCTGGGCTTCGTCGCTTCGACAGTGGTCCTGCACGCGATGGGCTTTTCGCTGGCAACCTTCGTCGCGCGCCAATCCTGGCGCACCGCGCTCAAGGTGGGCGGTGGTGGCATCGCCGCAGCAGGCGTGGTCCTGGCAGCCGGCCTGGCCGGCTGATCGGCGGAACCGGCGCGCTTCGCCTGGCCTGAGCGTTGGAGGGCGCTCAGGCCCATCGCTTCCATTCCTGAAAATCTGTCGCTGGCCCTGCACTTGGGCAGCGGCGAACGAACGACGTTTCTCCTGCGCTTCCGCCGCGCCGGCACGAAACCTGTTTGCCAAAATTACCGGAGGATACAATGACTTTAAGCTGGCGCTTCACCGCCCTCGGCGACCGCCATCGCGCACTGGGTTCCAATCTTGAGGATTGGAGCGGCATGGGCACTGCCTGGACCTATGACGCCGACCCGTTCGACCAGCACATCGCGATCCGCACCAGGGCCGGCCTGATGGACGTGTCGGGCTTGCGCAAGATGCACCTGATCGGACCGCACGCCATCGCGGTTCTGGAGTATGTCACCACCCGCAGTGTTGCAAAAATCCAGCCGGGCCGTTCGGTTTATGCCACCATGCTCAACGAGCGCGGCCATCTGATCGACGACTGCGTGATTTATCGCAACGGGCCCAATTCGTGGATGCTGGTTTCCGGCACCGGCACCGCGCATGAGGAGATCGTCAAGCAGGCGGCCGGGCGCAATTGTGCCGTGCTGTTCGACGACGACCTGCACGACCTTTCGCTGCAGGGACCGGTCGCCGTCGATTTCCTTGCCAAGCATGTGCCCGGGATCCGCGACCTCAACTATTTCCACCACATCCACACCACGCTGTTTGGGGCGCCGGTGACAATTTCGCGGACGGGTTACACCGGCGAACGCGGCTACGAGATTTTCGTGCGCGGCCAGGACGCGCGGCTTGTCTGGGACACGATCCTGTCCGAAGGCAAGGAGATGGGCATCATCCCGTGCTGCTTCAGCACGCTCGATCTGCTGCGGGTCGAGAGCTATCTGCTGTTTTTCCCCTACGACAACTCGCAGATGTACCCGATCCCGGGCGAGCCCGTCGGCGACAGCCTTTGGGAGCTCGGCCTCGATTTCACGGTTTCGCCCGGCAAGACCGGTTTCCGGGGTGCTGAGGAGCATTATCGCCAGAAGGGCCAGGAGCGCTTCAAGATCTTCGGCATGCTGATTGAAGGCGACAAGATGGCCGATCTCGGCGACGAGGTCTGGGCCGATGGCAAGAAGGTCGGCGTCATCACCTGTCCGTCCTATTCGAAGCTGACCAAACGCTCGATGGCGATTGCCCGTCTCGACATGCCTTATGCGCGGCAAGGCGTGAAGCTGGAGGTGCGGGGCAAGTCGCTGAAAGCCAACGCGATCGCGCACACGCTGACCTTCGATGATCCCGAAAAGAAGAAGCGGACGGCAAAGGGCTGACATCCGGCACTGCCGCAGCCTGAGGGTTCCCCCACCGGTATCGCGGGGGGGGGAACCGACAAGGCGCAACGAAAGTGGTATCAATTCTGGCCGGGTGGCCGTCATCTTTTTGCTGCGTCTGTCTCAAAATCCTGATACGAACCGATCCGGCCTCACTGTCGGGCCATGCACATTGCTAAAGTTACAAGGAATAAGCATATGGCGACTGGAACCGTGAAGTGGTTCAACAGCACTAAGGGATTTGGGTTCATTCAGCCGGACGATGGTGGCCAGGACGTTTTCGTCCACATCTCCGCTGTTGAACGCGCTGGACTCTCGACCCTCGCTGATGGCCAGAAGGTCAATTTCGAGATTGAGCAGGACCGCCGCACCGGCAAGTCCTCCGCTGGCAATCTCAGCAAAGCCTGATTTTTCTCGCGCACCCTGGCAACCGGAGGCGCGCGGCAAGTCTCGACTGTACTGACGGCTGCGCCAATGAGCGCGCGAGAAATATGGCGTGATCCGGAGGCCTGGGCAGCAAACTGCCGCAGGTCTTCAGACATGATCATTTCAGATCGGTCCATTTGGCGACGAAAAGGCGGGGCTATGCCCCGCCTTTTCGTGCTTGTGGGGTCAGTTTCAGCATTATGATGATGGGCCGCCGGCGCGCCCGACACTGGTTAAAGTGACATCGCCGGCTCGGTTTCTCGCCTGATCATGTGCCGATGCTATTGTTGCCAGACGCGATTGACGATGGCACGGCGGTTCTGGCGGGAGCGGTAGAGGCGGATGTCGACCCGGATGTCCCAGGATGTATCGCCCGCCCGAACGAGCGTGCCATTGTCCAGTTCCGCCCGGACCAGGCTTTCGGGAACCCAGGCGACACCCCAGCCGGCAAGCGCCATGCCCTTGAGCCCGACTGACATCGATCCGGTATGAGCACGTTTGTGCGCGGCCAGTCTTTCGGACAGAACTTCGCCAAACAGCAGGCCGAAAAACGAGCCTTTCTCATAGCCGACATAGCTCGCGGGGTGCTCCCCATCCGGATCGTGCAGCGGCTTGCCGTTGCTTGACGGAGCGGAGACCGGAATGATCGTTTCCTGGTCGAGGATGCGGTACTCGAACAATTCGGGATCGAGCACGAGGGACACCGCGGGGTGCGCATAGGTCAGCAGGAAGTCGCAGTCGCCTTCGACCAGCGAACTGACGTTTTCTTCCATGCTGCCCAGATCGGGCTTGATGCGCGACAGGAGCGGGCCGACCCTGTCGCTGACTGTGCGCAGCCAGCCGGGGAAATAGGTGAAGGACAGCGTGTGAAGCGCGGTGACGGTGATCGTCTGCGCCTCGACCCCTTCCTGCTCGCGCAGGCTTCGCCTCGCCTGGGTCAGGCTGCGTACGGCCTCGCGCGCCACGGGCACGAACTTTTCGCCGGTGCCGGTCAGTCGCGAGGGATAGGTGGCGCGATCGATCAGGCTTGAGCCGAGCCATATCTCGAGTTGCTTGATGCGGCGGCTGAAGGCGGACTGGGTGATGTGCCTATCTTGCGCAGCCTTGGAGAAGCTGTTGGTTTCCGCCAAGGCGAGGAAGTCTTCCAGCCACTTGAGTTCCAAGACGCCGCTCCCTCAACGCAACGCCTTGCGTCTGATGAACGCGTAAGCCGGCGCTGTACCATTTTGACTCTGCGATGGTGGGATGCCGCCGAAGCCGACCTTATGTCAAGCATGCGGTGGCGAGGTCTCGTGGATGAAACCGATATCCCCGGGGCGGCGGCGCGCTGGCGCTGGCCGTTGTCAGCCGCGATGCCTGCCCGCCCAGCGGCTTGCGGCAACGGCATCAAACTATTCCACCTTTGCAATGTCTCCGGCCGGCAAATGGAACTAAGGATGTCGCATGAAACATGGCTCCACGGGCATTCCTCAGACATCGACGCGTTGCAGGCTGCGTGACCTTGGCATAACGCCAGGCGTTTTCGCGCCGGGTCCGCTCAATGCGATCACCGACGTTGCTGGTGTTCTGGTTGGGCACGCGACCGTCGTCGAAGGCGACACCATCCGCACCGGCGCCACCGCGATCCTGCCGCATGGCGGCAACATCTTTCGCGACAAGGTTCCAGCCGCACTCGCCGTCTTCAACGGTTATGGCAAGTTCGTCGGCTCGACCCAGATCGACGAGCTGGGCGAGATCGAGACGCCCATCATTCTCACCAACACGCTGGCGACCGGCCGCGCCATCGAGGCGATCCACGCGCATACGCTGGCGCAGCCGGGCAACAATCGGGTGGTGTCGATAAATGCCGTGGTTGGCGAAACCAACGATTCCCGACTGAACGACATCCGCGCCGGGCGCCCCGACATTTCGGAGATCAGGTCGGCGATCGATGCCGCCGGGGATGGCGTGGTCGCCGAAGGGGCAGTCGGGGCGGGCACAGGCACGGTGGCCTTCGGGATGAAGGGCGGTATCGGCACAAGCTCGCGGCGCGTGCCCTTCAAGAGCGGCGAAACCTTCACTGTCGGTGTTCTGGTGCAGTCCAACTATGGCGGTCGGCTGTTGGTCGACGGCGAGCCCTGGAGCGCCAAGCCTGCTTCCGAGGATAAGGACGGCTCCATCGTCATCGTGGTGGCGACGGATGCACCCTTGTGCGAGCGCAATTTGAAGCGGCTGGGCCAGCGTGCTTTCGGCGGCCTTGCCAGGACGGGCGCGGCCCTCAGTAACGGCTCAGGCGACTATGCGCTGGTGTTTTCGACCAATCAGAGCGTTCGCCGCACACCCGAAAGGCGCGCCGGCATCGTCACGGCGCCGACGCTGCCCAATGAACTGGTGTCGCCGCTGTTTGAGGCGGTGATCGAAGCGACGGAAGAAGCCATCCTCAACTCGCTGTGCATGGCCCATACCGTCGAGGGTTATGACGCGGGTAGCGGAAAGCCGTCTCGCATCGAGGCAATTTCACTGAAAACGCTGGCGCGGAACAAGACGCGCTAGCGGCCACTTTTATTCGGATTTGGAGAATTCCCATGACTGGCGGAGAAAATCGCATTGTCTGGCTGAACGGCAGCTATCTTCCGGCCAGCGAGGCGAAGCTGTCGATTTTCGATCGCGGCTTCCTGTTTGCCGACGGTATCTATGAAGTCACCGCGGTCCTTGGAGGCAAGCTGGTCGACAGCGCGTTGCATATGGCGCGGCTGGAACGTTCGGCACGCGAGCTTGGCTTGCGCCTTCCGGTCACCACTGCTGCGATCGAGCAGATCGAGCATGCCCTGATCGAGCGCAACGGGCTTGAGGAGGGCGTCGTCTATCTCCAGCTGACGCGCGGTGCCGAGGAGCGGAACTTCCTGTTTGGCGACGAGTTGGAGCCAACGCTCCTGCTGTTCACGCAGCCCAAGGTGCTTGTCGATGTAGCGGCGGCAAAGACCGGCATTGCCGTCAAGACGGTGGCCGATCAACGCTGGGCCCGGCGCGACATCAAAAGCGTGTCGCTGCTGCCGCAGGTCCTGGCCAAGCGCGACGCGCGGGCCGAAGGCTGCGACGAGGCGTGGATGGTCGAGGACGGCCATGTCACCGAAGGCGCGTCGTCCACCGCCTATATCATCACGCATGACGGCAAGATCGTCTCGCCGGCCAACAGCAGGCGCACGCTGCCTGGCTGCACGCGGCAGGCGATCGTTCAGTTGATGGACGAGAGCAGCCTGACGCTTGAGGAACGCCGCTTTACCGTCGAGGAAGCCCTGGGCGCGACTGAGGCCTTCATCACCAGCGCTTCAACTTTCGTCATGCCGGTGACCCGGATTGACGGAAAACCGGTCGGCGACGGCAAGCCAGGTCCGATCGTCACCAGGCTGCGCGAGATCTATCTCGATCATGCCCGGGCAAATGCCAGCTGATCTGCGGCGTAAGACCGTCACGTCATCGTGACCAGCGAGAGTTGATGACGCTGGAATAAACCTGTTCGTCCCGAGGTCTCCTCAGCATGCGCCACAAGCGGCGCGGCAGGAGATCGACATGACCCATTATGACGAAAAGGACGGCGAGGGCATCAGCCGTCGCCATGCGCTGGAGTGCATGATCTGGGCAGGCACGGGTATACTGTGGACGATTTCAGGTGGCGTGCCGGTTTCGCTCAACCTTCTGGGCGAAGCCGAGGCCGCCGCGGCATTGTCCACCGGCTTCACCTTCCTGCAGATCTCGGACAGCCATATCGGCTTCGACAAGGCGGCCAACCCGCATGCGATCGATACGCTGAAGGAGGCGATGGCCAAGATCAAGGCGCTTCAGACAAAACCCTCCTTCCTGATCCACACAGGCGACATCACCCATCTTTCCAAGCCGGCGCAGTTCGACAACGCAGCTGAGATCATCGGCGGCTCGGGCTTCGACGTGCGTTATGTGCCCGGCGAACACGATGTCATCGATGAGGGCAACGGACAGGCCTATCTCGAGCGCTACGGCAAGGGCACCAAGGGTGCCGGCTGGTACTCGTTCGATCAGAACGGCGTGCATTTCATCGGTCTCGTCAACGTCGTCAATCTGAAGGCTGGCGGGCTTGGCAATCTCGGCGCGGATCAGCTCGCCTGGCTGGCCGACGACCTGAAGCCGGTCAGCAACTCGACCCCGGTCGTTGTCTTTGCCCATATCCCCTTGTGGGCCGTCTATCCGGAATGGGGCTGGGGCACTGACGACGCGGCACAGGCGCTCGCTCTGCTCAAACGTTTTGGCTCGGTCACCGTGCTGAACGGCCATATCCATCAGATCATGCAGAAGGTCGAAGGCAATGTGACTTTCCATACGGCCCGTTCGACGGCCTTTCCGCAGCCGGCGCCGGGCACGGCTCCAGCACCTGGGCCGATGACGGTCGAACCGGGCAAGCTTCGCGGTTTGCTCGGCACCACCAACGTTGCGGTGAAACAGGGCGGTGGCGAGCTTGCGATCATCGATCACACGCTTGCCGACGTTTGAACGGAACGCCGAAAGGAGCCATTCGCATGATCCGCATACATCTCCAGCTTGCGGCAATCGTCATGGGTCTCGGCCTGGCCGCCATGGATGCACCTTTGCTCGCGGCCGATGCGCCGGTGGTGAAGATCGAAAACTTCGCTTTCACCCCACGGACATTGACCGTGAAAGCCGGGACGACGGTCACGTTCCGCAATGACGACGACATTCCGCATCTGGTCGTATCGAGCGATGGCTCCTTCAGGTCCAAGGCGCTTGACACAGGCGACACCTATGCCTTCACCTTTACGAAGGCTGGCGACTTCCCCTATTTTTGCGGGCTACACCCGCATATGCAGGGCAAGGTCACAGTTACTTTTTGAAAGCCGTCCGCGAACCTTGTTGGGAGTCCCGGATGATAAGGCTGTGTTGAGCGGCAATGTCTCGGCCGAACGCTTTGGTGAGGTGGTTTTGCCTCATCTTGGCGACGCTTTGGCGCTGGCGCGCTGGCTGACCGGCAATGCGGCGGACGCCGAAGACGTGGTGCAGGAGGCCTGTCTCAAGGCCCATGCCGGCATCGGCAGCTATGCCGGCGGCAATGCCCGGGCGTGGCTATTGAGCATCGTGCGCAACAGCTCCTACTCGTGGCTCGCGCGCAACCGGCCACGAAGCATCATCGCCGTCGGCGATCTCGCGGATCTCGACGAGATGGCCGCTTCGCAGGAGCCCGCCGCCGGCCCTGAGGCGGCGCTGATCGCCAAGGCCGACATCGCCGCACTGGAAGCGGCCATCGCATCGCTGCCGCACCATTTTCGGGAAGTTGTCGTGCTGCGCGACGTCAATGACCTCAGCTACAAGGAGATCGCGACAATGCTTGGCGTGCCGCTTGGCACTGTCATGTCCCGCCTTTCGCGCGCCCGAGGCATGCTGATATCGGAACTGGGAGGCAAGCCATGAACGAAGATAATGGCCTTCCAACCGATCCGCGCGATATTCGCCTTCTGATCCATGCCCTGGTCGATGGCGAGCTCGACGCTGCAGCGGCCTTGACCCTTGAGCGGCGGATGGCGAGCGATTCGGCCCTTGCCGCCGAACATGCGCGTATCGCGGCCCTGCGCACCGCTGTTTCCAGCTTGCCCCGGCCCGAGATCAGCGATGCGTTTCAGGCGCGCATCGCCGGCCTTGGTACACACAAGCTGGCGGCGACGAAGCCGGCAAATGACAGCTTCCGCTTGTCGGGCTGGCGCGCCATGGCCGCCTCGGCACTGGTCTCAGCCGCAGTGGCAAGCGGTGCCACCTACTGGATGACCGGCCCCGTGGCGCAAGATAGCATCGCCACGGCCATCGCCAGCAGCCATCGTCGCAGTCTGTTGGCGGCCAGCGCGGTGGACGTCGCATCCTCCGACCGTCACACGGTCAAGCCATGGCTCGATGCCAGGATCGGCGTCTCGCCGCCGGCACCCGACCTTGCGAAAGATGGATATTCACTCCTTGGCGGCCGGGTCGAGGTGATTGGCGACAAGCCTGTGCCGGCGCTCGTCTACCGCCACCGCGAGCACCTGATCACCCTTGTCGCGATGCCACAGCAAACCGTCGTTGTGCAGACTGTGGCGGCGCTTTCGGCCAACGGCTTCTCGCTGGTGCGCTGGAGCGAGGGCGCCTTTTCCTACTGGGCCATTTCGGATACCGAGCGCCCCGTGCTTGAAGACTTCGTCCAGCGTTTTCGGGCTGCGGCCGCGGCAGGTTGACTGCAGGCCGACGGGATTTCCAGTCGCCTGTCTCGAATTTCGTGATTACTTCTTGCTATGCGTGACATATAACAGGGCACGTGCAGCGGAAGAACAGCCATGAGACGGTCAGACCCAGACAATGACGGCGATCAGAGATCGTCGTCAACGGTGAAAAGCGTCGAGGTTGCGGTCGAGATACTCGACGCGCTCGCCGACGCCCCGGGGCCTGTGCGCGTGACCGAGCTTGCGCGTTCGCTCGACATGACCAAGGCCAGGGTTTCCAGGCACCTGCAGACGCTGACCCGCCTCGGTCTTGTCGACCACGCCAGGGAAGGCGAGGGTTATGTCTTTGGCCGCAAGCTGTTCAAGTTCGGCCGCGCGGCGGTCTACCGCAGCAACGTCGTCGAGATCGCCCGGCCCTATCTCAGCGAGCTGTGCGCGCAGACCGGGCATACGGCCTTGCTGACCACGCCGATCAAGGGCGGCGCGATGGTCGTGCACGCGGTGCCAAATCCATTCGAGCCCGGGATCATGGTGCAGCCGGGCATGGTGCTGAGCCTGCCCGGATCGCCGGCGGCCCGGCTGTTTTATTATTTCGAAAACAAGAAGCCGGTGCCGCCACGGGTCGTCGAGAATTTGTCGAAATACGGGGTCGATTTCGAGACCGACACGCGCGGCAATGGGCTTGGCGGTATCGCAGCCCCGATCTTCGAGGCCGACGGACAGATTTGTGCCTCGCTGGGCGTGATCCTGTCGTCGTCGCTGCTCGTGCCCGAGCCGGACGTCCAGCTTCTCGCCACCGTCAGGTCAGTGGCGAGCGAGATACAGAAGCGTTATGCCGATGGCGTCCACCCGCCGCTGATGCCACAGCAAGCAAGCTGATCACAGATGTTTGCCGGCTCGCAGGCAAGCCCGCGAGCCGGGTCGATCATGCCTTGGCTACTGTGCGCGAACCCGCTTCGAGCTGAACCAGCGCTTTGGCCGGATCGAAGACCACGCCGATGGGATCCTTGCCCGCTGCCACCGCATCGACCTGTTGGCGCAAGACACGGCGCAGCATGCCGATGCCTTGATCGGTCGAGGTCAGGTTTTCTTCCGAGTGGAAGGTGATCGGCCCCTGGCCGACCTGCGCCTCGTAGTCTCCCGGCAGCTTCCGGTGTTCCTGCTCGGTGAGTTCGTGCCAGAGCTTGCCGGCATATTTCGAGCGGATCTTCGCCAGCGTGCCGGCTTCGCTCACCCGGCCGACCGAGTAGATGCGGAACGAAGTGTTGTCCATCGGCAGCACCCAGCCGAGCAGAGAGCAGGGTCCGTCGACAGTCGCGACCGGGCTTGCGACAGCGCGCACGGTGGGTACCACCGCCTCGGTGATGCGCTGATGTTCGCCGGCTTCCAAATCGCGCAGTTGCAGGCTCGAGACGCCACGCGGCGTATAGTGAAAAGTCACGCGCGGCATCAGGCTCATCTTGGAGTTGAACTGATCGCCGCTGAAGGAGCCGTGCAGGATCGGCACGTGGAACGGGTCGAGCACATTCTCGTAGTGCTGGAGCCAGTTGCAGTCGACGATGACAGGGCCGCCGCTGCCGATGCTGCTGTCGTCGGTTTCCAGGAACTCTCCGGCCTCAAGCCCCTCAAGCACGTCATAGCTCGGCAGGACCGGCTTGCGGTCGAGCGGGCCCATATAGGCAAAGATCAGGCCATATTTCTCCTCCAGGGGATAATGCGGCTGGCGGACATGGCCGCGCGTCTTTTCGCCCATTTCCGGTTCGCAGGGCTGCTCCAGGCAGTTGCCTTCGGTGTCGAACAGCCAGCCATGGTAGCAGCAGCGAATGCCTGACTCCTCGACGCGGCCGTAATAAAGCGAGGCACCGCGATGCGCGCAGCGCGGGTGCACGAGGCCAGGGCGGCCCTTGCCGTCGCGAAACAGGATGAGCTCTTCGCCGAGCGCCTGGATCTTCTTTGGCGTGGCGGTCGCGTCTTCCGACAGCCCGACCGGGTGCCAATAGCGGCGCAGCAGTTCGCCCATCGGCGTTCCGCGTTCCACTTCGGTCAATTCGGCAAAATATGTCGGCTTGGGCAATGTGTAGGCCGATCCGTCCTTGGTCATGCATTCCTCCCTAGCGGTCGAGCCGCAGCAGCGCCGTCTTGGCGCGTGAGCAGCAGATCATCATTGTGTTCCCGGCAGCGCGCTCCCCGTCGCTGAGAACCTTGTCGCGATGGTCCGGCACACCCTCGAGAACGCGGGTTTCGCAGGTGCCGCAGACCCCGTTGCGGCAGGACGAAGGCGCGTGAACGCCGGCCTGTTCGAGGGCGTCGAGAATCGTCTGGTCCGCGCCGACACGGACCGAGGCGCCCGATTTGTTCAATATGACGGTGAAGCCGCCATCGTCCGCCGCCGGAACGGTCGGGGTGAAGGACTCGTAGTGCACGGTCGATGGATCGCGGGTTTGGCTTGCGGCCAAAAACGCATCCAGCATCGCCTGCGGTCCGCAACAATAAAGATGGGTACCAGGGCTGGTCTGGCCGACGATCCCCTCGATGTCGAGCAGGCGATCATTCTCGTTATCGATGTGCAGGTGGACGTGTCCGCCGAGCGCTGTCAGTTCGTCAACAAGGGCACATTCGGCGCGCGAACGCACCGCATAATGCAGATGCCAGTCGGCGCCGGTCGCCTGCAATTGCCGGGCCATGGCCAGCAAGGGCGTGATGCCGATGCCGCCGGCGATCAGGACCGATTGGCCAGCCGTCCCGGCCAGTTGGAAGGTCGTCCGTGGCAGGGAAATCTTGATGCGGTCGCCGGGACGGGCGCTGGCATGAAGCCATCGCGAACCGCCGCGTGTCGTCCGGTCAAGCGCCACGGCGATGCGGTAATCGGCCCCGTCTGCGGGACCGATCAGGGAATATTGGCGCACCAGCCCATCAGGCAGATGGACATCGATGTGGGCGCCGGGCTCGAATGATGGCAGAGGCCCGCCATCGGCGGGCCTGAGGTCGTAGGAAAGGACCGAGGGCGTTTCGTAGGACATCCGACGGACGATCATCTCGATCGTTCCGCCGGCATTTTCTTTGTGACCGTCGTTCATTGTTGCGGCCATCCCCAAAGCCGTTTGAGTTGAGTAGCCGCGCGTCCGCGGAATGCCTAGGCGAGCGGTTCGCCGAGCGGATTTGCTGGCGGTACCACCGGCGAGGGCACGAACGGATGGATCAGCGCCCAGGGGCTCGGCATCTCGCTGACCGAGACGGCGATCAGGGCAGGGCCCTTGCTGTCTTTTGCCCGTGCAAGCGCGTCGTGAAGTCCCTGAGGTGAGTCCACCTTTTCAAAGGGCAGGCCGAAGGCGCTTGCCAGATGCGCGAAATCAGGGTTGGCAAGCTGAACCGCGAAGGTCTCGCCAAAGGTGCGCTGCTGGATGCGGCGGACATTGCCGTAATGGCCGTCGACGAACACCACGACCGACATGTTGCAGCCGTCGCGCGCGAGTGTCGCCAGCTCCTGCATGCCCCAGCCGAAACCGCCGTCGCCGTTCAGCGAAACGACGCGCCGGCTCGGATTGCCGTGTGCCGCGCCCAGTGCGGTGTTGAAGCCGTAGCCCAGCGTGCCCTGATAGCCTGGGGTGACGTAGGAGTTGGCGGCATGGACGGGGAAGGCGATGTTGGAGAAATAGCCGATCTGGGTCAGCTCGCTGACCAGAATGTCGTCGTCGGCCATGCTGGAACGGATGGCCCTGACATAGTCGGTCTGCGGCTGGATCGCGTCGGTTTGCGATGAGGACCAGGCCTTGACCTTGGCGGTCTTGTCGGCGGACGAGCTGCGTGCACCCGCGGGCAGGGCGGCAAGAAGCGCTTCAGCGCCGGCCGTCGCATCGGCTTCGACCAGGCAACCGGGCGCGCGGGGCGCGCTGGCCGCGGCAGGGTCGACATTGACGTAGATGTATTTGGTGTTGCCGTTGGCGTGGGTGGGCTTGGCGATGCCGTCGATGAAGCGGGTGCCGACCGCAACGATCACATCGGCATGTGGGAACACTGCCCGGCCGCCGAGTGAAGTCAAAGCGAGCGGGTGGTTGTCGCTGAGCAGGCCGCGTGCGCCGTCGGTCATGACCACGGGCGCCTGCAGCCGCTCGGCGAGCGCCTGGATGGCCTTGCCGGCACCGGAAGCAGCAGCGCCACCGCCGATCTGGATGACCGGGAACTTCGCCTGCGCCAGGATGGCCGCCGCTGCGTTGACGGCATCGGTCTGCGGTTCGAGGCGGCTGAATTCGGCGCGCGGCAGGATTGACGTCACGCCCTTGGCCTGAAGCACATCCGGCGGCAGTTCGATGGCAACCGGGCGCGGGTGGCCCGAACGCAGCTGCACGAAGGCTTCGTGAACCAGCGCGGCGACATCTTCGGGGCGATGCGCGATGCCGTGCCATTTGGTCAGCGACTTGAGGATGCCGCTTTGATCGGGGATCTCGTGCAGCATGCCGTGCTTCTGGCCGATCAGCGTCGAGGGGATCTGGCCCGAGATGCACAGGACACGCGAGGAACAGGCATAAGCGGTGGCGAGGCCGGAAAGCGCGTTGAGCACGCCGGGTCCCGGCACGACCATGAACACGCCTTCGTGACCGGTCGTGCGGGCATAACCGTCGGCCATGTAGGACGTCGCCTGTTCGTGGCGCGGCATGACATAGCGGATGCGGTCGGGCTGGCTGCGGATGGCCTCCACCGCCCAGTCGAGCTGAATGCCGGGAATGCCGAAGATGTCGGTCACGCCT
Organism: Aminobacter sp. GW821-FHT11F06; assembly: GCF_058808215.1. Lineage (NCBI taxonomy): Bacteria > Pseudomonadati > Pseudomonadota > Alphaproteobacteria > Hyphomicrobiales > Phyllobacteriaceae > Aminobacter > Aminobacter sp. GW821-FHT11F06. The sequence continues at coordinate 209,201 of NZ_JBXARL010000009.1, read as the reverse complement.
TCTTCGAGGAGCTGGGCTACCAGCGCCTGTCCCCCGGTCAGCTCCATAGGTTCGTACTTCCCGCTCACGCTGCTCTTCTCCAATAGTTTGACCGCAAGGCGGAGGTCTGTCCCGGGCGGCTTGCCAGCCCGAGGCGCATCCCAAAGTCCTGCGAATAGTCACGTGGAATACAATGTCGTCTCATAATGCGTTACGGCGTCTCGCTAGTCAACGAAAAATCGCACCCGACAATGACCAGTCAGATACCGGGGCTGGTCGCCTGTCGTGCACATCCGCAAAAAATGCTAGGCGTCGCTTGCGCCGCCGCTGGATGCGGCAAGCCAGACGTTGACCATGTTCAAAATACGCGATAGAGTCTCACAATACGAGACAAACGAGGATGTTATGTTTTCCAATCTCTCCACGCCGACGGCCGATCCGCTGCTTGGGATGATGCAGCAATTTCGCGATGATCCGAGTTCCGACAAGGTCGATCTCGGCATCGGCATCTACAAGGACGGGCAGGGCAACGCGCCTGTGCTGGCCACCGTCAAGCAGGCGGAAACCTTCCTGGTGGAGAACCAGAAGTCGAAATCATACGTCTCCTCGGCCGGCAACGAGGACTATAACCGCTTCACCAGGGAGCTGATTTTCGGCGCCAACAGCGCCTTGCTTGCGCGGTCGCGGGCTATCCAGACGCCCGGCGGGACCGGCGCCTTGCGCGTCGCCGGCGATTTTGCCAACCGGCTGAAGCCCGGTTGCAAGGTTTACCTGCCGACACCGACCTGGCCGAACCATCCCTCGCTGCTGGCGGCGGCTGGTCTCGAAGTGGTCAGCTACCCCTATTACGATGTCGCCTCTGGAACCCTGCAGTTCGACCAGATGATCGAGGCCCTGCGCGCCACGCGCCCCGGCGACCTGGTGCTGTTCCACGGCTGCTGCCACAATCCGGGTGGTGCGGACCCCAGCCTGGCGCAATGGGCCGAGATCGCCGAGCTGCTTGCCTCGACCGGCGCGATGCCGCTGATCGACCTCGCCTATCTCGGCTTTGGCGACGGCCTGAACGAGGATGCGGCCGGCGTCAGGCTTCTGGCCGAGCGCCTGCCGGAAATGCTGATCGCCAGCTCCTATTCGAAGAACTTCGCGCTTTACCGCGAACGCGTCGGCGCACTGACGCTGGTGGCCAAGGATGACGCGACCGCCAGCCGCGCGCATGGCCACCTGCTGCCGGTCGTTCGCACCAACTACTCGATGCCGCCGGATCACGGTGCTTCGGTTGTCGCGCATATTCTCGGCGATGCGGCGCTTCGCAAGACCTGGGAAGGCGAGGTCGCCGAAATGCGCGAACGCATCAACGGCATGCGCACCAAGCTGGTGGCGGCACTGGCTGGCCGCACCACGCGCGATTTTGGCTTCCTTGGCGCGCAGCGCGGCATGTTCGCCATGCTCGGTATTACCCCTGCGGACGCCGAGCGGATGAAGGTCGAGCACCATGTCCACATCACCAGTTCGGGCCGCGTCAACGTGGCCGGCCTGACCGACAAGAATGTCGGCCATGTCGCCAACGCCATCGTCGCGGTCTGCGGCTGATTTTCTCCAGACGCAGTGTGGATAAAAATAGGGCGGCGTTCCGATGGAGCGCCGCCCTTTCTCATGGGCGCCTGAATGTCATCCGGGACCAGCTTCCGCTGTGTCCCGGATTTTGACCGAGTTTCAGATTTCGTAAGGCAGGCCGAGCTGGGCCTTGCGTAGCCGCTGCTGGCCGATCTCGGTGTTCCCCCAATGGTTCAGCGTCTGGTACTGCATCCTTGTCTGGAAGCTCGTCTGTCCCGGGAAGATGTGCAGGGCCTCGCACATCGAGCAGGCCCAGTGGACCGTGGGCCAGATGCGGCGCAGGCACATTTCCGAATAGCTATCGAGCAGGGTCGAGTCGTTGGACTTCAGCAATCGCCTGATCGCCTCGGCCATGATGCGCGCATCGCCAACCGCCAGGTTGAGCCCCTTGCCGCCGCTCGGCGGCACGATGTGCGCTGCGTCGCCAGCAATGGCCAACCGGCCGTGGCGCATCTTTTCGCAGACATAGCCACGAAGGCGGGCAACGGAGCGCTCGATGATCGGGCCGCGATTGAGCTGGGCGTTGGTACCATCGTCGAGGCGAAGGTCGAGTTCGTCCCAGATCTGCTGATCGCTCATGGCATTGGGATCGGCATCGGGCTCGACTTGGAGGTAGAGCCGGCCGACCGAGGCGGAACGGGCCGATGCTACCGCCAGGCCGCGCGTGGAGTGCGCGAAGCCGCGACGAGCCGCAAGCGGTGCGGCCTCGGCAAGGATGCCGAGCCAGGCGAACGGGTATTCGGTCAGGAAGACATGGTCGTCGGAGCCCGGAATGTGGCGGCGGCTGACGCCGTGATAGCCATCGCAGCCGGCGATGAACTGGCACTCCAGCACCTTGTCTTCGCCATTATGGCTGTAGTGGATCACAGGGGCGTTCTCGATATCGTCGAGCCTCGATACGGCGGCCTCGAAATTGATCGGCAGGCCGTCGGCCTCGCGCTGGAGGATCAGGTCCTCGACGATCTTCTGCTGGCCATAGGTCGTCAGGTGGCGCCCGGTGCCGTCGTCGAGCGAAATGTCGGCCTTCTGCTTGTCCCAGCACAGCTGCATCGAGCGCATGGGAATGCCTTCGCGGTTGAGCCGCTCGCCCATGCCATAGGTTCTCAGCGTATCGACGGTGCCCGATTCAAGCACACCGGCGCGCACGCGCCCGAGCACATATTCGCGCGTCCGCCGCTCCAGGATGACGGAGTCGATACCGTTGAGCTGGAGGATACGCGCCACGAGCAGGCCGGCAGGCCCCGCGCCGATGATCCCGACCTGAGTTTTCATGAGTTCACCTATTGCTGACTGGAGTGCTACGCTGCTGCGGGCGTCAGTATTCGAGGCCCTTATCCTTCAGGCGCTTGCGCAAATTGAAGAGGTCGAGGCTGAGGACGCCCTTGGCGAGTTCGGCGCGTTTGGCCTCTTCCTCGGCGATGCGCTGCTCGGAGAGCCGCGCGACATTGTCGGCCTGATCGCGGGGGATGATCGCCACGCCGTCATCATCGGCGACCACGACATCGCCGGGATTGACGACCGCGCCGGCGCAAGAGATCGGCACGTTCACCGAACCCAGCGTCTCCTTGACCGTGCCTTGCGCGCAGATCGCCGTCGACCAGACCGGGAACTTCATCTGCGTGAGGTCTCGGATGTCGCGGACGCCGGCGTTGATGACCAGCCCGATGCCGCCGCGCGCCATGACCGAAGTCGCCAACAGATCGCCGAAATAGCCGGCGTCGGAAGGCGAAAACGGCGCAACGACGAGGATGTCGCCCGGCTTGATCAGCTCGATCGCCACATGGATCATCCAGTTGTCGCCGGGCGGCACCAAAACGGTGACAGCACTTCCAGCAATGGCAGCACCCGGATAGATCGGCCGCATCCGAGAGCTCATCAGCCCGGTTCGGCCGAACGCCTCATGCGTGGTGGCGACGCCGGCCTTGGCCAGCCGGGCGATGGTGGCGCTATCGGCGCGCTCGATGTTGCGGATGACCTTGTTCATGATTGGCGCGTCTGCAGCGAGTGATAGCGGAATTTGGTGCGGGCATCGCGCAGCGACATGCCCTCGGTGATGGCTTGGCGGATGGCGTTTTCGGCGGTGGCGATCTCGTCGGCGAGGTCGAGAACCTCTGTCGCGCGCTCGCTCGGAATGACGACGACACCGTCGGCATCGCCAACCAGAATGTCGCCCTGTCGAACCAGTGCGCCGCCGATCTCGACGGTGATGCCGGTGGCGTCGACCTGGACGCGATCCTTGCCGGTCTTCATCGAATAGCTGCGCGAGTAGATCGGATAGCCGAGCTTGAGGCAGAGATCGACGTCGCGGCAGGCACCGTCGATCACCGTGCCGGCAAGCCCCTTATGGCTGGCCAGCTGGGTCATGATATCGCCCCAGACCGTGCAGTCCTCACGGCCGCGATTGTCGAGCACGACGACAGTGCCGGCCGGGAGATCGTCGATGAAGTCGCCGACATTGCCCGGCGCCAGCACGTCGATCGGGACATAGCGGACGGTGAAGGCGCGGCCGACAAGCCTGAACTTGTGGTCGCGCGGCTTGATGCCCCGGCAGACGCCTTCGATGCCGAGCCGATCCATCGCGTCGGACAGAGTGGCGCAGTCGTGTTTTCCGGCGCGTTCTACGGCCTGGTCGGTCATTGCATAACCTCGAGCATGTCTTCGTAATCGGCGCCGAGCACCTGCGAGACCGGCTTGCCGGTCTTCAGGGCCTCGACCATCAGGCGTTCCTTGGCCGCGATGCGCTCGGCGGTCTGGATCACCTTTTCCGCCTTGTCGGCGGTAAGGAATACCGCTCCCGAACCGTCTGATATGACGTAGTCGCCGGGCGCAATCGTCACCGCATCGATGGTGACGGATACGTTGGTTGCGACTTCGTGGACGCGGCCACGCGCCGTGCGCACCGTGTTCGTTCGGGCAAAGACGGGAAAGTCGAGACCGTTGGCTTCGTCGACGTCGCGCAAGGGGCCATCGACGATGACGCCCTGTATCCCGGTCAGGCGCGCGGCCTGGGTGAGCACGCCGCCCCAGCCGCCGGCATCGATGCCGGGATGGGCAACCACGATCACGGAATCGGCGTCGCCGGCCTCGATGGCGCGAGCGCCCAGATGCACCTTGGGCGCACCTGCGGGTGCCGGACCTGCTGCGAGCTGGACCGTGACCACGCGCCCGGCCACCACGCCGCCGCCGGAGCGGCGGGCTATGCCGGTGACAGCACCATTCATGCCAAGCGCGTCGAGCGCGTCGGAGACCGAGCAGGCGTCAAGCCGGCGCAGCCGCTGGATGAGATCGAGGCTCATGGCTTGACGTCCCACCAGTACATGCCCTGCGCGGTGCCGGTTCCGGCCTCCGACCGGTAGCATGGCACATAGGCGACCTCGTGGAACTCGGTGTTCATCCTTTCCATGACACCGGCGGTGGTGATCCAGCTCTTCATTTCCGAGGTGCCCGACTGAAGCTCGGACAGCGGAATGTTCTTGAGGAACTCGGCGTCCTTTTCGCGCATCGCTTTCATGAAGCGGGCATCCCAGTCTTCATCGATGGTGAAATGGCTCATGCCGCCCGAGCCGAACACGACGACGCGCGCATCGCTGTTCCAAGAGCGGATCGCATCGCCGACCACCTGGCCGAACTTGTAGGAGCGCTTTGCCGTCGGCTGGTTGGGCGGGAAGAAGGTGTTCTGATAGATCGGGACGTTGGGGATGACGTTGTCGCGCATGACCTGCCGGTAGATATGGCCGAAGGCATGGCTGATGCCGGTTGTGCGCGGATTGTGGGTCGGCAGCTTGGGCGACACCGTGATGTCGAATTCGTTTTCGACCAGATTACCGATGATGTGCTTGGCGAGTTCCGGCACCGTGTCGTATTCGCGGTACTCTTCCGGCGCATGCCCGGCTTCACCCTCGGCTACTCCCGGCGGCATCAGGCGGCGGCCCTCTTCGGTCGCCGGATGATGGCGGATCTTGTCGCCGTAGTAGATCATGTAGGGCGGGCTCAAATCCTCGCCGTAGATCTCGTGCTGGTCGTTGCCGAAGATCACGGCAACATCGGCCTTCATCGCGTCGAAGGCGTCGGCAAGGCGCTCGCTGGCCGCGTGGCACTTCTCATAGTTGGCGGTCATCGCCGCCATGGTGCTGCGCGCCGCAAGGTTTTCGTGCTTGCGCAGTTCGCAGAGTTCTTCGAAGGAATAGACCCCGCCGCGGAACGGGTGCTTGCGCGTGCGGTCCGACTGGACGCGCAGCAGCCACTTGTCGGGCGTGGTGTGCAGTTGCGGCCCGTGGGCCGTGCAGATGAATCCGACTATTTTCGCCATTGGGTAGCCTCCATGTTTGCCAAGGCTGCGCTTCAGGTGACCTGGGGTTGATCAGGCTTCGATGTTGAAAAGCCGCGCGGCATTGCCGCCCAGGATTGCCTTGCGTTCATCATCTGAGATGAACGACAGACCGTTGATGTGTGGGATGATGGTGTCGAAGGTCTCGCCGGTTTCCGGATCGATCGACGAGCCGACGCCGGGCATTTCCGCGCCGTAGAGGCACTGCGAAGCGCCGACGACCTTGACCAGCAGTTCGATCGCATCGCGCGAGTAAAGCACGGTGTCGAAATAGAGCTTCCGCAGCTGGTCGCGGAAACGCACGCCCGAAGAGGACATGCCGTTACGCGGTACCGTCGTCGCGTCGAAGCGGCCGAGCTGGTAGGGGATCGCCCCGCCGCCATGGCTGACAAGGATCCTGAGATCGGGGAAGTCGTCGAGCACTGTCGACTTGCACAGCCCGTAGACGGCGGTGGTTTCTTCGTTGATGAAGTGCAGCGAATAAGGTTCGCGCTCAGGCGCCCGCGAACTCGCCGAATGGATGTGGCCGACGACGTCCAGCTCGCAGAGCTTTTCGTAGAGCGGGTACCAGTAGCGGTCGCCCATCGGCGGCGCCATGCGGCCGTTGTTTTCGAACGGGTCGGGATTGATCAGGCAGCCGCGGAAACCGAACTCCTTCACGCAGCGTTCGAGTTCGGGCAACGCCTCGGTGATCGGGCTGTCGCCGGTCTGGGGCAGGCCGGCGACGCCATAAAAACGCTCGGGGTAGAGCGCGCATTCCTGGGCGATGATGTCGTTGGCGTATTCGACATACCAGTGCACCAGCTTCTTGGGCTCTTCCGAATGCATCAGCTGGAACGGGCGCGGCGACAAAAGCTGGATGTCGACGCCGGCCTGATCGAGGCAGGCGAGGTGGCCCATCGGCGCCATCTCGACGCGGTTGAATGCCTGTTCCAGCGCCTCGTTGGACACCGGTGGCGCCTTGCGGCCATGCGCGCCGCGATGCGACAGGATGCTGGCCTTGTAGGCGGGAAGCTGATGCGGCACCGCCATATGGGCATGACAATCGATGATCTTCATCGGGCACTCCAGAATTCCAGAAAGGTTTGCATTGGGCTTCGCCTCAGTTCGATGAGGCGGCTGCGCCAGTGATGATGTCGAGCAGAGCGTTGGGGTCGGCCGGGCAGATTTCGCCGCGCCAGGCCACGTGCCGGTCGGGCCGCGACAGGACGAAGGCCTCGGCGTAAGGTCCCGGCCCGGAACCGTCGGGCACCACGTCAAGCAGCTGGATCGGGATGCCGCGCGCCGCCGCCGCCGCCATCAAAGGCTGGGCATCGCGGGTCAGGTCGAACCGCAGCAGCGTGTAATCAGGGCCCATCGCGTCGTAGAGCGAACGCTTGCCAGCGAGCCAGATATGAGGCGTGCGGCAGCCAGGCACTGTCGACGGCGTGAAGTCGGCCATCGAATAGGCCGGCTGGGCCTCACCATCGTAGGAAATGATCGGCGAGCGATCGTAGTAGTAGCCGAAGTTGAGGCCGCCGCAGCAATATTGCTGGACGTTGAGATCGTAGATCTTGCGTCCGAGCGTCTCGCGCGCCGTCTCGCCGGCTGGAGTGTCGTCTTCGATGTCGGCGGGGACGATGCGACGTTCCTTGGCCATGGCATGGGCATGGTTCATGGCAAAGACCGAAACCTGTTCGGTGATCGGCTGGCGCTCGGCCGCGTAAGCGTCGAGCATTCCGGCCTTGCCCCATCCAGCGATGTTGGCGGCGAGCAGCCACCCCAAGTTTTCCGCGTCGGCAATGCCGGCATTCATGCCGTAGCCGGCGTAAGGCACCCACAGATGTGCCGCGTCGCCGCAGATGAACACGCGCCCGGAATGGAAGCGGTCGGCGACGAGGCGGCGCCCGAACCAGTCTTCATTAGAGAGCACTTCATAGGAGAAATCAGGGCCGACGCCGAGGATCTCGCGGATCGACCAGTCGCGGTCGACGCTGTCGAAATCCGGCTCGTCGTCGCGCAAATAGTTGTGCACCAGCCAGGTTTCGCGGCCGTCGATGGCATAGACATTGCCGCTGCGCCGGGGGTTGAGCGAAAAGCTCGCCCAGGCCGGCTGGTCGTTCATCAGGCCGAGCAATTCAGGCGCGCGGATATAGGTCGACTGCACCCGCTGAACCACGGCGTCGCCGACGAGCTTGGCGCCGATGTCGCGGCGCACCTGCGAGCGGCCGCCATCGCAGCCGGCGAGGTAGCGGGCGGAGATCGTCGTCTGCTCGCCGCTGTCGATGTTGCGGGCGCTGATCTCAACGCCGTCAGCGGTCTCGCTATGCGACAGATACTCCGTGCGGTTGAGCACGGTTAGCCCGGGCATCGCCACAGCATGTTCAAACAGGATCGGCTCGAGGAACAGCTGGTTGATGCGGTGCGGCGGCTCGGCCGTCGGCCAATCGGTATCTGGGCCGCCGGTTGCCGTGAAGCGGTCGCGCCGGCAGGGGATCGGGATGCGGGTGATCGCCTTGCCGACCATGCTGGTGCGGTAGGCGATGTCGTTGGCATAGTCGGCCGGCAGGCCGGCGTTGCGGGCAGCATCCGCGACGCCAAGCCTTCTCAGAATCTCCATCGACCTGGCCGAGACGTGATTGCACTTCACGTTTGGCGGCTCGCCATGATGGCGCGTCTCCAGCAGCGTCACGGCCACGCCGCGCTGCGCCAGGATCATGCCGAGCGTCAGCCCGACAGGCCCCGCGCCGACGATGAGGACGTCGGTATTCAGCACTGCCGTCATGGCCGAGGCCCCGCGACGGTCAGCACGACCTCGCCGTTGCTCACACGCACAGGAACAGGCGTCAGCCCGACGGACTTGTCGATCGGATGGCGGCCCGTCAGCATGTCGAACTCGAAACCATGCCAGGGGCAGACGATGTGCATCTGGTCCTTGGAGAAGCCGAGGCCCAGGCTTTTGCCGCTCTCGGCGACCTGCTCCAGCGTGCGGGGCATGATCTTGCCCTGGCAGACAGGCCCGCCCATATGCGGGCAGATGTTGAGATAGGCCCGCACTTCGTCGCCGATGAAATAGACGCCGACGCCGACGCCATCCACTTCGACGACCATGCGCTGCCGGGTCTTGAGCTCATCATGACGGCCCAGAATAACCTGCCGCGGCGCGACCGCCGCCATGTCAGGGGCGCTCAAGATGCCCTCCTGAACCACATGGCCAGATCAAACACGTTGAGGTCGGCCGACCGCAACAGCTCGCTGACCAGGACCACCGTCTCGGTGGCCGTCAAGGCGTCCGGGTTGACCGGTGGGAAAGCCTTGTCGGACTTCTCGACCTTGGCCGAATAAAGCCGTCCCAACGCGGTCAGCGCGACGGCGATGTCCGCTTCCGTGATGTTATCGAGAGTTCCGGAAGCCAAAGCTTCGTCTGCTGCTGCTGCGATCGCTGCGGCCGCTGCGCTGAACCCAGCGCCATGTTTGGATGTTGTCATGTTCTGTGCCACTAGGATGCGGTTTTGGGACGGTTGGCGAGCACGTCTTCGGCGAGCGGCTTGCGGCGTGTCGTGTCCAGCTTGAACAGCCTTGCAGCGTTCAGACCGAGGATGTTGCGCTTGGCCTGCTCGGTGAGGAACGGCAGCGAGTCGATGGTGGCGGGCGAATCCCAGTCCCAGTGCGGCCAGTCGGACGAATAGAGCAGCTGCGTCTCGGCGTTCATGGCCTCCATGGTCGCTTCGAGAAGCTTCATGTTGCCGCGTTCGAGCGGCTGGCTCGTGTAATACATCTCGCGCATGTATTCGCTCGGCAGCCGCTTGAGGCCGGGCGCTTCGCTGGGGCGCATCATCACCTCGTGGTCGAGGCGCTGCATCAGGAACGGAATCCAGGCCAGCCCGCTTTCCACCCACAGCATGTTGAGCTTGGGGAAGCGCTCCGGCATGGCGTTGACGATCCAGTTGGTCAGGTGGATCTGGTTGTAGTGGGTGAACGAGAGCGCATGCATCGACAGAAAGCGGTTGAGCTGCGCGAAGGACGGGTCGCCCCAATGATAGCCGGAGTGGAAGGCCAGCGGCTTGTCCAGTTCCTGGATCATCGAATAGAGGCGCATGTAGCAGTCATGGTGGACCGGCTTGTTGCGGGTCGAGCAGACCGTGAAGCCGATGATGCCCTCGGTATCGCCGTAGCGCGCGACCAGCTCCTCGCAAGCCTCGGGCGTGTTGAAGGGCAGATAGAGCAGGCCCTTCATGCGCGTGTCGATGGGCAGGATGCGCTCGATCATCCAGCGGTTGAACGCCTTGGCCAGCGCCACCTCGATCTCGTCCTGCGGGTGCATGCCCAGCAGCAACATGGCGCTCGGAAACACCACCTGGTAGTCCAGCCCCATCGCGTCCATGCTGCGGCGCGCGGTCGAGATGAAGCGGTGGACGCTGTCGTCCAGCACCGGCTCGCGGCGTCCCTGGTGGCCGATGCGCCCGCCCACGCTCTGCAGCGACAGGCCAGGCGAGATGTTGAGCAGCGCGTTCGGGCCGGCAAAACCCTTGACCTGCTGCTGGCCGATCTGGCGCAGCACGTCATTGTCGATCAGGTCGATGATTTCGGACCAGAAATGATCTTCCGAAACGTGAGCGTCGACATCGACGATGAGATAGTCGTCAAAGTTCTTCGCCGCCTGGCGCGTGGCATGCGAGAGCACGTCGCGCGAGTCGGTCGAGCCGGTGATTTCACCAAGCTCGCGGAAATTGGGAATGGAATTCTCGTTCATTGCGCTACGTTTCAGCCCTGTGTCACGAATTTGGTCACGAGATAGCTATCGAGGCCTTCCGACCCGCCTTCGGATCCGTAGCCGCTTTCCTTGACCCCGCCGAAAGGGGTTTCAGGTGTCGTCAGGACCATGTGGTTGACGCCGACCATGCCGGACTCCAGCTCGTCGCCGATCCTTGTCGCGGTCGTTGTGTCCCGGGTGAAAGCGTAGGCGGACAAACCGAACGGCAACCGGTTTGCCTGGGCGACGACCTCGTCGAAATCCTTGAACCGGCGTGTCACGGCGACGGGTCCGAACGGCTCCTCGTTCATGATGCGGGCTTCGTTCGGCACATCGGTCAGGATTGTCGGCTGCCAGAAATAGCCGCGTTGGCCATGACGTTCGCCGCCCAGTTCGACGCGGGCGCCGCAACGTTCCGCATCCGAAATCATGCCTTCCACGGCACTGATCCGGCGGGCGTTGGCGAGCGGCCCCATCTGCGTGGTGGGGTCGAGGCCATCGCCCAGCTTGAGCGATGCGGCGACCTCGCGGAACCTGGCGACAAACCTGTCGTGGATGGATTCGTGCAGGTAAAACCGCGTCGGAGCGATGCAGATCTGGCCTGCGTTGCGATATTTCGACCGCGCCGTCATCTCGGCGGCTTTTTCGACATCGGCGTCGGCAAAGACGATGGTCGGCGCGTGTCCGCCGAGCTCGAGCGTCGCTGGCTTGACGCCTTCGGCCGCCAGCTTGGCGAGGTGTTTTCCGACGCGCGTCGATCCGGTGAAGGAAATCTTCTTGATGACGGGCGATGCGATCAGGTGCGTCGAGATCTGGTCCGGCACGCCGAAGACGATGTTGAGCACGCCGTCGGGAAGGCCGGCATCCGCGAGTGCCTGGGCGATAGCAAGGGTCGGCGAAGGGGTTTCCTCGGCGGGCTTGGCAATGCAGGAGCACCCGGCAGCCAGAGCGGCGGCGATCTTGCGGGCGGGGATTGTGACGGGAAAATTCCACGGCGTGAACACAGCGACCGGGCCGATCGGCTCGCGGAAAACCAGGCTGCGGACACCTGTTGTACGCGAGGGAATGATGCGGCCATAGGCGCGGCGGCCTTCTTCGGCGTACCAGTCGAAGATGTCGGCGGCACCCATGACCTCGGCCACGGAATCGCCGACCGGCTTGCCCTGCTCCAGCGTCATGAAATGGGCAATGGAGGCGGCGCGTTCGCGCAGCAAAGCTGCTGCCCGGCGCAAAATACCGTAGCGTTCGAAGGCTGAAACCTTGCGCCAGGACCGATACGCCGTGGCGGCCGCATCAAGCGCATTATCCAGATCGGCGGCTGTCGCGACCGGGATTTCACCGACAGTTTCGCCGCTGGCGGGATTGATAATGGGCAGGATCTCGCGATCGCCCGCCCTGACCCTCTCGGATCCGATCCGCATCAAGCGATCTATCTGACCTTCTATGATCATGTCCCACTCAACTGATTGAAATTGTTGAAGGCGGGAGCTCGTCACCGCCATTTTCAAAACATATGATAGTTTAAAAAAAATGGTCGTGCAATCGCCATTTTTAGCTTGATATTCGGCTCGAAATATTCTTTTTTGTCCTAAATATCGTATCAAAGGGATAGGCATGCAAAAAGCGCCTGATGCTGACGGTGGCGGTCTGACCCAGATGGTCGGGCCGGCCGAGCGCCTATGGTCCTCGGGCAAGCAGTCCACGCTCTCGGCGAACGTGATCGATCAGATACGAACGGTTCTGTTTGCCGGCCGGCTGGCCCCCGGCGATCGGCTTGGCTCGGAGGCGTCGCTGGCGCTGCAGTTCGGCGTCAGCCGCATGACCATGCGCGACGCTTTGCGCTCGCTCCAGGCGTCCGGCGTGCTCGATGTCAAGGTCGGCATCAAGGGCGGGATCTTTGTCGCCGAAGGCAATTCCGAGCGCCTTGCCGAGACCATCGCCATTCAGCTCAAGTTGATCGGCATCAGCACCGAAGAGCTGCTCGACACCCAGATCGCCATTGAGGTGATGGCGGCAGGCCTTGCGGCAACCAACGCCGACAGCGCCGATATCAAGGCGCTGCATGACGCGCTGGCCGAGGCCGAGCGCCTGATCGACGACGCCGAGGAATTCACCTGGGCGGCGATCAATTTCCATGGCTGCGTTGTCGGGGCTTCCCACAACCGGGTTCTGGTCGCGCAGTTCAGGGCGCTCAGCCATGTTCTGATGCCGCTTTATGTCCGCGGCTCGTCGCCGGAAGTGGCGCGGCGGGCAGTGGCGTTTCAGCGTGCCCTGATTGCCTGCATCGAAGCGCGCGGGCCCGATGCGGCGAGAAATCTGGTCTACCAACGTCTGCAGTTCGTCAAGTCGCGCCAATTGGGCGACCTGGCGAAGGGAGAGCCTGGCGAATGACCACGGAGGAGCGGTGAGGCCCATCGCCTTGCCGCTTTGGTTCACGCCGGGCGCAGAGGGGCCAGGTGCAGAGGGGAATGCCTGCTGAACGCCGCAAAAGGAGCGGGCGTTGCGGGTTAATTTGTGAAAAAGGGAGTGAGGAACATGTTTACGATTTCGCGCCGAAGCCTGCTCAAGATATCGGCGGCTTCCGGTCTTATGGCGGCATTGCCGCGTGGTGCGTGGGCGGCTGAGCCCAAGCGCGGCGGACACCTTGTCGTGGCCAGCGGCGGTGCCTCGACGGCGGACTCGCTGGATCCGCGCACATTCGGCTCGCCTTACACGGCGGTCATGTCAGGCATCACCTACAATTCGCTGATCGAGGTCCATGGTCTGGACATGGATTTGCGCCCGGGTCTCGCCAAGAGCTGGGAACCGGCCAATGGCGGCAAGACCTGGATCTTCGACCTGGTCGAAGGCGTGACGTTCCACAATGGCAAGCCCTTCACCAGCGAGGACGTGGTCTTTTCGCTGAAGCGCCATGGCGAGGAAGCCTCGCGTTCCAACATGCGCAGCATCATCAAGGGCGTGTCCGATATCCGCGCCGATGGTCCCAACCGCGTCATCATCGATCTGCCCGAAGCCAACTACATCTTCCCAGCCATGCTGACGGCTTTCTCGCTCGGCATCGTTCCGGCGGGAACAACGACGTTCGACGGTGTTGGCACAGGTCCCTACAAGCTGAAGAGGTTCTCGCCGGGTGAAGTTCTCGAAGCCGAGCGCAACGAGAACTATTTCAAGTCGGACGCAGCCTTTGTCGACAGCGTCGAGTTCCTTGCGATCAATGACGCCTCGGCGCTCGGCAGCGCTTTCCAGAGCGGCCAGATTCACCTCACCACGCTGCTCGACGCACGTACCGCGCCGCTGATGCGCCAGATGCCGAACCTCAAGATCTACAACACCGAGGGCCGCGGCTTCATCTGCTTCAACATGCGTACCGACATGGCGCCGTTCGACAATCCCGACATGCGCATGGCGCTCAAGCTTGCCGTCAACCGTCCCGACATGCTCGAGCGCGTTTCGGTGGGCGTCGGCCGCATTGCCAACGACACGCCTGTTGCGCCGAGCGATCCGGTCTACGCGTCCGACCTGCCGCAGACTGAATATGATCCGGTGCGCGCCAAGGAACTTTTCGACAAGACAGGCTTCAAGGGCCCGATCGTCTTGCAGACCTCGGAAGCCATCTCGTCGCGTGCCGTGGACATGGCCGTGATCTTTCAGGAGCACGCCGCCAAGGCGGGCATTCCCATCGAGGTCAAGCGCGAGCCTTCGGACGGCTACTGGGAAACCATCGTTGGCCAGACGCCGTTCCATGTCTCGGCCCGTTCCGACCGGCCGACGGCCGACGCGATCTTCTCGGTCGCCTTCCTCAGCACCTCTGGCAACAACGAGTGCAAGTGGGTGAACAAGGATTTCGACGCCGCCGTCATCGCGGCCCGCGCCGAACCCGACCTCGAAAAGCGCAAGGCCTTCTATGCGACCGCGCAGAAGATCTGCCGCGAGGATGGCGGAACCATCATTCCGTTCTTCTCCAGCACGGTTGAAGGTACGACCAGCGATCTCGATGGTTTTGTGCCCTCGGCACTGCAGATGGCCGGTTACCGCGCCATCGAGCAGGTCTGGTTCGCCTAGTACCAAGGACTGGACGGCATGACTCTATTCGCCAATTCCCCGGTGAAATCGTTCGTAGTAGCCAGGGTTGCGTCTGGACTCGTGTCGATCTTCTTCATCTCGTTCCTGGTCTTTGTGGGAACGTCGATGTTGCCGGGCGACGCAGCCAATGCGTTGCTCGGCCAAAATGCGACCCCTGAAACCGTCGCGGCCCTGCGCAAGGTGCTGGGCCTCGACGAACCCTTGCCGGTCAGATACCTGCACTGGCTGAGCAATGCGCTGCACGGCGATTTCGGCACCTCGCTGTCCAATGCCCAGCCGGTCATCAACCTGCTGGTGCCGCGCCTGATCAATTCGCTGATCCTGGCCTGTTCGGCAGCGGTGATCGTGCTGCCTCTGGCGATTGCGGCAGGACTGCTTTCGGCGATCAACCGGGGCAAGGCGATCGACACCGCGACCGGCTCGATCTCGGCGATCTTCCTGTCGATGCCGTCATTCCTGATCGGCTACCTCCTGGTTTTCATTTTTGCCGTCAAGCTTGGCCTGTTTCCGCCCTTGTCGATGGTTCGCTCCAGCGCCAGCTTCTCGACCTGGATTTCGGCCCTGACGCTGCCGGTCCTGACCCTGGTGCTTGTCGCGCAGGCCCATGTGATGAAGCTCACCCGCGCTGCCGTGCTTGGTGTGATGAGCTCCGACTACATCTTGATGGCCGAAACCAAGGGCATCCCGCGCAATGCGATCATCCTCAAGCACGCGCTGCCCAATGCACTGTCGCCGATCGTGTCGATCTGCATGATCACCATGGCCTATCTGATCGTCGACGTGGTGGTGATCGAAGCGGTGTTCAACTATCCCGGCATGGGCAAGCTGATGGTGGATGCCGTCGCCTATCGCGACATTCCGATGGTGCTGGCCTGTGGCGTGTTGTTCTCGACGATCTTCATCTCGCTCAATTTTGCCGCCGACCTGATGGCCATGCTCGTCAATCCGCGTCAGCGGCTGCCCAGGAAGGGGAACTGAACCGTGTCGAGCAAAGTGACGCTGGGCGTTTCCGTTGCCGTTCTCGCAACGATGGCGGCTGCCGCCATCTTCGCGCCGGTGCTTGCGCCCTTTCCGCCAAACGAGATGGTTCACACCCCGTTCGATGCGCCTGGCGTGGGCGGCCTTTTGGGCGCCGACGGCCTTGGCCGGGACATGCTGTCCCGCATCCTCTACGCCACGCGCTATACGTTCGTTGCGACCCTGATCGCGACAACGCTGGCCTGCATGCTGGGGGTGACGCTTGCCATCCTCGCCGGCTTGAGCAAGGGCTGGATCGATATCGTCATCGGGCGCGCCGTCGATATCCTGATGTCGATTCCGCAGATCATCTTCGCCTTGATCATCCTGGCCATTGCTGGCGTGTCGCTGACCACGCTGATCCTGACCATGGCGGTTCTGCAGTCGAGCACCTACTACCGTGTCACCCGCCCGATCGCCGGCGACCTGGCGGCGATGGAATATGTCGAAGTCGGACGCCTGCGCGGCGAACGCCTGCACTGGTATCTGTTCAAGGAGATCCTGCCCAACATGATCCCGTCGCTGCTGGCGCAGTTCGGTCTTGGGCTTTCTTCGGCGGCGCTTTTCATCAGCTCGCTCAGTTTCCTGGGCATCGGCATCCAGCCACCCGCAGCCGATCTCGGCGGGCTTGTCCGTGAGAATGCGCTGGCCCTTTCAACCGGCCGTCTGACACCGCTGATCCCGGCTTTCTGCATCGCGCTCTTCTGCCTGAGCGTGAACGGGATCGTTGATTGGCTCGTTGGTCGCTATTCTGACAAACCGGAAGTGAAATGAGCGGAAATCGGATACTGAGCATCGACAATCTGCGCGTCGAGGCACGTTCGAGCATCTTGCTCGATGACGTTTCGATCCATGTCGATCGCGGCGAGGTGCTGGGCATCATCGGGGAATCCGGGGCCGGCAAAAGCACGCTGGCGCTGAGCTCGATCATGCTGTTCAAGGCTGGTTGCGTGCCGACCGCCGGCTCCATCACATTGTGCGGCCAATCGCTGATGGAAATGGGCACCACTGAGCTCGAAACCATCCGGCGCACCAAGGCGTCTTATGTCGCCCAAAGTGCTGCCGCCGCGTTCAATCCATTCTACCGGCTGGAAGACCAGGTCACCGAAATTCCAGCCATGTCGCAGAAGCTGACATCGGCCCAGCGGCGGCGCATGGCGGTCGAGCTGTTCGAGGAGCTTCAGCTGCCCGACCCCGAGAATTTCGGGCGGCGCTATCCGCACCAGGTTTCGGGCGGCCAGCTGCAGCGGGCGATGATCGCCATGGCGCTGATCAACCAGCCCGATTTGATCATCTTCGACGAGCCGACAACGGCGCTCGACGTGACGACGCAGATCGAGGTGTTGCGGCTGATCAAGAAGGTCGCGCGTACCCACAATTGCGGCGCGCTTTATATCTCGCACGATTTGGCCGTGGTGTCGCAGATGGCCGACCGGATCGTGGTCATGCGCAACGGCAAGATGGTCGAGCAGGGCACCACCCGGCAGCTGGTGGACAATCCGCAAACCGAATACGCGCAGCGCCTTGTCGCCAACCAGGGCGACGGCAGCTATGCCAAATCGAATGGCGGCGATGCGGCCTTGCTCAACGTGAGCAATGTCGATGTCGGCTATGGCGGCGTCGCGGCGGTCAAGGACGCGTCGATCAGGCTCGGTGCAGGCTCCGTGCTGGCGCTCGTCGGTGAATCGGGCAGCGGCAAGACCACATTGGCGCGCAGCATCGCCGGGCTGCAGCCGGCCCGCACCGGCCAGATCCGGATGCGCGACAGCCTGCTGGCACCTGTTGTGGAGGGCCGCAGTTTCGATCAGCGGCGGCTGATCCAGTATATCCACCAGCTGCCCGATCTTGCGCTCAACCCGCGCCAGACAATCCGCGACATCATCGGCCGGCCGCTGACCTATTTCCATGGTCTGCGTGGTGCAGCCGCCGACAAGCGGCTCCGCGAACTGATGGAGTCCATCGAGCTGCCTGCCGCTTATCTCGACCGCTACCCGGCCTCGCTTTCGGGCGGGCAGAAGCAGCGCGTCTGCATCGCGCGCTCGCTGGCGGCAAAGCCTGATATTCTGATCTGCGACGAGATCACCTCCGCGCTCGATCCGCTGGTTGAAGAAAGCATCGTCAAATTGCTGACGCGGCTGATCGAGGACGAGGGGCTGAGCATCCTGTTCATCACCCACAATCTGGGGCTGGCGCTGCGTTTCTCTCATATGACGGCGGTGATGCAGGCAGGTCGGATCGTTGAGCATGGCGAAACGCGATCGGTGTTCGAGACGCCGCAGTCGGACTACACGCGCCGCCTGATCCGCGCTGTGCCGCAATTGCGCGAGGGCTGGCTGGACGGTTTTTCCAGCAATGCCGCACGGCCTGGGCCCGCGCCCGCTGAAATTCGAGGGAGACAAGAATGACCCATGCGATGATCATCGATGGTGAAAAGGTCGAAGCCGCCGGGTCGTTCGGCGTGATCGACCCGGCACGGGCGGAGGTCTTCGCCCAATGCCCCGCCGCCAGGCCGGAACATCTTGATGCAGCGGTCGCCGCTGCCCGCCGTGCGTTTGCCACGTGGCGGGACACGACGCTCGAGGAACGGGCAGCACTGCTTAACGCGATCGCCAATGCGGTCGAGGGCGACAAGGAAGCCCTGGCCGTGTTGCTTTCGACCGAGCAAGGCAAGCCTCGGGCCAGCGCCCATGGCGAAATCGGCGCGGCCATCCACTGGATGCGCGAAACGGCAAAGCTCAGGCCTGCCGTCGAGGTCATCCGCGACGACGAGAAGCTCAGGATCGAAGTGCACCGCAAGCCGCTTGGCGTGGTCGGCTCGATCACGCCGTGGAACCATCCGGTCCTGATCGCCGTCTGGCACATCATGCCGGCGCTGATGGCGGGCAATTGCGTCGTGATCAAGCCGTCGTCCTACACGCCGCTGAGCACGCTTCGGCTCGTCGAGCTCGCCAACGCGCATTTGCCGCGCGGCGTGCTCAATTCGGTCACCGGCGAAGGCGGCATCGGCCGTGCGATCGCCAGCCATCCCGGCATCGACAAGATTGTTTTCACCGGCTCGACCCCGACCGGGCGCAACATCATGTCCAACGCCGCGATAACGCTGAAGCGGCTGACGCTCGAACTGGGCGGCAATGATGCGGCGATCGTCCTTCCGGACGCGGATATCGACGCCATTGCGCCGGTGATCTTCGCCAAGTCGTTCGGCAACAGCGGCCAGACCTGCGCTGCGCTCAAACGGCTTTATGTCCATGAAAGCCTGCACGATGCGCTCGCCGAAAAGATCGCCGGGCTGGCGCGTGCGGCGAAGGTCGGTCCAGCGACCGATCCGGCAAGCGAGTTCGGTCCCTTGCAGAACAAGGCGCAGTTCGATCAGGTTCGCGAGCTTGCCGACGATGCCAAGGCCAATGGCGGCAAGTTCCTTTCCGGTGGCGCTGCTTCAGGCGAGCCGGGCTATTTCTTCCCGTTGACCGTGGTCACCGAGGTGACCGACGGCATGCGCATCGTCGACGAAGAGCAGTTCGGCCCAATCCTGCCGATCGTCCGTTACAGCGATGTCGATGACGCGCTTGCGCGTGCCAATTCAAGCGAAAACGGTCTGGGCGGCTCGATCTGGTCGTCGGACCTCAAGCGGGCCGAAGAGCTGGCGCGGCGTCTCGAATGCGGCACCGCCTGGGTCAATGACCACAGCTCGATTTCGCCCGCGGCACCCTTTGGCGGCGCCAAGCAGTCGGGTATTGGCGTCGAGTTCGGCCATTGGGGGCTCGAAGAATACATGCAGATGCAGACGGTTCACATCACGCGCTGAGCGCCAGCTTCAGCTGTGCGAGGCGGTTGCCGCTGGCGCTGGCGAACGCAGGACAGCAAAATGAAAGGGCGGCTCATGGCCGCCCTTTCTGCGTTTCAGATGTCGGGAGCGCTCAATAGCCGGAGCTGGACGCTTGGGGTGCGTCGTTGCGCGTTGCCTTGAACTTGCCGGCAAGCGTGCTCGTTGCCTGTGCCAGAAGCGTGACGTCGGTGCCGACAGCCACGAAGGCCGCGCCCAATTCGAGATAGCGTGCCGCAAGCTGCGTGTCGGAGGTCAGGATCCCCGCCGCCTTGCCGCTTTTCTGGATGCGCATGATTGCGTCTTCCACGGCTGCCTGGACCTCAGGAGCGCCAGGTTTGCCGAGATATCCCATGTCGGCGGCAAGATCGGCCGGGCCGATGAAGATGCCGTCGACGCCATCGACCGCAGCGATGTCTTCAAGTGCGGCAAGCCCGGCCCGGCTCTCCAGCTGGACCAGCAGGCAGGTCTCATTATTGGCCGTTGCCAGATAATCGGGAATGCGGTTGAAAGCCGAGGCGCGGGCAAGGGCGGCACCCACGCCGCGCACGCCATGCGGCGGGTAGCGCATGGCCTGGACGAGCTGGCGCGCCTGGTCCGCGGTTTCGACCATCGGCACCAGGATCGTCTGGGCGCCGATGTCGAGCAGTTGCTTGATGATCCAGGTCTCGCCGATCGGCGGGCGCACGACTGCACTTGCCCCTGATGCCGCGATCGCCTGGAGCTGTGCCGTCATCGTGGGAATATCGTTAGGCGCATGCTCGCCGTCGATGAGCAGCCAGTCGAAGCCGGCGCCGGCGCAGATCTCGGCGGTGTAGGCATTGGCAAGGCCGAGCCATAGGCCGATCTGTGCCTCGCCGCCCGACAGGGCGGCCTTGAACGTGTTAACTGGTGCGGGCATTGATATCTCTAGGCGAAATAGGCGCTGACGGTGCCGAAGGGGCCGAAATCGGCCATGATGGTGTCGCCGTGGCGCGCCTCGACGGGGCGGATGAAAGAGCCTGACAAAACGATGTCGCCGGCGGCGATCGAGCCGCCGAACATGGCCAGCCGGTTTGCCAGCCAGGCGATGCCGGCAGCGGGATGGTTGAGCACGCCAGCACCCAGGCCGGTTTCTTCGACTTCGCCATTGCGCGACACGATGGCGCCGATCCAGCGCATGTCGGCCTCGGTCGGGCGCATCGGCCGCCCGCCGGTGATGATGCCGGCATTGGCCGCATTGTCGGAGATGGTGTCGACGATGGTGCGCGTGCGCCCGGTCGCCGGATCGCTGCGCAGGATGCGCGTGTCGAGGATTTCGATGGCAGGGGCGATGAAATCGGTGGCGTTGAGCACGTCGAAGACCGTCGTGTTCGGCCCCTCCAGCGGTGCCTTCATGACAAAGGCGATCTCGGCCTCGATGCGCGGCTGGATGAAGCGGTCGGCCGGTATGGTCGCCGCATCCGAAAACATCATGTCGTCGAGCAGGACGCCTGAATCGGGGATGTCGATGTTGAGCGCATATTGCATCGCCTTGGAGGTCAGGCCGATTTTCCAGCCGATCCTGCGGCGGCCCTGGGCGAGCTTGAGCTGCACCCACTCGGCCTGCACGGCATAGGCATCTTCCATGTCCATCTCGGCATGATCGAGCGACAAAAGCCCGATCTGCTTGCGCTGCTTTTCGGCCTGGTCGAGACGCTGGGCGGCGGCCAGATGCTGTTGAGGCGAAAGCTTCATGGCTGTTCGTCCATGACAGTGTTGCGCAATGTGCCGATGCCTTCGGCTTCGACCTCGATGACGTCGCCCGGGACGAGCCAGCGTGGCGGGTCGAAGCGGGCACCGGCGCCAGTCGGTGTGCCGGTCACGATCACATCACCCGGCACCAGCGTGGTGAAGGTCGAGATGTAGGCGATCAGCTTGCGGAAGCTGAAGATCATGCGGCTGGTGCGATCGTCCTGCCGCAACTCGCCATTGACCCTGGTCGTCAGGCGGATGTCGGCAATCTGCGTCTCGTCGGTGTAGGGCACGAGCCAGGGGCCGATAGCGCCGGAGGCGTCGAAGTTCTTGCCCTGGGTCACGTTGAACTTGGCGTGCCGCACCCAGTCGCGGATGGTGCCTTCGTTGCACAGCGAAAGGGCCGCGATGTGATCGAGCGCATCCGTTTCGGCGATGCGGCGTCCGCCCTTGCCGATGACGATGACGATCTCGCCCTCATAGTCGAGCTGCGGCGATTCCGGTGGCCGCATGATCGCTGAGCGGTGCCCGACGAAGGAGCGCGGAAAGCGGATGAACAGCGACGGGTTGGCAGGGGCTGCCTGGCCGTCCTTGTATTCCTCGTTGCGGTCGGGAAAATTCACCCCGACACAGATCAGCTTCTCCGGTGCCGGGATCGGGATCTGGTAGGTCACCGCATCTTCGGCGATGTCAGCCGCACGCTTTGCCGCTGTTTCCGCGAGCTGATTGAAACCATTGTCCGCGATGACTTCGCGCAAGGTCGGCCACTGCGGGAAAAGCGGCGCGAGGTCGACGATGCCGTCGGAGGTGACAGCGCCGTAGCTGCTTTTGCCGGCATGCGTGTAGGTAGCGAAACGAGGCCTGTCGCTCATGTCGTTGCCCTCACGGTGCGATGATGGGTGATGCGGCAAGCGCGGAGGGCCGCGGCGCGGTGCCGGCAAAGGTGCTGCCTTCCTCGAACCACGAGCGCGGGGCAGGGGCGCCCCACAGCGTCTGGCGCTGCGGATCTTTGAGGTCCCACTTGATCGGCTCAAGATCTGGATCGACGGTCTGGTAGTCCGAGCAGTAGATCTCGATACGGTGACCGTCGGGGTCGCGGATGTAGAGAAAGAAAGCGTTGGAAATGCCGTGCCGGCCTGGGCCGCGCTCGATATTGCCGACGTAGCCTGTCGTTGCCATCAGGTCGAGCAGGTCGATGATGTTGAGCGGCGTCGGCACCCAAAACGCGACGTGATGCAGGCGCGGGCCCAGCCCGTTGGTGAAGGCGATGTCGTGCACGCCGCCCTTGCGGTGGGTCCATGCCGCCCACAGACGGCCGGTTTCGGCATCCTCGGTGAACTCGGTCACGCGGAAGCCGAGCTCGTTGTAGAAGGCCACCGACTGGTCGACGTCAGGCGAGAAGCAGTTGAAGTGGTCGATGCGCAGCGGCTTCACGCCCTTGTAGAGCGCGTATTTCTGGTGGATCGGCGCCAGCCGGTCCATCTTGGAATAAAATTCGAGCGGAATGCCGTGCGGATCGCGGGTACGCAGCGTGCGTGACTGATAGGGCCGCTCGACCCATTCGACCGGCAGCTCCTTGGCCTTGAAGAAATGCTCGGCCTTGTCGAGGTCGTCCTCGGAGAACACCTTGAAACCGAGGTCGCGGGCTTCGGCCCGGTCGCCTTGTTTCAGCACGATGCAATGGTGGCCGCGCTCTTCCATGGCGCGCAGATAGATCGTGTCGGCCGTCTCGTCGGTGACCTGGAGGCCGAGCGTGTCGACATAAAACGCGCGGGATTTGGCCAGATCGGTCACGGCCAGCTCGACATGGCTGAGCCGCACGATGTTGAAGGCGGGATAGAGGTTGGGTGTGGGCAATGGCATGATGTCTGTTCCCGCTCAGCCGCCGAGCTTCTGGATGTTGTGGGCCGTCGTGGCGAAGGCGATGTTTTTGGTTTCCATGTAGAAATCGAACGACCAGTCGCCGCCGTCGCGGCCGATGCCGGAGTTCTTGACGCCGCCGAACGGTGCCGGCAGATGGCGGACGTTTTCCGAGTTGACCCAGATCATCCCCGCCGCGAGCCCTTCGGTGAAGCGCAGGGCGCGTGTCACGTCGGATGTCCACAGATATCCGGCGAGGCCATATTGGGTGTCGTTGGCGATGGCCAGAGCTTCGGCTTCGTTGCCGAACGGGATCGCCGTCAGCACCGGCCCGAAAATCTCTTCCTGGGCGATGCGCATGTCGTTGCGCGCGCCGGTAAACAGCGTCGGCGCCACGTAGCAGCCGCCTCCTGGCCCTTCGACCTTGCCGCCGCCGGCGGCGATTGTTGCGCCTTCCGAGCGTGCGAGCTCAATATAGGACAGCACCTTTTCCTCATGGATCGGGTGGATGAGCGGGCCGACGACAGTCTTCGGATCGAGCGGATGGCCGACCTGGATACGCCTGGCTTTCTCCGCGACGATGGCGGTGAACTTGTCATAGATCGAGGCTTCGACCAGCAGGCGCGAGGACGAGGTGCAGCGCTCGCCGTTGAGCGAGTAGATCATGAACACGGCAGCGTCCGCGGCGCGCTCAAGATCGGCGTCAGCGAACACGATCACCGGGTTCTTGCCGCCGAGTTCGAAATGCACGCGCTTCAGCGTGTCGGCGCCCTGGCGCATGATCATCGAACCGGTGCGGCTTTCGCCGACGAAGCCGATCGCCTTGATATCAGGATGTTCGGTCAGCGCCTTGCCGGCATCTTCGCCGAGGCCATTGACGAGGTTCCAAACGCCCTTCGGCAGGCCGGCCTCTTCGGCGATTTCGACCAGGAGACGAGCGGTCAGTGGGGAAAATTCCGCCGGCTTGTGCACGATGGTGCAGCCTGCGGCGAGCGCGGGCGCGATCTTCCATGTCGACAGCATGAACGGCGTGTTCCACGGCGTGATGACGCCGACCGGGCCGATCGGCACGCGGGTGGTCATGTTCAGCTGGCCGGGCGCATGCAGCGTGCGGCCGTCGCGTGCCTCGGGTGCCTTGTCGGCGTAGTAACGGAAATTTTCGGCACCTCGCAGTGCCGCCTTGGCCATGAATTTCAGCGACTGGCCGGTGTCCATGCATTCGACGAAGGCGATCTCCTCGGCCCGCTTGACGATGGCGTCGGCAATCGCATGCAGCAGCTTCTTGCGAGCATCGCCCGATTGCGCGGCCCATGCCGGAAAGGCCGCTTTGGCAGCCTTGGCGGCCATGTCGATGTCGGCAGCCTTGCCATGTGCCACCTGGGCAAGCGGCTTGAGGTCGACAGGCGAGATGGTCTCGAAGGTCGTCCCATCGAGCGCAGCGATGGCTTCGCCGTTGATATGGTTGGTAACACCACCGGACCGGAAGCGCTCGAGATAGGCCTCGGCCTTGCGCAGATTATTTTCGAATTCTGACATGTGGTTTTCCGTCACGTGTTGCGCAGGCGCGGGTGGATGGCGTTGTTTTTCCAGCTCAATGCGGCGTCGATCTCGCGGATCTCGAGGGAAAGCGCGAAATGCGGCGTGGCAAAGAGCGGTGCGAGAAATGCGTTCGCGGCGGCGAAGATGACGGCGCCCGCGCGCTTCTTGTCTTCGGCGGATCGGCCCGCGCCGATCCTGAAGCTCATGTCGATGAAGCCATTTTCCGGCAGGCGGTCGGCGATGGCATAAGCGTTTACCCGCAGCGCCCGCACCCTGACGGCACCGTGCTCGAACAGGCCGGTGTCGAGGATCGCCTGCGACAGCCGCTCGCACAGTGCCTGCATGTCGACGCGGTCGTCGATATTGGCTGAATATTCAAGGGTGAGGTGAGGCAAGACGCTTCTTTCCGCTGAGGTGGCGCATCGATATTTAACATGTTAAGTAGTTTCATGATCCGATGTCAATACCGCCTTGCTGCCGAAGTCCGCCGAGCCGCGTTGATCCGTTGTGACGGGCGGCAATATCGGGAATAAAGTGCAAAAATGCCGGCCTCGTAGCCGCCCGCCATCCGGAGTTCGCCCTTGCTGCCGCAAAGCACCCGCCGTTCACTGCCCATGTCGCTGCTGCGCGCGCGCGAAGTGGTGATGGCCCAGTTTCGCCCGATCCTTGCCCAGCATGGCGTCTCGGAACAGCAATGGCGTGTCATCCGTGTGTTGGGCGAGCAAAGCCCGCTCGACGCTACCGAGCTGGCGGAGCGGGCCTCGATACTGGCGCCAAGCCTGACACGGATCATCAAGGCGCTGGAAGAGCGCAAGCTCATCACGCGCGGCAAGGTCGAAGGTGATGGGCGCCGTGTCATGCTGGCCATCGCGCCCAAGGGGCAGGTCCTGATATCAGAGGTCTCCCCGGAGAGCAGTGCCATCTATGACGAGGTCCAGAAACGCATCGGACACGAGCGCTACGAACAACTGCTCGATCTGCTTGAGGGACTGATCGACCTGGAGAGCCGCAAGGATTGAGCGCTCTGGTTGTTGCAGCGCGACCCTTGATACACCCCTGCAGCGGTCCCGATCTCTGTCGTGCGGGCCTTGCGCTATAATAAAGTGACGCCCACTATAGCTTCAGTTGCGCTTCGTGTTTAGTTGATCAATGGCTCACGTTCTGACTGATTTGCCCTTGGCGCACCTCGTTGGCCCGGCGATGCGTGCGAGCGAAGCGCTGGTGCGCCTCGACGAGCGCGTTGCCCGTTCGCCGGTGGGAAAGGGTTTTGTCGAGCGCAGCCATTTTGCAGATGCCGCATCGTCGCTGTGGCTCGATGGCGAGCTGGTGCATACCGAGGACCTGGTGTTGCATGACGCGCATATGGACCTGCGCGCGCCGACGCACGAACTGACCCGAGCGCATGAAATCCTGCGGCTCAGGCGCCAGATTTTCAGCAACAGGCCCGGCTGGGCGCTTGGACGCGAAGGCTTTGCCATACTGTGCGGACGCGGCGCTGTGCCGCCGGCGCCAAAATCGCAAGGGCAAGAGGCCGCGCTCGACGGCGGCGAGGAAGCTGAAGACGACAGCGACGACACCCTCAAGGCCGAGATGGCCGCGCTCGATGCGGCACTTGACCACGCCCAGGCGGTGCTCGAACGGACGCGCGGCGATGCAAAACTGCGCGCCCCACCCGCCGATGTGGCCGTGCGCCGTAACACCGATGACAAAAACCCGCTGATCTATGATGCCGACTGGGACGAGCCGGAGCGGCTTGCTGCCTGGCAGGGAGCGCTTTCCGACAGCGAGGGCCTGCCGCCGCTTCTGCGCGCGGCTGTTGTCTTTGACGCCTGGAGCGTGATGGCGCCGCTGCAGCATGCGCCCTGGCTCGGGCGCCTGCTCGTTGAAGCGCTGCTGCGCGAAATCGGAACGACAACAGCGCATCTTGCTGCACTTTATCTCGGCGCGCGGATCATCCCGCGCGAGCGCAGGCATTCGCGCGACCGCACGACGCGGCTGTTGGCCTTTCTCGACGGCGTCTACGAAACCGCCAGGGCCGGCACAAAGGAACACGACCGGCTGATCCTCGCCAAGACCCAAATGGACAGGCGGCTCAAGGGCCGCCGCTCGACATCGAAATTGCCCCAGCTGATAGAGCTTGTGCTGTCGCGGCCGCTGGTCTCCAGCGGCATGGTCGAAAAGGAGCTGGGCGTGACGACCGCCGGCGCGCTCAATTTGATCGGCGAACTCGACCTGCGCGAGATCACCGGCAGGGGCAGATACCGCGCCTGGGGCATCATGTGACCGGCAAGGCAAGCCTGCGGCGGTGGGACGCGGGCAGTGCAATTCGCTGGCGCTGGCGTTCAAATGAACCGATGCTTTCATCCGGCCGCTTGAGGAGCGGCCCGGCGATCTCAGGCGAGCGGCGTTTCCAGCCGACATGCCCGCAAGGTTGCCGCGCTTCAGGGGAGGATGATCTTGAACGAAAGCCTGCAGCCGAAAGGGCGTTCTGTTTATCTCGAAATCGGCGGTGAGGAAGCCATCCGCCGCCTTGTCGAGATTTTCTACGACATTGTCGAACAGGACGAGGATGCGGCAGCGCTGCATGTCCTGCACCTGCGCGGCCACGGTGTCGCCCACTCGCGCGAGGAGCAGTTCAACTATCTCTGCGGCTTCTTCGGCGGCCCGAGCTACTACGTCCAGAAGCACGGCCATTCGAGGCTCAAGGAAATCCACGAGCATGTCGAGATCGGCCCGGAATTGCGCGATCTCTGGCTGACATGCATGCGAAGAGCAGTCGAAAAAGCAGGCTTTTCGGACCGCTTCCGCGACCTCGTCATGCGCCACTTTGGTTTCGCCGCCGAAACGACGCGCAACCGGGATTAGTTTCGCAGGCGGCACCATTTTGCGCCGCCTGCTGCTGGAGGGCTCAAAGCCCCGCGGTAAAGCCGATGACGCCTTTGAAGCCGTAGCCGCCTTCAAAGCTGGTCGAAGCAAGCGCCTCGCCATGCAGGGCATATTTGCCGCCGGCCCATTTGTAGGTGCCGCCCAAGCCGATCTCGCCGCCGAAACGCTGCGGTTCGAAGGCGACGTTGACGCCCGACACCGCAACCGAGGTGCCGTCGAGGAATTCGTAGGTCAAATTGGCGATGCCATAGACATGGTTGCCGGTGGCGTCGGCGTCATAGTTGACGGCGGCACCGAGCCGGCCCTTCAGGCTATCGCCGCTGCGCAGCGCGACATTGGCGCCGAACGGATCGGTGAAGGCATCGAAGTCGACCGCGGCATAGGCCAGCTGTGCCTGCGGCGTCAGCGACCAGGTGGCGTCGAGCGCGATCTTGCGCCCGGCCTCGAGGCTGAACGCATAGCCGCTGCCGTGGATGCCGTCGCCGATCGTGCCGATGCCTGAAGCGCTCATGTCGGAGCGCAAGGTCGCGACCTGCGCCTGGGCGTCGACATAAAGGCCGGTCTGTCCATACCAGGTCAGATTGGCGCCGATGCCATGGCTTTCGGTGGTGTTGGCACCGTCGCCGAGGCTCGAGAAGATGTCGGCTGTGGCGCGCGAATATTGCGCCGTCAGCCCACCGACCACCATGCCGGCAGAACCTTCGTAGAGCTGGCCGTCGAAACCGACCTGCACCAAGGCGGTGTCGCTGTCATAGGTCGCGTTGGCGGTGGAGGCGTCGGCCTCGACATGGCCATGCGCTGCCTCGATGCGGGTCCAGATGGCGGCCTCGCGTGCCGGGGTACCATTCACCGCACTGCGCACGCGCTCGCCGACACGCTGCTCAAGCGTCGGCAGGGCGACCATGCCAAGCAGCACCTGCGGATAGTTCTGGTAGACCGGCACTGTCGGGGCGAGACCACCAGCGCGCAGATACCAGTCGCCGTCGGCAGGGTCGGCGATGCCGTGCTGGAACAGATTGTAGCGATAGGCACCGCCGATGGCCGGGCCGTTGAGCACGAAGGCGCCGGCCGCCGACGTGCCGTCGACCTGGACGATCCTGATGCCGTCGCCTGTCGTTTCGGCGCCCGCGCCGCCGACATTGACGACCCGCACCTTGGTCGCGCCGGTGCCCAAAATGGTGTCGCCGGTGACGACGAGAAGATCGCTCGGCGAATTGTCGGCGCCGAGCCTGGCTTCGATCTCCAACCCGCCGCCATTGCTGGTGTAGTTGCCACCAATCGTCAGCGTGCCGATCGAATTGCCCGGCGCGATGATGCCGCCGGCATTGTTGGTGGTTGCGCCAACGGTACCGGTGCCCTGCAGCCGCCCGCCAAGCACCTCCATCGTGCCGCCGAGCATGCCGTTGACGGAAAGGGTGCCGGCGCGGACAGTCGTTGCGCCGGTGAAGCCTGAGCTATCGCCGGTGAGGGTCTGCTGGCCGCCGGCAAGGGTGAAGCTGCCACTGCCGGCAAACACGCCGGAGAATGTGTCGTTGGCCTGGGCCAGCGTCAGCGCCCGGCTGCCAAAATTGACCGCGCCCGAGCCAGCAAGCCTCGCGACCGACGTCCCGGACGTTGTCGCGGAGATATCGAGCACCCCATCGGCGACGACACCGCTGGAGCTTGCGAGGCTGGCATTTCCGGAAAGAGCGAGCGTGCCCGACCGGATGACCGTCGCGCCGGCATAGGCGATCGAGCCTGTCAGGTTGACCACCCCGCCACCGGCTACGGTCAAGCCGCCGCTCCCAGCGATATTACCGGAAAGCGTTGCGGTGTTGCCCTTGGTGTCGATCGTACCGCCGCCAGCCGCCAGTGAAATGGTACGCGCCGATGTGAAGGACGAGCCGAATCGAAGCGTGCCTCCGTCGAAACTCACCCCGCCCGATGCCGCGCCGAGATTTCTGTCCGCGGTCACCTCGGCCGTACCGCCATTCAGGAAAGTGCCGTTGGTGTAGCTGTTGGGACCGGAGAGGTAGGTCGTGCCGGCACCCTTGACGATCAGGCTACCAGTTCCCGTTACGGCGTTGTTCAGTATGAAGGAGTTGCCGGTGCCTACGGCATTGAGCGTCAGCATGTAGCTGCTGAGGTTCAGGGCGCGAAACGGCGTATGGCCCAGTTGAGTGATGCTGCCGGTGTCGCTGTCGATCCGCCATTCCTGGTTGCCGCCGAGGGCGATCCGCTCCGACAATGTGATCTGTTGGTTAACCCGGCTGTCGACACCCAGTCCATCGACGCCGTGGATAGTGAGGGTCGATGACTGTGAGGGAGACTGCGGCGCGAATCCGCTGCCGGTATAAGGAGCCAGAAACACCAACTGACCAGCAGCTCTTGGTGCACTCCAGATGGTTGACTGGCCGGTGCCTGCCTTGTCGTAGATCGCCCGGTCGCCGGCACCGGGTGGGACGGATCCCGCGAATCCGCCGTTGCTGGGAATGTCTCCCCATGTCGCGTTGCCCGTCGAGATGAAGTGGAAATCGGCGGCCACCGCAGGCCCAGACGACAACAGCGCCGAGATCGCGAGCGTCGAAACACTTGCGGAGATGAGGCGCGCAGTCGAGATTTTCCTAAAGGCAGGCATGCAAAATACTCCCTTCCGGGAGCGCATGTGCAGAGCCCGGATCGCTGGTCTGATACGAGCCTTTCAGTCAGGGGAATGCATGCAGCAAGCTGCCGCAGAGCTAGTCCCTCAAGTGCCCGCCGCGCGGGTAGCTTTTACATAGAACTGGCTATTCCGAAGCGGCGTCATGTCTCATTTCTCTATGCATTTTGTCTCAAGCCATTGACCGTACTGCTACCGGGCCGTGCCGACCGTCTTCGACGCACGCCGCGATAGGTGGAACACGACATCAAATCATCTTACCCACCGTCAGGTGAGGTTTCGGCCTTGGCGGGGGGAATGAGCGATGCGGCGAGCCAGACAGGCGTCCGATAGTGGCTGATGAAGTGCTGCTTTCGACTGATTTCGTCGAGCCTGGGTTGCGCGACGAGGTCTGGCGCGAGGTAACCCGGCCTTACTTCGAAACCACGCGACGCCTGGAGGACGATGTCATCGCGCTCGAAGGTTCGGTGCTGTCGCGAACTGTCGGCACAATGCTGATTGGGCCGACGACATTCAACCGGCAGCACTATGACCGCAACCGCCGCATCGTGTTGAACAGCGGGCTCGATCATTACCTGATCCAGCTTTTCGTCTCGGGCGCATTGCAAGGCGACTGCGACGGCCGCTCGATCTCGGTCGAGCCGGGCGATATCTGCGTCTTCGACCTTGCCCGGACATTCACCAGCAGCGTCCACACCGGTTCGACCATATCGGTCGTTTTGCCGCGCGAGCGCATCGACAAGGCGGCGGGCGGGCGCAGCCTGCACGGCGTGGTGCTCAAGGCGGGGTCTCCCATCACGCGGCTGCTCGCGGATTTCATCGTCAGCCTGTCCAACGCGTCGGTGGACATGGAGCGTGCCGACGCGCAGGCCATGGAAGGGGCTGCGATCGATCTGCTGGCGAGCGGGCTGGCGCGCCACATCCCCGACGGCGCGATGGGCGACCAGGACCTGACGCATGTGTTGCGTCGGCGTGTGTTGGATTTCATAGACGCGAACCTGTCCGACCGGGACATCGGCCCAGCCTTGCTGATGCGCCGCTTCAGGGTTTCGCGCGCTCATCTCTACCGGATGTTTGCCGCCGATGGCGGCGTGGCCAAGGTCGTGCGCGAAAGGCGGCTCGATGCCTCCTACCGCGCGCTTGTATCTCCCGGCGCTGCGTCGCGCTCGATCACCGAGATTTCCTACCGGCTGGGCTTTGCCAGCAGCGCCCAGTTTCTGCGGGCATTTCGCGCTCGCTTCGACATGACGCCAAGCGAAGCCCGACTGGAAGGGGCGCGCCCGGCGTTGAACGACCCGCAGCTTGCGCAGGTCCAAGGGCGCTTCGCCGAATATGTGCAGCAGCTTGGCCTTGCGGATGGCGAGCCGATTGTCGCGGAGCGGCCTCGCCAAATGCGATGAACGGGCACGGCGCCCAGCCGCGACAGATGTTCACTTTGCCGCTCAGAGTGGTCGGCGGGAAGGAACTGTTAACCACTCGCTTCCTATTGCTCAGCAGACGTTTCATCGGCGAGTCTTGGGTATGCAGTCCATGCGTTTTTCTCGAACCAATCTTCCGGACACGGCTTCGCATGATGACGGAGCGAACCACCCGGACAACAAGCGCGGCGACAGGGCGGCGGGGCAGCTGCCTTCGGCTGCCGACGGTCCCGGCTGGCAGGATTATTTCTTCCTCGCACCCAATGTGCGCTTCACCCGCACGCCCGATTATGATGCCGCAAAGCGCCATGCGGACGGCGATGTCGATGCCGGGCAGGGCGAAACACCGGCTGAGGTTTCTCCCGTGCAGCCGGCGATGCCGGAAACGCAGGTCGCGGTGACGCCCTACGTTCCCAGCGCGCCCTCGGCAACGGTGATCCGCCGGCCGCAGGTCGTGGAAGCCTTGCAGGCGCAAATTGCCAGCAGGATGGGTGCTACGCCGCCCAAGCCATTGCAATCGCATACGCAACAGGCAAGCGCTGCTCCGCAGCCGGTGATCCCCGCTGCGCGTCCGACGGCAAGGGCAATGGACCCAAGACCCTCCACCGGCGGCAGCGAAGTGCCTGCGGGCCAGCCCAAGAAAGCGCGCTGGTCCTACCTGTCCGATCACGCCTTCTTCGAACTGATGGCGCCGAGCACGTCCGAGGGGCCCTCACCGACAGCGCCGGCCATTGCTGCGCGGCCAACGCCTGCGCCTGTGCCGGTTGTTCCAGCTCCCGCCATCATCAGGCGCCCCGAAATCTCGGCTACCGAAATCACCGCGCTGTTTCGCGTCATCGAATGCATCCCGGCAGTCGACAGTGCCATGCCGATTGTGGCGCCTGCCAATTCGAACGAGGCCAAGCCAGAAGCTTCCGTCATTGCCGACGTTGCACCGGCTGCCAGCGCCGAGCCCGTGCCGGCAAGTGTCGAGGTCGCGGTGCCGGCCACACGGGCCTTGCCGCCGATCGGCAGGATCGTGCCGGCAACCACGGGCGACGCCTATCAGCTTCCCTCCGAAGAGCTGTTGCAGCTGCCGCCCGAAGGGCAGGGCTTCTACATGTCGCAGGAGCGGCTGGAGCAGAATGCCGATCTTCTGGAAAGCGTGCTCGAGGATTTCGGCGTGCGCGGCGAGATCATCCACGTTCGCCCCGGACCCGTGGTCACGCTCTACGAATTCGAGCCGGCACCAGGCGTCAAATCCTCGCGCGTCATCGGCCTCGCCGACGACATCGCGCGTTCCATGTCGGCGATTTCGGCGCGTGTCGCTGTCGTGCCCGGCCGCAACGTCATCGGCATCGAGCTGCCGAACGAAACACGCGAGACGGTGTATTTCCGCGAGCTGATCGAGTCGGACGGCTTCCGCAACACCAGCTGCAAGCTGGCGCTGTGCCTCGGCAAGACGATCGGCGGCGAGCCTGTCATTGCCGAGCTTGCCAAGATGCCGCATCTGCTCGTCGCCGGGACCACCGGCTCGGGCAAGTCGGTCGCCATCAACACCATGATCCTGTCGCTGCTCTACCGGCTGAAGCCGGAAGAGTGCCGGCTGATCATGGTCGATCCCAAGATGCTCGAACTCTCGATCTATGACGGCATCCCGCATCTTCTGACGCCCGTCGTCACAGATCCCAAGAAGGCGGTGACCGCGCTCAAATGGGCGGTGCGCGAGATGGAGGACCGCTACCGCAAGATGGCGCGGCTCGGCGTTCGCAGCATCGACGGCTACAACGAGCGTGCCGCCGTCGCCCGCGACAAGGGCGAGACCGTCGTCATGACGGTGCAGACCGGGTTCGAAAAAGGTACAGGCGAGCCGCTGTTCGAGGAGCAGGAGATCGATCTGGCGCCGATGCCCTACATCGTCGTCATCGTCGACGAGATGGCCGACCTGATGATGGTCGCCGGCAAGGAAATCGAAGGCGCCATCCAGCGCCTGGCGCAGATGGCGCGCGCCGCCGGCATCCATCTGATCATGGCAACGCAGCGGCCTTCGGTCGACGTCATCACCGGCACGATCAAGGCCAACTTCCCGACCCGCATCTCGTTCCAGGTGACGTCGAAGATCGACAGCCGCACCATCCTGGGCGAACAGGGCGCCGAACAGCTTCTCGGCCAGGGCGACATGCTGCACATGGCGGGCGGCGGGCGCATTTCGCGCGTGCATGGCCCGTTCGTCTCCGACATCGAGGTCGAGCATGTCGTGGCGCATCTGAAGGCGCAAGGACGCCCCGAATATCTCGAAACCGTGACCGCCGACGAAGAAGACGAGGAGCCCGACCAGGGCGCTGTCTTCGACAAGGGCGCGGTCGCTGCCGAAGACGGCGACTCGATCTATGACGAGGCGGTCAAGGTGGTGCAGCGCGACAAGAAGTGCTCGACCTCCTACATCCAGCGTCGCCTTGGCATTGGCTACAACCGTGCCGCCTCGCTGGTCGAGCGCATGGAGAAGGAAGGCCTTGTCGGCGCGCCCAACCATGTCGGCAAGCGCGAGATCATGGCGGGTCGCCGCGACCTCGCCGACGGGCCCGACATGGATTGATCGATACGCCGCCCTTGTAGCGGCATATCGCCTACCGCCGCTTCTTGTTGGCGCGGCGTTCGAGATAGGCCGTCGTCTGCAAGGCAACGAGGATCACGACAGCGCCAATGACGATGCGCTTGTCGGGCACCTCGTTGAAGAAGATGTAGCCGGCGGCCGTCGTCACGACGATGGAGAGATAGCCGATCGGGGCGAGCACACTCGCGTCGGCGAGGCGATAGGCGCGCAGGAAGCAATATTGGCCGGCCTGCGCCAGAAGCCCGATGCCGAGCAGGGGAACCCAGTCGAAGATCTTGACCGGCTGCCAGACGAAGATGGCGGGAACAGCGGTGATGACAGCGAGACCGACGGTGTAAAACACCATCATCACGGTGGTGTTTTCGTCACGCAGCATGCGCGTCTGGATGATGGCGAGCGAGCCGAAAACGACAGTGGCAAATACGGCGAGCAGGCCGAGGTTCCATTCGACGCCGCCGGGCGCCAGCATCACGAGCACGCCGGCAAAGGCGAAGGCCGCACCCACCCAGCGCAGCCGCGACACCGTCTCGCCGAGAAAGGCGACCGCCATGGCCATGGTGATCAGCGGCCTGGAAAAGCTCAGCGCGTTGACCACAGCCAGGGGCAGCAGCGTGTAGGCCATGAACTGGCTGGTCAGCGCAATCGCGTTGCAGCTGATGCGCGAGATGTTCTGCCAGGGATGCTTGGTGTGGCGGATGTGGTGGCGGTGGCGCCAGATCAAGGGCAGGATGAACAGCAGGCCGATCATCGCGCGGATGAAGACGAGCTGGAACGCCGGATAGATCAGCCCTTGCGCCTTGACGAGCGCCGTCATGCCGCCGGAGACCAGCAGCATGTCGGCGAGCACCCAAACGACGCCCTCGCGGTTGGCCTTGTGACGCTCGTCCCCCGCCTCGGGCGCCACAGTGCTGTCAGGCGGGCTGGACAAGATTTGCCATCAGGCGGAATGCTCCAGCTACAAGCTTGTCCATCTGGTGGTGCAGGACGAGGCTCGTATGCGTGTGGCGACCCTTGCCGATCTGAGCCGACACCAGCGCGCCCATCAGCGGCTGTTCGTTGGCGTCGTGCATGGCGAGCAGAGGCTGGTAGGCCTCGTCCCAGCGCGCGGCGAAATAGAGCCCGCGCTCCTTGTTCCAGCCGGACCAATCCTGCGGGCCGATGATATTCGGCCCCCTGAGCAGGACGTGGTCCGGCACCAGCACCGTGACCTCGGCGTTCGGATCCGTTACGCGCCAGCGTAAAGACGGCGAGCCAATCTCGAGTTTCCTCGGCGGCGTCGCTAGTGGATCCCAACCGTCGGTCGGGCGGTGGTAAAGGGTGACAAGGTGGCCGCCATTTTCGACGAAGCGGTGCAGCTTCTCGGTGCTTGCAGCCAGATCCTTGCGGATGCCGAAGGCGAAGATGCCAACGACAATGGTGGTGTAGTGCGACAGGTCACCGGCAAGCGCCTTGGCGTCCAGTTCGGTGACATCGAGCCCCATGCGCGACAGCCACAGGCCGACGCGGTCAGCACCTGCGCCGACATAGCCGACGCGCGCGCCTTGCGGCAGCTTGAGGTCGAGCGTGAGCACGCGCAGCGCTTCGGGTTGGCGATGGGTGACGCGGCCGATATGCGGATAGGCGATCGGGGTCAGCCTCAGTGCCGCCCTGCCGGCGACGAGCGGGGTGATCGTGGACAGTCCGGCGACGCGTGTTTCGGGCGCGCGGATGACCTGGCCGCCTTCTGTCTGCGCTAGCGACCAGCCGCCATCCATGTTGAGCGAGACGGGCGCTTCCTTGCCGGCGACGACAGGCTTGATCGGCCATTCCTGCCTTGTGCCGTCTAGCGGCACGATGACCGCTTCGGGCTCGATGATGACCGAGCTTGCCGGCAGCACGGCAAAAGCCTCTTCGAAGTCGTAGGTGGCGCGGGCGGTGTGATCGCCGAAGCTGGCCGAGATGACGACATGGGCATCGCCATTGCCGCCAAGTGCCGACCATGACGGGGGATAGAGCTTTGTGTAGGCGGCGTCGGCTGTAGCCGCGATTTCCAGGCTGCGCCGGCGGCCGGTGCTGGTCTTGGCTTTCGCCGTGATGGCATCGGGCAGGATCGCCTCGATTTCGACCGAACGGCTGTCGCCGCCGGGTGCGAGATCGACGGTGAGTGTGGCTGTTTCGCCCGGCGACAGTGTCGGAGGCGTAAGCATGGCGCGGTCGAAAATGCCGGCGGCTTCGATCAAGGCGGCGTCGATCTCGCGTGCCTTGCGCTCCAGGCGGTGGCGGTGAAGGTTTAGGAAAACCGGCGAGGCGCTGGCACGCGCGGTGGCGAGCTGGCCGGCCGCCTCGACGAGATGGGCGATGATCGCGTCGCTGTTGGGGAAGGCGGCGACCGCTTTGTCGACGGCCTCTGCGGCAGCGGCCAAGGCTGCCGCAGTGTCGCCGGACAGGTCCTTCGATTTGGCCAGTGCCGCGAGTGTTGCCGGCAGGGCGTCGAGCACCGAGGTCTCGGCCTTCGCGCCATTCGCGGCGAGCAGCAGGTGCAGCGGCCAGCGCGTCTCCGCCACATCAGGCCAATGACCCATGCCTTGCGAGGCGTGGTAGTAGCGCGACCATTCGCCGATGCGGTCATATTCCGCGCCTGTCGCCGGCTCGCGGCCGGGCGCGTCCACGACAACCGTGGCATCGGGCGGCGG
The DNA here is from genome assembly GCF_058808215.1 of Aminobacter sp. GW821-FHT11F06. NCBI lineage: Bacteria > Pseudomonadati > Pseudomonadota > Alphaproteobacteria > Hyphomicrobiales > Phyllobacteriaceae > Aminobacter > Aminobacter sp. GW821-FHT11F06. Next base: position 172,307 of record NZ_JBXARL010000009.1, on the reverse strand, counting down.
AACCTCGTCGTCATAGGTATCGCCGCCGCCGGACCATGCCGGCAGATAATATTTCGCCACCTGCCAGGGGCTCATGCCTTCCTTGAAGTGTTCCGGAAACGCTTCGGGGTCGGCGGCGAGCTTGATCGCCTTTTCGGCGGCGCGGGTCATGGCGCGGTGGTGGCCATGCTGGCCGGGAACGTCGAGGAAGGTCGGGATGACGATGTCGGGCCGTTCGCTGCGATAGGCGCGCACCAGCCGCTCGACAGTGCGCATTTCGCCCCAGCGGGTAAAGGTCTGGTCGCCATCCTTGGAGAAGCCGAAATCATGCACTTCATCGTCGGGGCCATGGCCGAGCCAGACGACGTCGGCATCGAGCTCGCGGGCGGCCTCTTCCATCTCGCGTGTGCGCATCATGCCGAGCACGCCAAGGCGCTCGGGTCCGAGCGAGTTCTGCCCGCCTTCGCCGCGCGTCGAGCAGGCGACGATGACGCGCATGCCGAGACCGAGGCGGAACCAGGCGAGCATGCCGCTCTGCTCGTCGTCGGGATGTGCGCCGGTATTCATCATGGTGACGGTGGAATTCAGACGGCTGAGAGCCCGGTGGAGCCTGACCAGCGACGGGTTGGCCTTTTGTCTTTCAATACGTTCGCGAGCGCTCGGCATTCAGGTCCTCCGGTATTTCAGTCTGCTATTCGGTATGTGCGGTGGCGGCTGTTTCGAGCTTGGGCGTGACCACCTCAAACAGCGGCAGTGCGGCGGCTCCGAGTGCCGCCGTGTATTGCCCGGTCTGTCCGCGCATGACGCGGGGCAGGGCGCGGGTTCTCCGGCTGGCGACCGAGATCGGCAGCGGTCCCATGCGCTCGATCAATTCGTCAATGATCGCGTCGGGCAGCATGCCGCCGAGGATCACCGTTTCGGGATCGAGGATGTTTTCGATCATCGCGATCATCGGCGCGAGATAGGTCGCGGCCTCGTCCATCCACTCCAAAAGCACCGGATGGCGCTTGGCATGGAGGTCGGCGAAGTCGGCGAAATCACAGCCGGGAATGCCGGCATCGCAAAGCTTTTCGCGCAAGGCGTGAACCGAGGCATAGCGCTCAAGGCAACCACGCTGGCCGCATGGGCAGGCCCTGCCACGCGGAACGACGACGACATGGCCGATTTCGCCGGCATTGCCGAAGGCGCCACGGAACGGCGTGCCATCCTGGATCATGCCAAGGCCGAGGCCGGCACCAAAATAGACCATGCAGAAACTGGAAATCGCATGGCCAGCGCCGAAGAAACGCTCGCCGACGGCTGCGGCGTTGGCGTCGTTTTCCACCGTCACCGGCTCGCCGCAGGCCTCGCTGAGCAGGCTCGCTGCATCGATATTGGCCCAGCCCGGCAGTGTCGTCGGGCCTACCGAAGTCATGCCCTCGATCTCGAAGGGGCCCGGCATGACCACGCCGATGCCGAGCAGCCGCGACTTGAACGTTGATCTCACCGTTTCGAGCTCGGCGCGCAGATGCGCGATCACCTGGCTCGGACTGGTGTCGCTGACGGGCGTGATTCGCTTGGAGCGCGGCTGCCCCGACAGGTCGAGCACGGTCGCCACCATATGGTCGGAGGCCATTTCGATGCCCATGGTCATGGCGCCATCGGGGTTGACCGCGAACTGGATCGGCGGCTGGCCACGGCCGGAGCGTAACCGCCCGGTCTCCATCAACAGGTTTTCGCTGACCAGTTCGTCGACGATGTTGGCGATGGCCTGCGCTGTCAGATGCGTCAGCCGGGCGATATGCATGCGCCCCAAAGCGCCGTTTCGGCGCACGACGTCGAGCACCACGCGACGGTTGTGGTCGCGGCTGCGCTCGGGATTGTTACCCAAAGTGACCTGATGCGTGCTGCCCGGCTGAAATGCCATTCGCTCATCCTGACCTCAGTTGCAAAATTGATAACGCGGAAGGCCCGAACCCCGCAACAGATTAATTCAAGTAAATTATCTTATTGACAAAAGGCGTGCGGCAGGAAAGCGTATAGGCAGTGTGCGGGGAGGATCCGCAGCTTGCTGGTGCCCGTTTTTTGTCGAGCGTGATCCGCTCGCGTTCGACGGCATCGGATTCACGAGATGGCCCGGGCCTCGATTGCATGAGAGGCTACGGTCCAAGGGGATAATCGCCGCCCGTAGCCCGGATTTTCCGGCGGGCGCAGATGGAGGTTTATATGCGCAGAGCAACCCTGTTTGCCGGACTGATCGCAGGATTCAGCACGCTGGCAATCAACGCGGCCCAGGCCGTCGAGATCGAATATTGGCAGTATGTCTTCGACTCGCGCGTCAAGGCGATGGACCAGCTGATCGAGAATTTCGAAAAGGCCAATCCAGACATCACCGTCAAGCAGACGACCTTCCCTTACGCCGACTACCAGACGCGCGTCATCGCCGCGAAGATGGGCGGACAAGGTCCTGACGTGATGCAGCTGTTCTATGGCTGGCTCGACAAGTTCGTTGCCGGTGGCCTGCTGCAGCCGCTGCCGACCGACGCGTTCCCGCACGACAAGATCGAAGCCGATTTCTTCCCGATCGTCAGCGCCATGAAGCGCGGCGAGGATTATTACGGCCTGCCGACCGCAGTGCGTTCGCTGGCGCTGTTCTACAACAAGAAGCTGTTCACCGAAGCTGGTCTTGACCCGGCAAACCCGCCCAAGACGCTCGAAGAGTTCGTCGCGGCCGCCGAAAAGATCACCAAGCGCGACGGCAACGGCAACCTCGTGGTCGCCGGCTCGACCCTCGACATGGCCGGCCAGGATCACCAGTGGTGGCGTGAAGTGCTGGTTCGCCAGTTCGGCGGCGAGCCCTATGCCGACGGCAAGGTGGCCTACAACACCGAAGCTGGTGAAAAGGCGCTGAAGTTCTACACCGACCTGCAGACGGTACAGAAGATCGGCCAGTCCAGCTTCATGGACGAAGGCCAGGCGGCATTCCGCGCCGGCATGGCGGGCATGACCATCGATGGCACCTTCCGCCTCGGCGCGTTCAAGTCGATCGAAAGCTTCGAATGGGGCGTGACCGAACTGCCGGCCAATGCCGATGGCGTTCGTTCGAACTATGCCAGCTACTTCGCCAACGGCATCTCGGCGACGACAAGCGGCGAGAAGCTTGAAGCCTCGAAGAAGTTCCTGGCCTACATCTCCTCGCCCGAGGCCATGGACGTCTGGCTGAAGACTGTCGGCGAGCTGCCGGCGCGTCGTTCGGTTGCGATGACCGAGGCCAACCTTGCGGACCCAATCTACGGTCCGTTCCTCAAGGGTCTCGAATATGCCCGCACCACCAAGTTCGTGGATGAGGCGGCGCAGCGCCAGACCACCATCGACATGGCAAACCGCGTGCTGCTCGAAGGCCAGTCGGTGAAGGATTCGCTCGCACAGGCCGCAGCGGCCGAGCAGGCGATCATCGACGCAGCGGCCCCGAAGTAAGGCGAAGGCTTGATGTCTGTGACAGCGGATCGACAGGGGGCGGCGCTGAGCCGCCCCGGCGGGACCTTCTGGGCCCGCCGTTCCATGCGGACGAAGCGGCTGGTGTGGGTGTGGAGTTTCCTCGCTCTGCCGATCCTGTTCTATTCGGTGATCCGCTTTTACCCGACAATCGAAGCCTTCTGGCTTTCCCTGACCAACTGGGACCTTTTGAAGCCGCCGCAGTTCATCGGCCTGGCCAACTACGAAAAACTGTTCGCCGACCCGCAGTTCTGGAAGGTGTTCAAGAACACCTTCGCCTATCTGCTCGTCGGTACGCCGATCAGCTTGCTGCTGTCGTTCGTCATCGCCTATCACCTCGACCGCGTGCGCTTCATGCACGGGCTGATCCGCGGCCTGTATTTCCTGCCCTATTTGACCACCGCAGCCGCCATGGCCTGGGTCTGGCGCTGGTTTTATCAGCCGGCACCGATCGGCGTGATCAACAATGCGCTCGGCACGCTCGGCATTCCCCAGCAGCCGTTCATCCGCTCGGTCGACCAGGCCTTGCCGTCGATCATGCTGACGGCGATCTGGGCCGGCCTCGGCTTCCAGATCATCATCTTCATGGCCGGTCTGCGCTCGATCCCCAACACTTTCTATGAGGCGGCGCGCATCGACGGCCTCGGCGATTGGGCGATCCTGCGCAAGATCACGCTGCCGCTGCTCAAGCCGACGACAGTGTTCCTCGTGGTGTTCTCGTCGATCGGCTTCCTGCGCATTTTCGACCAGGTCTACAACATGACCACCAACGATCCGGGCGGCCCGCTCGGTTCGACCAAGCCGCTGGTGCTGATGATCTACCAGACGGCGTTTTCGTCCTACGCGATGGGATATGCGGCGGCACAGACGGTCGTGCTGTTCACCATCTTGCTGTTCGTGTCGCTGTTGCAGCTCTGGATCCTGAGGGAAAAGAAATGAGTGCCGTCACCCAAACGCCGGCGCTTTCCCACGCCAATCTTCGGCCCGGTCGCATTCTCACCTGGACGCTGCTGTTCATCGGCGGCCTGATCATGGTGACGCCGCTGGCCTTCATGTTCTCGACGTCGTTCAAGACGGCGGGCCAGGTCTATGACCTCAGGCTCATTCCGGCAGCACCGACGCTCGCCAACTACATGGCCATCCTGGCAGACGGGCGCTTCATGCGCTGGTTCTTCAACTCGATGTTCGTTGCCGTTACCGTGACGCTGTCGAATGTCTTCTTCGACAGCCTTGTCGGCTACACGCTGGCCAAGTTCGAATTCCGCGGCCGCTATTTCATCTTCCTGGCCATCTTGTCGACGCTGATGATCCCGACCGAGATGCTTGTCATCCCGTGGTACCTGATGTCGAGCAAGCTCGGCTGGCTGGACAGCTACTGGGGCATCATGTTCCCCGGCATGATGACGGCCTTCGGCACCTTCTTGATGAAGCAGTTCTTCGAAGGCGTGCCCAACGACTTCCTCGAGGCAGCACGCATCGACGGTCTGAACGAGTTCCAGATCTTCTGGAAGGTGGCGATGCCGCTGGTGACGCCGGCACTGTCCGCGCTCGCCATCTTCACCTTCCTCGGCAACTGGACCGCGTTCTTCTGGCCGCTGATCGTGACCACCAGCCGCGACCTCTACACCCTGCCGGTGGGGCTATCGAGCTTCGCGGTGGAACAGTCCATCCAGTGGGAAATGATCATGACCGGTGCGGCGATCGCCACGCTGCCGACCCTGATCGTCTTCATCGTCCTGCAGCGCTACATCGTCCGCGGCGTCATGCTGGCAGGGCTCAAAGGATAAGACATGCCTGAACTGAACCCCAAGCTCGCCGACAGATCCGTATTCCCCGATCCCGTCTACAAGGAAACGGTGCTGAAGCCGCTGTTCGACGGCGCCAAGACCCACCATGTCGACGGCTTCCGCGCCATCGACCGGGCGCATCTGGTGATGCTGACCGAGACCGGCATCCTCGACGCCAAGCAGGCATCGGCGATTGCGGGTGCTCTAGAAGCCATCGACCGCGAAGTCGATCCGTCGACGCTCGTCTATACCGGCGAAGTGGAGGACTTCTTTTTCCTCATCGAAAAGGAACTGAAAGCCCGCCTCGGCGCCGACGTCGCCGGACGCCTGCACACCTCGCGCTCGCGCAACGATATCGACCACACGCTGTTCAAGCTCGGCCTCAAGCAGCGCATCGACGCGCTGATGGTCAAGGCGCGGCATCTGCTGGGCGCGATGATCGACGCGGCCGAGCGGGAAAAGGCGACGCTGATCGTTGCTTATACCCATGGCCAGCCGGCACAGCCCTCGACCTTCGGGCACTATCTGGCAGCAGCCATCGAGGTGCTGATCCGCGACATCGAGCGTTTCGAAGAGGCGCGGAAAATCGTCGACCTGTCGCCGATGGGTGCGGCCGCCATCACCACGTCGGGCTTCCCGATCGACCGCCAGCGTGTCGCCGATCTGCTCGGCTTTGCCGCACCTTTGCGCAATTCCTACAGCTGCATCGCGGCGTCGGACTACATCACCTCGACCTATTCGGCGATCGAGCTGATGTTCCTGCATCTTGGTCGCCTGATCCAGGACTTCCAGTTCTGGACGAGCTTCGAGGTTGGCCAGGTCTATGTGCCGAACGCCTTCGTGCAGATCTCGTCGATCATGCCGCAGAAGCGCAACCCCGTGCCGATCGAGCATATGCGCCTTTTGGCCAGCCAGGCGATGGGCCGCGCCCGCACGGTGCTTGGTGTCATCCACAACACGCCGTTCACCGACATGAACGACAGCGAGGGCGAGACCCAGTCGATGGGCTACGAGGCGTTCACCGCTGCTTCGCGCGTGCTCGACCTGCTTGCAGCCTTCGTCGGTGCGATCCGCATCGATCCCGAGCGGGTGGCCGAGAATATCCGCCGTTCCTGCATCACCATCACCGAGCTTGCCGACTCGCTTGTCCGCATCGAAGGCCTGTCCTTCCGCGAAGCGCATGAGATCGCGGCAACCGTTGCCAAGTCAGTGGTTGCCGCGGGCGGCGGGCTTGCCAAGGACGGCTACGGCCCGTTCCTCGATGCTTTCAGGCATTCGACCGGCCGCGAGCCGAGCTTCGGCCGCGACAAGTTCGAAGAGATCGTCTCGCCAGAGCATTTCGTTGCCGTGCGCGACCGCTTCGGCGGCCCGGCACCAGCTGCGATGGCCGAGGCGATTGGCGTCTACAAGGACAAGGCCGCGTCCTTTGCGGCGAAAGCCAACAACCATGCCGAGCGCGAGGCGAAAGCCGCGAAAGAACTCGGTGAGAAATTCAAGGCACTGGTAGGGGCGCTCTGATGGCGACGATCGAACTTGAAAAGCTGGTCAAGCGCTACGGCAAGGTAGACGTCGTCCAGGGCATCGACCTTGAAATCGCCGACGGCGAATTCGTCGTCTTCGTTGGGCCTTCGGGCTGCGGCAAGTCGACAACGCTGCGCATGATCGCCGGTCTCGAAGACATCTCCGGCGGCACACTGAAGATCGGCGGCGAGGTGGTCAACGAGCGCGATCCCAAGCAGCGCAACATCGCCATGGTGTTCCAGAACTACGCCATCTATCCGCACCTGACCGTGCGCCAGAACATCGGCTTCGGGCTTTACACCTCCAAGCTGTCCAAGGCGGAGAAGGACAAGCGGATCGAAGAGGCAGGCCGTATTCTTGGCCTTGAAAAATATCTCGACCGGCGCCCTGCGGCCTTGTCGGGCGGCCAGCGCCAGCGCGTCGCCATCGGCCGCGCCATGGTGCGCAACCCCTCGGCCTTCCTATTCGACGAGCCGCTGTCCAACCTCGACGCGCAGCTGCGCGCCCAGATGCGCATCGAGATCAAGCGGCTGCACCAGAAGCTCAAGACAACGACCGTCTATGTCACCCACGACCAGGTCGAGGCGATGACCATGGCCGACCGCATCGTTGTCATGAAGGACGGCCACATCCTGCAGGTGGGTACGCCGACCGATCTCTATGAAAATCCGGTCGATGTCTTTACCGCCCGCTTCATCGGCAGCCCGTCGATGAACCTGGTGCCGGGCCGCAAGAACGGCAAGGGCGTAGAACCGTCGGCCGGCGGCGACATCCTGATCGGCGTGCGGCCGCATCAACTGACGGCGGCCATCGAAAAGGCCGAAGGCGGCCTCGAACTTACCGGTACGGTGACGGCGGTTGAACCGCTTGGACCTGAAACGCTGGTGCATCTTGATGTCGACGGCAATGCTGTGATTGCCACTGCACCAAGCAAGTTCATTCCGGCGACGGGCAGCAAGCTGACCTGCCGCGCGGCGCCCGGCAGCCTCTATCTCTTTGACGCCAAGACAGAGAAGAGCCTGGGCCGGCAATGACTTCGGGAAATGCCAAGCGTCCGGCGGTGCTCAGCATCGGGCGGATTTACTGCGACCTCATTTTCACCGGACTGGCATCGCTGCCGGAGCCGGGACGCGAGGTGTTTGCGCAAGACATGAAGATGGCTGCCGGTGGCGGTGCGTTCATCGCGGCCGCCCACATGGCCCATGCCGGCCGGAAGGTGGCGCTGGTGGCGCGCCTTGGCACCGACTCGCTGTCTTCAGGGATCGAGGCCGAGCTTGGCGCAAGCAATGTCGATCTTCGTTTTGTCGAGCATTCACCTGGTGCCGGGCCGCAAGTCACTGTCGCCTCGGTGATCGGCAACGACCGCGCTTTCCTGTCGCGGCGCGCCGGTACGGCCCTTCCGGCGACGCTCGATGCTGCGCTCGACTGGAGCGATGCCGGCCATCTGCACATCGCCGAATATGCCACGCTGCACGAGATCCCCGATCTGGTGACCCGCGCCAAGGCAAAGGGCCTGACCGTCTCGCTCGATCCGAGCTGGGACGAGACGCTGATCTACGAAGCCGAGCTGCTCGAGCGCTGTGCCGGTGTCGACATCTTCCTGCCCAACATGGAAGAGGCGACCGCGATCACGCGCGAAAACGATCCGATCGCAGCGATCGAGATCCTGTCCAAGGCCTTCCCCGTCGTTGCCCTCAAAGCAGGCGGCGAAGGCGCGTGGCTGAAGGCCAATGGCCAGTTGCTGCACCGGCGCGCGGAAGAGGTTCCGGTTGTGGATACGACGGGTGCAGGCGATGCCTTCAACGCCGGCTTCATCGATGCCTGGCTTTCCAGCCAGTCCGAGGAAGCCTGCCTTGCTGCCGGTATCACCTATGGCAGCCTTGCCGTCCAGGCGGCAGGAGGCTCGGCGATCCTGCGCCAGCCGCAGCGTCGCGCGGCAGGCTGATGGCGCCAAGACAGGCATAGCGAGACGCGGTTCCTTCTTGTTGGAGCATGATCTTTTCCGAAAACCGGTATCCACTTTTCGGGATCATGCTCTACGGCCGGCTGATCAGCAGTGAGATGCCCTGGCCGACGCCGATGCACATGGTGGCAAGCGCGCGTTTCGCGCCTCGCAGATCAAGTTCCAACGCCGCCGTCAGCGCCAGGCGCGCGCCCGACATGCCGAGCGGATGGCCAAGTGCTATGGCACCGCCATTCGGATTGACGTGGGCCGCGTCGTTGGCGAAGCCAAGCTCGCGCATGCAGGCCAGCGACTGCGCGGCGAAAGCCTCATTGAGCTCGATGACGTCGATGTCTGATATGGTCAGGCCAGCGCGTTCCAGAAGTTTTCGGGTCGAAGCGACCGGGCCGATGCCCATGATGCGAGGGGCGACACCCGCTGTGGCCATACCGTCGACCTTGGCGAGCGGTTTCAGGCCGTAGCGTTCGACGGCGCGGGCGGACGCGACGATCACAGCCGCGGCCCCATCGTTGACGCCCGAGGCATTGCCGGCAGTGACAGTGCCGCCGGCGCGGAACGGTGTCGCAAGGCTGCCAAGTTTTTCGATGGTTGTCTCGCGCGGATGCTCGTCATGCTCGACAACGATCGCTTCGCCTTTGCGGCCCTTGATGGTGACAGGAGCGATTTCACGGGCAAATCGCCCACTCTTTTGGGCGGCGGCCGCGCGCGCCTGGCTGCGCAGGGCGAAATGATCCTGGTCGTCGCGCGAAATGGAAAACGCGGCCGCGACGTTCTCGGCCGTCTCTGGCATGGAGTCGATGCCGTATTGCTTTTCCATCAGCGGATTGACGAAACGCCAGCCGATGGTGGTGTCGAAAATCTCGGCGCTGCGCTGGAAGGCGCTGGTCGCCTTCGGCATGACGAAGGGCGCGCGCGACATGCTTTCGACGCCGCCGGCGATGATGATCTCTGCTTCTCCAAGCTTGATGGCACGCGCGGCATAACCGACAGCGTCGAGGCCGGAACCGCAGAGCCGGTTGATCGTCGTTGCCGCCACCGTCTCTGGCAGGCCTGCAAGCAGGGTGGCCATGCGGGCGACATTGCGGTTGTCTTCGCCGGCCTGGTTGGCGCAGCCGAGCACGACCTCGTCGATCTGGTCGGCGGGAATGCCGGGCAACCGCGCCAATGCCTCGCGGATGGCATGGGCGGCGAGATCGTCGGGGCGCACGGATGCAAGCGCGCCGCCATAACGGCCGATCGGGGTGCGGACGCCGCCGACGATATAGGCTTCGGTCATGGTTTGGCGTCCTTGTGGGCTACGGCTGCGAACATCGGTCCACCCTTGTGCGCCGGGAAGCCGTAGCCGTTGATCATCACCAGATCGATGTCGCTGGAACGCGCGGCGATGCCTTCAGCGAGCAAGGCAGCACCTTCATCGGCCATCGCCTTGAGCAGCCTTGCAACGATCTCATCGGGCGTAAAGCTGCGCGGTACAATGTTCTTGGCGGCGCGCACGGCCCCGATCAATGCCGTCACCTCGGGGTCGACGGCGCGTTCGCCGCTGGAATAGTCGTACCAGCCCCGCCCGGACTTGCGGCCGAAGCGGCCGGCTTCGCACAGCCTGTCTGCGATTTCGACATAACGTGCTTTGGGATCGCGGGTCACTGCCTGACGCTTGCGCCGGGCCCAGGCGATCTCGAGGCCGGCCATGTCGTAGACGGCGAAGATGCCCATCGGAAAGCCGTAGGCTTCGAGCGCGGCGTCGATCTCGTGCGGCGAAGCTCCATCCTCGACCATGAACTCGGCCTCGCGGCGGTAGGCTGAAAAGATGCGGTTGCCGATGAAGCCTTCAGTGACGCCGCAAACAATCGGCAGTTTGCCGAGCTTCTTGGCAAAGGACAGCGCCGTGGCGAGCACGTCAGGTGCGGTCGCCTTGCAGTCGACGACCTCGACCAGGCGCATGATGTTGGCCGGCGAGAAGAAATGCAGGCCGACAACGCGCTCGGGATGCGCTGTCGCGGCTGCGATTTCGTCGGGGTTCAGGTAGCTGGTGTTGGTGGCAAGGATCGCATCCGGTCTGACGATGCCGTCAAGCCGCTGGAACAATTCGGTCTTGACGGTGAGGTCGTCGAAGACCGCCTCGATGACGAGGTCGGCGGCGCCGAGTTCGCCTGTATTGGCGGTCACCGCAAGCCTGGTTAGGCAGTCGTCGCGACCCGTCGCGGCAAGACGCCCGGATAGAACCGACTTGTCGAGGATGCCCGCGATGCGCTCGCGGCCTTTTTCGGCAGCTTCCGCTGCCTGCTCGACGCCGATGACGCGGTAGCCAGCTGTCAACGCTGCCACCGCAATGCCTGCGCCCATCAGGCCGGTGCCGACGATGCCGACTGTCTCGATCTTCCGCGGGGCGACGCCGTCGAGCTTGTCGACCTTGCCGGCCAAGCGCTCGGCGAAGAAGACATGGCGCAGGGCCGCCGACTCCGTTGAATCGCGCAACCGGATGAACGTGGCGCGCTCGTCGGCGAGGCCCTGCTTCAGGTCGACATGTGCGGCCGCCTTGACGAGGCGAACGGCCTCGGCGGGTGCCACCTGGCCGCGCGCTTTGGACAGGACTTTTTTCGCTGCAGCGTCGATAGCCGCCGGGTCCGTGGCGGGGACTTCCAGCATGCCGGTGCGGCGCAACGGCTCGCTGGCGAGATCGTGGACGAGGCTGAGCGCTGTGTCGATATGATCTGCGGCGACGCCATCGACGAGGCCGAGCGCAAGCGCTTCCACCGCCTTGACGGTGCGGCCGCTGCCGATCAGGTCGATGGCAGCGACTGTGCCGATCAGGCGCGGCAGGCGCTGCGTGCCGCCTGCACCCGGCACGATGCCAAGCTTGACCTCGGGCATGCCGAACACCGCCTTGTCGCTGGCGATGCGGCCATGGCAGGCGAGCGCGATCTCGCAGCCGCCGCCCAACGCAGCGCCGTTGACTGCCGCGACCACAGGCTTGCCGTAGCTTTCGATACGCTCGACCACCTCGGGCAGCGTCGGCTCGACCGGGGGCTTGCCGAACTCCTTGATGTCGGCGCCGCCGACAAAGGTTCGGCCGGCACCTGAAATCACGACGCCGACCACCAAGCCAAGGTTTGCCGCATGGTCGAGTGCCTGGATCAGCCCCTGGCGGACATGCGCCGAGATCGCGTTGACCGGCGGGTTGTCGATAGTGACGACGAGCACGCCGTCGCTCAAGCTGCCCGTAACGCTCTCGGAAAACCGCGTCGCGCTCATCGGGGCCTACTCGGGAATGACGGCGGTGGCCTGGATCTCGATCTTGGCGCGGTCCTCGACCAGCGCCACGACCTGCATGGCGGCCATGGCAGGGAAGTGCCGGCCGATGACGTCGCGATAGGCCTGTCCGAGGCCGCGCAGGTTTTCGGTGTATTCCTTCTTGTCGGTAAAATACCAGGTCATCGTGGTGATGTGGTGCGGCTCGGCACCGCCGGCCTTCAGCACGGCGACAACGTTTTCCAGCGTCTGGCGCACCTGGCCGACGAAGTCGTCGGTTTCGAACTCGCAATTGCCGTTCCAGCCGATCTGGCCGCCGACAAAGACCGTGCGACCGCTCGCTGCGATGCCGTTTGAGTAGCCGACCGGCTTTGCCCATCCCTCGGGCTGCAGGATTTCATGCATCTGATGTCTCCAGAAGTTTTTCGAGCGCGGCACGGATATCGTTGGGCCAGGCGAGCGATTTGTGGGTGTCGAGCGACGTCGCAACGACGCTGTGGCGGGCGCTCCAAAGCAAGGTGCCGGCCGCCGAAATTGTGTGCTCCAGGTCGAGCGAGGAGCGGCCGACCCGGCGCACAGCAAGCTCGAAGTCAAGCATGTCGCCGTGGAAGCCGGGATGAACGAAGGTGAGATCGAGGCTGACTGTCGGCGTGCCAATACGGCGTTCGCTGATCAGCTCTTTCCATGGCGCGCCGACCGAGCCGAAAAACTCCTCCAGCACACCCACGAGGATGTTCAAATAGGAGGGGAAATAGGCAATGCCCGAGGGGTCGCAGTCCCCAAAACGCAGCGGCCGGCTGGTGCGGAAGGTCAAGGTTGCGCCCTCTATTTCGCGGCCTTCATCAGCTCGCGGCCGATGATCAGCTTTTGCACTTCGGTTGCGCCCTCATAGATGCGCAGCGCACGGATTTCGCGGTAGAGCCGCTCGGTGATCTCGCCGACGCGCACGCCGCGGCCGCCAAACATCTGCAGCGCCTGGTCGATCACCCACTGCGCGTTTTCCGTCGCCGTCATCTTGGCCATGGCGGCCTCGCGCGTGATCGGCAGCCTCTGCACGTCACGGCGCCAGGCGGTGCGCACGGTGAGCAATGACGCCGCGTCGATGGCCGTTGCCATCTCGCCCAGCGTGCTCTGCGCGGTCGGCAGATCGGCCAAAGTCGCGCCGAACATCTTTCGCGACTTGGCGTGAGCGACCGCCTCATCAAGCGCACGGCGGGCAAAGCCGAGCGCGGCAGCCGCTACCGACGGACGGAAGATGTCGAGCGTGCGCATGGCGATCTTGAAGCCTTCGCCTGGGCTGCCCAAAAGCTGCGACGCCGGGACACGGCAATTGTCGAAGCGGATGCGGGCGAGGGGATGCGGCGCGATCGTTTCGATGCGCTCGACGATGGAGAAGCCCGGCGTGTCGGCGAAGACGACGAAGGCCGAGATGCCGCGCGTACCCGGAGCTTCGCCGGTGCGGGCAAAGACGGTATAGACGTCGGCGATGCCGCCATTGGAGATGAAGATCTTCTCGCCGTCGAGCACATAGTCGTCGCCGTCGCGGCGAGCACTGGTGCTCATCGCGGCAACGTCCGACCCGGCATCCGGCTCGGTCAGCGCGAAGGCGGAGATCAGCTCGCCCTTGGCGATCTTGGGCAGGATGGCCTGCTTGACCTCAACCGAACCGGACAGGCTGATCGCACCGGTGCCAAGGCCCTGCATGGCGAAGGCAAAATCGGCGAGGCCGTCGGCATAGGCCAGCGTTTCGCGGATCAGGCAGAGCGAGCGACTGTCAATCTCTTCCGCCGCGCCACCAAATGCCGCCGGCACGCAATGCTGGAGGATGCCGGCCGCGCCGAGTGTAGCGACCAGCTTCTTGCAGGCTGTATCCGCGTCGGCGTGGTCGATCTCACCGAGCCCGCCGCCTGCGACGAAGCCGTCGAGTTCAACGGCCAGCGCGCGGTGGGTATTGGCGAAAAACGGCCAATCGAGGTGGTCGCGGGTCGGATTTCCCACGGGCGCCGAATGCGAGGCCATGGCTCAGTTCCCCTTGAATTCCGGCTTGGTCTTGGCGGCGAAGGCTTCGAAGGCGCGGCGGAAATCGCCCGTCGCCATGCAGATCGCCTGGGCCTGCGCTTCGGACTCGATCAGCTGGTCGATGCCCATCGCCCATTCCTGGTCGAGCATCTTCTTGGTCATGGCGTGCGCGAACCACGGACCGTCGGCAACAATACGGGCGAACTTCTGCGCCTCGGCAAGCAGGTTCGGGCGTTCATGCAGCGCGTTGTAGAAGCCCCAGTTGTGACCTTCGGCGGCGGACATCGAACGGCCGGTAAACAGAAGCTCGGCGGCGCGGCCCTGTCCGATGATACGCGGAAGGATACCACAGGCGCCCATGTCGGCGCCGGCAAGGCCAACCCTGGTAAACAGGAAGGCGGTCTTGGCCTCGGGCGTGGCGACGCGGAAGTCGGCCGACATGGCAAGGATCGCACCCGCACCGGCGCAAATACCGTCAACGGCGGCGATAACCGGTTGCGGGCAGGTGCGGATCTGGCGCACCAGGTCGCCGGTCATGCGGGTGAAGTCGAGCAGGTCGGGCATCGACATGCGCGTCAGCGGCTCGATGATGTCAAAGACATCGCCACCCGAGGAGAAGTTGTTGTCGGCCCCGGTCAACACCACGGCGCGCACGTCGCTGGCGCGTGCCAGCGAACGGAACAGGTCGGTGAGTTCCTCGTAGCTTTCGAAGGTCAGCGGGTTCTTCTTCTCGGGACGGTTGAGCGTGATGGTGGCGACGCGGCCGTCAGCATCCGTTTCAAACAGGAAGTGCTTGGCCTTATGGCCCTTGAACGGACGCTTCTTGTCCTGCATCGGGTTTGTCACGGCTCGCTCCTTGTCGCGTCGCTATCTTGTTCAGTCGTTCGCCGACGGTGGAAGGAAATCCACTTCATGCGCGGCGGAAATCTTCACGACCTCTTCGGGGTCGCCGAGATTGTCGAGCTTGGCGAACAGCTCCTCGAGCATCCCTGCCGGGGAGACCCAAAACAGCGCCCGCGTCGGCTTGTCGGATTTGTTGAAATAGCCATGCGGCACACCGCGCGGCATACGCACAAGGTCCCCGGCCTTGGCCTTGAACCATTGTCCGTCGAGCTTCAGGTCGAGCTCGCCTTCCTGCACCAGGATGAATTCATCCTGTGTCGGATGGATATGCACGGGGACGAACTGCCCCGGCGCGCTGTTTGTTTCAAAGGCGAATGTCGCGTCGGAAACCGCCTTCGGAAAATAGATCTGACCGAGAATGTTCCACTGCTTGCCCTCAAAGCCGTGACCGTCGCGCGTAATTCCCTTTTCGAGATTTCCTGCCATGTCTACCTCCCCGTTGATTAGCCTGGTGTCAATTCCAGTGGTGTCAGCACCCGTATGAAGCCCTGCTCAGCCTCCCAGAACTTCGCCGCCGGCGACCGGAATCGCCTGGCCGGTGATGGCGGTGGCCTTTTCCGAGGCGAGCCACAGCACCGTGTCGGCAACCTCCTCGGGCGTGACAAGGCGTCCCTGCGGGTTGGCGCGGGCAAGGCTGGCGCGCGCCTCATCCGCCGTGCGGCCTGTCTTGCCGCTGATCGTTTCGACCGCGCCATCAAGCAGCGGCGTGTCGGTGAACCCAGGGCAGACGGCGTTGACGGTGACATCGGTGCGGGCGAGTTCGAGTGCAAGCGCACGCGTCATGCCGACCACGCCATGCTTGGAAGCACAGTAGGCGGAGACATAAGGGTAGCCAGTCAGGCCGGCGGTGCTGGCGACATTGATGATGCGGCCGTTGCCGGCGCGCCTGACCGAGGCAAGTGCTGCCTGTGTCACCAGGAACGTGCCGGTCAGGTTGATGCCGATCACCCGGTTCCACATGGCGAGATCGGTCTTGTCGAACGGTGCCGAGGGCGCTTCGCCGGCGCAATTGACCAATACGGCGATGTCGCCGGCCTGGGTGATCGCCTTGGCCATGCCTGCCTCGACCGACTGAGGGTCAGTGACGTCGAAGCCGTCAAGCACGAAGGCCTCTCCGCCGGCGGCAGCGATCTCGGCGCGGACGGCTTCGAGCGGTGCCGCGCGCCTGCCGCACAGGCTGACGCGCAGGCCCTCGGTCGCCAAAGCCAGCGCTATGGCGCGGCCAATGCCGCTGCCCGCACCGGTGACAAGCGCATGACGCCCATTCTTGCCCAGATTGCTCATGCCTTGCCCGTGGGGGCTGCTGCCGCGGCGCGGGCGAGGTTGTTCACATATTGCGCGCGGGCCGAATGATACTGCTTTGGCCAGGCCTGCTCGGCATAACCGATCTTCGCCGCCTCATGCATGACGAAGGACGGGTCGGCGAGATGTGGACGGGCGACGGCGCAAAGATCGGCGCGGCCGGCGGCGATGATCGAATTGGCGTGGTCGGCCTCCGAGATCGCACCCACGGCAATCGTCGGCACCTGGATCTCGTTGCGGATCTTGTCGGAGAACGGTGTCTGGAACAGCCGGCCATAGACCGGCTGCTCTTCCTTCACCACCTGGCCCGACGAGCAGTCGATCATGTCGGCGCCGGCTTCCTTGAACATCTTTGCGAAGATCGCCGCGTCTTCCGGCGTGTTGCCGCCTTCGTACCAGTCGTGCGTGGAGAGACGTACCGAGATCGGCTTGTCTTCAGGCCATGCCGCGCGGACGGCACGGAACACTTCGAGCGGGAAGCGGGCGCGGTTTTCGTGGCTGCCGCCATATTCGTCGTCACGCAGATTTGTCAGCGGCGACAGGAAGGAAGACAAGAGATAGCCGTGAGCGGCGTGCAGTTCGAGGATGTCGAAACCGAGTTCGGCGGCCATCTCGGTGGAGCGGACGAAGTCGGCAACCACACGGTCCATGTCCTCGCGTGTCATTTCGCGCGGCATGTCCGAGTGCTTGAGGTAGGGCAGGGCGGATGCCGAAATCAGCGGCCATGCGCCTTCCGTCACCGGCTGGTCGATGCCTTCCCAGGCAAGCTTGGTCGCGCCCTTACGCCCGGCATGGCCGATCTGGATGCCGATCTTGGCCTGCGTCTGATGGTGGACGAAGTCGACGATGCGCCTGAAGGCCTGCGCCTGCTCGCCGTTCCACAGGCCAAGGCAGCCAGGCGTGATGCGGGCATCGGGCGAAACGCAGGTCATTTCGGGGAAGACGAGGGCCGCGCCACCCATGGCGCGCGCGCCGAGATGGACCAGGTGGAAGTCGTTGGGCAGGCCGTCGGTGGCCGAATACATCGCCATCGGCGACATCACGATGCGGTTCTTGAGCGTCAGCCCGCGAATGCTGAAGGGCGTGAACATCGGCGGTGGAACCGAGCCGTTGGGGGCTGGGTCGACACCGGCGCGCTCGGCGAACCAGCGCTCGTAGCCTTCGAGCCAGTCCTTGTCGCGCAGGCGCAAATTCTCGTGGCTGATGCGCTGCGAACGCGTCAGCATCGAATACATGAACTGCTCGGGCTCAAGCGTGTCGGCATAACGCGTGCCAACGACCTCGAACCACTCCATGGCGTTGCGCGCCGCGTTCTGGATGCGGGCGACGTCGACGCGGCGCACCTCTTCGTAGGCTTCGAGAACGGCCGGGATGCTGGCGTTGTCGTGGCCGATGATGTCGAACTGGCGGGTGAGCTCGATGGCGTCGTCAATGGCGAGCTTGGTGCCTGAGCCGATGGCGAAATGCGCGGTGTGCGCGCTGTCGCCCATCAGGACGACATGGCTTTGGCCATTGAAATGGCTCCACTTGTCGCAGATCAGGCGGCCGAAATTCAGCCAGGCCGAGCCGCGCAGATGGCGCGCATTGGTCATCAATTTGTGGCCTTCGAGCGTGCCGGCAAACAGCTTCTCGCAGAAGTCGATGCACTGGTCCTGGTCCATCTCGCCGAGGCCATGCGCCTGGAACACGTCGTCGGTGGTCTCGACGATGAAGGTCGAGGTGTTCTCGTCGAAGCGATAGATGTGAGCCTGGAACCAGCCGTGCTCGGTCTTTTGGAAATCGAAGGTGAAGGCGTCGAAACGCTTGTCGGTGCCGAGCCAGATATAGCGGTTGGGCCGCATCACCATGTCTGGCTTGAAAATGTCAGCGTATTTGTGGCGGATGCGCGAATTGATGCCGTCCGCGGAAATGATCAGGTCGGCGTCGGGGAAGTCCTGGTCGCTTTGAACGTCGGTTTCGAAGACCAGCTCGACGCCCAGTTCGAGGCAACGCTCCTGCAGGATGTTGAGCATCTTCTTGCGGCCGATGCCGACGAAGCCATGGCCCGTGGTGCGGATCTTGCGGCCCTTGAACACCAGCTCGATGTCGTCCCAGTGGTTGAAGGCAACCTCGATCGTCTCGGCGGTTGCCGGATCCCACTGGCGCATTGACTGCATGGTGGCGTCGGAGAAGACCACGCCCCAGCCGAAGGTGTCGAAGGGACGGTTGCGTTCGACCACTGTCACATGGTGGGCGGGGTGCTGCTTCTTCATCAGGAGCGCGAAGTAGAGACCGGCCGGCCCGCCACCGATACAGACAATGCGCATGCCGTTCTCCTCCGAAAAGTGCCGCTGTGTCGTCAAGACGGAGTGGGTTCAGGCTTGACCTGGGCTCACCATGAACGCGTTTCGGAGAAACTTCAAGCTTAAAGTTATTTTCGGGAGAGGGCACAAAGTAGCTTCAGCCACCCTTGGCGAGAGATGCCACGATCGAGCGCTTGAGCTTGGCGAGTTCGTCGAGCAGAACCACGCCGTCTTTCGGCGCCAGATTGCCGAACAGATCGGCGATCCAGTCGGCGTGCGCCGCCGCCATCTTTTCGAACTCGGCGCGGCCGAAAGGCGTGAGCGCGATGATCTGCACGCGGCGGTCGGTCGGCGATGTGGTGCGGCTGATATGGCCGCTTTCGGCAAGCCTCTCGACGAGCACGGTGATGTTGCCGGGCGACACCATCATGCGCTTGGACACTTCGCCAAGCACCATGCCGTCCTGGGCGCGTTCGAGCTGGGCCATCAGGTCGAAGCGGGGCAGGGTGGAATCGAATTCTTCGCGCAGGCGCCGGCGTATCTCGGTCTCAACCAGCGTCGAGCACGTCAGCAGCCGCAGCCACAGCCGGAGTTCGGTGCCGTGGTCGGCGGGGGCTTCCTGCACCTTGGTCTCGCCGTCGACCCATCCGGTGGCGGCAGCCGTTTCTTTGCGGTCGTCCATCTCTGCCCGGTCTTTCCTCAGCTTGCGGACCGGGAAACAGGCCGATCCGACAGGCTTTGTAGTGCCGTTTCGCCGGGTCTTACAAGCTTGAAATATTCACGGCTTGGGAATGCCGCCGGCCAGCACCGTGGCATAGGCTTCGGCATCGATGTTGCCGCCCGAGATGACGCAAACGACGTTGCCTTTCGCATGCTCGCTCGAAAGTGCAGCGGCAAGCGAGGCAGCGCCGGCGCCCTCGGCGACGATCTTGGCCTTGGAAAACAGCAGACGCATGGCCTCCGTCACCTGTCCCAGGCTGACAGCAACGGCACCGTCGATCAGTTCGCGCGCCACCGGCCAAAGCTGTGGCACCAGCGACGGCCCGCCGATGCTCTTGATGAAGGACGGCCGCGTTTCGATCTCGACAATGCGGCCGGCTCCAAGGGCTGCCGTCACAGGTGCGGCATTCTCGTCTTCGACAGCAAGGACTTTTGCCCTGGGTCGCAACGCCTTGACGGCACTGGCGACGCCAGTGGTCATGCTGCCACCGCCATAAGGGGTGAGCACGACATCGACTTCGGGCAAATCCTCGACGATTTCCATGCCGATCGAGCCGTTGCCGGAAAGCACGGGCTGGTCGGTTACCGGATTGATCAGCAGTTCAGGGAAATCGGGACGGTCAGCGCCGATGATGTATTGCCACCAGCTTTCCATCGAAATGAAGCGCACTTCGCCGCCGAGGCGGCGCACGCCGTCGATCTTGGTTTGCGGCGCACCTGAATACATGTAGGCAGCCATCGGGATGCCGAGCTTGTTCGCCGCCCAGGCCATGCCATAGGCCATGTTGCCGGAGCTCGTGGTTGCAACGCCATTGCGCAGGGTATCGGCGTCGCGCGACAGAACCGCGTTCAGCGCCGGCCTGAGCTTGAAAGCACCAATCGGCGACAGCGTTTCGAGCTTGAGGAAGATTTGCCGGTCGGGCAGGCCGAGATCGAGCCGCACAAGCGGCGTGCGCGGGACGTATGGCGCAATCCGTGCGCGTGCGGCAGCGATTTCTTCGAGTGTCGGGCGATAAGGCGCGCTCATTCGGCTGCCGATCTTGTTCTCAGGCTACCGGCACGCGCGGCATGCTTGTTGCCGCTGTAATCCTCGGTGTGGACATAGACATGCAGCGTGTAGCCGATGTGATCGATCATCACCGCCTTGGCCTTTTCGAGGTCGCGGTCGAGCGCGGCTTCCATCAGCGCTGTGTGGGGGCCGATCGACTGCGCTTCGTCAAGTGCGGCCATGGCTTCCTCGTAACCCTTCTTCTGGCCTTCGGCCGCGCGCAATGTCGGTGCGAGGCCGAGAAAACGATGATGGCGGCGCAGCTGGTCGGAGATTGTCGAGCGGAAGCGCAACAGCCAGTTGGAGGTCGCGGCACTCAAAAGTGCCGAATGGAACGCCTCGTGCTTTTCGTCCCAGTCGTCGACGGCGTCGTCGGAGGGGTCCTCGACAGCGGTCTTGCAGCGCGACAGCCTGTAGTGGGCGGTGACGACGGCCGCTTCCCAGTCGCTGTCGCCTTTTTCGATCGATTCCAGCAGCAGCGGCAGCTCGACCACCATTCTGGCGCGTGCGAGGTCTTCGAGTTCGGCCCGCGAGACCGGGGCGACGGCAAAACCGCGATTGGAAATCGCCGTCACCAGGCGCTCGGCCTCCAGCCGCGACAGTGCTTCGCGCAACGGCGTCCAGCCAACACCATAGGCGGTGCGCAGCGCGCTCAGCTTCAGCGGCGCGCCCGGCATCAGCCGGGTGGTCAGGATATCGCGCCGCAGCAGCCGGTAGGCCGCTTCCGTCTTGGTGGAGTGCTCGTCATCCTGCATCGCTATCCATCCATGTCTCCCGCGAAAATTATATATCATGGGAGGCTGTGGCAAGAATTATATATAATGTTTGACAGACCTCTTCGGACTGCTCATGATTGCCCCATGCCGCCGTTCCGTGAGCGGTGCTTGTCAAATCTGGGAGGAATAGATGAGAAATTTGAAGTCCGGCCTGCTGTCGGGTCTCGTATTGGCCGGCGCGCTCGCCGCCAGCCTTGGTGCGGCCGTCGCCGATCCGATCAAGATCGGCATTGCCAATTTCGGTGAGCACCCGCAGCTCAACGCTGCCGTCGCCGGCTTCAAGAAGGCGCTGGCCGACAACGGCTACGTTGAAGGCAAGGATGTGGTCTACTCCATGAGCCACACCAATTTCGACGCGTCGCTGGTTCCCCAGATGATCGCCAAGCTGCAGGCCGAACAGCCCAAGCTGATGTACACCATCACCACTCCGGTTTCGCAGATCGCCAAGAAGGCGCTCGCTGGCTCGGGCATTCCGGTCGTCTTCGCGGCCGTGACCGATCCGGTCGCCGCCAAGCTCGTTCCCTCGTGGGAAGCTGGCGATGAAGGCATGACGGGCGCGACCGACCTGCAGGACGTCGCCGCGGTGATGGCATTCACCAAGAAGCTGCTGCCGAATGCCAAGCGCTTTGGCGTGCCTTACAATCCGGGCGAAGCCAATGACGTCGCCCTGGTCGAAAAGATCAAGGAAGCGGCACCTGCCGCAGGCTTCGAAGTCGTTGAAGTCGGCATCGACAACGTCAACGACATCCAGCAGCGTATCGCGTCGCTGGCAGGCAAGGTCGACGTGATCTACGGCCCGACCTCGAACCTCATCCAGCCTGCGATCCCGGCCGTTTCGGCTGCAGCGCGCCAGGCCGGCATTCCGGTCGTCAATGCCGACGACAATGCTGTGCGCGACGGCGTCGTGCCGGCAAGCTTTGCGGTCAACTACGAGCAGGTCGGCGTCAATGCCGGCAAGATCGCCGCCGAGATCCTGAAGGGCAAGGACCCCAAGACCATCGCGCCTTCGCGCCCGGCCTATGAGGACCATGCCGCGATGATCTCGAAGAAGGCGATGGCGGCATTCGGCATCGAAATCCCGGCTTCGCTGGCCGATTGCAAGTGCATCGTCGAGTAATCTTCGGCTTCGTCAAAAACAGGTGGCGGCGTCTTTGACGCCGTTACCTTTTTCGGGAGGGACGGATGCTCGAAATCCGATCTGCACGTAAAGTTTTCTACAAGGGTCAGGCCGACGAGAAAGTCGCGCTGGACGGCCTCAGCCTCAAGCTCGCCACCGGTGAATTCGGCGTCGTCATCGGCTCCAACGGTGCCGGCAAGAGCAGCATGCTCAATGCCATTTCGGGTGCGCTGGTGCTCGATTCCGGCCAGATCCTCATCAATGGCGACGATGTCTCCGACATGCCCGTCCACAAGCGCGCCATCCGTCTGGCGCGCGTTTTCCAGGACCCGATGAAGGGCACAGCCGCCTCGATGACGGTCGCCGAAAACATGCTGCTCGCCGATCTGCGCTCCAAGAAGCGCACCTTGCGCCAGGGTCTCAATCCGACCCGCCTGGCCACCTACAAGGAACGCCTTGAACTCCTTGGGCTCGGCCTTGAAAATCGCTTGGACACCCGCGTCGAACTGCTTTCGGGCGGCCAGCGCCAGTCGCTGTCGCTGATCATGGCGGTTGGCGGCTCACCGGATCTGCTGTTGCTCGACGAGCATACCGCAGCCCTTGATCCGCGCACCGCCGACATCGTCATGAAGGCGACCGTTCGCGCCGTCGAAGCGCTCAAGCTCACCACGTTGATGGTGACCCACAACATGCAGCATGCCGTCGATTTCGGTCACAGCGTCATCATGCTCGACGCCGGCAAGCTCCGGCTCGAAATCTCCGGCGAGGAAAAGGCCAAGGTCACCGTTATCGACCTGATTGGCCATTTCTCCGTGAAAACCGACCGCATGCTGTTGGCGAGCTGATCATCATGGACCTTATCCAGACCGTTTTCACGAGCTTCGTCGCGCTCATTCCCGTCACCCTGGCACAGAGCCTGATCCTGGCATTCGTCGTGCTCGGCATCATGATCCCGTTCCGTACGCTCAACTTCCCCGACCTCACCAGCGAAGGTGCGTTTCCGCTCGGCGGTTGCGTCTGCGGCGTGCTGCTGGCTAGCGGCGCTTCCCCGCTGACGGCAATCGCCGTGGCGCTGATCGCCGGCTTCCTCGCCGGCTGCTGCACCGCCTTCATCCATTTGCGTTTCCGCATCCACACCCTGCTCGCCGGCATCTTGATGATGACAATGCTCTACAGCATCAACCTGCGCATCATGGGCAAGTCGAACCTTTCGGTCTTCGGCGCGCCCACTGTGTTCGACTGGGCGCCGTTCGTCCAGCCGGGCTTCCCGGTCAGCAAGATCATCGTGGCTGGCTTGATCGGGGCCATCGTCTTCATCTTGCTCAACATGTTCTTCAAGACCGAGAAGGGCACGGCGATCCGCGCGGTCGGCGCCAACCCCGACATGGCCGAAGCACAGGGCATCAATGTCTGGGTCGCCACCATCGGCGGCGTCGGCCTCGCAAGCGCTTTTTCGGCAACCAGCGGTGCGCTGATGGTGCAGAGCCAAGGGTTTGCCGACGTGAATATGGGCCTCGGCATCCTGATCAACGGCTTGGCCGCGCTGATGATCGGCGAAGCCATCGTCGGCAAGCAGACAGTGCTGCGCCAGCTCGCCGCCCCGTTCGTCGGTGCGGTGGTCTACTACCAGCTCGTGTCGTTCTGCCTGGCCGCCGGCATGCCGCCCCCCGACCTGAAGCTCGCCACCGGCCTGTTCGTGCTCGCCATGCTTGCGCTTCCAAGCCTCAAGCGCAGCCGGGGACCGGCGCAAGCACGCGAAACCATTCGCGAATAATCAAGGATAGCCCGCATCATGACTGCAATTCCTGATCTCGCTGCTGTCGAGGCGATGGACGCTGCCGACCCGCTGCGTTCGATGCGCGACCGCTTCATCCTGCCTGAAGGGGTGATCTATCTCGACGGCAATTCGCTGGGGGCTGCTTCGCACGCCGCCTTCAGCGAGCTCCAGGCGGCCGCGTCCAAGGAGTGGGCACAGGATCTGATCCGCGCCTGGAACACTGCCGGCTGGTTCGACATGCCGACCGAGCTGGGCGACCGGATCGGCCGCCTGATCGGCGCCGCACCCGGCCAGACTGTTGTCTGCGACACCACCTCGACCAACATCTACAAGGTGCTGCATGCGGCACTCGCGCTGCGCCCTGACCGTTCGGTCATCGTCGCCGAAGGCACCAGCTTCCCGACGGACCTGTACATGGCCGAAGGCGTCGCCTCGACGCGGGCAGGTGCTGTGCTGCGTCTTGAAGGTGTCGATGCGCCCAGCATCGAAGAGCTGATCGACGAGAATGTCGCTGTGGTTCTTGTCAACCACGTCAACTACAAGTCGGGCGAACTGCGCGACATGGCTGCGCTGACCAAAAAGGCGCATGCCGCCGGCGCGCTGATCGTCTGGGACCTCTGCCACACGGCAGGCGCCCTGCCGGTCGACCTCGACGGCGCCAATGTCGATTTCGCCGTCGGCTGCACCTACAAATACATCAATGGCGGCCCCGGTTCGCCGGCCTTCATCTACGCCGCTACCCGCCATCTCGCCGATGTGCGCCAGCCGCTGAGCGGCTGGTGGGGCCATGCCAGGCCCTTCGCCTTCGAGCAGGGTTATGCCGCCGACGCCGGCATCCGCCGTTTTCTGTGCGGCACCCAGCCGATCCTGACGATGCGCGCGCTGAAAGGTGCGCTCGATGTCTGGGACGATGTCGACATGACGGCGCTCAGGACAAAAAGCATCGCCTTGACCGACCTGTTCATCCAGCTGGTCGAAGCGAAATGCGGCGCTTATGGCCTCGAGCTCGAAAGCCCGCGCGATGGCACCAAGCGTGGCAGCCAGGTTTCGTTCACCCACCCGCACGCCTATCAGGTCATGCGCGCACTGATCGAGCGCGGCGTGATCGGCGATTTCCGTGCACCCGCAACGGTCCGTTTCGGCTTCACCCCGCTCTATGTCGGCTACAAGGATGTCTGGCAGGCGGTCGAAATCCTCGAAGACATCATGCGCACCGGCGCCTGGAAGGACGAGCGTTTCGCCGTCAAGTCGGCGGTGACCTGATCTGCGGCTCACCCTCCCCCTTGGGGGGAGGGGCGGTCCGCGTAACGGATCGGGCCGGGGGGCGACCGGCAAACCACTGGCCGCCGCAGCGGAGCGGCTTCCCTTTGTGATGTGAACTTAATTCTGAACCGCCGCGCATGTCACTGATGTCGCGGCATGGGTTCCCGACACTCTCCGCTCGTTTCACTCGCTCACGAGGTCGGGAATGACGGGCTTCATTTGTCGCTGCCGCTAATTTCCAACGCTTGCCTTTCGCTGATGGCCAGCCAACGTCGCGCACATGCACATCGTCGATTTGCTTATGCCAGACGCAGACATTGGAGATTTGCCGAGGCGTTCCCTGCAATTCGTCATTCCCGACCTCGTGAGCGAGTGAAACGAGCGGAGAGTGTCGGGAATCTATGCCGTGACATCAATGAGACGCGCGGCGGTCCAAAACGTGCTGGAGCGCCAACGATCCAGAACCGGTTTGGTTCACACCCCGAGATAGCGGTCCTGAACTTCTGGCGTCAGCGCCTCGGGCGTACCGGAAAAAACCGTCACACCCTTCTCGAGCACAAAGCAGCGGTCGGCCACCGGCAGCAGTTCCGACAGCGTCTTGTCTACGACAAGGATCGACTGTCCGCTCGCCTTGAGCTTGCGGATCGCCGCCCAGATATCCTGGCGGATCACAGGCGCAAGGCCCTCGGTCGCCTCGTCGAGAATGAGCAGGCTCGGATTGGTCATCAGCGCGCGGCCGATCGCCAGCATCTGCTGCTCGCCGCCCGATAGCGTGTTGGCATATTGGTCGCGGCGTTCGCCGAGACGCGGAAACAGCGCGACAACTTTTTCCAGCGTCCACTCGCTGCCGCGGGCTGCGGCGAGCAGGTTTTCCAAAACGGTCAGATTGGGAAAGCAGCGCCTGCCCTCCGGCACCAGGCCGAGGCCCAGGCGCGCGATGCGGTGCGGGCGCATGCCGGCGACCTGGCGGCCGCCAAAGCTGATCGAGCCCGCGCGCGGTTTTGCCAGGCCAAGAATGGAATTGATCGTCGTCGTCTTGCCCATGCCGTTGCGGCCCATGAGTGCTACGACCTCGCCCGCTTTGACATCGAGCGAGACGCCGAACAGCGCCTGCGATGCGCCATAAAAGGTTTCGACACCTTTGAGTTCGAGCAGGCTCACGCGGCTTCTCCGAGATAGGCCCGGCGCACTTCGGGATCGTTGCGGATCTGGTCGACCGTGCCGGTGGCGATGACGCAGCCATAGACCAGAACCGAGATGCGGTCAGCGAGCGCGAAGACGGCATCCATGTCGTGCTCGACCAGAAGGATTGGCGCTTCATGGCGCAGGCCGTCGAGGAATTTTGTCAACGCTTTCGATCCTTCAGGCCCCATGCCGGCCATCGGCTCGTCGAACAAGAAGGCCTTCGACCCAAGCGCCAGCGCAATGGCGATTTCAAGCTGGCGGCGTTCGCCATGCGACAGCTCGGCGGCGGGCACGTAAGCGCGTGCGGCAAGCCCGACGCGCTCCAGCATCGCCATGGCCGGGTCGGTCAGGCTCGTGTCGCTCATAACAGGGCGAAAAAAGCGGAAGCTCGTTCCCTGACGTGCCTGTACCGCCAGCATGACGTTGCGCAGGGCCGAAAACTCCTGCGCCAGCGACGAAATCTGGAAGCTGCGGCCAAGCCCCAGCCGCGCGCGCGCCGCCATGTCGAGCCCGGCCATGTCTAGGCCGAGAAAGCGAATGCTGCCGCTATCGGGCCGGAGCGATCCCGATATCTGGTGGATCAGCGTGCTTTTGCCGGCACCATTGGGGCCGATCAGCGCGTGGATTTCGCCTGGCCTGAGATCGAGGCTGACGCCGTCGGTGGCCTTCAGCGCACCGAAGGTCTTTTTGAGATCGCGGATTTCGAGGACCGGCTCAGCCATGACGCGCCTTTCCGGCCAGAAGTCCAAGCAACCCGCCGCGGGCGAATAAAACGACGCCGAGCAGGATCAGGCCAAGGAAGAACTGCCAGCGCTCGGTGATGCCGCCGAGCGCGAACTCGAACAAGACGTAGAGCATGGCGCCCGCGACCGGACCGAACAGCCGGCCCTTGCCGCCGAGGATGATCAAAACGATGAGCTCACCCGACATGTGCCAGGACAGCATCGAGGGGCTGACGAAGCGGTTGAGGTCGGCAAACAGCGCACCGGCGAGGCCCGTGACCATGGCCGAGATGGCGAAGGCAACGAGCCTGATGTTGAAGGGGGCGATGCCGACTGCGGAAAGCCTGGTCGCGTTCTGCCGCGCCGCCTGCAATGCGGCGCCGAAGCGTGAGCCGCGCAGCAGCCAAAACAGGCCGAGCGCTGCCATCAGCACCACATAGCAGATCAGGAAATAGGGCAGGGGCTGCGCCGTGTTGA
Organism: Aminobacter sp. GW821-FHT11F06; assembly: GCF_058808215.1. Lineage (NCBI taxonomy): Bacteria > Pseudomonadati > Pseudomonadota > Alphaproteobacteria > Hyphomicrobiales > Phyllobacteriaceae > Aminobacter > Aminobacter sp. GW821-FHT11F06. The sequence continues at coordinate 144,743 of NZ_JBXARL010000009.1, read as the reverse complement.
CGCCGGGAAAGGCGTTGCGGACGTAGAGCGACAGCCCGTCCTCGCCGCCATAGGCTGGCCAGGAAATGGCGAAATAGTAGATCATCTGCGCGAAGGCGAGCGTGATCATGATGAAATAGACACCCGTCGTGCGCAGGCTGATCGCGCCGATCGGCAAGGCGACGAGGCCGCAGACCATGATCGCCACGAGCCAGATGACCGGCATGGAGGTCGAGCCTTGCAGGCCGAAGAACAGCGGTTCGGCGTTGAAGGCGTGGGTCGCCAGGATACCGGCGGCGTAGCCGCCGAGGCCGAAGAAGGCAGCGTGGCCGAAGGACACCAGTCCGCCGAGCCCGAGCGCGATGTTGAGCCCGACGGCGGCGAGCGCGAGGATCGCGATGCGCGTGGCGAGCGTGACGTAGAACTGCTCGCCCATGGCGGACGCGCCGAGCGGGATCGCCAGCAGCAACAGTGCCAGCAAGATGTTGACGATGGTTTCGCGGCTCATGGCGGCTCTCACGACTGCGCCGCAAACAGGCCGCTCGGCCTGAAAGCGAGGATCAGGGCCATGACGATGTAGATCAGCATGGAGGCGAGCGCGGCGCCGATCAGCCCGGCCTGGGCCGCCGGCATCATCAGCGCCAGCGCCTTGGGCAACAGGAAACGGCCCATCGTGTCGACGAGGCCGACGAGGATGGCGCCGAACAGCGCGCCCTTGATCGAGCCGATGCCACCGATGACGATGACCACGAAGGCGAGGATGAGCGCTGGCTCGCCCATGCCGACCTGCACAGATTGCAGCGCGCCGACCAGAGCACCGGCAAGGCCAGCAAGGGCGGCACCGAGCGCGAAGACGACTGTGTAAAGCGTACGGATATCGACGCCGAGGGCTGCTATCATTTCACGGTCGGATTCGCCGGCGCGGATGCGCATGCCGAGACGGGTCCGCGAAATCAGCAGGTAGAGCCCGATTGCAACGGCGATGCCGACACCGATGATGGCGAGGCGGTAGAGCTGGTACTGGCCACCGCCGGGAAGCGGAACGGCCCCTTGCAGCAGTGGCGGGATGTCGAGATAGAGCGGAAACGAGCCGAACAGCCAGCGCGTGCCTTCCGAAAAGATCAGGATCAGCGCAAAGGTTGCCAGCACCTGGTCGAGATGGTCGCGCTCGTACAGCCTGCGGATGACAACGATTTCCATGATCGCACCGGCGGCTGCCGCAGCGATCAGGCTCGCCACCAGGCCGATCCAGAACGAACCGGTGGCCGCGGCGACCGCGGCACAGGCAAAGGCGCCGACCATGTAGAGCGAGCCATGGGCCAGGTTGATCAGGCCCATGACGCCGAAGATCAGCGTCAGGCCGGCGGCCATGAGGAACAGCATCACCCCGAGCTGCAGCCCGTTGAGAAGTTGTTCGATCAGAAGAGCGATGGACAAGCGGATACTTTCGCTGGCTGGGGCTTAGGATGCGACGAAGACGCCTCCCTCTCCCCGTTCACGGGGAGAGGGTAAGGGTGAGGGGCAGCGCCGGACTTGCAGGCGTATGCGCCGCCCCTCATCCGCCTGCCGGCACCTTCTCCCCGCATGCGGGGAGAAGGAAGCTCACATCTTGCACTGGTCGGCGTAGGCGTCCTTGTGGTGCTCGAAGGCGGTGGCGATGATCTTGTTGGTCAAGACGTCGCCTTCCTTCACCACCTCACGCACATAGATGTCCTGCACCGGGTGGTTGTTGGTGTTGAAGGTGAACTCGCCGCGCACCGACTTGAAGTCGGCGGCCTTGAGTGCCGCGCGGAACGCATCCTTGTCCTTGACGCTTGCCTTGGACAGCGCCGACAGGATCAGGTTCGCCGTATCCCAGCTCTGGGCGGCGTAGATCGAGGGCAGGCGGTTGTATTCGGCCTTGAAGGCCTCGACGAACTGCTTGTTGGCCTCGTTGTCGAGGTCCTTGGACCAGCTCGCCGAGTTCTTGACGCCGAGGGCCGCGTCGCCGACGGCAGGCAAGATGTCCTGGTCGAAGGAGAAGCCTGGGCCCATGACCGGGATGTTCACGCCCGACTGGGCGTACTGCTTCATGAAGGAGATGCCCATGCCGCCGGGCAGGAAGAAGAACACCGAGTCAGCGCCGGAATCGCGGATCTGGGCGATCTCGGCGGCGTAGTCGGTCTGGCCGACCTGGGTGTATGTCTCGCCGGCCAGCTCGCCCTTGTAGTAGCGCTTGAAGCCGGTCAGCGAATCCTTGCCTGCGGGATAGTTCGGGGCGAGGATGAAGGTCTTTTTGTAGTCCTTGTTGGCGTATTGCCCCATCGCCTCATGGAAGTTGTCGTTCTGGTAGGCGACGTTGAAATAGTTCTTGTTGCATTTGGCACCGGCCAGCGCCGAGGGGCCGGCATTGGGCGAGAGATAGATGACGTCCTGTGCCACAGCGTTCGGCACGACCGCCATCGCTAGGTTCGACCAGATGATGCCGGTGAGCAGGTCGACCTTGTCGCTCTGGATCATCTTTTCAGCGAGCTGCACGGCGATCTCGGGCTTTTGGGCATCGTCTTCGATGACCAGCTCGACATCCTTGTTGCCGGACTGCTTCATCGCCAGCGTAAAGGCGTCGCGCATGTCGACGCCGAGGCCAGCACCACCGCCCGAAAGCGTGGTGATGACACCGATCTTGACCGGTTCGGCATAGGCCAGGCCCGATGTGGCCAGCGACAAAGCGAACATGCTGGCTGCCAGGATTTTCTTCATTTCTCTCTCCCTCCCAATGTTTTCAGTATAGCTAAAATAGCTTTAGAGCCGGGTGCGAACTTTCCAGAGTTCAGGAAACAGTTCAACCTCCAGCATCTTCTTCAGATACGAAGCGCCCGACGTGCCGCCGGTGCCGCGTTTCATACCGATGATGCGTTCGACTGTGGTGACGTGGTTGAAGCGCCAGCGCCGGAAATAATCCTCGAAATCGACAAGCTTCTCGGCCAGTTCGTAAAACATCCAGTAGCGCTGCGGATCGCGGTAGATAGCCTGCCAGGCGACCAGCACTTCTTCGCTTTCGGTGCGGGTCTCGCGCCAGTCGGTGCGCTTGGCGTCCGCCCCGACATCGAAACCGTTGCGGCCAAGCAGCAGGATCGCCTCGTCATAGAGCGATGGCTGGGCGAGCACCGCTTCCAGCTTGGCGCTGAGCTCAGGCTGGTGCGCGTGCGGGCGCAGCATGGCCAGGTTGCGGTTGCCGGCCATGAACTCGATGGCGCGATACTGCCACGACTGGAAACCCGAGGACTGGCCGAGCGAGTCGCGAAATTCGGTGTATTCGCTGGGCGTCATCGTCCTGAGCACATCCCAGGCACTGTTGAGCTGCTCGAAGATGCGCGACACGCGCGTCAGCATCTTGAAGGATGGTTCGAGCTTGTCGGCGCGTATCGAGCGGATCGCCGAGCCAATCTCGTGCAAAGCCAGCTTCATCCACAGCTCGGTGGTCTGATGCTGGATGATGAACAGCATCTCGTCATGGGCGGTCGAAAGCGGCGCCTGGGCGTCGAGGATCTTTTCGAGGTGCAGATAGTCGCTGTAGGACATGCGGTCCTTGAACGACATCTGCGCGCCCTCGCCGGAGGGATCGTATGGCTTGCTCAATTCATCTTCTCCGCGCGCAACCGGAAGCGCTGGATCTTGCCGGTCTGGGTCTTGGGCAGGGCGTCGATGAACTTCACCGATCGTGGGTACTTATAGGGCGCGATCGTTGCTTTGACATGGTCTTGCAGGCGCTTGATCGTCGCGACATCCGCGGCCACGCCCTGCACGAGCACGACATAGGCTTCGACGATCTGGCCACGCTCGCCGTCCTCGGCGCCGATGACCGCGCATTCGGCGACTTCAGGATGCGCAAACAGCGCGGCTTCGACCTCGGGCCCGGCGATGTTGTAGCCGGCGCTGACGATCATGTCGTCGGAGCGGGCGGCGAAATGGAAGAAGCCATCCGGGTCCTGGTAGAAGGCGTCGCCGGTCAGGTTCCAGCCATCGCGGACATATTCGAGCTGGCGGTCGTCGGACATGTAGCGGCAGCCGGTGGGGCCACGTACGGCGAGCTTGCCGACCGTACCGCGCGGCACTTCGTTCATATCGGCGTCGACGACGCGCGCCTCGTAGCCGCCGACCGGCTTGCCGGTGGAGGCGGGCTTCATGTCCTCGAAACGGTTGGAGATGAAGATGTGCAGCATCTCGGTGGCGCCGATGCCGTCGAGGATCGGCTTGCCGGTCTTTTGCGTCCACTCCTCGAACACAGGCGCGGGCAACGTCTCACCGGCCGAGACCGCGACGCGCAGCGACGACAGGTCAGCACCTTCGTCCATTGCCTTCAGCATCGCCCGATAGGCGGTGGGCGCGGTAAACGAGATCGTCGCCTTATAGGTCTCGATGATGTGGACCATGTTGGGTGGCGTCGCCTGTTCGAGCAGGGTCGCAGCAGCCCCAAAGCGCAGCGGGAAGATAGCGAGGCCGCCAAGGCCGAAGGTGAAGGCAAGGGGCGGCGAGCCGACAAAGACGTCGTCGGAGGTAACCGAAAGCACCTCCTTGGCATAGGCGTCGGCGATGATCAGCAGGTCGCGATGGAAATGCATCGTCGCCTTCGGCACACCAGTCGTGCCCGAGGTGAAGCCAAGCAGGGCGACGTCGTCGCGACCGGTCTTGACCGCTTCAAAGAGCACGGATTTGTCGAGTGCGACGCGATCAAGCTCGGCGTCATGGTTGGCCGTGCCGTCGAAGCCGATGACCGTCTTGAGGAACGGGCTGTCCTTGGCGCAGGCGATCATCTCGTCCATCAGGCGCGTATCGCAGAGCGCGATGGTGATCTCGGCCTTGTCGACGATCTTGGCCAGTTCGCCGGCGCGCAGCATCGGCATGGTGTTGACGACAACCGCACCGGCCTTGGTGGCGGCCAGCCAGCAGGCGACCATGGCCGGGTTGTTGGCCGAGCGGATCAGCACGCGATTGCCGGGCTTGACGCCATAATTTTCGACCAGCGCATGGGCGAGGCGGTTGGTCCAGTCGGACAGTTCCTTGTAGGTGCGGCGGCGGCCATTGCCGATCAGCGCGGTGTGGTCGCCCAGGCCCTTTTCGACCAGCCTGTCGGTCAGCTCGACGCCGACATTGAGATGTTCAGGGTAATCGAAGCCGTCGAGCAGGAAGTCCGGCCACTGCTCCTCAGGCGGAAGATTGTCGCGCGTGAACGTGTCGATATGCGCTGACGGTCCAAGCATTCTGCGGCTGTCCCCTAGATGCTCATCGCCACGGCCTTGTCGCCGTGGGTGTGTTTGAATGCGTAACTTGCGGGGAGGCTTTGCGCCGACGCCGGGCCGTCCGTCCGGTATATGCGGCGGCACCCGTTGCGATCGAAGATGCGACCGGCATTTGGCACAGCGAGACCTCCCACGCTCTCGACTGATGGGGTGAGAATTGCACCAGACCAAAATTATTTCAAGCATAAAGTTTTTAACCCTGACCCATTGACGGCTGCAGGCGTGCTGGCCATTGCTACGGCCCTGAACGTGCCGCCAGGGAGGGTGCCGAGTGCTCGAACATCACATCGCCGATTGGGACAACGCCTACACCAATGGCGCAAACATCGCCGGCGGCGACCGTTGGCCAGCGGCGTGGGTGGAGCCGGCGCAGGCGTTTCGCGACAAGTTATCGGCAGCAGGTCGGGCGACGCTCGACGTCGCCTATGGCGACAAGCCGCGCAACCGCCTCGACCTGTTCTTGCCGGAAGGTGCGGCCAAGGGGCTCGTGGTGTTTGTCCATGGCGGCTTCTGGATGGCGCTCGACAAGAGCTTCTGGTCGCATCTGGCGGCTGGCTCGGTCGCCAGCGGTTATGCGGTGGCAATGCCGTCCTACACGCTGTGCCCGGAAGTGCGCATCGGCAACATCGTCAACGAGATCGGCGCTGCCATCACCAAGGCAGCCGAGATGGTCGAGGGCCCGATCATGCTGAGCGGCCATTCGGCCGGCGGGCACCTCGTCAGCCGGATGATTTGCGCCAACACGCCGCTTGCGCCCAACGTCCAGCGCCGCATTCGCCATGTCGTGTCGATCTCGGGCGTCCATGATCTGCGCCCGCTGATGCGCACCGGCATGAACAAGACGCTGGCGATCGACGAGGCCGAGGCGCTGGCCGAGAGCCCGGCGCTGCTCAGGCCGATGGACAATGCGCGTGTGACCTGCTGGGTCGGCGGTGGCGAGCGTGCCGAGTTCCTGCGCCAGAACGCGCTGCTTGCCAATATCTGGACCGGGTTGGGCGCTGTGACCAATGCCGTGGTCGAGCCCGACCGTCACCATTTCAGCGTTATCGACGGCCTGGCCGATCCGTACCATGCGCTGACGCGGACCTTGCTCGGCTAGGCTCTTATCCGGCGGACGAGTTTACCGGCGGGCGACAAACGCGCCCGCTTTCCGGTCGTCTCAGTGCACGGCTTGTATCGAGCCTGGCGCAGGTTGGCCACGCATGTTGACGACCGGCTCGCCCTGCGCGTTCTGCGCCGCCAATCCGGTCGCGACCACGGAAACCTTGAACTGGCCTTCGAGCGTGTTGTCGAAGATGGCGCCAACGATGATGTCGGCATCGTCGCCGACCTCTTCGCGAATGCGGGTGGCTGCTTCGTCGACCTCAAACAGCGTCATGTCCATGCCACCTGAAATCGAGACCAGCACGCCCCTGGCGCCCTTCATCGAGTTTTCGTCGAGCAATGGATTGGCGATCGAGGCCTCGGCTGCCTTCCGGGCCCGGTCTTCGCCGCTGCCCACGCCCGTACCCATCATGGCGCGGCCCATGTCGCGCATCACCGTCTTCACGTCGGCGAAGTCGAGATTGATCAGACCTTCCTTGGTGATCAGGTTGGTGATGCAGCTGACGCCGGAATAGAGAACCCTGTCGGCCATGCCGAAGGCATCCTCGAAGGTCGTCTTCTCCGTCGCGATGCGGAACAAATTCTGGTTCGGAATGACGATGACCGTGTCGGCGGCCTGGCGCAAAAGCTCGATGCCCTGCTCGGCCATCTGCATGCGGCGCCTGCCCTCGAAGGTGAAGGGCTTGGTGACGATCGCAACCGTCAGGATGCCCGCTGCCCGCGCTGCCCGGGCGATCACAGGGGCGGCACCGGTTCCGGTGCCACCGCCCATGCCGGCTGTCACAAAGCACATATGCGTGCCGGCAAGCTGGTCCATGATCTCGTCGATCGATTCTTCGGCCGCCGCCTGGCCGATCTCGGGCAAGGAGCCAGCGCCCAGGCCCTCGGTCGCAACAGCACCGAGCTGGACCAGCCTCGTGGCCTTCGACATCGTCAGCGCCTGCGCATCGGTATTGGCGGCGATGAACTCGGTGCCTTCCAGGCCCTCGGCGATCATGTTGTTGACGGCATTGCCGCCGCCGCCACCGACACCGATAACGGTCAGCTTCGGCCTCATTTCCGAGATTTCAGGTTTCTTGGAAGTGCTCATGGTTCCGTTTCCTGCGCAGCGCCCCTGCCCGAATCGGACTGGCTCAGGGAATCAGATTGATCGGGAAGCTGCAAGGAATAGCCTGCGGATTGCGGCTTTAAACCGGCAAGAGCGGATTTTGCGGTGGAAAGGCAGGGCGGCGAGGTGCGGCACTTTTGGCCACCCGCACGGCTACGCGGCAGCGGAGCCGTGCGGGCCTGTCGCCTAAAACGACTTTGCCGCTTCGTCGATGAGGGCGGCAACCTCTTTTGGATGCGAGGCCAGCGAGGCGTGGCTTGCGTCGAGCTTGATGGTCTTGCGCGTCTTCATGCGGTCGGCCATCCACTGCTCGGTCTCGGGCGGGATCATGTGGTCACGGCTGGAAACCTGATACCAGCTTGGCTTGCTATGCCATGCCGCCGGTCCCGACTTGTCCTCGAAGCAGCGCCCGGAGATGGGTTTTTGCGTCACCGCCATCACCAAAGCGTCGGTTTCGCTGAGATCCTGGCCGAAACTTTGATGGAAGCTGTCCTGGGCAAGCCACAGGAAACCGTCCTTGTCGGGGCGGATGCTGGCCGCACCTGAGGGCGGTTCGCGCCGGGCAAAGATGCTGCCCAGGCTGTCGCCCTCATCGGGTGCGAAGGCGGCGATGTAGACCAGCCCGGCAACGTTCGGCGCGTGACCGGCACCGGTGATCACCGCTCCGCCATAAGAATGTCCGACCAAAAGCGTCGGCCCGTCCTGGGCGGCGGCGAGCTTCTTTGTGCGCTCGACATCTTCGGCAAGCGACGTCAGCGGGTTCTGAACCGCGGCGAGCTTGTATCCCTTGGCGTGGAGCAGCGGAATGACGTGACGCCAATGCGAGGCATCGCCCCATGCGCCGTGGACCAGAACGATGTTCTTTACCGATGGCATAACCAGTCTCCTTCTTCGATTGAATTCGAGCCGTTTGCATCAGGTGGCAGGTCGTCTTGATGGAATGGCACGAGACGTGCCGCGCGCATCGGCCAGTCTGAGATAGCCTTGTGACGACCATGCGACATCAAGCCTATGCCCGCGCGATCCCGGCGTCGATGCATTGTCTGTCCGGGGCCGAAAACAAAAAAGTGATGCGGTCGATGGAGGCGGCACTGGTTTGCCTCTCAGGCAAAGACGGTGGCCTTCCACATACATTGTGCATATATATGGATACACGATGATGGAACCTGCGATATCATGACCTGGTCACCCTCGATCTCAAAGGCCGGCGGGCCGCTTTACCTGGCTATCGCCGATGCGCTGTCGACCGATATCGCATCGGGCCGCCTGCCTGCCGGGTTTCGCCTGCCGCCGCAACGCACGCTCGCCGACCAGCTCGGCATCGACTTCACCACGGTCAGCCGCGCCTATGCCGAGGCACGCAAGCGCGGGCTGGTCGAAGGCCGCGTTGGCCAGGGTACCTATGTCCGGGCACAGCGCCCCTCAGGTGCTGCCGCCGCCGTGACCGGCATCATCGACATGAGCATGAACCTGCCGCCGCGCTTTAATGACCCGGAACTGGCGGCAAGGATGTGGGACGGCATCGCCGAGCTGCAAGCCGGCGACGGGCTCGACCTTTTGATGCGCTATCAGGAGGCCGGGGGCACTTCGCGCGACAGGGCAGCCGGCGCCATGTGGCTTGCGCCGCGCCTGGGCGAGATCGGCCCTGGCCGCCTGATGGTCTGTCCCGGCGCGCAAGGCGCGCTGCTGGCGCTGATCGGCGCGCTGGCGGCACCTGGCGAAACGATCTGCGCCGAGGCATTGACCTATCCCGGCCTGCTGGCCGTCGCCGAACACCTGCGCATCGCTGTCGCCGGTGTCGCGATGGATGCGCAAGGCCTCATTCCCGAAGCGTTCGAGGACATCTGCCGCGAACGCGCGCCGAAGCTGCTTTATTGCACGCCGACACTGCACAACCCGACAACGGCAACGCTGTCGCAAGCCCGGCGCGAGCGCATCGTTTCGATCGCGCGCCAGCACAATGTGCTGATCATCGAAGACGACGCCTACGGCGCCTTGCCGGGCAATCCGGTGGCGACGCTAGCGGCACTCGCGCCCGACATCGTCTATCACATCGCCGGCCTTGCCAAATGCGTGGCACCGGCCTTGCGCGTCGCCTATGTGGTGGTGCCGCAAGGGCGCACCACCGCGCATCTGGCAGGCGCGATCCGCGCCACCGCCGGCATGGCCTCGCCGCTGACTTCGGCTGTCGCCACCCGCTGGATCGAAAACGGCGTGGCCCAGTCCGTTCTCGCCGCGATCAGGTCCGAGGCAAGGCAGCGCCAGGTCATCGTGTCGAGGATTTTGCCGGCAAAGCTGGTTCAGGCCAACCCCGAGGGTTTCCACGCCTGGCTCAAGCTTCCCGGCCATTGGAACCGCAGCGATTTTGCAGCGCGCTTGCGCTCGGCCGGGATCGGCGTTGTCACCAGTGATGCCTTTTCAGTCGCGGGTCCCGCGCCCGAAGCCGTGCGGCTGGGGCTCGGCGCGGCACCCGACCACGCCTCGCTTGCGGCAAGCCTGGAGATTGTCGCCGACCTGCTTACTCAGCAGTCGACCATGTCGCCGATGGTGGTGTAGCTACTCAAGATCAGCTGACCACTTGCAGCTCATAAGTGAACTCGTCGCTTGATCGCCCTTTGAAATGATCCGCGTTTCTTTTCAGTCCGATCTGTCGAAACTGCAGGGATTCCAGGAGCTTTCTGGAAGCTACATTGAGCGTATCGATCTCCGCCACAAACCGCGTGACGTGGTGGACCGAGACGAGATGATCCATGACGGCGATACACGCCTCCCGTGCGATGCCTTGCCGACGGCTTGACGCGAAGGTCTGATAGGCGAGCATGGCCGAACGCTCCGCGATATCAACGGTAGCCTGCACCGAACAGGCCAAAGCGCCATCCTTTTTGGCCCTCCCGAACCAGTTCAGCCATATCTGATTGGCGGGCGCGTTGGTCAGGACGTGACGGTAACGTTCAGCCAGTTTTTCGATACTGGCCGGAGGATCTTGGGGTACGTAGAGGTAGAGATCGGGGTCCGCGAGGTGCCCGAAGGACAGCTCGGCATGCTCGACCTGCAGTGGCTCCAGAATGAGCCGTGCCGTGATGATCTCAGTGCCAGGATGCTCGTTCAGCCGCTGTCCTCCGGCATGCCTTTGATTGTGCAATTCCTAGAGAGCAGCGACCTTACCGGCTGGCATCGGTCCAGTGAAGCGTTCGACCCGGCCCATACCCAGGATTTCACTGAGCGAGGTCTCGTCGCTGACGCGGCGGAACATGCCGGGCGACATCCACCGGGCATAGCCGTCGACATTCGGTGCGCCGCGCCCGGTGCGGACGTCGTCGATCCACAGCGTGCGGGTCTCAAGCGAGATGCGGGTCAGGCCGGTCGAATTCGGCACGCCGGCATGGGCGTGCGCGCTGGAAAAAGCGATGATCTCGCCCGGTGCGATGACAACGGGCGTCGCATCTGTGACTTCCAGCTGCTCGGTCAGATGCGGGATCGCCGAATCCGCATCGACGGCGTTGCGCCCGCCGGCCTTTGAGCGTTCCAGCAATTCAGCAAGGTCGAAGTCGGCGCTGGTGTTGGCGACCGGACGTTCCCACAGCGACGGATAGATCGCAAAGGTGCGGCCTTCCGATATGTCGTAGATCGGCGCCCACCAGTTGGTCTGGGCGTAGAGGTTCGAGCCCCAGGTGTCGCGGTGGAAGGCGATGGTCGCCGTGGCGCGGGCGCGCGGAACGACGGTTCCACGGTCCTGATGCGGCTGGAAACGTAGATAAAGGCTGTCGCGCGCCAGTCCGTCCGCGTCCAGGCCGATCGCCTCGAACAGCTCACGCCACAGGCGCTTGACCTCGGGCGAACGCGCGAAATCGCGTTGGCGTTGCGCGAAACTTTCGGTCTGCTCCTGATGCGACAGGTGCCGGTGGATTTCGACCGGCGCGTAGGGCGCGAAAGCGTCCTCCAGGAAAGCCTGGGTGAAGCCGACGAGCTCGCGCATCGGCTTCAGATGGCCGAAGCGCAGCACGTCGCCGGCATAGATCTTGTCATGGAAAGCGCGCTGGTCGAGCGCCCGGGCGACATCGGTGTACATGCGATTTGTCCGTTATCGGGGTCAGACGGTCAGGCCGGCGAGGCCCATCAGGAAGCGGAACAGATAGGCCACCACGCCGAGCCCCAGCACGCTGGCTGCCCAGATGAGGACCAGCCAGCCGATCCGCCTCGGCCAGGAAGGTGGCGCTTCGGAAGGGACTGCCATCAGTGATAACCCTCACCTGCCTTCACCTTGCCGCGGAAGACGTAATAGGACCAGGCGGTGTAGGCCAGGATGAAGGGGATGATGAACAGCGCGCCGACCAGCGTGAAGCCCATGCTTTGCGGCGGGGCAGCCGCCTCGCGGATCGTGATGCTAGGTGGGATGATGTACGGCCACAGGCTGATACCAAGCCCGCTATAGCCAAGGAACAGCACGAACAGGGCCAGCAGGAACGGCGCGACATGCGGCGTACCTCGCAGCGAACGCAGGATCAGCAAGCTGCTGATCAGCACCAGCACCGGCACCGGCGAAAAGAAGACGATGTTGGGGAAGCTGAACCAGCGTTCGGCGATGTCGGGGTGAGCAAACGGCGTCCATAGGCTGACGATGCCGATGACGGCGAGCAAGGCCAGGGTGATCGGCCGCGCCAGCGCCACCATGCGATCGTAGAGCGCACCTTCGGTCTTGATGATCAGCCACGTGCTGCCGAGCAGCGCGTAGGCGACGATCAGCCCGAGCCCGGTGAACAGGCTGAAAGGCGTGATCCAGTCCAGCGCACCGCCCGTATAAGAACCGTTTTCCATCGGAAAACCGTTGAGGAAAGCGCCGAGCGACACGCCCTGGAAGAAGGTCGCGACATAAGAACCGCCGGTAAAGGCCTTGTCCCAGAACGGCTTGTGGTGCTCGTCGGCCTTGAAGCGGAACTCGAAGGCGACGCCGCGCCAGATCAGCCCAAGAAGCATCAGCACCAGCGGCAGATAGAGCGCGCTGAGGATGGTGGCATAGGCGAGCGGGAACACCGCCATCATCGCCGCGCCACCAAGCACCAGCCAGGTCTCGTTGCCGTCCCACACCGGGGCGACCGTATTGACCATGGTGTCGCGGTCCTCGCGGTCGCGAACGAAGGGGAACAGGATGCCGATGCCGAGATCGAAACCGTCCATGATGACATACATCATCAAGCCGAAGGCGATGATGACAGCCCAGATTACGGGAAGATCGATGCCCATGGTTTCAGCCTTTCCTGTCGTGGTGGGTCGGCGTGGACATGTCCATTTGCTCCAGCGCGGCGGACAGCGGACGAGAGGGGCGTCCTGAGCCAAGCGGCTCGCCTTCGACGGGCTCACCTTCGTCGTCTTCCGGGCCCTTGGCGACCAGTTTCAGCATGTAGCTGGTGCCGATGCCGAAGACGAAAAAGTAGACCACGATGAAGACGATGAGCGTGGTGCTCATTGCCAGCGCCGAATGGTTCGACACGGCGTCCTTGGTGCGCATCACGCCATAGACGATCCAGGGTTGGCGGCCGATCTCGGTGGTGAACCAGCCGGCGAGGATGGCGATCAGGCCGGTCGGCCCCATCACGGTAGCAAAACGCAGGAACAGGCTCGTTTCGAACATCCTGCCCCGCCACCTGAGCCACAGCCCCCAGACGCTGAGCAGCAGCATCAGCATGCCGAGGCCCACCATGATGCGGAAGCTCCAGAACACGACTGTCGAATTCGGCCGGTCCTCCTTGGCGAACTCCTTGAGCCCGGGGAACTGGCCGTTCCATTCATGGGTAAGGATGAGGCTGCCCAGATGCGGAACTTTCACCGCAAAACGCGTCGTCTCGGCTTCCATGTCCGGCCAGCCAAACAGTGTCAGCGGTATCGATTCGCCGGGTTTGTTTTCCCAATGGCCTTCAAGGGCAGCGATCTTGGCGGGCTGGTGCTTCAGCGTGTTGAGGCCGTGCAGGTCGCCGATGAAGATCTGGATGGGCGCCGAGACGAGCAGCATCCACATCGCCATCGACAACATGGTGCGGACGCGACGATTGTCGTTGCCGCGCAGCAAATGCCAGGCGCCCGAGGCGCCGACGAACAGCGCGGTGGCCAGGAATGCCGCCACCGTCATATGCGCCAGGCGGTAGGGGAAAGAGGGATTGAAGATCACCTCGAACCAGTTCACCGGAATGACGATGCCGTTGACGATCTCAAAACCTTGCGGGGTCTGCATCCAGCTGTTGGAAGCGAGAATCCATGTCGCCGAGATCAGCGTGCCGAGCGCCACCATGAGTGTCGCGAAAAAATGCAGGCCTGGGCCGACCTTGTTCCAACCGAACAGCATGACACCGAGAAAGCCGGCCTCGAGGAAGAAGGCGGTCAGCACTTCATAAGCAAGCAAGGGGCCGGTGACGGAGCCGGCAAAGGCCGAAAAATAACTCCAGTTGGTGCCGAATTGGTAGGCCATGACAAGGCCCGAGACGACGCCCATGGCGAAGTTGACGGCGAAGATCTTCGACCAGAAATGGTAGAGGTCGCGATAGACAGTGTCGCGCTTCCACAACCACAAGCCTTCGAGCACTGCGAGGTAACTTGCCAGGCCGATGGTGATCGCGGGGAAGATGATGTGGAAGGAGATGGTAAAGCCGAACTGTATACGGGCCAGTTCGAGTGCGGTCAGGCCGAACATTAGAGACCTCTCTTGCATGCACAATCGGCTTGCGCGCGATTGCTGGTCGAAGCGGAATACTCGTCGATTTCCGTCAGGTATTGCTCACGCCTTGCAATAGACCCCCATCTTGATCTGCGCAGCGCGCAAAGTCGACGCACCCCCACGGACATTTTGACCCATGGTTGATTTCACGGGTTCGCATCTTCGCGAGGGCGGGGTGATCCATACAATTTATCCATTCAATCGAAATTGATCGGAGTGTATGTGGATTATATGCAAATCATTCTTGCCGGCAAGGGGAAAGCGCCCTATGTATGGATGCGATAGAGCGCCTTGCCATGTGGCGCTGCCCGCGTGTTCGCGACCCGCCAAAAGGAGGCGCGTATGTCACAGTCCAGATTTCAGGCGGAGGGGTTCACCCCGACCGACAACCCGATGAAAACAGGCATCCAGGGGCTTTGCCCCCGCTGCCAGATGGGGCACCTGTTCTCAGGGTTTCTGAAGCTCGCACCGAGCTGCGAAGTCTGCGGTCTCGACTATTCTTTTGCCGATCCCGCCGACGGCCCGGCCTTCTTCGCCATGACAATTGCCGCTGTGCCCGCGCTTGCCTTCGGCGTCTGGCTCCAGATGGAATTTGGCCTGCCGCTTTGGGGGCATCTGTTCATCACCTTGCCGCTCACCGTGCTGAGCTGCATGGCTTTGCTTCGGCCGCTCAAGGGCTGGCTGGTGTGCTCGCAATACTTCCACAAGGCGGAGGAAGGCTCGATCGACTTCGATTGGCACGCCAAGGCCAAGGGCAAGCAGCAGAACGGCGAGACGCCGGCTGCCTGATCAGCCACGCGGGTTTATGGCCGCCTCGACGAAAGCCGAGACGGCCTCGACATAGTGCTCGATTGTCGTGCCGCGCTTGCGGTATTTGGCCCGCTTCACATACCAATCCTGCAATAGCGGCTTGATCAGCGACGCCGTCAGCTCGATGTCAGCGACGGCGAACTGGCCGCTGGCCGCTCCTTGCCGCAGCACTGCGGCAAATATCTCTTCGGTTGCGGCCTCGCTGTCGACCGCCATCCGGCGTTCGGCGGCCGGAAACGATTTCGCTTCCATATAGGCAAAGACGAACCATGGCTGCATCGCCTCGGTCAGCCGGATATGCGTGTCGATCAGCCATTTGAGATGGCCAAGCGGATCGTCGGCGATGCCTTCCGGCACAGCCCCCAGCACCTCGTTCACCGTTGTCGACACCTCGCCCAGGATCATCGACAGCAGCGTCGTCTTGTTGTCGAAGTAGGAATAGAGCCCGCCCATGCTGAGACCGGACGCTTGCGCCAGGTCGCGCAGGCTGGTGGCGTGGAACCCTTGCTTGTTCGACAGCTTCAGTGTTGCTTCGATGATACGCGCGAGATTGGCGACCGCGACATGCGGCTTTTGCACGCGCACGGTGTCGCGATGCCGTTC
Organism: Aminobacter sp. GW821-FHT11F06; assembly: GCF_058808215.1. Lineage (NCBI taxonomy): Bacteria > Pseudomonadati > Pseudomonadota > Alphaproteobacteria > Hyphomicrobiales > Phyllobacteriaceae > Aminobacter > Aminobacter sp. GW821-FHT11F06. The sequence goes on along the minus strand of NZ_JBXARL010000009.1, from coordinate 129,154 downwards.
GAGGATGCGCGCGCACAGCGCCTCCGTCGAAAATGCCGCCGTCAACTGCCTGTGCCCTGCGAAGTTCAATCTGGCTCCTGTCGTCCGCGACGTGCTGTGCTGCAGTGTCCGTGCCGAAATAGCAGCAAATGCACGGTTGCAAAAGGGGATGCAGGCGAATAAAGAAAACGAGCGCTCGCTCGATTTTTGAGGTGATCACTGATGCTGTTCGACGATCTCAAGGGAAAATCCGCCCTCATCACCGGAGCCTCGGGAGGGCTCGGCCTGCATTTCGCCGAACTGCTCGCAAGCCAAGGTGTTGCCGTCACGCTCGCCGCGCGCCGCCGCGAGGCACTGGACGAAGCTTGCGCCAAGATCACTGCATCAGGCGGCCAAGCCAGCGCCATCCAGATGGATGTGACCGACAGCGCATCTGTGGCTGCGGCACTGGCGGACAAAAGCTTCGACGTACTGATCAACAATGCCGGCATTTCAGGCGCATCCCGCGCGCTCGATCTCGATGAGGCCGAATGGGACCGCGTGCTCGACACCAACCTAAAGGGTGTGTTCGTCGTTGCCCAGGCGGTGGCGCGCGAAATGAAAGCGTCCGGCCGGGGTGGCGCGATCGTCAACATCGCTTCGATCCTCGGCCATCGTGTCGCCGGCAATCTCAGCGCCTATGCCGCCTCCAAGGCCGGCGTGATCCAGCTGACCAAGGCCTTGGCGCTCGAATGGGCGCGCGAGGGCATTCGCGTCAACGCGCTGTGCCCCGGCTATATCGAGACCGACATCAACCGCGCGTTCTTTGGCTCCCCAGCCGGCCTCGACCTCATCAAGCGCATCCCGCAGCGCCGGCTCGGCCAGCCACAAGAACTCGACGGCGCGCTGCTTTTGCTGGCTTCCGCCGCCGGCAGCTACATCACCGGCTCGTCGATCGAGGTCGATGGCGGCCATCTCGTTTCATCCTTGTGAGTGCGTCATGAATTTCGACATCCCCGCCCGCGTTGAAGACTACCGCGCCCGCATCGCCGATTTTGTGGCGCGCGAGATCCTGCCGCTCGAAGCAGACAAGGCGTCTTATGACGAGCATGGCAATATCGCTTTGCCGACGCTTGAGACACTTCGCGCCAAGGCAAGGGCCGCCGGCCTGTGGTGCCTCCAGCTCAAGCCGGAGACCGGTGGTGCTGGCCTCGGCAAGATGGGCATGGCGGTCTGCTACGAGGAGATGAACCGTTCGATCTTCGGCCCGGTGGTCTTCAATTCGGCAGCGCCCGACGACGGCAACATGATGGTGCTGGAAGCGCTTGGAACGCCTCAGCAGAAGGAAAAATGGCTGAAGCCGATCGTCGAGGGCAAGGTGCGCTCGGCCTTCGCCATGACCGAGCCGCATCCCGGCGGCGGCTCCGACCCCTCGATGATCGCCACCAGTGCCGAGAAGCGCGGCGACAAATATGTCGTCACCGGCCGCAAGTGGTTCATCACAGGGGCGGAAGACGCCAGCCACTTCATCCTGATCGCCCGCACCTCCGACGATCCGCGCAACGGACTGTCGGCGCTGATGTTCCATAAGGATCAGCCCGGCTGGCATATCACGCGCCGCATCGAGATCATGGGCCCTGAGGAGCATGGCGGCCATTGCGAGCTGGAATTTGACGGGCTCGAAATTCCTGTCGAAAACCTGCTTGCAGGCGAGGGCAGGGGCATGAAGGTCACCCAGGTGCGCCTCGGTCCCGCACGCCTGACCCATTGCATGCGCTGGCTCGGGCTGTCCAAGCGCTGTGTCGAGATCGCGCGCGCCTATGCCGCCGAGCGCTACGGCTTCGGCATAAGGCTGGCCGACCGCGAGAGCATCCAGCTCAAGCTCGGCGATCTCGCCATGCGCATCGAGATCGGCCGCATGCTGGTGATGAAAGCTGCGTGGGAGCTCGATCGTGGCGGCTTCGCCCGCAAGGAGGTGTCGATGGCCAAGGTGCAGGTCGCCAATGTGCTGCATGACGCCGCCGACGTGGCGATCCAGATCAACGGCGCGCGCGGCTATTCCAAGGACACCGTGCTCGAATGGATCTACCGTTACGCGCGCCAGGCGCGGCTGGTCGACGGTGCCGACGAGGTGCACAAGATGGTGCTCAACCGCTTCCTCAACGAAGAAGGCTCGGACTTCTGGCACTGGAATGTCGAAGGCGAGGCGAAGGCTTGATGGCTGGGGACGACAAGGTGCGGGGCAATGCGGACTTCGATCCGGCGGCGCTGGCACACTTCCTCGCGGCACGGTTCGGCGCGGGCAAGATGACGCTCGAACGGATTGGCGGCGGCCAGTCCAACCCGACCTATTTCGTCGATTTCGGCGCACGCCGGATGGTTCTGCGCAAGAAGCCGGCCGGGCCGATCCTGCGCGGTGCGCATGCCATCGACCGCGAATTCCGCGTGCTCGAAGCACTGGCGCCAACCAATGTGGCAGTGCCCAAGCCGGTGCTCTATCATGACGGCGACACGCCGCTCGGCACGCCGTTCTATCTGATGGAACGGCTCGAAGGCCGCGTCTTCCATGACTGCTCGCTACCTAGCCTGTCGCCAGACGAGCGGCGCGGCATCTATCTCGGCATGGCCGAGGCGATGGCCAAGCTGCATGCTGTGCGCCCGGACGATGTCGGCCTTGGCGACTTTGGCAAGCCGGGCAATTATTTCGAGCGCCAGATCGGCCGCTGGACAAGACAACTCAGGGAATCGCCGAGCGAACGCATCCCTGCACTGGAGGCTGTCGCAGACTGGCTGCCGCAGAACATGCCGGCGGACGATGGGCGCGTGTCGATCGCGCATGGCGATTTCCGGCTTGGCAATCTACTCTTTCATCCCGAAAAACCTGAAGTGATCGGCATTCTCGACTGGGAGTTGTCAACGCTCGGCCATCCGCTCGCCGATCTCGGCTTCTGCTCGATGACCTGGCATTCGGCACCCAACGAATATGGCGGCATCCTTGGCCTCGATATCGCAGCGCTTGGCATTCCGAGCCAGCGCGAATTCCTCGACCATTATTTCACGCACGCGGCCCCCACCGCACCGCTCGAACGCTTCCATCTGGTTTTTTCGCTGTTTCGCTTTGCCGTGATCTTCGTCGGTATCGCCGACAGGGCACGCGCCGGAAACGCGGCTTCGACCGATGCCGCAGATGTCGCGCCATTGGCCGGGCGCTTTGCCGTGCGGGCCATGGAAATCATCGACGGCGCCCGACCCTGGTAAGACGGTACTGAAACGACAAAAGCCCGCGATTTCGCGGGCTTTTTTGTACATTTGGATTGGCTATGCCCTACTGCACCAGCATTCCGGCCGGATCGAAGCCGGGTTTTGCCCGCCTGACGATGTCGGCGGTGATGCGCGCCGAACCGGCCGACATGGTCCAGCCCATATGGCCATGGCCGACATTGAACACCATGTTGGCGAAGCGCCCGCCGCGTCCAAAGATCGGCGTGCCCTCGGGCGTCATCGGCCTGAGGCCTGCCCAATATTGCGGCCTGGTATAGTCGGCGCCATTGGGGAAGATGTCGCGGATGGCTGCCAGCATGTGGCGGAAATCCTCTGCTTTATGCGAGCGGTCGAAGCCGGCGAATTCGGCGGTTGCCGTCACGCGCATCCGGTCGCCGAAGCGGGCATAGGCGACGAGATTGTCTTCATCGACACCGCCGACCGTGGGGGGAAGGTTGGAGGCCTCGACCGGCATGGTCACCGAATATCCCTTGATCGGATAGACCGGCAGCGACACGCCAAGGCGGCGGGCGAAATCGGGCGCGAAGACGCCGAGGCAGAGCACGAATTCATCCGCCGCCACCGAACCCCTTGAGGTGGTGACGCGGACAATGCGGTCGCCGCTGGTCTCGAAACCCTTGACCTCGGTGTCGAACATGAATTTGACGCCGAGCTGTTCGGCACAATGGCGGGCGAGGTTCTGGGTGAAGACCCGCGCATCGCCGCTGCCGTCGGAGGGGCAGTAGACCGCGCCGGCGAACTTGTCTTTCACCTTGGCCAGTGCCGGGTCGATGCGCGCTGCTTCGTCAGGGGAGACGGCGCGCAACTCCAGCCCTTCCTCAGACAGAATGCGCGTGTTGGCCGAGCCGCGGGCAAACGATTCGGGCTTGCGGTAGAGGTAGAGCAGGCCGCCGTCGAGGCCGTGATAGTCGACGCCGGTATCCGCGACGATGCCTTGCAGGCGCTCCTGCGAATAGCGGCACAGACGCACCTTGCGCTTGGTGTTGGTGCGCGCCTTTTCGGCAGTGCAGTTCATCAGGAATTTCCACGACCACGACCACAGCCGTGGATCGAGGCTTGGCTTGAAACGCAGCGCCTGGCTGTCGTCGAACAGCGAGCGGAGCAGGATGCGCGGCGCCTTGGGCGACGACCAGGTATAGGCGTGGCCGGGCGCGATCAGCCCGGCATTGGCAAAGCTGGTTTCGCCCGCCGCTTCGGAAAGTCGGTCGATGACAGTCACCTCATGCCCGTCGCGGGCAAGCTCATAGGCGGTGGTGACGCCGACAACTCCGGCGCCGAGCACGGCAACGCGCATCCCAAAAATCTCCGTGATTATGTCGTTGCCGCTCAGAGAGCGGCGATAACGGCGATCTCGACCGTGTACTGCGGCGCGGCCAGCTTGGATTCGACGGTGGCGCGGGCAGGGGCGCTGTCCTTGGCGACCCAGGCATCCCAGACGGCGTTCATCTCGGCAAAGCCGGCGATATCGGCGAGCCAGATCGAGGCGGAGAGGACCTTGGTCTTGTCGGTGCCGGCCTTGGCCAGCACGGCGTCGATGCGGTCGAGGATGTTCCTGGTCTGGGCGGTGACGCTTTCGCCGGCGGCATCGAGCGCGACCTGCCCCGATACATAGACGGTGTTGCCGTGCACGACGGCCTGGCTCATGCGCGGGCCAACGTCAATTCGGGTGATGTTGCTCATGGTCTCATACTCCAAGCTTTGGTTCGATTGCGTCGTCACTATATGTCGACACAAGTGTATCCACAAGAGGATTGTGAACTGCACTTTGTCGTGGCATTAGTTCGGCGACATGAGGTCGCCAAGCGGACTCAACCCAACAGACAGCCCGATCGAAACGGAGCGCAGGTGCAGAAGACAGCCAAGCCGAAGAAGACGGCACGCGCCGCAGACAGCGTCGAAAAGGTCTATGACGCGGTCAAGGAACTGGCGGTCGAATACCGCTTCAAGCCGGGCGAGCGTGTCAATGAGGTCGAGCTGGCGACCAGGCTTGGCGTGTCGCGCACGCCGGTGCGTGAAGCGCTCAACCGCCTGGCGCGCGACGGCTTCATGAGTTTTGTGCCCAATCGCGGCTTTTACGCCCGCGACATCACGCCTGAAGGCGTGCAGGAGCTTTACGAGTTGCGCGCGGCGATCGAGCGGGCGGCGTTCCGGCTTGCCTGTGAGCGCGGCACCGACACCGAGATCGGCGAGACCATCGCGATCTGGCAGAATAACAGCAATCTTGGCCCGACCACCGACTGGGCCATGGTTGCCGAGGCCGACGAGGCGTTTCACATCGCCATCGTCACCCTGTCCAAGAACGGGCGCATGCTGAACGCGCTGGAGGGGGTCAATTCGCTGATCCGCTTCTTCCGCCGCATCGATCTCGAGAGCAATCGCCGCCGTGGCGGCACCTATGACGAGCATGCGGCGATCATCGACTGCCTCAGGCGCCGCGACGGCGAGGCCGGTGGCGAGCTCATCGAACGCCATATCACGCTGAGCTCGGCGCACGCCGTCGAGGTGACCAAGGAAGGCTTGGCACGGATCTTCTTCGGCCGGCCTGAATAGGTGCCCAAGGTATGCGTTCGTCGCCGCGAAACGCTGGAAATGCGCAGCGCGGCAACGAGAGTTGCTTGGCGTCTTCATCAAAATGCCGTAGTGGTCGGCTCCTAAGGCAATTCAGCCCAACCGTTCGGACCTTTGCGCCAATACGAGATGCAGCAGACCAAGGCACATAGAAAGCCTGCGACCGGCATTTTGACGGCCGCATTTCTATGCCTGTCCGTGGCGCTTGCCATGGTTTGCAGCCCGCTGGCCGATGGCGTGGCTGTCGCGTCCGAAATGCTCAGGTCGAACTCCGGCGGAATGGACGTCCGGGAGCGGCGTACTGCCCCGGTTATTCCCGAGCGCTCATTTGTTGTCGTTGACTGGAGAGCCGTCAAGGCGGCGGCACTTCATGACGACGGCAATTCGGCCTTGTTGCCGCGTAGCATCGAAGTTCCCGAAGCGGTCTTCGCCAAGCCGCGCCATGATCTGGTTCTCCAGCTCATCCTCCGCCCTTCAGGGCCCGGTTACACCGCCCGCGCGCCCCCTGCATTTTCCTGAACCCTTGTGAATGGTGCGCGCCTTCGTGCGCTGTGCCGCCAAACTAACAATCGTCGTCCGCGTGCCATGATGCAGCGGCGATGATTTTTGCAGGATCAGATATATGCGGACCTCCCGATGGGTGGTGGTGACATACACCATCATCATTTTGGCCGGCATCATTGCCGCGTTTCCCAATGTTCTCACAGCCAAGCAACTGGCAGCGCTGCCGAGCTGGTTTCCGAAACAGCAGGTCACGCTCGGCCTCGACCTCCAGGGCGGTTCGCACCTGGTGCTTGAAGTCGATGCGGCGGCGCTGAAGACTGACCGCTTGCGCTCGTTGCTCGACGATGTGCGCGGCGCCCTGCGCAAGGAGCGCATCAACGCGCAATCGGCGCGCCTTGCCGGCGACGCCATCGTCGTCAACATTCCCGACGACGCACAGCGCGCCACCGCACTTGCCACGCTTCAGGCTCTGGCCGTTCCGGTCAGCGGACTTGGTCTTGGAGCCGGCAAGCCCGACATCGAGGTCACGACGACCGACAAGCAGATCAAGGTCGCACTGACTGAGGCTGGCCAGCGCGACAAGCTCGATGCAGCGCTGCAGCAGAGCCTCGAGATCGTGCGCCAGCGCGTCGACCAGGTCGGCGTCGCCGAACCGACGATCCAGCGCGTCGGTTCCGACCGTATGCTCGTCCAGCTTCCGGGCCTTCAGGACCCGACAAGGCTGCGCGAACTGCTCGGCAGCACCGCCAAGATGACGTTCCACATGGTGGCCAATGTCGCCAGTGGCGAACCGCTGCCGCGCGGCGTCACCATGCTGCCCGACGCCAAATCCGGCAGGCAGTATCCTGTCGAGGACCGCGTCGCGCTCGATGGCGCACGCCTCACCGACGCACGCGCCGGCTTTGACCAGCGCACCCAGGAGCCTCTGGTTTCGTTCCGCTTCGACAGCGTCGGCGCACGCCAGTTCGCCGAGATCACCGCGGCCAATGTCGGCAAGCCGTTTGCCATCGTGCTCGACGGCAAGGTGCTGTCGGCGCCCAACATCCGCGAGCCGATAACAGGCGGTTCGGGCCAGATCAGCGGCAGCTTCAGCGTCGAAGAGACGGTGACGCTTTCAGCACTCCTGCGCGCCGGCGCACTGCCGGCACCGCTGACCGTCATCGAAGAGCGCACCGTCGGCCCCGACCTTGGCGGCGACGTCATCAAGATGGGTATCTACACAGGTATCGCCGGCTTCGTGGCGGTCGTGCTGTTCATGGTCGCGCTCTATGGCACCTGGGGCATGATCGCGAATTTCGCGCTGTTGCTGCACCTGATCTTGACCTTTGGCGTGCTTACCCTGATCGGCGGCACACTGACGCTGCCCGGCATCGCCGGCATCATCCTGGGCATCGGCTTCGGCGTCGATGCCAACATCCTGATCAACGAACGCATCAGGGAAGAGTCGAAGAAGGGGCTCAGCGCCTATGCTGCCTTGGACAATGGTTTCAAGCGCGCCTATTCGACCATTGTCGACGCCAATGTGACGTCGCTCATCGCCACCGGCCTGCTGTTCATGTTCGGCTCCGGTCCGGTGCGCGGCTTTGCCATCACCATGTTCCTCGGTACCTGCCTGTCGATGTTCACCGCCGTTTCGGTGACGCGCATCCTGATGGCCGAGGTTGTGCGCCGCAAGCGCCTGAAGACGATCAAGATCGAACCGCTGGTCCGCTTCTTCCCGGAAAAGACCTCGATCTCGTTCATGAAGGCCCGTTACCTCGGCATCGGCATGTCGATCTTCCTGTCGCTCGCCTCCATCGGCCTGTTCGTCAAGCCGGGCCTCAACTACGGCATCGACTTCAAGGGCGGCATCCAGGTCGAGATCGCGACGTCGACACCTGCCGACCTGGCACAACTGCGCAGCACACTCGGCAACTTGAACATCGGCGAAGTGGCGCTGCAGCAGATCGGCAGCGACGGCAACGTGCTGATCCGCGTGCAGCGTCAGGAAGGTGGCGAAACAGCGCAGACCGCTGCCGTCGACACCATCAAGGCTGCCGTGCAGAAGCTCGATCCAAGCGTGAAGTTCGAACGCACTGAAGTGGTGGGTCCGAAGGTCAGCGGTGAGCTGGCGCAGTCCGGCATCCTGGCCGTGGTTCTGGCCGCACTTGCCATGCTGGTTTACATCTGGTGGCGGTTCGAATGGAACTTCGCCATCGGCGCCATTGCCACACTGGTGCTCGATACCACCAAGATGGTTGGCTTCTTTGCGCTGTTCGGGCTGGACTTCAACCTGACAGCGATCGCAGCCCTGCTGACCATCATCGGCTATTCGGTGAACGATAAGGTGGTGGTCTACGACCGCATGCGCGAGAATCTGCGCCTGTACAAGAAGATGCCGCTGCGCGAGATCATCGACATGAGCATCAACCAGGTGTTCGCGCGCTGTATCTACACCTCTGTCGCCATCCTGCTTTCGATGCTGCCGATGGCGATCTGGGGCGGCAGTGCGGTTGAGAACTTCGCCATTCCGATGGTGTTCGGCGTGTTCATTGCGACGACCTCGTCGATCTTCATCGCAGCGCCGATCCTGCTTCTGCTCGGTGACTGGTGGCAGCACCGTCATGCCGGCCGCGAGCCGTCAACCGAGGTGGCCGCAACCAAGGCCTGAATTATTTACCGGAGCCGTTTCATGGCGGCTCCGGTAAAGACCCGCTAGCCTGAAGCCTGACGACTAGATGGCGAGTTGAGCCTGCTGGCAGAGCCGAGAAATCGTCACTTAAAATCGTAGGCCGTCAGCACAGACAGGCTTTTGCGCCCGTGGGAATAAACCTCCCGCGCAACGTCCTGGATCGAAATGCGAGCCGACGTGAACGCAATCATGCCTGGTCGTTGCTGCAGCAACACGCCAATTGGTGGCAGCCAGGAAGCCTGAAACCCAGCTCCCCATCAACTGCGGTCAGCTCACCACCGGTGTTTTACCGGATCAGGATCGAAAGCATGACCGGCAGGCATGCTCGTGAGGCAACATCATCCGGCTAGCGTGCAAGAATGAGCGTCTCAATGGCGAAGTTGGCTGCATACTGGCATCATGATTCTTGCCTCGCCTCCGACACTTCCACAAGATCCGTTTGAACTCGCCGATGACGCGCTGCTCGATATCGTGCAGCGGCAGACGATCCGCTATTTCTGGGATGGTGCCCATCCAGTCAGCGGCCTTGCCCGCGACCGCCAGAAGACCACGGGCGATACGCCGAACGATCTCGTGGCGATCGGCGGCTCCGGCTTCGGCATCATGGCCATCATCGTTGCAGTTGAACGAGGCTGGGTTGATCGTGCGGAAGCCCTGTGTCGGCTGCATCGAATGCTGGATTTACTGGAGCGGTCGCCGCGCTACCACGGCATGTTTCCCCACTTCATCCACGGCTCGACAGGCGACACGATCCCGTTCCGGCGCAAGGATGACGGGGCGGATCTTGTCGAAACGACGTTCCTGTTTCAGGGATTGATTTGTGCGCGCGAATATCTGGACGGTGTAACGGCCGAGGAGCAGCGTCTTTGCGATCGGGTGAATGCGCTGCTGGCGCAGGCCGAGTGGGATTGGTTTGCGCGGAAAGGCAAACTCTACTGGCACTGGAGCCCCAGGCATGGCTGGGCCATGAACAGCCCGATCGAAGGCTGGAACGAGTGCCTGCTTGCGTTCGTGCTGGCGGCGGGATCGCAGCATCACGCCATCGATCCGGATTGCTATCACGACGGCTTTGCCACCGGGCCGGGTTTTGAAAACGGGCGTGACCATTACGGAATCACCTTGCCGCTCGGAACCGACTTTGGTGGCCCGCTCTTTTTCGCGCACTATTCCTTCTGCGGGCTCGATCCCAACGGTCTCAACGACCGCTATGCCGATTATTGGGAGCAAAATGTTCGTCACACGCGGATCAACCATCGGCATTGTGAGCTCAATCCCCATAACCACCAAGGCTACGGCGCCGATTGCTGGGGGCTCACGGCCTCTCATGGGCCGACAGGCTATATCGCGCATGCTCCGGATAGGGACGTTGGTGTCATCACGCCAAGTGCTGCCTTGTCCAGCTTTCCTTATGCACCCGATCAGGCCATGTCGGCTTTACGCGGCTTCCTGGGCAAGCCAAGGAAACGCATCTGGGGTCGCTTCGGCTTTGTCGACGCGTTCTGCGAAAACCGCAACTGGTATGCCCGCACCTATCTGGCGATCAACCAGGGTCCGATTGTCGCAATGATTGAAAACCATCGAACCGGGCTTTTGTGGCGGCTGTTCATGGGCGCACCGGAAGTTCGTCTTGGCCTGGCCAGGCTTGGTTTCACCGGGCCAGCAACGAAGCGTCTGAGACGTGAGGCGGCCGGGCCGCTCGCGGTTTCCTAGCCGTTGGCGGCGCGGACCTCAACGCGCAACAGGGCGAGCATTTCATCGAGATCGGCCCGGTCGGCGATCGAGATGCGCAGCCATTCCGGCAGGCCGTAGTCCTCGTTCGAGCGGATGATGAAGCCCTGCTTGGCAAGCCGCGCCACAGTCGTCTGCGCCCAGCCGGCATATGCGCCGGGCAGGCGGACGAAAGCGAAGTTGGCAGCGCTTGGCGAAATCTCGAAGCCGAGCTTGCGCAGTTCGCCTTCGAGATATTCGCGCTCCTCGGCGGTGCGGGCGCGCACGTGCTGGACGAAATCCTGCTCGCCGACAGCAACGGTCGCCGCCACCTGGGCCAGGCCATTGACGTTGCCGATGCCGCGCACATTGTTCAGTGCCGAGACCACCTCGGGATAAGCATAGGCCCAGCCGGCACGCGCGGAGGCGAGGCCGTAGGCCTTGGAGAAGGTTCGCGTGACGATGACGTTGGGGTGGCGATCGGCGATCTCGAAGGTCGCGACCGCCTCGGCCGGGTCGACATATTCGGCGTAAGCCGCGTCGAGCACCAGAATGATATGCGACGGCAACTCGCGCGCCAGCCGCGCCACTTCGTCCATCGGCACGACCGAGCCGGTGGGGTTGTTGGGATTGGCAAGGAAGACGACGCGCGTTGCAGGCGTGACGGCGGCCAAAAGCGCGTCGACATCGACGGAGAAGTCAGGACCGAGCGGTGCCTCGACTGCCTTGGCGCCGAGGCGGTAGGCAACGATGGCGAATTGCAGGAAGGAATAGGCGGGAAACAGGATCTCGTCGCCGGCACGGGCATAGACGCGGCCGACAGCATCGAGCAGCTCTTCCGAGCCGTTGCCGCAGACGATGCGGGCGGGGTCGAGGTCGAACTGCTTGCCGATCGCTGTGCGCATCGTCCCGCAATTCGGATCGGCATAGCGGTAGACGTTTGGCGCTGCCTCGCGGATCGCCTCGACCACGCCAGGGGCTGGTCCGAGCCAGCTTTCGTTGAGCCCGAGATTGACGACGCGTGCCGCTCCCGTGGTGTCGATCTTCTTGACGACGGTCAGCGTCCGGGCGGACAGATAAGGCACAGGCAGGGACATTTCATTTCCTCAGTTCATACGGGCCGGCGCCGTCATTCGGAGCCGATAAGGATCTTGGTGTAGAGCGAGCGGAAGCGCTTGCGGTCGGCCGGCGGTTCCTTGAAATGGGTGGCGTAGTAGCCGATCTGCTGGAAATAGGTGATGCGGGCGCGGATCAGGCTTTCGTCCTGGTCGTAGCCCATCACGGCAAAAGCCCTGACCAGAAGGGCCATGCGAAAATCGTCCTGCACTTGCACCTTGCGGGCGATCAGCGCCGAGCTGCGCGCCCAGTCCCTGATCGCGAGATCGAGCCGGGGGCTGAACGGGTCTTCCCTGATCCACACCCCGGTCACCGCATCGAAGAAGGCGGGGCCGTCGATGACCTCCTGGTCGATGAGCGCTTCGAAGGGCTTGCAATTGCGCTGGCGCCATTCCTCGAGCAGGCTGTCGAGCAGGTCCTTCAGGTTCTTGAAGTGGAAGTAGAAACTCCCACGCGTGACCTTCAGCTGTTTCGACAGGTGGTCGATCTTGACGTTGGCGATGCCCTTCTTTTCCAGCGTTGCGATGGCAGCGGCAATCCACGCCTCGCGCGACAGCGTTTTTCGCACTGCGGGCTTGCGTTCGGGAGCAGGAGTGCTTTTCATCGCCAATCGCCCTCTCAGGGAAGGTTGCCGAAGCGCTCCAGCATCAGCGCGAAGAAGCCATCGGCGTCGATACGGCGCAGCACATTGCAGTTCTTGCGCCGGCCGGTGACGTGCCACCAATCGACGACGGTCATGCCGATGGTCTCCGGCGACATCAGCTCGACGGTGACGTTGCACTGTTTCTGCTCGTAGAGATGCGGCGCGAGCAGATAACCGGTGACGCAGGCGTCGTGGATGGGCCGGGCTTCGGTTGGGAATTTGTGCGAGCCGTACTGGCGGTAGAAATCGGCCATGTTGGCGGCTTCGATGGCCGAACGGGTGCCGAGCGCACGCAGCTTTTGCAACCATTCCGGCGTCATTTGGGCGGTGTAGGTGCAGTCGATGCCGGCCATGGTGACCGGCACGCCGGAATCGAACACGACCGCCGCCGCATGCGGGTCGACCCAGATGTTGAACTCGGCGGCCGGCGTGGCATTGCCGCCCTCGAAGAAACCGCCGCCCATCAGCACCACTTCGCGGATGCGCGGGATGATGCGCGGTTCCATCACCATCGCCATGCCGAGATTGGTCATGGGTCCCAGCGTGCAAACGGTGATCTCGCCTTCAGGCGCCGCCATCAGCGTGTCGACAAGGAAATTGACGGCATGCTTGTCCTGCAACGGCTTTGTCGGCTCGGGCAGGACACAGCCGTCGATGCCGGTCGGGCCATGGACATATTCGGCGGTCTTGAGCGCCTTGACCATCGGACGCGAGCAGCCGGCATAGACCGGCATGTCGGAGCGGCCGGCGAGTTCGGCGATCTGCAATGCGTTGCGCGAGGTCAGCGCCAGCGGCACATTGCCGCCAACGGTGGTCAGCGCCACCACTTCCAGCTCGGGCGAACCGAGCGCAAACAGGATGGCAAAGGCGTCGTCCTGGCCGGGATCGGTATCGATGATGATTCTACGTGGCGACATGGCACTTCCCCCCGGTTCGATCGCCGGGTAATTTCCGACGGCATTGCAAGAATTCGATGCTCATGCATACAGTACTGTATGTTATTTTCAAGACGGGTTGGGGCACCTCCCGTTGGCACATTGGGGAGAAATGAATGGGGCCTCCAGTCGATCCGGTTCCCGCTGGCGACATCCAGCCGAAGCGTGCTGATGTCGTCATCGTCGGTGGCGGCATCATCGGGGTCAGCGCAGCGCTTTTCCTGGCCAGAAAGGGCATCTCGGTCGTTGTCTGCGAGAAGGGCCATGTCGCGGGCGAACAGTCGAGCCGCAACTGGGGCTGGTGCCGGCGCATGGGCCGCGACCCACGCGAACTGCCGCTGATCGTCGAGGCGATGAAGATGTGGGGCGGCATCGAGGAACTGGTCGGCGAGGACGTTGGCTTCCGCCGCACCGGCATTCTCTATCTCTGCCAGGACCAAAGCGACGTCGAACATCACGCCGCATGGGTGAAAAGCGCAGGCGACTACGCGCTCGACAGCAAGATGATCGAGGGCAAGGCGCTGGCCGAACTGATGCCAGGTGCGCAAAAGACGTTTCGGGCAGCACTGCACACGCCAAGCGACGGTCGCGCCGAGCCACAGAAGGCGGCGCCCGCGATCGCCCGTGCCGCCCAGCGCGCCGGCGCCCGCATCCTGTTGCGTTGTGCGGTGCGCGAGATCGAGACCGAAGGTGGCCGGATCTCAGGCGTCGTCACCGAAAATGGCCTTATCCGCGCCAGCACGGTTGTCGTGGCTGGCGGTGCGTGGTCGAGCCGGCTGTGCCGTTCTGTCGGTATCAAGCTGCCGCAGCTTGCCGTGCGCTCGTCGGTGATGCGCTCCGGTCCGGTGCAAGGGGGGCCGGAGGGTGCCGCCTGGACCGAGGGCTTTGCGTACAGAAAACGCCTCGACGGCGGCTACACCATCGCCAACGGCACCATCAGCTATCATCATGTGAACCCCGACAGTTTCCGCTACTTCGCCGACTTCCTGCCGATCCTGTCGCGCGAATGGCGTTCGATCGGCCTGCGCTTCGGCGATTTCCTCGGCGGCCCGTGGGGCGTTTCACCCAAGCTGGAAGGCGAGGGCAGCGTCTACGAGCGGCACCGCACGCTCGATCCTTCACCTGCAGTCGCCCCGCTGGAAGCGGCCCGCGCCAATATGGAGAAGGTTTTTCCCGCACTGAAAGGCGTGCCGACGCTGCAGCGCTGGGCCGGCTTCATCGATGCCACGCCGGATGCGGTGCCGGTGATTTCGCCGGTGAAATCGCTGCCCGGGCTTGTCATCGCCACCGGCTTTTCCGGCCATGGCTTCGGCATCGGCCCGGCGGCAGGCAGGCTGACGGCAGATCTGGTGACCGGAAATGCGCCGCTCGTCGATCCCCAGGCATTCCGCTACGAGCGCTTCATCGACGGTACCAGACACCGTCCGACGACGGGAGTATAGCCTCAGCCGCCGGCAAGGATGCGGCTCATCTCGTCCATTGCGGCCTCGCGCTGCGGGTCCCGGCCCGCGGCGTAAGGCAGGCCGAAGGCCACCGGAATATCCGGCTCGACGCCATGTCCTTCCAGCCGCACATCGTCGCCGATGACGGCGTCGGAGACCGCCACTTCGAGCAGGCTGTCGTCGGGCAAAAGATAGGCTCGTCCGGCCAGCAACGCGCCGGCGGTACGTGCGCCCACGAGCGGAATGCCGTTGGTCTTCAGTGCATAGGCGAAGAGTTCAAGCCCGCTTCGCGCGCCCCCATCGATGATGCCAACGACAGGCCGCTGCCAGCGCACATTGGCAAGCGTTGCCTCGCCGTCGCGCTGGATCAGCCGGAATGTCGGGGTGTCGCCAACGAATAGCTCTGCCGCGTCCGAAGGGCCGCCGCCCCAACGCCCGCGCAGGTCAACGACCATGCCATCGACGTCCTTGAGCCGACCGTCTCCCAGTTCGCGGGCAACGATGTCGAGGCCGTCAGGTGCCGAAAGGGTCCACAGCCTGACATAGCCGATGCGCTTTCCGTTGCGTTCGGTTACGCTGACGCTTGCCTCGATCGCTTTTTCGAACGTTTTGAGCGGACGCAACTGCTCCACAGCGACCTTGACGGTGATGGGTTCAGCTCCGGCGTTGCGGCGTAGCCTGATCTCGACGGCCCGGCCGACCTTGTCGCGGAACGATGCGATCTCGTGATAGGGCGCGCCATCGACCGCAAGAATCTCGTCGCCGACCAGGATGCCCGCCCGCTGGGCAGGCGACCCGTCGTAGATGTCGTTGACGAACAGCGAGCCTTTGGTCGACTGCACGATCATGCCGATGCCGGGGTACGAGACCTGGCCTTCCGAAGGAAACAGCCGCCGCAAATCGTTGCGGATGGCAAAGCGGAAAATGTCGGCAAGTTCGAAATAGGCGATCGTATCCGGCTTGAAGCGGCCGGTGTGGGAAGCCTGAAGGCTGGCAAGGACGGTGTCGATCGCCTTGTCGACCCGTTCATTGGAGCTGGTGGCATTGAGAGGCGCATCGGCGTTGTCGATTTCACGCCTGACCGCTGTTGCAAACCGCCCAAGCGCCGATGTGTCATGGAAATGGTCGAAGACCAGTTCGACAGCGCGGTCGAACACCGGCTGGCCCGAGCGGGGAGGGGCCTCCGCCAGGGCCTGGGCAGGCAGGAGAAAAAGCAAGGCTGCCAATGCGAAGGAGCCGAAAATCCTCATATCCATGGGCCGTTTCGTTCGCCGATCTGGCCATTATCGCCCGAACCGTTGGCGGAACGAGTCCCTCGGTTCACAACATTCCGTGAGTGCCTCCGTCGATCATCGTTGTGCCGGGTAGGCTCCGACCTATCCGATAGGACGCCGGCGCGTCTGAAAGAGTAGGCCCGGTCCAACGCCCAAAGGTCCGCGTTTCTATCCCGGCAGGTGTTGTGAGCCGGCAGTGCAAAACCGATCATCCTCCCGAAAGCCACAGACAGGGCACCACGCCGCAACAGTTTTCGGGAGGACTTTTCATGGCCGGCTTCAATCAGCTCTTCGTTCCAGGACCGACCAACGTTCCGGAGATTGTCCGGCAAGCGATGAACATGCCGATGGAGGACATGCGCGCGCCGGATTACCCTGCCTTCACGCGCGGCCTCTTTACCGACCTGATGAAGGTCTTCCGCAACGAGACCGGCCGGGCCTTCATCTTCCCGTCCTCGGGCACCGGTGCCTGGGAATCGGCGATCACCAACACCTTGAACCCGGGCGACCGCGTGCTGATGTCGCGCTTTGGCCAGTTCTCGCATCTGTGGGTCGACATGGCCGAGCGCTTTGGCCTCGACGTCGATGTCGTCGATGCCGAATGGGGCACCGGCGTTCCGGTCGAGATCTATGCCGAGCGTCTCGCCAAGGACAAGGAACACCGCATCAAGGCTGTGTTCGTCACCCACAATGAAACCGCAACGGGCGTCACCAGCGACGTCGGCGCGGTGCGTGCGGCACTCAATGCTGCCAAGCATCCCGCGCTGCTGTTCGTCGATGGCGTGTCCTCGGTCGGTTCGATCGACTTCCGCCAGGAAGAATGGGGCGTCGACTGCGCTGTGTCAGGTTCGCAGAAGGGCTTCATGCTGCCACCCGGCCTCGGCTTCCTGTCGGTCAGCCAAAAGGCGCTCGATGCCGCCAAGACGGCCAAGTACAACCGCTGCTATTTCGCCTTCGAAGATCAGATCCGCGCCAACGACACCGGCTATTTCCCCTACACGCCGGCGGTGCAACTGCTGCGCGGCCTGCGTGCCGCACTCGACCTGATCCAGGAAGAAGGCCTTGAAAACATCTTCGAGCGCCACAACCGGCTGGCGACGGGCGTGCGCAAGGCGGTCGACGCCTGGGGCCTGCGCGTCTGCGCCAAGGAGGCGAAGTGGAACTCCGATACGGTCAGCGCGATCGTGGTTCCCGAGGGCATCGACAGCGCCGAAGTCGTCCGCCGCGCCTTCCACGGCTACCAGACCTCGCTCGGCGTCGGCCTCAACAAGGTTGCAGGCAAGGTGTTCCGCATCGGCCATCTCGGCTGGGTCAACGAAGTGATGATGTGCGGCGCGATCTCGGCGGCTGAAATGGCGCTGCGCGACGTCGGCGTCAAGGTGCAGCCGGGTTCCGGCGTGGGTGCCGCGCTCGAGCATTACCGCCTGTCGGCCCAGCCGGCCGTCGCCAAAGCAGCCTGAAGCAGAACAGGGAGGAAAACAGATGAGCCATACACTCCACCACCTGCGCAAGCTTCGCCTGCAGCGTAGCGAACTCGCCGTGCCGGGTTCCAACCCGGAGATGATCCGCAAGGCCGCCGATGGCGATGCCGACTACATCTTCCTCGACATCGAAGATGCGGTGGCGCCGCCGGACAAGGAACGCGCCCGCAAGAACATCATCCAGGCGCTCAACGAGATCGACTGGCGCGCCAAGGGCAAGACCATCTCGGTCCGCATCAACGGCCTCGACACCCATTACATGTACCGCGACGTGGTCGATGTGATGGAACAGGCCGGCGACAAGCTCGACACGATCCTGGTGCCCAAGGTCGGCGTTCCCGCCGATCTCTATATGGTCGATGCCATGGTCACTCAGATCGAGACGGCCAAGGGTTTCAAGACCCGCGTCGGCCTCGAGGCGCTGATCGAAACAGCACTCGGCATGGCCAATGTCGAAGCCATTGCCGCTTATGGCGGGCGGCTCGAGGCGATGCATTTCGGTGTCGCCGACTATGCCGCGAGCTGCAAGGCACGCACCGTCAGCATCGGCGGCCTCAACCCCGATTATCCCGGCGACCAGTGGCACGCAGCCCTGTCGCGCATGACTGTCGCCTGCCGCGCCTACGGCCTGCGCCCCATCGACGGGCCGTTCGGCGATTTCTCCGATCCTGAAGGTTACATTGCCGGCGCAAAACGTGCGGCGGCGCTGGGTATCGAGGGCAAGTGGGCGATCCACCCCTCGCAGATAGAACTGGCGAATGCTGTGTTTTCGCCGCCGGAAAAGGAAGTCACCCGCGCTCGCCGCATCATCGAAGTGCTGAAGGAAGCCGAGGAGCAGGGCAAGGGTGCCGCTGCCCTCGACGGCAAGATGATCGACGCCGCATCCGAGCGCATGGCCCGCAACGTGCTGGTCATGCATGACGCAATCGAGCAGTCGGCGCGCTCGCGCACCGGCCTGCCGAACTGAGGAGGAGTTCGACATGGATATTCATGAATATCAGGCCAAAGAGCTGCTCGCACGCTACTCGGTACAGATCCCGCGCGGCGGCTTGGCCTACAGCCCCGAACAGGCGACCTATCGCGCCAGCGAAATCGGCGGTGGCAAATGGGTGGTCAAGGCGCAGATCCATTCCGGCGCGCGCGGCAAGGCCGGCGGCATCCGCATCTGCACCACCGACAACGAGGTCTCCGACGCCGCCGAAGCCATGCTCGGCCGCAAGCTGGTGACGCACCAGACCGGTCCCAAGGGCAAGCTGGTGTCGCGCCTTTATGTCGAAGAAACCGTCGACATCCGCCAGGAGCTCTATCTCGGCATCGTGCTCGACCGTAAGTCGGAGCGCGTCATGATCGTGGCGTCGGCGTCCGGCGGCATGGAGATCGAGGATATCGCTGAAAAGCAGCCCGACTCGATCATCCGCGCCATCGTCGATCCCGGTGCCGGCATGCAGCAGTTCCAGGCCCGCGAGATCGCCTTCGGCCTCGGGCTCGAAAACAGCCTGATCGGCAAGGCCGTCGACACGCTGCTCGGCTGCTACCGCGTCTTCCGCGATTTCGATGCCTCGATGCTGGAGATCAACCCTCTTGTCATCACCAAGGACGGCAATCTGATCGCGCTCGACGCCAAGATGTCGTTCGACGAAAACGCTTTGTTCCGCCGCGCCGAGATTTCCGAGCTGCGCGACAAGTCGCAGGAAGACCCGCGCGAAACCTTCGCCAGCGACCGTGGCCTGTCTTATGTCGGCCTCGACGGCAATATCGGCTGCATCATCAACGGTGCCGGCCTCGCCATGGCGACGATGGACATGATCAAGATCGCCGGCGGCGAACCTGCGAACTTCCTCGACATCGGCGGCGGTGCCTCGCCCGAGCGTGTCGCCAAGGCTTTTCGCGCCGTTTTGGCCGACAAGAACATCGAGACCATCCTGGTCAACATCTTCGCTGGCATCAACCGCTGCGACTGGGTGGCAGAGGGTGTCATCAAGGCGATCCGCGAGGTTGGCGTCAACGTGCCGCTGGTAGTGCGGCTTGCCGGAACCAACGTCGAAGAAGGCCGGCGCATTCTCGCCGAGTCTGGCGAAAAGATAATCGTTGCGGACACGCTTGCGGAGGCGGCCGAGAAATCGGTCGAAGCGATGCGCGCCTATTCGAAATCAAAAAAGAACTAAGGGAGGTCGAAATGGCAGTTCTCTTGAATCGCCGGACGCGCGTTATCGTCCAGGGTCTGACCGGCAAGATCGGCAGCTTCCACGCCGACGACATGAAGCGCTACGGTACCAACGTTGTCGGCGGCGTCACCCCTGGCAAGGGCGGGCTCGTCCACCAGGGCATCCCGGTGTTCAACACCGTCAAGGGCGCGGTGCGCGAGACCGGTGCCGAAGCCTCCATCGTCTTCGTGCCGCCGCCCTTTGCGGCGGACTCGATCATGGAAGCGGCTGAGGCCGGCCTGAAGCTCTGCGTCTGCATCACCGACGGCATCCCCTCGCAGGACATGATGCGGGTCAAGCGCTACATGCGCCGCTTCCGCTATGAAGACCGCATGCGCCTCGTTGGCCCGAACTGCGCTGGCGTCATCACGCCGGGACAGGCGTTGATGGGCATCATGCCCGGCAATATCTACCTGCCGGGCCGCGTCGGCATCGTTGGCCGCTCGGGCACGCTTGGCTATGAGGCGGCATCGCAGATGAAGGCGCTCGGCATCGGCATTTCGACCAGCGTCGGCATCGGCGGCGACCCGATCAACGGCTCGTCCTTCAAGGACATCCTCAAATTGTTCGAGGACGATCCCGATACGGATGCCGTGGTGATGATCGGCGAGATCGGCGGCCCGCAGGAAGCCGAAGCCGCAGAGTGGGCCAGGCACAATATGCGCAAGCCGCTGATCGCCTATATCGCCGGTCTTTCGGCGCCGAAGGGCAAGCGCATGGGCCATGCTGGTGCCATCATCTCGGCATTCGGCGAGTCCGCCCAGGAAAAGGTCGAGATCCTGCGCGAGGCAGGCGTGACCATTGTGCAGACGCCGGCGGCCTTCGGCCCCACCGTTGCGGGTGTGCTGGAACAGCAAAAGAAGGCCGCCTGACCTGGCCTTCGAGGAGCCGGCGCCGACCGGCTCCTCTCATACCTTGAACAGGGAATTGAAATGAAACCTCGCGTTATCGTCACGCGCCGCTGGCCGGCGGCAGTCGAACAGGTTCTTGCCGAACGTTTCGACACAACCTTCAATCAGGGCGACGCGCCGCTGGGCCCGACTGAGCTCAAGGCGGCGTTCCTGAACTTTGACGCGATCCTGCCGACGGTCAGCGACAAGCTGCCGGCATCTGTGTTCCCTGACACCGATATCCGTACCAAAATCCTTGCCAATTTCGGCGTCGGCTTCAGCCATATCGACACGGACGCCGCGCTTGCCCGGGGCATCGTGGTCACCAACACCCCAGGCGTTTTGACCGATTGCACCGCCGATATCGGCATGAGCCTGTTGCTCTCGGTTGCCCGGCGGGCGGGCGAAGGCGAGCGCCAGGTCCGCGCCGGCCAATGGACCGGCTGGTGCCCGACCCACATGATCGGCACCAAGGTCACCGGCAAGACTCTCGGCATCATCGGCATGGGCCGCATCGGCAAGGCCATGGCCAAGCGCGCGCATTTCGGCTTCGACATGGATGTCGTGTTCTACAACCGCTCGAAGATCGACGACGCGGAAACCCGCGCCATGGGCGCGCGTCAGCTTTCGACCATCGAGGACGTGCTGGCACAATCGGATTTCGTCTCGCTGCATTGCCCCGGCGGCGCCGAGAACCGTCACCTGATCAATGCCGAACGTCTGGCCGCGATGAAACGCGGTGCGTTTTTGATCAACACTGCGCGTGGCGACGTGGTCGACCAGAAGGCACTGGTCGCAGCACTCGACAGCGGCAAGATCGCCGGTGCCGGCCTCGACGTCTATGACGGCGAGCCTGATGTGCCAGGTGCATTGATGCGCATGGAAAATGTCGTCCTGTTGCCGCATCTGGGCAGCGCGACTGAGGAAACCCGCGTCGCCATGGGCATGAAGGCGGTCGACAATCTGACCGCTTTCTTCGAAGGCCGCGCCTTACCCGACAAGGTGGTGTGATGGTCCCCGACCGCTTGGCTCCTGCCGTGACCATGCTCCGTGAACAGGCAATCACCTTGTTCCGCGAAGGCGTCGCGGCGTCGGACCCCGAGCGGGCGGTCATTGCGGCGCTCGAAAGCCGTGCCCGCGAAATTGCGGCGGCAAAGCGCGTCATTCTCATCGCCTTCGGCAAGGCCGCATGCCCGATGGCGCGCGCGGCTTTGCCCTTTGTCGCCGACAAGCTGCATATCGCCTGCGCGGTCACCAACAGTGAAAACATGATCGGCATCGACGGCGTCGATGTCATATCAGGCGGCCACCCGTTGCCCGACGAGGGCAGCATCGCCGGCGCGTATGCCATCGAGCGCGCCGCACGTTCCGCCGCGCCGGGCGATCTGGTTCTGGTGCTTGTCAGTGGCGGCGGTTCGGCGCTGATCTGCGCGCCGGTGCCCGGTGTTTCGCTCGCCGACAAGATCGCGCTCAACAGTGCGCTCATCCGCTGCGGCGCGGAGATCAACGAGATCAATGCCGTGCGCCAGCAGTTCTCACGACTGAAGGGCGGGCGGCTGGCCAAGCTCGCCTCGGGCGCGAAGATGCTGTCGCTGATCCTGTCTGATGTGCCGGGCAACGATGTCGGCATCGTCGCCAGCGGGCCAACCGCCCGGCCTTCGGCCAGCGTTGCCGACGCGCTCGGCATCGTCTCGCGCTACGGCCTGTACGACAGGCTGCCCGCCACCCTTCGCCGCCATATCGACAATCTCTCGATGAGCGGACCTGACACGAGCTTCGACCATGTCGAAAATGTCATCATCGGCTCCAACAGCATCAGTCTGAAGCAGGTGATGGACAGTGCCGGGGTCGCCTATCCGCTCGTCGTCAAGGCCGATGACTGGCTGAGCGGCGATGTCGCCAATGTCGCCGAGACCTTGCACCGCATGGCGATCTTTGCTTCGAGCCAGCGCGGCCCGGTCGCTATAGTCGCTGGCGGGGAGCCAACCGTTCGCGTCGCCGGAAACGGCATCGGCGGCCGCAACCAGGAACTGGCGTTGCGCTTCGCGTTGCTCAACGAGTGGGCCGCGATCAAGCGTCCGTGGGTGTTCCTGAGCGGCGGCACAGATGGACGCGACGGCCCCACCGATGCTGCCGGCGGTATCGTTGACCCAGGCTCCACGGCCTGGATGCGCAAGCTGGGATGCAACCCGGTGGCGCTGCTTCAGAACAACGATTCCTACCATGCGCTGGCATCGTCGGGCGATCTGCTGATGACCGGTGCCACCGGCACCAATGTCGCCGACCTGCAAATACTGCTGATGCAGTAGCGGAACTTGTCCGCCTGTAGTCGGGCGAAGTTGAATTCCCGGCTAACTACTGTCCTGCCAGCATCCTTCGCTTTGCACCTTTGTTCACGGCTGTTGTTTCTTTTGCTGAAAATGTTTACTCTCGGTGAAATAGATTCAACGAGCAGAGGCAGGCGGCAACGATATGGCGAGAGCGAAGGCAGCGGAAAAGCAGGCGCCGTCGAAAAAGAACGGCAAAGCTATGCACGCAGCCATTGCGGCCGGAGCGGGCAAGTCCGCCCTGTCGGGCGTTTCGCCGCTGTCCCAGGATCCCCATGCCGTTCGCGACACCCGCGAAAAGGTGCTTGAAGTGGCGATCGGCCACGAGGTCCGTGCCTTCCGCAAGAAGCTCGGCATCACCGTTGCCGACCTTGCTTCGGCCACCGACATTTCGCTCGGCATGCTGTCGAAGATCGAAAATGGCATCACCTCGCCATCGCTGACGACGCTGCAGTCCCTGTCGCGTGCGCTCGGCGTGCCGGTCACCGCGTTTTTCCGGCGCTTTGAAGAAGAGCGCAATGCTGTCTTCGTCAAAGCGGGCGAGGGCGTTGATGTCGAACGCCGGGGCACGCGCGCCGGCCACCAATACACGCTTCTTGGTCATATCGGCTCGGACACATCTGGCGTGACGGTCGAGCCCTATCTGATCACGCTATCGGAGGACTCCGACGTCTTCCCGACCTTCCAGCATGACGGCATGGAGTTCCTCTACATGCTGGAGGGCGAAGTGGTTTACCGCCACAGCAACAATCTCTACCGCATGACCCCTGGCGACAGCCTCTTCTTCGACGCCGATGCGCCCCATGGCCCGGAAGAACTGACCCGACTGCCGATCAAATATCTGTCGATCATCTCTTATCCGCGCGGTCGCGGCGGCGACTGAGGGCGGCGAGGCAAGATTGAGGTTTTTGCTCGCTTGCCCGGCCTGTCCCCCGCGCCGAATTCCAGGTGCGGGGATAGAGCGTTCGCGGCTTGTTTCGCCAGCGTGGCCTTGGTGGCCATCCTTCGGCAGATCGATACTGCCTATCTCGCCGCTGTGGCTGTCGTTCAAGCTGAGGCCGCCGAGCGTGCAAGGCGGCCAGCGGATCAGGCGCCGAGCCTAGCCTCTGCGAAGCTCTCCTCTTCGGCTGCAGCCTTGGCAAGAGCCTCTTCACCCCATTGATTGAGGCTCTTTCCAGCGAGTTCGGCAGCAATTGCCGCCTTTGAATGCACCTCTGGGTCAACACGAAGCATCAGGTTGCCCGAATAGGGCTTCTGAGGGTCTTTGCCGGCTTTGGCGCATGCGTCGATGTAATCGTCCACCGCCTCGTGAAAAGCAGCCTTTAGATCAGCGACAGTGTCGGCATGAAAACCGATCACATCCCGAATGCCGGCAATGCGGCCGGTGAAGATTTCATCGTCGGCATCAAACTCGATCCGAGCAGCGTAACCATTGTAAACCATAGCCTTCATGGCTTCACTCCTATCTGCTGAAGGAACTCGCGAGCGTCCTTGACCTGATACCGCTTGGCCTCTTTGGCCGGGTGAGGACGATGGAAGCTGGCGATGTGGCCTTTGTAGCTGAAACGGACGCGAGAACCGTTGCCTTCAATGGCCTCGCATCCAACGGCAATCAGAAGGGCCTCAATGTCAGCCCATTCGACAGTGCCCGAAACCGGGTTCTTGAATATGGCTTCGAGGGTCCTTTTCTGCTTGCTGTTCATGCATGCAATCTAGGAGCTTGCGTTGAGTTTTGCAATCAAAAAGTGATTGCAAACGGCGGGCGATCGGGCCTGCCGCGCGCCGTGTCATCTCCCGAGATTCCTGCAATCCACATCGCTGCTCGCGGCAAGGTTGAGGCCCGGCCGCGGAGTGCCGCGCCTTGGTGGGTCAGCGTTGGCTGCAATACCCTTTGTGAGTCGCCCTCTTGTTTTTCTACAGGAATAAAAAATTCATCACAGTTGAATTGGGGTCGGGAACCTGCTAGCTTTTGTCACAGGCAGCCAATCAGGTGAGGAAACTGGGATGTGCGGAATTGTAGGACTCTTTCTCAAGGACAAGTCGCTGGAGCCCCAGTTGGGCGCGCTGCTGTCCGAGATGCTTGTAACCATGACTGATCGTGGCCCCGACAGTGCTGGCATTGCCATCTATGGCGGCGGCGCCAAGGGCCACGGCAAGATTACCATCCAGACGGCAACGCCCGACGCCGATTTCAAGGGTCTCGATGTCGAGCTCGGCAAGAAGATCGGCGCCAAGGTTTCGGCGACGGTGAAGTCCACCCACGCGGTGCTGGACGTGCCGGCCGACAAGATCGAGGAAGCGCGCGCGGCAATCGCCGAACTGCGCCCCAACGTCCGCATCATGGGCGCTGGCGAAGCCATCGAAATCTACAAGGAAGTCGGTCTGCCGATCGAAGTGCTCAAGCGTTTCGACATTGCCTCGATGGGCGGCAGCCATGGCATCGGTCATACCCGCATGGCCACCGAATCCGCCGTCACCACGCTCGGCGCGCACCCGTTTTCGACCGGTCCCGACCAGTGCCTGGTGCACAATGGCTCGTTGTCGAACCACAATAATCTGCGCCGCGAGCTGATCCGCGACGGCATGCGTTTCGAGACCGAAAACGACACCGAAGTGGCCGCTGCCTACCTGTCGTCCAAGATCGCGCATGGCCAGAATCTCGGCGAGGCGCTGGAAAGCAGCCTCAACGACCTCGACGGCTTCTTCACCTTCGTGGTCGGCACCAAGGATGGCTTCGGCGTCGTGCGCGATCCGATCTCCTGCAAGCCCGCCGTCATGGCCGAGACCGACCAGTATGTCGCCTTCGGTTCCGAATATCGCGCGCTCGCCAATCTGCCCGGCATCGAAGATGCCAAGATCTGGGAGCCCGAGCCGTCCACCGTCTATTTCTGGGAGCACTGAGATTATGCATTCAACAAATCTTGCGACCTCGCCTCTGCACCAGGCCAACTATGCGCCGAAGACCTTCGATCTTTCGAAGATCACTTTGCGCGAGTTCAACCAGGCCCTCCACGAGGTGAAGGATGCCGCGGGTGAATCGAACTGGGAGGTTCTCAACCCCAAGGGCAGCCATGCCGTCGCAGTCGGCGCCGAGCACGCGATCTCGATCGATGTGCAGGGCTCCGTCGGCTACTATTGCGGCGGCATGAACCAGAACAGCACGATCACCGTGCATGGTTCGGCCGGCCCCGGCGTCGGTGAAAACATGATGTCGGGCACGATCATCGTGAAGGGCGACGCCAGCCAGTATGCGGGCGCCACCGGTCGCGGCGGCCTGCTGGTCATCGAAGGCAACGCCTCGTCGCGCTGCGGCATCTCGATGAAGGGCATCAACATCGTCGTGCGCGGCAATATCGGCCACATGTCGGCCTTCATGGCTCAGTCCGGCAATCTCGTTGTCCTCGGCGATGCCGGCGATGCGCTCGGCGACTCGATCTACGAGGCCCGCCTGTTCGTGCGCGGCTCGGTCAAGAGCCTGGGCGCTGACTGCATCAAGAAGGAAATGCGCCCCGAGCACATCGCCATCCTGAAGGACCTGCTTGATCGCGCCGGCATTGCCGACGTCAAGCCGGAAGAGTTCTCGCGCTACGGTTCCGCGCGTACGCTCTACAACTTCAACATCGACAACGCCGACGCTTACTGAGGAACAAAATGAGCTATCACAATCCTCCGACGACGCCACGCAAGTCGGCCACGTTCGATGAATATGCGATGTCCGAAATCCGTCGCGCCGCAGCGACCGGTATTTATGACATTCGCGGCTCCGGCGCGAAGCGCAAGGTCCCGCATTTCGACGACCTGCTGTTCCTCGGCGCTTCGATTTCGCGCTATCCGCTCGAAGGCTACCGTGAAAAGTGCGACACTTCGGTGGTGCTCGGCTCGCGTTACGCCAAGAAGCCGATCGAATTGAAGATTCCGATCACCGTTGCCGGCATGAGCTTCGGCTCGCTGTCGGGCCCGGCCAAGGAAGCACTCGGCCGCGGCGCTACGATTGCTGGAACCTCGACGACCACCGGCGACGGCGGCATGACCGAGGAAGAGCGCGGCCATTCCAAGCAACTGGTTTACCAGTACCTGCCCTCGCGCTACGGCATGAACCCGCGCGATCTGCGTCGTGCTGACGCCATCGAAATCGTTGTCGGCCAAGGCGCCAAGCCGGGCGGCGGCGGCATGCTCTTAGGTCAGAAGATTTCCGATCGCGTCGCCGAAATGCGCACCCTGCCCAAAGGCATCGACCAGCGCTCGGCCTGCCGTCACCCCGACTGGACCGGTCCGGACGATCTCGAGATCAAGATCCTCGAAATCCGCGAGATCACCGATTGGGAAAAGCCCATCTACGTCAAGATTGGTGGCGCGCGCCCCTATTATGACACGGCACTTGCAGTGAAGGCCGGCGCCGACGTCGTCGTGCTCGACGGCATGCAGGGCGGAACGGCTGCAACCCAGGAAGTGTTCATCGAGCATGTCGGCCAGCCGATCCTGGCTTGTATCCGTCCTGCCGTTCAGGCGCTCCAGGACCTTGGCATGCACCGCAAGGTTCAGCTGATCGTCTCCGGTGGCATACGCAATGGTGCCGATGTGGCCAAAGCGCTGGCGCTCGGCGCTGATGCAGTATCTATCGGAACCGCGGCACTTATCGCGCTCGGCGACAACGACCCGCGTTGGGAGGACGAATACCAGAAGCTCGGCACCACTGCCGGTGCTTACGACGATTGGCACGAGGGCAAGGACCCTGCCGGCATCACCACGCAGGATCCCGAGCTGATGAAGCGCGTCGATCCGATCGCGGCTGGCCGCCGTCTGGCGAATTATCTGAAGGTCATGACGCTTGAGGCACAGACAATCGCCCGTGCCTGCGGCAAAAATCACCTGCACAATCTCGAGCCTGAGGATCTCTGCGCTCTTTCGATCGAAGCTGCCGCCATGGCTGGCGTGCCGCTAGCGGGAACGAGCTGGGTACCTGGTAAGGGTCCCTTTTAAAACCACAAGGATTGGGAGGAGCAATTCACATGGGTACGGCCTTTGAAGCCAAAATCGATCAGTCGGAGGTGACTGATCTCAAAGAGTTCGCAAGGGCTCGCAACATCCGATACTTCATGGTCTCGTATACGGACCTCTTTGGAGGTCAGCGCGCCAAGTTGGTGCCGGCGCAGGCCATTTCGGACATGCAAAAGGACGGAGCCGGCTTTGCCGGCTTCGCGACCTGGCTGGATCTGACCCCGGCACATCCAGACATGCTGGCTGTGCCGGATCCGCTTTCAGTGATCCAGCTGCCGTGGCGCCCGGAAGTCGCCTGGCTCGCGTCCGACTGCCTGATGGAGGGCAAGGGTGTCGCCCAGGCCCCGCGCAACACGCTGAAGCGCCTGGTCGCGGAAGCCGCCAAGGAAGGCATGCGGGTCAAGACCGGCGTCGAGCCGGAATTCTTCCTCACCACGCCGGATGGCAGCCAGATTGCCGACGAGTACGATACGGCGGCAAAGTCCTGCTACGACCAGCAGGCTGTGATGCGCCGCTTCGACGTCATCGCCGAAATCTGCGATGCCATGCTCGACCTCGGCTGGAAGCCCTACCAGAACGACCATGAGGACGCGAACGGCCAGTTCGAGATGAACTGGGAGTATGACGACGTTCTCCAGACCGCCGACAAGCACTCCTTCTTCAAGTTCATGGTCCGCTCGATTGCCGAAAAGCACGGCCTGCGCGCAACCTTCATGCCGAAGCCCTTCCAGGGCCTGACGGGCAGCGGCTGCCATGCCCATATCTCGGTGTGGGATCTCGCCGGCAAGTCGAACGCCTTTGCCGACAAGAACATGGAACTCGGTCTTTCGGAGAAGGGCTGCCACTTCCTCGGCGGCATCATGAAGCACGCCTCGGCACTCGCCGCGATCTGCAACCCGACAGTCAACTCCTACAAGCGCATCAACGCACCGCGTACCCTTTCGGGTGCGACCTGGGCGCCGAACACGGTGACCTGGACCGGCAACAACCGCACCCACATGGTGCGCGTGCCCGGCCCCGGCCGCTTCGAACTGCGCCTGCCCGACGGTGCTGCCAACCCCTACCTGATGCAGGCGATCATCATCGCTGCCGGCCTCAGCGGCATTCGCTCCAAGGCTGATCCCGGCCCGCGCAGCGATGTCGACATGTATCGCGAAGGCCACACCGTCACCCATGGCGCCAAGCTGCCGCTCAACCTGCTTGATGCGCTGCGTGCCTATGACGAAGACAGCGAGCTGAAGGCTGCGATGGGCGAAGAGTTCTCCGCCGCCTACATCAAGCTCAAGCACCAGGAGTGGAACTCCTACGCTTCCCACTTCACGCAGTGGGAACGCGACCACACGCTGGACGTCTGAGGCACCCAAACAGGCATAGCGCCCGGTCTTCCAGATCGGGCGCGGGCCTCGGACACACCTCACATTTCGCCGGAACACATGCGATGAAATATTCGATCTTCTCACTCGCCAAGGAAGCCCTGTCCGGCCACAAGGGCTGGACCCGCGCCTGGCGCGATCCGGCACCCAAGAGCCACTACGACGTGATCATCATCGGCGGCGGCGGACACGGGCTCGCCACGGCTTATTTCCTCGCCAACGAGTATGGCATCCGCAATGTCGCGGTGCTCGAAAAGGGCTGGATCGGCTCCGGCAACGCCGGCCGCAACACCACCATCATCCGCTCCAATTACGGACTTCCCGGCAATACCGGCTTCTACGAGATGTCGATGAAGCTGTGGGAGCGCATGGAGCAGGATCTCAATTACAACGCGATGGTCTCCCAGCGCGGCATCATCAACCTCTATCACTCCGATGCCCAGCGCGACGCCTTTGCCCGCCGCGGCAACACCATGCGCATCAATGGCATCGACGCAGAATTGCTCGACGCCGTGCAGATCCGCAAGGAACTGCCGTTCCTCAATTACGACAGCCCGCGCTTCCCAATCATGGGCGGCTTGATGCAGCGCCGCGGCGGCACCGCCCGCCACGATGCGGTGGTTTGGGGTTATGCGCGCGCTGCCGACCAGCGTGGCGTCGACATCATCCAGAATTGCGAAGTCACCGGCTTCGTGCGCGACCAGAATGGCAAGGTCACCGGCGTCGAGACATCGCGCGGCAAGATCAGCGCCGGCAAGGTTGGCATGGCGGTCGCCGGCAGCACCTCTCGTGTCGCTGCCATGGCCGGCATGAAGCTGCCGATCGAAAGCCACGTGCTCCAGGCCTTCGTTTCCGAGGCGATCAAGCCGCTCATCCCCGGTGTCATCACCTTCGGTGCCGGACACTTCTACATCAGCCAGTCCGACAAGGGCGGCCTCGTCTTCGGTGGCGATCTTGATGGCTACAATTCCTACGCCCAGCGCGGCAACATGCCGGTGGTCGAGGACGTCTGCGAAGGCGGCATGGCGGTCATGCCGATGATCGGCCGCGTCCGCATGCTGCGCCAGTGGGGCGGCATCATGGATATGTCGATGGACGGCACCCCGATCATCGACAAGACCCCGATCGACGGCCTCTATCTCAACGCCGGCTGGTGTTATGGCGGCTTCAAGGCGACGCCGGCTTCGGGCCTCGTCTTTGCCCATTTGCTGGCGCGCGACGAACCGCACCCTGAAGCCGCGCGCTTCCGG
Source organism: Aminobacter sp. GW821-FHT11F06 (assembly GCF_058808215.1). Taxonomy (NCBI): domain Bacteria; kingdom Pseudomonadati; phylum Pseudomonadota; class Alphaproteobacteria; order Hyphomicrobiales; family Phyllobacteriaceae; genus Aminobacter; species Aminobacter sp. GW821-FHT11F06. The sequence continues at coordinate 98,531 of NZ_JBXARL010000009.1, read as the reverse complement.
CTCGACCGGTTCCGCCGCGGCGCGATGATTGATGAAAAGGGCCAAGGCGCCCAACCCAACCTGCACTGAAAGCGAGACTGGCGGAATGCGTATTGCATGTCCTTTCTGCGGCGAACGCGAGAATGGCGAGTTCACCTATCTCGGCGACGCTTCGCCCAAGCGGCCCAACTTCGCAATCGATAGCGGCGAAAGCCCCGATCGCGTCGAGGACGCTTTCCACGACTATGTCTATCTGCGCGACAACGTCGCCGGCTACATGCGCGAATACTGGTATCACGGCGGCGGCTGCCGCTCCTGGCTGATAGCCGAGCGCAACACGGTGACGCACGAATTCAGATCGGTGACCGCAGCCCCAGGCGTGGGCGCGGCCAAGCCGGTGCAGGCAGGAGAATAAAGATGTCGGGCTATTCCGGATCTGAACCGCTCGACAGGACGGCAGCACTTGAGGGCAGCACCCCCAGCGCGCGCAGCCAGGCAGCGTCCGCCAGCCAGTCGCACCGGCTGCGCAGCGGCGGCCTGATCGACCGCCAGGCACCAATGCAGTTTTCCTTCGACGGCAAGGTCATGTCCGGCTTTGCCGGCGATACGCTGGCTTCCGCGCTCGTTGCCAACGGCGTCAAGCTGGTGGCGCGCTCGTTCAAATATCACCGCCCGCGCGGCATCATCACCGCCGGCTCGGAAGAGCCGAGCGCACTCGTCGAGATGCGAACCGGTGCGCGTAAGGAACCAAACACCCGCGCCACCACGCAGGAGCTCTATGACGGGCTTGTCGCCCAGAGCCAGAACCGCTGGCCGTCGCTGCGCCGCGACGTCATGTCGATCAACCAGCTGTTTTCGCCGATCTTCGTCGCCGGCTTCTACTACAAGACCTTCATGTGGCCTGCGAAGTTCTGGGAAGCGATCTACGAACCGATCATCCGCCGCGCTGCTGGTCTCGGCAAGAGTGCCGAGCTGCCCGATCCCGATCATTACGACAAGGCCTGGGCCCATTGCGACGTGCTCGTCGTTGGTGGCGGGGCCGCCGGTCTTTCGGCCGCATTGGCGGCTGGCCGGGCCGGCTCGCGTGTCATTCTTGTCGAAGAAGACGTTCGTGTTGGTGGCCGCCTGCTCAGCGATGGCGGCGAGATCGACGGCATGCATGCCGAGGAATGGGTGCGTCGCACGAGCGATGAACTCACCTCGCTGCCAAACGTCCGCATCATGGTCCGTACCGCACTGTTCGGCGTTTATGACGGCGGCGTCCATACAGCGCTCGAACGCGTCAACGACCATGTTCCGGTGCCCGGTCCGCATCAGGTCCGCCAGCGTCTCTGGCGCATCGTCGCCAAGCGCTCGGTCGTCACCGCCGGCGCCATCGAGCGGCCGATCGCCTTCCCGGGCAACGACCGTCCGGGCGTGATGATGGCATCCGCCGTCCGCACCTATGTCAACCGCTTCGCAGCGATGCCGGGCAAGCGCGTTGCGCTGTTCACCAACAATGACGATGGCTGGCGCACGGTCGAGGCGATCCAGCAGGCCGGTGGCGACATCGCCGCTGTCATTGACCCGCGCGGCAAGGTGCCGGCGGAATACCAGGCGCTGGCCGAACTTTCGGATCTGCGCGTGCTCGCGGGCGGCGTGTCCGACGTCAAGGGCGGCGTCGACGGCGTGCGCGGTGTCGTCGTTACCGACAACAACGGCCGCAAGCAGCAGATCGACGCCGACTGCCTGGCTGTTTCAGGCGGCTGGAACCCCAATGTCGGGCTGTCCTGCTTCCATCGCGGCAAGCCCGTGTGGCGTGACGATATCGCCGCCTTCATTCCCGGCGAAGCGCCCAAGGGCATGGTCATGGCCGGTGCTGCGCGTGGCGAGCTGTCACTCGGCGCTTGCCTGCGCGACGGCCATGCCGCAGGCGCGGCGGCTGCCGCCGATTGCGGCGCTACTGGCAATGCCGGCGAGGCATCGGAAGCCGGTGACGAGTCCTACGCGATCTCGCCGCTCTGGCAGGTCAAGGCCAAGGGCAAGGCATTCGTCGACTTCCAGCACGACGTCACCGTATCCGACGTGACGCTGGCGCAGCGCGAAGGCTTTGAAAGCGTCGAGCATCTCAAGCGCTACACCACGCTTGGCATGGCGACCGACCAGGGCAAGACCTCCAACATCACCGGCCTTGCCATCATGGCCGATGCGACAGGCCGCACCATCCCGCAGACCGGCACGACGATCTACCGTCCGCCCTATGCGCCGGTGGCGATCGGCGCGCTCGCCGGCCACCACCGCGACGAGAGCTTCCACGCCTGGCGCCTGACACCCTCGCACCACTGGGCGGCTGCGCGTGGCGCGGTGTTCGTCGACACTGGCCTGTGGAAGCGCGCGCAATGGTATCCGCAACCGGGCGAAAAGGACTGGATTGAATCGGTCACCCGCGAAGTGCTTGCGGTGCGCAACGGCGTGGGCTTCTGCGACGTCTCGACGCTCGGCAAGGTCGACGTGCGCGGTGCGGACGCCGGCACCTTCCTCGACCGCGTCTACATCAACGCCTTTTCCTCGCTTGCCGTCGGCAAGGCGCGTTACGGCCTGATGCTGCGCGAAGACGGCATCGTCATGGACGACGGCACGACCTCGCGCATCGCCGAAGACCACTACTTCCTGACCACGACCACGGCCAAGGCCGGCCCTGTGATGGCGCATCTCGAATTCTGCCGCCAGGTGCTCTGGCCCGAACTCGACGTGCAGCTGTCTTCCGCCTCCGACCAGTGGGCGCAGTTCTCCATCGCCGGGCCCAACACCCGCAAGCTGCTGCAGGAACTTGTCGATCCGTCTGAAGACATGACCAACGAAGGCTTCCCCTTCATGGGCGCCCGCGAGGTCAAGCTGCGCGGCGGTGTCACGGCGCGCCTGTTCCGCATCTCGTTTTCAGGTGAAATCGCCTTCGAGATCTCGGTTCCGGCCCGCTATGGCGGTGCCATGGCGCAAAACCTGATGATCGCCGGTCGTGATCTGGGCGTCACGCCTTACGGCACCGAAGCACTCGGCGTCATGCGCATCGAAAAGGGCCACGTCGCGGGTCCCGAGCTCAACGGCACCACGACCGCCGACGATCTTGGCCTCGGCAAGATGATGTCCAAGAAAAAGGACTTCATCGGCCGCGTCATGGCCGGCCGCGAAGGGCTGACTGCCACTGATCGTCAGGTCGTCGTCGGTATCAAGCCGCTCGATCCTAAGCGCCGCCTGCGCTCGGGTGCCCATGTCGTCCCCAAGGGTGCGATCCCGGGTCCGCAGACGGACCAGGGCTACGTCACCTCGGTCTGCTATTCGCCGATGCTGGAACAGTGGATCGGCCTTGGCCTGGTCGAACGCGGCCGCGAGCGGTTCGGCGAAATCGTGCGCATCCACGACCCGCTGCGCAGCGAGGACTACGAAGCCGAAATCTGCAACCCAGTCTTCTACGATCCAGAAGGAGCGCGCCAGCGTGGTTGATTATCTCTGGAACACCCAATCGCCACTGCAGAAGGCGCTCGTTCCCGGCCGTCACGGCGCGGCCGGAGCACATGTCGGGGTAACCCTGCAAGAAGTGCGCGATATCGTGCTGGTGCAGGTCATGGCGCGGCGCGGCAAGGCCACGGAAACCGCCAAGGCAGCCAAGAAGCTGTTCGGGGCTGAGGCGCCCAGCACACCCAAGGCTGTCAAAGGCAAGACCGCCACGCTGATCTGGTCTGGTCCCGACCAGTTCACCGTCATTGCGCCACGCACCGATGAGACGTCGCAGCTTGCAGCGATGGCCCAGGCCTTTGCCGGCTCGGCATCGCTGTCCGACCAGTCGGACGGCCGTTGCCTGATCCGCGTTTCAGGTCCGCGTGGAAGCGAAGCGATCGCCAAGTTCTCGTCGCTCGACTTGCACGACTCAGCCTTTCCGGTCGGTACAGCGGCGAACACCTCGGTCGACCACACGGCGGTGAATTTCTGGCGCGAGGCCAATGGTGCCGACGGGTACCCGGTCTACAACATGCTGGTCTTCACCAGCTTCTCCGACAGCCTGTGGCACACCATCGTGGATTCGTCGCTGGAATATGGCGTCGAAGCTTCGAGCGCCAAGGCAGCCTGACACGCGCTGAACATCAGCCATAAGAAAAGCCCCTGATCGGGGCTTTTTTCTTTTGGCATTTTGGCGCCGCGCCAAACTGAAATTCAAGCACGGAAAAGCTCTGCCGCAAGCGCCGGAGGACCTATGGCAGAGCCGGATGCGGCAGTGACTGAATCAGGCCTCGACGCATGCCTTGTGGGCGAGCGATGCGGTCGGGCGCAGCAGCGACAGGGTCAGGCGCTCGACGCAAAGCGGCATCACAAGCTTGGCGCCATCGGCATAAAACGAGCCGCCCGTGGCCCGGAACGAGCCCTTGTCGATGATGGTTTCGAGCACGTCGCGCGTGCGCAGCGGCAACAGATCGGTGCAAGCGCTCATGCGGGCGAAGATATGGCTGATGGGCACGTTGAAGCTGTCGACCGCTACGAGCGGTTCTTCGCTTCCTTCCTTCCATTCCTCGAGCGCTTCGAGCGCGTCGTGAAAGGCGTTCTGGAGGGTGATGGGCGCGTGGCCCTCGAAAAGTTCCGGCAGCACTTTCTGCATTGGCATGTTCCTCTTCAAGCTCGGTTGGATCGTGCTGCGGCGATGCGGATTTCGGTAGTGGACCTCACTTTCATGCGCCTCCCTGACTTGCCTGATATGCAACATACTTGCACATGAGTTAAATGTCGTCCACTGCAAAACGCGCTGGACCAATGCTGACGAAGTTCCTGTTTTTGCGCCCGGAGCGGTAGTCCAATTTGTGCCAGGCGATCATCGTTCGGCCAGTGCCGGCACCACCCGAACGAATGGGAAATCTACCCGTCCGGGGCGTTTTCAAGCCGGCGTAAAAACTGTCTGCTCCTCATTAGGAAAACTGCATCTTCTCAGGTGGCCGGCTCAATGAGGCGGCGTCTGGGAACAACTCAAGATGAACGGGTGCCGCTTGGAGGAGAGCAGACCACTCAGCTTTCGCGAAGACGTCCGTAGCCTGCTTTTCAGGTTGCTCCTGGCCGTCGTCAGCGAACGCGAGCCCGATATGGCGGAGGTGCTCACCGGCCGCGTGAGCCTTGATGCGCTGGCCAGCGAGCAACGCATTGCAGCACTGCAGGCGACCGGCATCTGGTTCCAGCTTGTCGCCATCGCCAACGAGCTGCTGGCCATGCGTTCACGCCGCGAGCTTGAGCAGATGGGCGGCGCCGACGAGGTGATCGGCTCGTTTGCCAATGTCATGGGCGAAATAGCAGCCGGCGGCTACCCGGCCGAGCAGATTCAGGCCACTCTCGACGACCTTTGCGTCGGCCCGACAATGACGGCGCATCCGACCGAGGCCAAGCGCGTCACCGTGCTTGAAATCCATCGCCGCATCTATCGCAAGCTGACCGAACTCGAACAGCAGCGCTGGGCGCCGCGCGAACGCGAGCAGCACATCAGCGACCTCAAGAGCGAGATCGAGCTTTTGTGGATGTCGGGCGAACTGCGGCTCGAACGGCCGTCGGTGGAACGCGAGATTGCCTGGGGCCTGCACTTCTTCCGCGAAGTGATCTTCGAGGCGACGCCCAAGCTTTATGACTCGGTCGAAGAAGCGCTGGCGCGCCACTATCCGGAATATGATCTGAAGGTGCCGTCCTTCATGCGTTATGCCTCCTGGATCGGTGGCGACCGCGACGGCAATCCGAATGTCACGGCCAAGACCACGACCTATGCGCTTAACGAATGCCGCCAGGCGATCATCGGCTGGTACATCGGCCAGGTGCGCAAGCTGGTCACGGTGCTCAGCGTCAGCGCCAATGTCGTCGAGATCCCTGAGATCTTCATCAAGGCTCTGGGTCATGCGCTGCATCGCAGCGGCAATGCCTCGGAGATCGTCGCGCGCAATCCCGATGAGCCGCTGCGCCAGTTCGCCGCCGCGATGCTCGACCGTCTGGAAGCGATGCGCGGCGAGGCTTCGGCCAAGCCTTATGCCCGTGCGGATGGTTTCAAGGCGGATTTGCGCGAGCTTGAAAGCGTGCTGGCCAAGCTCGGTGGCAAGCTGATCGCCAAGCGTTTTGTTCGGCCCTTGCGCCAGCAGGTCGAGACCTTCGGTTTCCGCACCGTTTCGCTCGACATTCGCCAGAACTCCACCGTCGTCAATCGTGTGCTGGCCGAGCTGTTCAAGCTTGCCGACCCGGCTGCGGCCCCGGCACCCGACACGCCGCAATGGACCACGCGCATCCGCGCGGCGCTGAATTCCGGCGAGCAGCTGGAAGTCGACCGGTTGGCGCTTTCCGAAGAAGCGCAGGAACTGCTCGACCTGTTCGACGTCATCCGCAAGGCTTCGGCTGGCCTGAATGGCGGCGCGGTCGGTGCCTTCATCCTGTCGATGACGCGGTCGAGCGACGATCTCCTGGCCGTCTATCTGCTTGCCCAATATTCCGGCCTGGCGACCGCGATGGACGGCAGTGGCACCATCGCACTTCGCGTCGTGCCGCTGTTTGAAACCATCGACGACCTGCGCGCCGCTCCCGAAATCCTCGACCAGCTGTTTGCCGTCTCCATTGTCCGCCGCTCGGTGCGCGATTTCGGCAACGCTCAGGAGGTCATGCTCGGCTATTCCGACTCCAACAAGGACGGCGGTTTCCTTGCCTCCAACTGGGAGCTGAACAAGGCACAGCGGCGGATCACGGCACTCGGCATCAAGCGCAAGGTCAAGATCAGCTTCTTCCATGGTCGCGGCGGTTCGGTCAGCCGTGGCGGCGCGCCGACGGGCAGGGCGATCGCGGCCCAGCCGGCCGGAACGATCGGTGGGGCGATGCGCGTCACCGAGCAAGGTGAGGTCGTTTCATCGAAATTCGCCAATCGCGGCACCGGGCTCTATCAGCTCGAAATCCTGGCTGCGAGTGTTTTTGCCCATAGCGTCAAGTCGCCCAATGAAGCCGAGCTCAAGGACATCCCCGAGTTCAGCGAAGCACTGGAAGCACTGACCGGCATGTCGCAGGCGTCGTATTCCGGCCTGATCAACGAGCCGGGCTTCATCGACTATTTCCACCAGGCAAGCCCGGTCGAGGAGCTTTCGCTGCTCAAGATCGGCTCGCGCCCAGCGCGGCGTTTCGGCGCCCGCGACATCTCCGACCTGCGCGCCATTCCTTGGGTCTTCGCCTGGAGCCAGAACCGTCATCTGTTGACCAACTGGTACGGCATCGGCAGCGCGCTGAACTCCTTCGTCAACGTGCGCGGCGAGGCTGGTCTGGAACTGCTCAGGCAGATGTTCGAGCGCTCACGCTTCTTTCGCCTCGTCGTCGACGAGGTCGACAAGGGCCTCTACCAGTCCGACATGGACATTGGCTGTCTCTATGCCGGACTGGTGCAGGACCGCGAGGTCGGCGAGCGCATCTACCGCAAGATATCGGCCGAATATGCACTGACGCGGCGGATGATCTCCGAGGTCAATGGCGGCCTGAAGCTGTCAGAGCGTTTTCCGGCCTTCAAGCGCCATTTCGACCGCATCCGGCCGCAGATGGACTCGATCCACCGGCTGCAGGTGCAGCTCTTGCGCGAAGTTCGCGCCCAGGACGGTGCCACCGCCAATCCCAAGCGCGCGGTCAATGCGCTCTTGCTTTCGATCAACTGCATTTCCGCCGGTCTCGGCTGGACCGGATGAGCACAAATTTGGGCGCCGCGCGGCGCTATTAGGGAGGAGCCTCATGAATATCCCCACCAGACCCGGCATCGGCAGTGTCCGCCACTTCTTCCGCACCGGCGTTGCCCAGGCGGACCCCGCCGTCAGCGACGCGATGGGCCGTGAGCTTCAGCGCCAGCGCGACGAGATCGAGTTGATCGCGTCCGAGAACATCGTCTCCAAGGCGGTGCTTGAGGCGCAAGGTTCGGTGCTGACCAATAAATATGCCGAGGGTTATCCCGGCCGCCGCTATTATGGCGGCTGCGCTTATGTCGACGAGATCGAGGATCTGGCGCGCGAACGCGCCAAGACGATGTTCGGCTGCACATTCGCCAACGTCCAGCCCAATTCGGGCAGCCAGGCCAACCAGTCGGTGTTCATGGCGCTGATGCAGCCCGGCGACACCTTCCTGGGCCTCAACCTTTCCGCAGGCGGGCACCTGACCCATGGCGCGCCGGTCAACCAGTCCGGCAAGTGGTTCAACGTCGTCTCTTACGGCGTCAAGCCAGACACCTGCCGCATCGACATGGACGAGGTGCGCGACCTCGCCAGGAAGCACCAGCCCAAGGTGATCCTCGCCGGCGGTTCGGCCTATCCGCGCATCATCGACTTCAAGGCGTTTCGCGAGATCGCCGACGAGGTTGGCGCCAAGCTGTTCGTCGACATGGCGCATTTCGCCGGCCTGGTTGCCGGTGGCGTCCATCCCAACCCGCTCGAACACGCCCATGTCGTGACCACAACCACCCACAAGACCCTGCGGGGGCCGCGCGGCGGCATGGTGCTGTCCAACGACGAAGAGATCGGCAAGAAGATCAATTCGGCTGTCTTCCCAGGCCTGCAGGGCGGACCGTTGATGCATGTCATCGCCGCCAAGGCGGTTGCCTTTGGCGAAGCGCTGACGCCCGACTTCAAGGTCTATGCCGCCAACGTCGTATCCAACGCCAAGGCGCTCGCCGAAACGCTGCAGGATGGTGGTGTCGATATCGTCTCGGGCGGTACCGACACGCATCTGATGCTTGTCGATCTTAGGCGCAAGAACCTCACCGGCAAGGCTGTCGAAGCAGCGCTCGGCCGTGCCCACATCACGTGCAACAAGAACGGCATTCCGTTCGATCCGCAGGGCCCGATGGTCACCTCAGGTGTTCGTCTCGGCACGCCTGCCTGCACCACGCGCGGTTTCCTCAACGAGGAATTCCGCCAGGTCGGGCGCATGACGATGGCCGTCATCGACGGACTTGCGGCCAATGGCGAGCAAGGCAACGCCAAGATCGAGGCTGCCGTGCGCGAAGAAACACGCGATTTGGTCGGACGATTCCGAATCTACGACTGATATCTGTCGTAGAAGAGCGGGCATTGCCTTGGTGAATTCGATTGGAATGCGCCAAGGCACGATGCCTGAGATGGCGGGCTGATGGCGCAACAAAAGAAGCTGAATGTCCTGATCGCCGAGCGCAATCCGCTGGTGATTTCGGCCTTGCGCGATATGATCAGCCGCGACGAGCGCTTTGATTTCGCCGAGGGAGTCCAAAGCGGTGAGGCCTTCATACGGGCCGTGGAGGAAGCGCGGCCGGCTTTCGACGTCGCCATCGTCGGCTGGAAGCTTTCCGACATGGATGCCGGCGAGGTGTTGGCCGAACTCCAGCGCCGGCAGCTTGTGGCGCGGCTGGTCATCTTTTCCAACGACCACGATGTTGGCATTCTGAAGCAATGCGTGCGGCTCGGCGCCCAGGGCTTCTGCTATCAGTTCGACGACCCGTGCATCCTGTTCGACACGCTGCTTGCGGTCGCCAATGGCCGCATCTGCATACCTTATGTCGATGTCGCCAAGATCAACGAGACACCACTGTCGCGCCTGACGACACGCGAACTCGAGCTGCTTGGCGTTTTGGCCGACGGCTGGACCAATTTGCAGATCGCGACACGGACCGGGATCTCGGAGAACACGGTCAAATATCACCTGAAGAATCTCTACGACAAGCTGGGCGTGCGCAACCGCGCCATGGCGGTCGCGCTCTATGCCAGCGAACGCAAGCGCGGCCCGCAGCCAAGCCCGCGATAGAGCCGGTCAAGGCAGGCCAAGCGCCTTTTTCTCTTCCGCTTCCGACAGCGGCGCCCCGGCCTGGGTGGTGGTCAGATACGCATCGACAGTCTCGGAGGCCCCGGCCGGAACATAGTCTTGTCCAGCGGCAGGTGCCGCCACGGCTAGCCTGACATCCCAATTCTGGTCTGCGCGACAAACGACCGAAACAAGCGACGACTTCGACGCGCGATGAAGCTCGAACTCGCGGCACAGCGCGCCGGCCTCGTCGCGGAAGCTGGAAACGAGTCTTACCGTCGTGTCGCCGACTGTCACGTCATTCCCTGATGGCGTGGCGTCGAGCACCCTGATGATCGCCGGGTCGCTGATCGAAGCAACGGCTAGGACATCCCGAACCGGCCCGCCGGCCTTGCCGGCGAGATACCCGCCGGCGCCGACGATGACGGCTGCGAGCGAGGCCGCCAACGGCATTGCCCAGCTCGAGCTGACTTTGCGTGGTGCGCGCGGCTGGAAGGTGACGACGTTGTCGGGGGCAAGCTGCTTGGTTGCGTCGACAGGTGCATTTTCCCGCTGACGCGCCTCGTCGATCAATCTCTGCACCGACAACGTCAGCGCCTCGGGTACCGGCTCGTCGATCAACGGCTTCAGCGCCGCCGATGCCTGGGCGCGGCTTTCCATGAAGGTGGCGACGCGGACAACAAATGCGTCGTCCGTGCCCATGGCTTCTTCGATCGCCGCTGTGGTTTCAGCGTCGAGTTCGCCGTCGGCGAAGGCCATCAGGGTTTCGTCGTCGAAATCGCGCCTGCTCATATGTTCCCACCTTTTTCGGGTAAACGGTCGGCCGCCGGGTTTATTCCGGCTACCTCGGCAAGATTCTTGCGGGCGCGGGCAAGCCTGCTCATGACAGTGCCAATGGGGATCGACAGCACCTCGGCCGCTTCCTTGTAGGACAGGTCCTCGACGCAGACGAGCAGCAGCACCTCGCGCTGCTCGTCGACAAGCTCGTCGATCGCCACAGCCACGCTTTTCAACGTGAGGCGCGCTTCGACATCGCGTTCGCCGCTCGAACCGACGATGTCCTGACGGTCGTCGATGTCCTCGCGCGGGCCAGCCGTCTTGGTGCGCCTGACCTGGTCGATCCACAGATTGCGAAGGATGCGGAACATCCATGCGTCGAAGCGGCTGCCCGGTTCGAACCGCTCCTGTCCGGCGAGCGCCCGCTCGCAAGCCGCCTGCACCAGGTCGTCGGCGAGATCGCGCGACCGGCATAGCGAGATGGCGAACCGCCGCAGATTGGGCAGGAAAGCGACCAGACGATCGCTGACCGGAACATCGTCACCCTTCATGCAGTCGTATCCTGTCTCTCCCCCGCGAATAATACGGTCCCCCACGGAATAAGAAGGGGCTTCGTCCGTTGGGCCCAAAATGCACAAATGTAGTCAAAATGATATGGGATGCCGAAAGGCTTATGTGGATCGCTAACATTTGCAGTCGGTGCGCCATATCGCCAGGAAAGGACGAGCCATGCCTCTGAAGCCCCCGTCGGGTTCACTCGCTGTTGTTTTCGCGCTGGCGTTGAGCGGCGCGACCTTTGGCGCCCCTGCGGCATATCAGTCGCTGGGACAGGTTTTTGGAACCGGCTTGGCATTCGCCGATGACGACGATGACGGAGGAAGTGGTGGCGGCGGAAGCTCTCGCGGCGCCAAGGATTCCAGCTCGGCGGCGCAAGGGGTGGGAAAGGGGCGCAATCTTTTCGACTATTTCCGCAAATCCGAACCACGCCGGAAGGCAGTTGCGCGCCCGGCTCCTGCGCTTGTGCGCCAGGCGCCGCGAGAGATCGTGGCACTCGGTCTCGATCAGGCGGCGATCACGAACCTGACTGCCGCAGGCTATCTGATTGGTGATCGTGCGAATGTTGCGCTCGTCGGGGCCGAAATCGTCAAACTCAGCGTTCCCAACGGCACGACGCTCGAAGCCGCGCGCGCACAGGTGGCAGCCGCAGCGCCCAACGCGGTGGTCGATTTCAACCATTTCTACCGGCCCGATCAGGACCGTCCCGACCCTTGCGGCGCGGACCAGTGCCTTGCGCGCCATGTCGTTGGCTGGCCTGCGACCGGGGCGATGCCGGATCGCTGTACGGCCCCGGTGCGGATCGGTCTCATCGACACGGCGATCAATGCCGACCATCTCGCCTTTGCCGGCGGGCGGATCGAAACGATCAGGCTGGGGACGGGCGACCTGCCTGAATCCGCGCGCCAGCATGGCACGGCGGTGGCAGCCCTGCTTGTCGGTTCTGCGGAAAGCCGGACGCCCGGCCTCGTGCCCGGCGGCGAACTCGTCGCTGTCGACGCTTTCCAGCGCAACGGCAATGACGACCGTTCCGCCGTCTACGATCTGGTGCGGGCGATTGACCTGTTGGCCGGCAAGGGCGTGCTGGTCATCAATATGAGCCTGACCGGCCCGGCGAACCTTTTGCTCGAGCGAACTGTCGAGTTGGCGGCACAGCGCGAGATCGTGCTGGTCGCGGCCGCCGGAAATGGCGGCCCGCGCGCCGCCCCTCTCTATCCCGGCGCTTATGAGGAGGTGATTGCGGTGACGGCGATCGACCGGCGCAAGAATGCCTATCGGCGCGCCGGAGCCGGCGACCATATCGACATCGCGGCACCTGGCGTTCAGGTGTGGACGGCGGCTTCGGTCAAAGGTGCTTCTTCCAAAACCGGCACGTCCTTTGCAGCACCCTTCGTCACTGCCGCGGCGGCGATGATCAAGGCGGCCAATCCGCAGCTCAAGGCCGACGAGGTCGAAGCGTTGTTGCGCAAGGGTGCCGAGGACCTCGGCCAACCCGGCAAGGACCCGGTGTTCGGCTGGGGTCTGCTCAACGCACGAGCGATCTGTCAGAGCTGACACATGGGTTCCACGAAAAAGCCGCCGCGACATTCGCAGCGGCTTTTTCGTTGGCGGTACTTAGGCTGCAACGCGCGGGTGGCTTTTCGAAAGCGCGGGCTGCTTTTGGCTGCGCCGCAACTTACTTGCCTGATTGAGGCGCATGCCGACCAGGATCATGCGCGAGGCGTCCTCGGCGGCGCGCACCAGCAATTTCGAGGCAGCACCGATGGCTTCGTCGAGGCTGCACGGCCGCTTGAGGATCGAGGCAAATGCGTCGATGCCGTGCTCGAAGTTCAGCGTCACACCCTTGCCGATGGTGCCGGCAAGCGCGATCACCGGCAGGCCTGCTGCCTTCGCCCTGTGGCCGACTTCCGCCGGCACCTTGCCGAAGGGGGTCTGGCCGTCGAGGCTGCCTTCAGCAGTGATGACGAGATTGGCGCGGTCGATCAGGCTGTCGAGGTCGAGGTAGTTCATCACGATTTCGTAGCGCGGATGGAGTTTGCCGGACAAAAGTCCAAGCACGGCCGCACCCAAGCCGCCCGACGCGCCAGCGCCTTCGGCCGCGCCGACGTCGATGTGGGTGGCGGCAGCAATATGCGCGGCATAGTTGTCCATGGCCTGCGCCAGCAGCTCGACCTGCTCGGGCGTTGCTCCTTTTTGCGGACCGAAGACACGTGCAACGCCACGCGGGCCCAGCAGCATATTGTGCCAGTTGACCGCGGCGTCGATGCGGACGCTTTCGAGACGCGGGTCGCGGCCCGACATGTCGATGCTGGCAAGCCTTGCGAGTTCCGCGCCGCCTGCGGCGAGCGGCCGGCCTTCATTGTCGAGGAACCGCACGCCAAGTGCCTCGGCCATGCCGGCACCACCATCATTGATGCCGCTGTCGCCGCAGCCGAGCAGGATGCGTTCGGCACCTGCGTCGAGTGCCGCCTTGATCAGTTCGCCAACGCCGTAGCTGGTGGTCAGGCACGGATTGCGCCTGTCGCGCGGCACCAGGCGCAGGCCTGCGGCAGCCGCCATTTCGATGACGGCGGTGGGCACAGGCGCGCCGCCGAGGAAGCCGAAAAACGACTGGACGGGATCACCGACCGGCCCGGTGACGGTGAGGCGGTGCATGGTGCCGCCGGTGGCCGCGACCAGCGCTTCGGTGAAGCCTTCGCCGCCGTCGACCATCGGTGCCTTGAGTATCTTCGCCTGCGGAAAAGCGCGCAGCACGCCTTCGCCGATGCAGTCGGCAACTTCATTGGCCGACAGGCTTTCCTTGAAGCCGGAAGGCGCGACAAGAACGGTGAATGTCATTGAGATAACTCCTCGTCTTCATGTGAACGATGGAGGAGAAACGGGGCGGACCTCGCTTTATTCCGCTAAAAAATAAAAATATTACAATGACTTACGAAAAAAGCAGACAAGCCATTGCTGGCTTGGCTGCTTGGGGTCTGGACGGCTGTTTAGGTCAGAGCGGTATGCCGAGCAGCGGCCAGGCGAAGATCGCGAAGGCCCCGAGCAAAGCGACGAAGGGCACAAAAAGCAGCGCGGAAAGCCACAGCAGATCGACCGCCGAAAAGGCGGGCGGCTCCATGCCACCGAACAATGTCACCGGCTTGGCCGAGACCATCAGCGTCTGGCAAAAGCCGCTGCCGAGTGTGACGACCAGGATCATCGCGGCGGGGTTCACGCCGAACCCGGTGAGCGGCAGCGCCAGTGCCGGGATGAGCACGGTGGCGCGTGCGGTGCGCGAGGTGATGACGATATGGGCAAGCGCGGACACGGTCGCGGCGAAGGCGATCAGGATCCACGGAGCGGGAGCAGCTGAGCCTTCGAAGGCTGTCATGACGCGATCGACCACTAGCTTGGCGGCACCTGACACAAGCAGGGCCTCGCCGATGACCAGCGTGGCAGCCAGAAACAGCAGCAGGTTCCATTCGACGCCTTTGAGCGCGGCCTTGAAGGTGATGCCCGAGACGGATTTCGAGGCGACGACAAGCGCGCCCACGAGCGCGACAACAGGCAGGCCAATGCCATGCAGGCTGCCGCCGGCCCAAAGCGCCACGGTCGCGCCAACCACGGCGAGAATGGTCTTGTCGCGGTTGGAGAATGGCTTTGCCGCCCCCTCGGCATGCGTTACCCGTGCTTTGCGGTCTTCGCCTTTGAGAAACACAAACAGGATCAGGCCGCAGGCAATGAGGCTGGAGATCAGCGCGAAGGGTGCGCTCAGCATCGCCCAGGTGGTGAAGTCGACAGGCTGGCCCGAAACGCGCTTGATCGCATCGGCCGCCACCAGATGCGCACCGGCACCGGTCAGCGAAGCGGCGGCTGAAAGCAGGATGACGGAGGGAAACAGCAAGGCGAGCGCGCGCGTCACTGTCGGCCTGCCGATGGCCGCTGAAAGGCTGAGGAAAATCGGCATCAGGATCGCCGCGCGCGCCGACGTCGACGGTACCAGGAAAGCGGTCAGGAAGATCGCGCCCGTTATTGCCCAGAAGATGCCTTGCACGGTCCGGAACGGAGCGAGCATGCGAAAAGCGCAGCGCTCGGCAAGGCCAGTCTGCTTCAACACCGCGCCGATGACGAAGGCGGCGAGCATCAGCACGACAATCTCGCTGCCGAGGGCCGAAAATAGCGCCTGCTCGCCGACGGCACCGGCCAAAACCAGCGCCAGCGCCCCGGCCAGCGCAACCGGCGTCTCCGGCAGGTCCATGACCGTCCAGGCGATTAGCGTGGCGGCAAAGACGGAAAGCGCGACGCGCATATCGGTCGACAGGCCATCGATGCTGGCAAAGATGGCGAAGGTCGCAAAGGCGATCAGCAAGGCGCCGACCAGGATGCGCACCAGGCGGAGCGAAATCTGCCGTTCGTGCGGGATAATCGCAACATCGGCGGGCAGTGCTGGGTTTTCCGACATCGGGCCTCTCTCCTTGGATACGCGCTGCGGCCAATAATCTTGAGCGCAACGTGCCTGTCTTGGTGTCGGCAGGGAGAACGGCTTGCCAGGCGCCTTATTCCACGCCGGCAAATGATTTTTTCGTGGCGATGCGGGAAGGGACAAGATTCGAAGGGGGCCATTTGGGACTTCTCGCTTTGACCTTCCCAGCGAGA
This sequence comes from Aminobacter sp. GW821-FHT11F06, assembly GCF_058808215.1. Classification (NCBI taxonomy): domain Bacteria; kingdom Pseudomonadati; phylum Pseudomonadota; class Alphaproteobacteria; order Hyphomicrobiales; family Phyllobacteriaceae; genus Aminobacter; species Aminobacter sp. GW821-FHT11F06. Next base: position 82,808 of record NZ_JBXARL010000009.1, on the reverse strand, counting down.
ATGCCGTCTCTTCTGGAATTCCATCTTCAGTTTCGAAGCGGGTTCCAGCCTCAATCCAGTGAGAGGCAGACGTGGCACAAAGCGCAATTCTCCCCGTAGTCAGCAGGCCTGTCTGGCCCGCAGTCACCCATGGCAGCCATCAGGCGAAAGCTGAGATCAGGCCGAAGGCGGCCGAGACTCAAGATATCCTCATTCTCGTCGTCGACGGGTTTTCGCTGATGAGCCTGTCGGGCCTGATCGAGCCGTTGAAGCAGGCCAACGACATCGCCAAACAGGTGCATTTCCAATGGCGCACGATCGGCGTCGAGCGGGCCCAGGCGACGTCGTCGTCGGGCATTTCGGTCAAGCTCGACGGCTGCCTTGGCGAACAGCATGCCGGCAATTTTCATGCCCTGCCGGCAACGATCCTGATCTGCGCCGGCGAGGACGTCGAAAACCATGCCAGCTGGCAGATCCGTTCGTTTCTCCAGCGCATGAAGCGCTGGGGCGTTTCGATCGGCGGGGTGGGCACCGGGGCGTGGCTTGTCGCCGACGCCGGGCTGCTTGCCGGGCGCGACTGCACCATCCACTGGAGCAAGATTCCGGCCTTCGCCGAAAAATTCCGCGACGCCAGGATCGACAACAGGCTGATCCAGCAGGACGAAAACATCTACACCTGCGCTGGCGAAATGGCGGCTTTCGACATGTCGATCGGCATGATCAACCGCATGATCGGCCATGAGACCGGCCAGCGCGTCAGCAACCATTTCGTCACCGACATGGCGCGCGCGCCCAACGAACGACAAAGGCTGCCGAAGGCGCTGAAGTATCGCACGCCGGGTGATCCCATGGTTCGGGCGATCACGTTGATGGAAAGCAACATCGCGGCGCCCAAGACGATGGGCGAAATCGCATCGAAGACCGGACTTTCACGCCGCCAGCTCGAACGCCTGTTCAAGCAGCATCTCGACAGCACGCCCTATCAATATTATCTCACGCTGCGGCTCGACTGGGCGCGCGATTTGCTGCGCCAGACAAGGATCCCGATCACTGAAGTCGCAATCGCCTCGGGCTTCACCAGCACGTCGCAGTTCTCCAAGTCGTTCAAGGATGCCTATGCCTGCCGGCCGTCGGATCTCCGCCAGGTCGGGGCAACGTCGGCGTAAGGTTCCAGCGCTTGGCTTGCTGTCGGTTGCAAATTTCCGCACAAGCGCTAACCAATGAGGCGACGCTCGAACCGGATCAACATGGCTCTATCCTCGATGACTGAAGCAAAGCGTGGCCCGAAGGCCGGGAAACGGTCTGCAGCGCCGGAGCAAGCGGTTGCCGATTCGGATGCGGAACACCATCCGAAGATGGCGGCGCGCAAGAATTCACTGACCGAGCGTGCCTATCAGGAGATCAAGAGCCGCATCCTGACCGCGCAATACGAGCCGGGCCAGTTCCTGCAGGAAAATGCCATCTGCGACGATATCGGTATCGGCCGCACGCCGGTGCATCAGGCATTGCAGCGGCTGATGCAGGAAGACCTGCTCGAAGTCATCCCGCGCAAGGGTATCCTGATCCGGCTCGATTCGCTCAACGAGATCATGATGGCGCTGGAAATCCGCAGCGTGCTCGAACCGCATTGCGCTGCGAAGGCAGCGACTCGGCTGACAACGGCGGAACTTGCCGAACTGCGCCAGATCCTCGACGAGACGATTACCGCCATGAAAAGCGGGTCGAAGGACGCGCTGATGGTCCGCGACCGGCGCTTCCATTCCATCGTCACCGGTGCCGCCGGCAACCCGCTGATCGCCGATTTCCTGCAGCCAGTGCATGAGCGCCTCAACCGGCTGTGGTTCCAGCCGCAATGGTCGCCGCAGGATTTTGCGCTCACCGAAGGCGAACACGAGGCGATCTACGACGCTCTTGCGGCGCGCGATCCCGAACGTGCCGGCAATGCCATGCGCGAGCACATCCGTTCGCTGCACGACCGGCTTTTGTCCTCAAGCCGCGGCTAGCACGGCTCTTCTTTTCCAAGGCCAAATTGAAGCGTCGCTTGAAACGGGCGAGTGCCAAATTGGACTATTGAGAGCGGCCTCGCTCTCGCAATGTCGCTGCGAAACTGCGCGGCATTTATCGAACATCAGCTCTTCCTGCCGCTGCAGCCGATCCGGTGCTCCGTTTCAAGGGGCCGCAGCAATGGCGGGACGCTAAGATGAACAATCCAGCAAACAGCAGGCGTGGCGGCGCAGCCAATCGCCGCGAGGCCCAGGCGCGAAAGGGCAATGTGCAGCGGCCGGCACTGCACAACGAGCTGCCGGCCTATTCGATCCTCGACGATGAACGCAGCGACCAGGTGCTCGATCTTGCCTTCAATATTCTGGAGAAGATCGGCATCGAGTTCCGTCATCCCGAGGCGCCGAAGATCTGGCGCGGCGTCGGTGCCGACGTCGATGGCGTGCGTGTCCGCATCAAGCGCGACCTGCTGCTCAAGCTGATCGAGACAGTACCCTCAGAGATCACGCTTAACGCACGCAATCCCGAGCGCACCATTACGCTTGGTGGCCCGCGCACCGCGTTCAGCGGCTCCTACGGCGCTCCGCACGTTCTCGACTTCGACAATGTCCGCAAATCGAGCACGCTCGAACACCTCAAGAATTTCACCAAGCTGGCGCATCAGGCCAAGACGATCCAGATCAATGGCGGCGTGCTGGCCGAGCCGCAGGATGTCGACGTCCGCCTGCGTCACCTGCATCTTGTCGGCGAGCCGCTGCTTTTGTCCGACAAGCCCTATATGGGCGCGGTGACCTCGCGCACGGCGGCCAACGATACGGTGCGGCTGTCGCAGCTGGTGTTCGGCGAGGAGTTCGTCGACACCAACACCGTCGTCGGTTCGCTGGTCAACTGCAACACCCCGCTCGTCTGGGACGAGACGATGATCAACGCGCTGGAGATCTACTCGCGCGCCAATCAGGCGGTGATCTGCACGCCGTTCATCATGGGCGGCGCGAGTTCGCCGGTCTCGACTGTCGGTGCCTGCGCCATGATCATCGCCGAAGCGCTGACCGGCATGGCCTATTCGCAGATCATCCGCAAAGGCGCGCCGGCGATCTTCGGCTGTGTCGCCCAGACGATCTCGATGAAATCGGGCGCGCCGCTTCAGGGCAGTCCCGAACCGGTGCTGATGAACCTGATCGTTGGCCAGATCGTGCGCAAGCTCGGCCTCGTCTGGCGCGCCTCTGGCCTGTGGTCGACGGCCAAGGTGCCCGACATGCAGGCCGGCTACGAATCCATCATGTCGACCTGGGGCTACATGCTGGCGCAGGCCAACTGGATCATCCATGCCGCAGGCATGGTCGAGGGCGGGCTGGCCATCAGCTATTCGAAGTTCGTCCAGGACGTCGAGCAGATCGACATTCTCTACGAGATCTTCAAGCAGCCGAAATTCGACGACCTCGACGAGGTCATGGAAACGCTGATCAAGGTCGGTCCGGGCGGGCATTTCCTCGGCGAGGCGCATACCCGCAAGAATTCTTTCTATATCCCCGAACTTTCCGACGCCAACAGCTATGAGCAGTGGCGCGACGAGGGCCGCCGCGACGCCCATCAGGTCGGTCTGGACCGTGCCCGCAAGCAGCTCGACGAGTTCCAGGCGCCGCCGATCGAGGACGGCCTCAAAGACAGCATCACCGATTTCATGGCCAGGCGTTCCAGGGAAATCCTGGGTGGAGATTTTGAACAATGACCAGCTTTGACGCGGCAGCCGTGGCAAGACCGGATCCATCGTCCTGGAGCCTGCATAGGCTGCGCGAGTATCGCCTGGCGCGGTTGCGCGAACAGATGCTGGCAAACGACATCGCCGGCATGGTGCTGTTCGACAGCGTCAACCTGCGCTACGCCACCGACACCACCAACATGCAGGTCTGGGGTCACCACAATCCTGTCCGTTATGCCTTTGTCGCGGCACAGGGCCCGGTGATCGTCTTCGACGCCACCACCATGCTGCACCTCTATGACGGCTTTGACCTCATCGACGAACTCAGGCCGTGCATTCCCTGGACCTATTTCACCGCCGGGCCGCGTTTCGAGGAGAATGCCAAGGCCTGGGCCGACACCATCGCCGATCTTGTGCGGGCGCATGGCGGCGGCAACAAGCGCCTTGGCGTCGATCGCATCAATCCGTTCGGCGTCTGGGCGCTGGAACGCCAGGGCATCCAGGTCGTCGAGGGCCAGGGCATCATCGAGCATGCCCGGGTGATCAAGTCGCATGACGAACTCTGCGCCATGCGCTGCGCCATCGCCACGGCTGAGGACGGCATGGAGCGCATGCGCGAGGGGCTCTATCCCGGTGCGACCGAGCGCGAGGTCTGGTCGATCCTGCACAAGCGCAACATCGAGCTTGGCGGCGAGTGGCTGGAAGGCGCGCTGTTTTGTTCGGGGCCGCGCACCAATCCATGGTTCAAGGAGGCCAGCGACCGGCGCGTTGAAAACGGCGACATCGTCGCTTTCGATACCGACCTGATCGGCAATTATGGCTATTGCGCCGACATTTCGCGGAGCTGGATCTGCGGCGACGCCAAGCCGACCGCCGAGCAGGATGAGCTCTACAAGACCGCGATCGAGCATCTCGACGTCAACATGGCGATGGTCAAGGCTGGGCTCACCTTCGGCGAATTCGCCGAGCGTTCGGAGAACCTGCCGGAGAAATTCCGCCGCCAGCAATATGTCTGTGCCGCCCACGGCATTGGCATGTGCGACGAGTACCCCCAGATCCTTTACTGGCGTGACTACAAGAATTTCGGCTTCGACGGCGTGCTCGAAGCGGGCATGACGATCTGTGTCGAAAGTTATGTCGGCGAGGTCGGCGGCCGCGAAGGCATCAAGGTCGAGCAGCAGATCCTGGTGACCGAGGGCGGCTACGAGCTGCTGTCCAAATATCCGGTCGAGCTTCTGAACTCGCGCTGAGGCGCGCCGCACAAGGACAAAGGCCCCGCGATCCAGATGGAGCGCGGGGCCTTTTTTGGTTTTGATGGAAGGTTGTTGGTCGCCCCGTCTACCAGGGCTCGCCCATGCCCGACTGCGGATGGTTGCTGCCGGTCACCGTAGCCCGCTCGGTTCCACTGCCATTGCGGTGCCTGAACCAGAGCACCGGAAAGGCCAGCAGGAAAAACAGCGCCGAACGGCTGGTGAGCATCGCCTTGAGAAAGGCGAGGAAATCGTCGGGCGACATGTGCACCGTCGTCTGCATCGCCTGGGACGGGTGGCTGTTGATCAAAAGCGTGGTGCCGTCGCGCTCGATGCGCCCGAAGCGGAATTCGACATCCGCAAGCTTGCTGGTCACTCTCATCCCGGTCCTCCTGAAATGCGGCGTACTCACGGGGCGCGGAGGCCCGGCGGCTTGCCTTCGACCTGACAGCAATCGGGCCACGCCATGGGTCGCTCAATAGGCGCCACCTGCATGACGGCCTAGTCACGAATGGGACAAGCAGCAGGCAAGGCCCCGCCCTATCAGATCATCATTCAGGACGCCCCCGTCTGGTCGGTGCGCGGCCTCCATTTCAGATATCGGGATTTCGAGCATGTTTGCGACTGTCGAGGCGGTGGAAAAGGCCTTCTACAAGGCGATCGAGGATCACGATCTCGAGGCCATGGAGCGGATCTGGGCGCAGGCCGACGACATCATCTATGTCGGTCCCGACGGTCAGGCTTCGGTTGGACGCGCAGCCGTGCTCGCGACGCTCTCGCAGGCATTCGCGACCGCACCGCTGGTCCGTTTCGACGTCGTTCGCTCGGTCGATTACGGCACCGACACGCTCGCCGTGCGGGTCAATCGCGAAAACGTCACCCTCGTTGAAAGCGACAAGAAGACAGCCCTGGTTGGCGCCAACAATTTCCGCCGCGAGGCCGATGGCTGGCGGGTCGTGCTGCATCAGGCGACGCGCATCGCGGCGTGATTGTCGATTGGAAGTGGGAGGAGTTTGAATATGATGTTTGATGCGGAGCAGGCTTTCCGGAAACTTGGGATCGAGCCTCTCAATTCGGGTGCCTATTGCAGCGACGGCGGCTGGTCGCAGCCAAGCAAGGACGATGCGTTTGCCGCGATCAATCCGGCGACGGAAACCCCGCTCGCGCTGGTGGGCAACGCCACCCGTGCAGACTATTGCCGCATCATCGAATGCGCGGTTGCCGCACAGCAGCGCTGGCGCATGGTTCCCGCCCCGGTGCGCGGCGAACTGGTCAACCGCATCGGCCAGTTGGTATCAGAACACCATGATGCGCTCGGCGCGCTGGTGTCGCTCGACACTGGCAAGTCGATCATGGAAGGCAAGGCCGAGGTCAAGGAAGTCATCGACATGGCGACCATGGCCGCAGGCCAGTCGCGCATGCTCTATGGCTTCACCCAGCAGTCGCAGCGCGCGCGCCACCGCATGTACGACCAGTGGCTGCCGCTCGGCGTCGCCAGCATCATCACCGCCTATAACTTTCCCGCAGCCGTGTGGGCGCAGAACGGCTTCCTCGCGGCCATCGGCGGCAACACCGTGATCTGGAAGCCAAGCCCGAAGGTGCCGCTGACGGCGATCGGCCTGCAACATCTCGCCAACCGCGCGATGACCGAGATGGGCCATGAGGGCGTATTCTCGATGTTCGTCACCGAAGACAATTCGGTCGCCGAAAAGATGGTCGCCGACCCACGCGTGGCGCTGGTGTCCTTCACCGGTTCGTCGGGCGTTGGCCACAAGGTGGCGAACATCGTCGGCTCGACGCTTGGCCGCCGCTACATGCTCGAATGCTCGGGCAATAATGGCTGCATCGTCGACGAGACCGCCGATCTGGAACTGGCCGCCGCGGCTATCGCCTTTGGCGCCGTTGGCACCACCGGCCAGCGCTGCACCAGCACGCGTCGTGTCATCGTGCACAAGAGCGTATCGAGCCGCCTTGTCGAGCTGCTCGGCAAGGCATTCTCGCGTATCAAGGTTGGCGATCCCGCCGACAAGGACACGCTTGTCGGCCCGCTTGTCGACAAGGGTGCGGTGGACAAATTCGAGGGCACAGTTGCCGCCGCAGTCGCGCTTGGTGGCAAGGTGGTTGCAGGCGGTAAACGCATGCCACGCGCCGGTTATTTCGTCGAGCCGACGATCATCATCGACGCGCAGAACGAGTGGCCCTGCGTGCAGGACGAGACCTTCGCGCCGATCCTGTTTGTCATCGACTACGACAAGTGGGACGATGCGCTTGCCATGCACAACGACGTCGCCCAGGGCCTCGCCTCGGGCCTGCACAGCACCAACATCACCAACATCGAATCCTTCCTGTCGGCCGAGGGCAGCGACTGCGGCATCGCCAAGATCAATATGGGTACCACAGGTGCCGATGTCGGAGCCGCGTTTGGCGGCGAAAAGGAAACCGGTGGTGGCCGCACGGCGGGCTCGGATGCGTGGAAAGGTTACATGCGCCGGCAAAGCGTGTGCGTGAACTGGAGCCGCGAGACGCCGTGGCGGCGCCTGGTCGAGGCTTGAGCCGATGGACTATCATGATGTCATCGTGATCGGCGGCGGCGTGGCAGGCGCTTCGGCTGCCGCCGAGATCGCGGTACATGCCAAGGTGCTGGTGCTCGAGGCCGAGGACCAGCCCGGCTATCACTCGACCGGTCGGTCGGCGGCGTTTTTCACCACCACCTATGGCAACAGCGCCTCCCAGGCACTCGGGCGGATCAGCGAACCTTTCTTCCGCAATCCGCCCGAAGACTTCTCCGAAAGCCCGCTGCTGCATCCGCGCGACCAGATCGTGGTCGCCAATGCCGATGGGCTCGGCCGCCTGCAGGCAATGCAGCAGGGAATCGCTGCCGACGTCGCGCCGATCTCGATCAGTGACGCGCTCGAACGCGTTCCCGTTCTGAACGCCAATGAGGTCGCTGGCGCGTTCCTCGATCGCACTGGCGGCGAGCTCGATGCCGGCGCGATCCTCGGCGGCTACATCAGGCTGCTCAAGCAGCGCGGCGGCGGCTTCGTCGGCAATGCCCGCGTGATAGCACTTTCCTACAGGGACGGGCTTTGGACCGTGACGACCGAGCGTGGCGACAGCTTTCGCGCGCCGACAGTCGTCAATGCCGCCGGCGCCTGGGCCGACAATGTCGCCGAGCTTGCGGGTCTCGCGCCCCTTGGCATCAAGCCGCTGCGCCGCACCGCGATCCTGGTTCCGCCACCCGAAGGCACTGATGTCGCCGACTGGTCCATGGTCGTGCATCTCTCGGGCGAGCTCTATTTCAAGCCCGACGCCGGCATGATCCTGGTGTCGCCGATGGACGAGACAGAAGACCTGCCAGGCGATGTCCAGCCCGACGAATATGATGTCGCTGTCGCCGTCGACCGGCTGATCAACAACACCTCCGTCGAGGTTCGCAACGTGCCGCACAAATGGGCAGGCTTTCGTTGCTTTGCGCCCGACCGCAATCCTGTCGTTGGCTATGATCCGCGTTGCAACGGCTTCTTCTGGTTGGCGGGGCAGGGCGGTTTTGGCGTCGGCACCGCACCCGCACTGGCGCATCTGACCTGTGCACTGGTCACCGGCGAAAAGATCCCGCCGGTCTATGACCGTGTTCTCCACCTGACGACCACGCTTGGCGTGGCGCGCCTGCTGAGTTAGGGCGCGCGATGGTGCGAGCTACCAGCCAGCGCCACGTACCCACATCCAGGCACCTTGCCTGCGGCCTGAACCTATGGCCGGCCAGCGGCATCGCGGCCCTGGCGCCCGTCGTTTTCGCGGCGGGCGTTCGGCTGCAAAACCCCCGCGCAATCCTGCAATTCGATAATGGTGCAGATGGCCGGCAACCGGCCGGTTCTGCGACATTTCGCGCACGCTTGGGCAAACTATCGGCATCGGCGCCATTGACAGGAATGAGCATTAATAGATACTGTGAAATATCACATGAACGAATTGTGCTTTAGATGAAGGCATCCACTTCGCCCCATGAGATCAAGAAAACGAGGCGTGCCGCGGACATGTGTCCGCGAAACCGCGCCCGGCAACACGAACAATTTTGGAGGAGAGAGATCGTGAAGCAGGCATCCATTTTTTCCGCCGGCACCGCCATGGTGCTGGTCAGTGCCTTGATGGCAGTCCAGGGCGCCGTGGCTCAGGAGAAGGAGCCGGTCGTTGTCGGCGTCATCTCGAACCTGAGTGGCCCCGAGAGCAAGCTTGGCACCGAGGCCGTCGGTCTCGCCGAACTCTATATCGAGCACATCAACGCCAAGGGCGGCGTCGATGGCCGCAAGTTCGAGCTGGTGGTCGGCGACAATGAGAACAACCCCGACAAGTTCATTTCGCTCGGCAAGCGCTTCATGCAGCAGCGCAACGTCATGGGTTTCACTGGCACCGCCGGTTCGGGCGAGATGCTGGCGTTCGAAAAGGCGGTCAAGAACACCAACGTTCCGATCTGCCTGAGCTATACGATGGGCAACAAGAATGTCGGGGCCGACCTGCCGTCGGTGTTCCGCATCGGGCCGTATAATGGCCAGGTCGCCAAGCTGATGGCCAGCTACCTGCAGAAGAAGAACTGGAAGAACGTCGTGGTGCTGGCCGAGCGTTCGGCCTTTGGCACCGACTTCGCCGATGCCTTGCAGGCACTCGGCAATGACGACTTCAAGGTCGATGTGGTGTCCTACGATCCGCAGGCGGTCGACCTCAGCCCAATGCTGGTGCCGGTGGCGCGCCAGGAAGTCCAGCCCGACGCGGTCGTCGTCGTCGGCTACGGCCCGGCGATCTACACTTCGGCGGCGCGCATCCGCGAAGCCGGCATCAAGAGCCAGATTGTCGGCACCTGGGAATTTCCCGAAATGCCTGAATTCTGGTCGGCGACGGGCGATGCCGGTGTCGGCATCATGTATTCGACCTTCGGCATTTCCGAAGCAACGCTGACTGCCGGCGGCAAGGAGTTCCGCAAGCTGTTCACCGACAAGTTCGGTCGCGAGCCGGTGTTCTACGACTACAACGAATGGGACTGTCTGACCGCCTTCACCAAGGCTGTCGAAAAGACCGGCAGTGTCGATCGCGAGACGGTGTCGAAGGCGTTCGGCGGCCTGACCTTCGAAGGCACCAGCGGCCAGATCGCCTTCAAGCAGGACGCGGCACCCGGTGCCTGGAACAGCTCCAATGCGGGCTCGATGTTCATGCTGCAGATGGGCAAGTCGGGCCAGACCAAGGGCGATGTGGTCGAGGAAATTAGATAACCTAAGCCTTATTGCATTTGCTTTTGCAAAACCTGCACATTGAAAGCGGCGCCCGCCTGCGAAGGCGGGCGCCAGTCATGCGGCTGGTACAGCACCGGCCGTCTGGGAGGATGGAGGACTTCGTTGGAAACTTTTCTTCAGGCGCTCTCGCTCGGGATCGCCATCGGCGGCACATATGCTCTGATGGGGGTCGGGCTTAACCTGATCTTCGGCGTCATGCGCATCGCCAACTTCGCCCATGGCGCCCTGTACATGATCGGCGGTTATGCGGCGTATTACGCCTTCACCGGAACCGGCCTGCCGATCATCGCGGCCATGGCGCTGGCCATCGCTGTCGGCGGTATCTCGGGCTATCTTGTCAATGCGGTCTTCCTCCGGCAGCTCTACAAGAGCCGCGTCGAGCGGCCGATCGACTTTGCCTTCATCGTCACCTTCGCGCTTTCCATGTTCCTGGGTTCGGCCGCGATCGCAACCGTCGGTTCGGGCTACAAACGCTTGCCTGGCCTGTGGAACGAGAACGTGCATCTGTTTTCGTCGGTGCAGATGTCGGGCAACCGCATCGTCGCCTTTGTCGGCGCATTGGCGCTGATCGGCCTGCTTTTGTGGGTGGTCAAGCGCACCGATATCGGCCGTGGCTGGCGGGCGCTGACCCAGAGCCTGACCGGCGCTGAAGTCGTCGGGCTCGACGTCTTCCGGCTCGCCAATCTCGCCTTTGCCACCTCCGGCATGCTGGCTGCCGCTGCCGGATCGCTTTTGGTTCCGATCTATCTTGCCTATCCCGGCATGGGCAGCTGGGTGCTGTCCAAGAGCCTGATCATCGTTGTCATCGGCGGCCTCGGTTCGATCGGCGGCGGTCTTGTCGGCGGCTTCGCGCTCGCGCTCGCCGAGGTGTTTGGCGCCGTTTACATCGACCCGAACTTTACCGAGGTCTACGGCTTCGCCGCGATGCTGTTGATCTTGCTGCTGCGGCCGCAGGGCCTGTTTGGCGCCCGCATGGACAGGGCGGTGTGAGCGCGATGCTGGCGAGAACTGACGTGACCCAGATCCAACAAACCCCCGTTCTGCCAACCGTGCTGTCGGTCAAGGCGGTCGGCAAGAGCTTTGGCGGCCTGCACGCTGTCAACGATGTCGGCTTCGAGGTCGGCGCCGGCGAAGTGGTCGGCCTGATCGGCCCCAACGGTGCCGGCAAGACCACGATGTTCAACCTGGTCAGCGGCCAGCTCAAGCCCGACCGTGGCCGCGTGATGTTCGACGATGTCGATGTCACCGCCCTTGCGCCCTCGGCGGCCAAGCGGCGCGGTATCATGCGCTCCTACCAGGACGGCGGCATCTTTCCCAAGATGACGGCCGCCGAAAACGTCATGGTACCGATGCTGGCGCGCGGCCTGAAGCCGCGCCAGGCCGACCAGCTGGCGCGCAAGGCGCTGGGGCGTCTTGGCCTGGCACCCGTGGTCGATGAACTGGCCGAACGCCTGTCGGGTGGTCAACGCAAGCTGATCGACTTTGCCCGTTGCGCCGTGTCCGAGGCCAGCTTGATGCTTTTGGACGAACCGACCAACGGCGTTCACCCGAGCATTGCAACGACGATGGCCGAGGTCATCCGGGAGCGGCAGCGCGACGGGGTGGCTTGCGTGATCATCAGCCATGATTTGCCGTGGATCTTCTCGTTGTGCTCGCGCGTGGTGGTGATGGTCGCAGGCGAAAAGATGACCGAGGGCCTGCCCGAAGTCGTCGGCGCCGACCCGCGCGTCCACGCCGCCTATCTCTAGAGCGGTTCCGCTTTTCTTCGAAATGCGGCCCCCCTCTATCTTCTTGTTTACGCAATTCCGGACGGAAAACCGCTGCACACTTTTCCTGGAATTGCTCGAAGTGGAGAGTTCAGTTGTTGAAGGTTGAGGAACGCCCAAACGGCGTCAAGGCGGCCGGTGATCCGCCGGGGCTTTTCGTCAGCGATCTTCGTGTCGCCTACCAGCGCGACATCGAGATCCTGCGCGGCGTTGAGCTCAATGCCCGGGGCGGTGAGATCACCGTCGTCATCGGCCCCAACGGTGCCGGAAAGTCGACCTGCCTCAAGGCGATTGGCGGTCTGGCCCCAGTCACCGGCGGTACTGTGCGCATGGCTGATCAAGCCGTGACCGGATGGGCGCCACGTCGCCTTCTCGGGCTCGGCATGGCTTTTGTGCCGCAAGAAGGCACGTTGTTTCGCGACATGACCGTTCGCGAAAACCTGGTCATGGGCGGTTGGTTGCGGCGTAGCGAAAAGGACTGGCTCAACACCCGTGTCAGCGAGATCGCCGAGACGTTTTTGATGTCGTCGGACTTCCTGGCGCGTCGCGCCGGCGACCTGTCGGGCGGGCAGCAGAAGCTGCTGGAGATCGCGCGCGGCATCATGCTGTCGCCTTCGGTGCTGCTGCTCGATGAGCCGACCGCCGGCCTGTCGCCCAAGATGATGGATCAGGTCTACGAACGCATCCGCAAGCTGTCGAGCGAGGACCGGCTGACCGTCGTTCTGGTCGACCAGAATGTGCGGCAGGCGTTGGCCATCGCCGACATGGTCTATGTGCTCGCCATGGGACGCAACAATGCCAGCGGCCCGGCGAAGGAAATTGAAAGCCGCCTCGAAGAAATCATCGCAGGCTGGATGAAGGATGGAGCTTCAGGTGTCGCTCGGGTCTAAACGTACAAACGCCTATGTGCTGCTCGCCATCCTGGCCCTTGCGCTGTTCTTCGTCCTGACGGTCGAGGACCCGGTGTTCATCGACTACGGGGTGTCGTTCTTCTATTTTCTGCTGTTGAGCGCTTCGTGGAATCTCCTGGCCGGTTATGCCGGGCAGCTGTCCTTTGCCCAAATGGCGCTGGCACTCGCCGGTGGATATGCAACTGCCGGCATCTCCAACAGCACCGGCATCAGCCCGCTCATCAGCATGGTTCTGGCAGGCTTCGTCACCGCCGCCTTCGGTCTGGTGATGGGTATCGTCACGCTGCGCTTCCGCGAGATCTATCTCGGCCTTGCGACCTATGCCTTTGGCGGCATGTTCGCCAGCTGGGCGCTTGCTGCCGGCGACATCACCGGCGGCAGCCGCGGCATGGAGGTTTTGCCGCTGTTTGCCGACGGCGACAACCTGGCGCTCTACGCGCTGTGGCTGGCGCTGGGGCTCAACGTCGCCTTCTTCGCCGCGCAATGGGCCTTGCTGTCGAGCCGCTGGGGCTTCCTCGCCATGGCGGTGCGCGACCGCGAGGCTGTGGCGCAAGGCCTTGGCGTGCGCACCACCCTGGTCAAGGTCACGCTCTTCGCCTTCACCGCATTCTGGGCAGGCCTCGCGGGCGGCTTCTACGCCTCCTATGTCAGCCTGGTGACCCCGGCGATGGGCTCGTTCACCAATATGGGCCTGGTCATGGCGATGACCGTTGTCGGTGGCATGGGCACGATGCTGGGGCCGATCTTCGGCACCTTCATCTTCCGCGTCATCGACTACTGGACCAGCGGTTATGGCGGCGAATACACCAGCCTGATTTTCGCCGCCCTGATGCTGGCAGCGATGCTGTTTGCCCGCGACGGCGTGATTGGACTGATCGCCCGTTATGGCGGCAGGCTGTTGCCGAAACGCGATCGCTGGGCGCTCGACCGACCAGCCGAAGCCCCCAAACCGCCGGCCGCTTGAGCGACCGCCAGCATTCAAAAAATCCATTACAGGAGAGAGCGATGAAGCTTGTCAGCTTTCGCAAGGACGGCCGCTCGGCCTACGGTATCGTTGAAGGTGATGGCATCATCGACGTCCACGCGCGTATCAGTGGCAACCATCCGACCTTGCGTTACCTGCTTGATCCCGTGGGTCAAAAGCTGCTTGCCTCGATGGCTGGCGGGCAACCCGACTTTCCGCTTGCCTCAGTCGAGCTTTTGCCGGTCATTCCCGATCCGGACAAGATCTTCTGCATCGGCGTGAACTACCTGTCGCATCTGATCGAGACAGGGCGGCCGACGCCGGAATATCCGATGGTGTTCCTGCGCGTGGCCTCAAGCCAGGCCGGGCATCTGCAGCCGATCGTCAAGCCCGCCGAATCCGAGCAGCTCGACTTCGAGGGCGAACTCGCCGTCATCATCGGCAAGGGCGGGCGGCGTATCGCCAAGGCCGATGCGTTCGACCATGTCGCCGGTTACGCCTGCTACAATGATGGCAGCATTCGCGACTGGCAAAAGCACACCACCCAGTTCGCGCCGGGCAAGAATTTTGACAGCACCGGCGGTTTCGGCCCCTGGCTGGTGACATCGGACGAGGTCGGCGATCCCGCGACGCTGAACATCTGGACCCGGCTGAATGGCGAGGTGATGCAGCAGGCGCCGCTGTCGGACCTCGTCTTCGACATCCCGACGCTGATTGCCTATTTGTCGTCTTTCGCAACGCTTTCGCCAGGCGATGTGATCGTCACTGGCACGACCGGGGGCGTCGGCGCCTTCCGCACGCCGCAGCTCTGGATGAAGGCAGGCGATGTCGTCGAGATCGAAGTCGACCGTATCGGGGTGCTGCGCAATCCGATCGCTCAGGGCTGAATGAAAAAACGCTGCCCCGAGGGGCGGCGTCGTTCTTTCCGGTTCGGATCTGGCAGCAGCTATTGGTTTGGCACGTGCCGTTCGATCCAGATGCCGAATTCGTCGAGGACACTGCGCAGAAATTTTGCCGTGTCCTCGCGTATCAGCCTGCCGGTCTCGTCGAACAGTTCGGCAGCACCACCGACATAAGCCTCGGGCTGCTGAACCGTCGGCATGTTCAAAAACACCAGCGATTGGCGCAGGTGATGGTTGGCACCGAAGCCACCGAGCGCGCCCGGCGAAACGCTGATGACAGCCGCCGGCTTGTTGTCCCACACACTTTGGCCATAGGGCCGCGAGCCGACATCGATGGCGTTCTTCAGCACCGCCGGAACCGAGCGGTTGAATTCGGGCGTGATGAACAAGACCCCTTCGGCCTGCCTGATCCTGTCGCGAAACATTGTCCAGGTCGACGGCGCGTCGGCTTCGATATCCTGGTTGTAGAGCGGCAGCCCGCCGATCTCGACGATCGACAGGTGCAGCTGTTCGGACGCCAGCGGTTCAAGCGCGTGCGCGAGCATCCGGCAATAGGAGCGCTTGCGCAGGCTGCCGATGAGAACCGCGATGTTGCGGGGCATGAATTGTTCCTTTGTCCGTGGGAAGAAAGGCGGTCCGGCAACGCCTGATGGCCGGACTGCAAGAAAGGCCGGCGCGCTTTCAGGCGGCGCCGACGTCGCGCAGGATGACGTTGGCGGCGATGGTGCCCATGGCCGAGATGCCGTTGCCGGGATGGCAGTGCGGGCCGGTCATGTAGAGCTTGCGGATTGGCGACTTGTATTGCGAGTAGCCGGCGAAAGGCCGAAACGCACCCCATTGCGCCAAAGTACGCTCGCCGCCGGTCGGGCAGCCATTGACGAAGGAGCGGTTGAAGCGGAACAGGTCTTCGGGCGTGTGCACCACCGAGCCGATGATGTTGCTGTCGTCGAGATTGACGACATGCTTGCGCACCTCGTTCAGCATCGTCTCGCCGAAGGCTTCCTTGACGTCGTCCCAGCGCTGGCCCGAGCGCAGCTTCGACGGCACCACCGTGTCGAGCGACAGCGTGTGCTTGCCGGCTGGCGCGCGGCTTGGGTCGCGCTGCGTCCAGTTGACGTAGATCAGGCAAGGTTCGCTCGGCAACTCGCCGAGTTCGACTTCGGCGAACTGGTGGCGGATCTTGTCGACCGAGCCGAAGAAACGATGGAACGGAATGCCGTCGAGCGCTTCGTTGCGGAAACGCGGCTGCTCGTTGAGCGCATAGTGCACGCGCGCGATGCCGTGGTCGGAATATTTGAAATTGTTGACGGTGCGCAGGAAGTCGCCGCTGAGGTGCTTTTCGTCGATCAGGCGCAGGAAGGTCTGCTTCGGGTCGAGGGCGGTGACCACACCGTGGCGGGCGAGATATTCGGTGCCGTCGGCCGTCCTGATGCCCTTGCACTGGCCGTCGGCGATGATGAATTGCTCGACGTCGGCGCCGGTCACCACCTTGCCGCCGCGCGCCTCGATCAGCCGGACCATGGCAAGCGGCAGCTGCTGGCTGCCGCCTTGCGGAATCGCCTGGCCGTAGTGATGGACGGACGGCACCATGACATAGAAGCCGGCCCCCATGCCCTCCTGGTCGGGTCGCGTGTGCGGCGCAAGCGACCAGCCGAGGATCATCGCGCGGATCGCCTCGCTTTCGAACTTCTCCTCGACGAAGGCGCGGGCGCTGAGATTGAACTCGCGTAGCCGCCGCATGCCTTCGGCGCTCTTTTCCATCGCCGCCGCCTGCAGGCTCGGCTGGTTCGGCGGTGAAAACACGCCGCGAATGAAGCCGTCGCGGATCTCGCCGAACTCGTCGACGATCCGGCGGTAGGTCGCAGCGTCCGCCTTGCTGTGCTGAGCGATGCTGTCGCAGGTCTTGTCGACGTCCTTGTAGAGCACAACGCCCGACCCGTCGTCGAAGGGATGGCCGGTGATCTTGTCGTCGGCCCAGAGATATTTCAGCCCGTGCGTCTCTAGTTCACCCCTGAGGTGCTGGTTGAAGTCGGGATTCATGTGAATGAAGATGTGCGACGAGCTGAACAGGTCGTGCTTGAAGCCGGGGGCCACGATCTCCTGGGTGACGGCGCCGCCACCGACCCAGGGATTGCGCTCCAGCACCAGGACCTTCAGGCCCTTGACGGCGAGCAGACTGGCGCAGGCGAGACCGTTGTGGCTCCCGCCTGCGATGATGACATCAAAATCCGACATTCTTCACTCCGGCGCAGAGCCAAGCTCCACGAAAACCTGCTTTGGGGCCGCAGAATCGCATCTCGGGGGCGCGCCGATAGTCTCATTTTCGACAAGTCGGCTATTTCCCGCCGACCTATAAATCGCGGTGCCGACGTGGCCGTCGACCAACAGGATCGGCGGGCGTTGACAGGGTTGAAAATCAAGTGTTACTCTGAAATATCAGATGCACTAATTATGACGGCAAATCGCAGTCTGCATCCAAGGGAGGTATGTTCATGGCGCGCATCAAGCTGAAGCAGCTCGCTTACGTCACTTACGCGGTTCCTGACCTCGACCTGATCGAGCGCTTTCTGACCGACTTCGGCCTGACGCGAAACCTGCGCACCGATGACGTGCTCTACATGCGCGGCAGCGGCTCCGAGCAATATCTCTATGTCGCCGAAAAGGCCGCCAAGGCTGAATACATCTCGCTCGCCTTCGAGGTGCAGTCGATCCAGGATCTGGAGACGGCATCCATGGTTCTGGGTGCATCGCCGCTGGAGAAACTGACGACGCCGGGAGGCGGCGCACGTGTGCGGCTGACCAGCCCGGGCGGCCAGCGTATCGATCTTGTTTATGGCATCGCCGAGCTTTCGCCGCTGCCGATCCGCGAAACCTTCCCGCTCAACATCTCGGATCGCCAGCCGCGCAAGAACCGTCCGGTTCGCCAGCGCGCCGAAGCGACGCCGATCCTGCGGCTTGGCCATTGCGCGCTCTGGGTCAAGGATGGCCAGGCGGAACTCGACTGGTTCCTCAAGCACCTCGAACTCGTCGCCTCCGACTATATCTGCATTCCCGGCGAGCCCCAGCCCAAGGTCATCGGCGCCTTCCTGCGCCTTGATCGTGGCTCTGAGTTCGTCGAGCATCACTGCATCCTGATCAACGAGTCGATCCATTCAGGCTGCCATCACGCTTCCTTCGAGGTGCTTGATCTCGACGCGGTATTCGCCGCGCACGAACACCTCAAGGCGCAGGATTGGTCGCTCGATGCCGGTATCGGCCGCCATTATCTCGGCAGCCTGATCTACGATTACTGGACCGACCCGTTCGGCAACCGGATCGAGCACTACACCGATTCCGACATCGTCAATCACGAGTACCTGCCGACCCGTTTCGTCGGTGGCGCCGAGGAAACCACGCAGTGGGGCATGGCGCCGCCACCGGAATTCTTCGCCTGACAAGAAGCATCAGTGCGGAGAAGCGAGCTTCTCCGCACCAGACGAAAACCGCCTGGAGCGCCGCGTCCATTCGGACGCAAAGGACGCTCCAGGACTTTGAATTGACGCATCGTGCTTTCCGAAAATCGATTCCGATTTTCGGGCCGATGCGCGCGCAGGAGCATGCCGGCAGTGACGCTAGAAGTCCTCATCCATACCGCGAAGCTCGACCCCGATAACTGGATCGACTTCCCCGAATACGGTTTCCGCCAGTATTTCCTCCACAAGAACACGGCGACGGGCGCGTCGATCGCGCTGCTCGAATTCAACGAGGGCGGTGGCGTGCCGGTGGCGCATTCGCATGCGTCGAACCAGTTCATGTACTGCCTGGAAGGCGAATACGAATATTCAGGCGGCAACCTCACCTTGCGTGCTGGGGACTTCTACATGAACCCCAAGGATCATCCGCATGGCCCGACGGTGGCGCGCAAGAAGTCGACGCTGATCGAGATCTATGACGGCCCGCACTACTACGAAAAGCCGGTGTTTCACACCGACGAGACGATCGGCGGCATGCTGGCCAAGCAGCCGGAAAGCCGAAGCTGAGGCTTCGGAATATTGGGAGGAGACAGGACTATGGGTTTTCGCCGCGTGACGTCACCACTTGCGCCTGAGCCGGCTGCCGGCATGTGGTCGAACTGCCTGGTCGCAGGCAATGTCGCCTACATCTCCGGCATGACCGCGCGCTCGCTCGCCAATGCCGAGCAGGTTTCGGGCGACAATGAATATGAGCAGACCAAGGCGGTCTTTGCCAAGATTCAGGGCCTCGTCGAAGCCGCCGGCGGCACCATGGCCGACATCGTCAAGCTGACGATCTTCGTTACCCGCATCGCCAACCGCGAACAGGTCTGGAGGGCCCGCCAGGAGTTTTTCTCAGGCGATTTTCCGGCATGTTCGCTCGTCGAGGTCAGCTCGTTGGCCAAGCCGGAGATCCTGATCGAGATCGAAGGCATTGCCCATCTCGGCGGGAAGGCCGCCTGATGGAAGCGCTTACCGCGCTCAACCGCGAGCGGCTGCGGGCAATCAGCGTTTCGACGCTGGCCACTTGCCTGCTGCAGAAGGGCTTTCGCAATCGCGTGATGCGCGGCGTGCTGCCGCTCAACACGCGCGCCGATCGCGTGGTCGGCGAGGCTTTCACGCTGCGCTTCATCCCGTCGCGCGAAGATCTCGACACCATGACCAACTACGCCAAGCCGGACTTCTTGCACCGGCGCGCCATCGAGGAATGCCCGGCGGGACATCTGCTGGTCATCGACAGCGGCGGGGTGGCGGAAGCAGGCTCGGCCGGCGACATCATGATCGCGCGGCTCAAGGCACGCGGTGTCGCCGGTGCGGTCAGCGACGGTGGTTTTCGCGACACGCCCGATATCCGCAAGCTTGATTTCCCCTGTTATCATCAGGCGCCGGCACCACGTTCGACGCCGGTGGCACTCAGCCCTGTCGATCTGCAGCAGCCGATCGGCTGCGGCGGGGTCGCGGTCTATCCCGGCGACATCATTGTCGGCGATGGCGACGGGGTCGTTGTGATCCCCGCTTATTTGGCCAATGAAATCGCCGAAAAGGCGCAAGAAATGACCTGTTATGAGGGCTTTGCCGCCGAAAAAGTCGGCGAGGGCCGCAGCATCATCGGGCTCTATCCGGCAAGCGAAGCGTCGCTGAAAGAATTCGAACAATGGCGCGCCGAACGGGGCAATTGACGAGGCGGCGTCAAAACGTCTGCAATTGTATGAAAAGACGCTTCCAAGCTTCGCCGAACTGCGCATTATGCTGACGCGATAGCGATGGAAGAATTGGGCCTTGCTTTCCGCCTTGTACCTTGGTTGGGAAATTGGACGGCATGTACAACGATCTGATTGGTGCGATTCAATCGATAGGCACCTCCGAATTCTATCGCCCGCTCATCGATGTCGCCAAGCGCGAGGTCGCTGCCGACGTCGAATGGGTCGTGCGTTATTCACCGCATGTTCCACCGGCGCTGATCCATTGCGGCAAGCGTCCGCAGACGCAGGTCGCCGTCGACCTCGACATGGTCAACAAGCTTTATGACGAGGGCTTTTATCGCCTCGATCCATGGCTGCGTTACTGGACCAGCTACAAGACTGCCGGCCTTGTCACCCCCGACACGCTGCCGAGCCATTTCGCCAAGGATGATTTCTATTCGGCGCTGAAGCCGTTTCTCGGCGACATGGACGTCATGGTGATGTTCCTGCCGGCCTTCGGCGGCAATTGCGTCGCGCTGTTTTTGGAGCGCGAAACGCCGTTCGACATGGACGAGCGGGCGAAATTCCTGTCGCTGTTTCCGGCCATGCTGGCGCTGCACAAGGTCCATATCCAAAACCTGATGACGCAGACCTGGCTTGGCGCGCCGGCCGAGCGCAGCGCAGCCCTCCAGCTGCCGTCGGCGGTGCAGATCCGTGATGGCGCTGGCCGCGTCGTCTACGAGTCCGAGTCGTGGCTGTCGGTGCGCAAACAGAACCCTGGCTTTGCCCGTGCCGCCGAAACCGTGCGCACCAAGGGCGATGGCAAGTCGGTCAAGACCGATCTCGGCATGTTCCACATCGACCGCATGGATTTCCCGGACCTGTGGGGGCGCGACCTCAGCGTCGTCACCTACGAGGTCAATGGCAAGGTCCGCTCGTCGCTCGACATCGACAAGGCGATCGACGATTTCGAGCCGACCGACTTCACCCCGCGCGAGCGCGAGATGGTGCGGCTGATGCTGCTCGGCAATTCCAACGAGCGCATGGCCGAGAAGCTGTCGATAGGCATCGGCACCATCCGCAACCACCGCAAGCGCATTTACGACAAGCTCTACATCTCGGCGGAACGCGACCTGTTTTCGATGTTCTTGACCTCGCTCAACGAGAACACCTGAGACCTGTCATCGATAGCTGGAACGGCGCGCTCTCCGGGGCGCGTCGATGCTTGTTCTGTCGCCGCTATCGCACTGATTTCACCGCATCATTTCTGCCCGCTTGATGGTCTCATTCGGGACTTCGCCCGCACCCTCTGAGTGCCTACCAACGATCCTGTCGATGGCCGATTGCGCCATCCCAAGGTATTCGGGAGTGGGCTATGAGTGGTGACATGGACGACATCGTCCTTTCGGAATTGCCGGACGAAGAACTCGTCGCGCAGATGCATGCCGACATGTATGACGGTCTGCTCGAGGAGGTCGCCGAAGGCACGCAGATCCTGCTCGATCGCGGCTGGCCGGCAACGGAAGTGCTGCAGAAGGCGCTTGTCGACGGCATGACCATCGTCGGCGTCGATTTCCGCGACGGCATCTTGTTTGTGCCCGAAGTGCTGCTTTCGGCCAACGCCATGAAGGCTGGCATGAAGCTGCTCAAGCCGCTGCTCGCCAATACCGGTGCCAAGCCGGTCGGCAAGGCTGTCATTGGCACGGTCAAGGGCGACATCCACGATATCGGCAAGAACCTCGTCATCATGATGTGGGAAGGTGCCGGCCTCGAGGTTGTCGACCTTGGCATCAATGTCGATGCCGACGTCTATATGCGGGCGCTGGAAGAGCACCAGCCCGATATCCTTGGCCTGTCGGCGCTTTTGACCACGACCATGCCCTACATGAAGGTCGTCATCGACACGATGAAGGAAAAGGGCGTGCGCGAGGACTACATCGTGCTGGTTGGCGGCGCCCCGCTCAACGAGGAGTTCAGTGCCGCTGTCGGCGCCGACGCCTATTGCCGCGACGCCGCGGCCGCCGTCGACATGGCCAAGCACTACCTCGCCCAAAAGTACCGGATCAACTCGGTCGCCATGTAAGTGCGCCACCCTCCTGCGCGCCTCAACTGATTTTCGGGACAAGCAACATGACAAAGGCACTCATCGTAGGCGGCGGCATCGCCGGGCTGACCGCGGCTCTCAGGCTGCATGCGCTCGGTATCGATGTCGAGGTATTTGAGGCGGCGGCTGAAATCCGCGAACTCGGCGTCGGCATCAACCTCCAGCCCAACGCGGTCAAGGAACTGACCAATCTTGGTCTTGGCGAACGCCTCGCGGCGATCGGCGTGCCGATGCAGGAGCTTGCTTATTACAACAAGCACGGCCAGCAGATATGGACCGAGCCGCGCGGCCTGAAAGCCGGGTATCTCTGGCCGCAATTCGGCATCAATCGCGGCCGCTTCCAGGGACTGTTGCTCCAGGCGGTGCGTGAACGGCTCGGTGCCGACAAGATACATCAGTCGCATTTTTTCGACCGGCTCACCCAGGATGCCACCGGCGTCACGGCAGAGTTCCTCGATGCCAAGGGTGGCAAGCCCATCGGCGGCTATCGCGGCGATATATTGATCGGGGCCGATGGCATCCACTCGGCGGTGCGCCGTTTCTTCTATCCGGAAGAGGCGCAACCACGCTTTGCCGGCCAGATCATGTGGCGCGGCGTCACCGATGCCAAAAGCTTCCTCGACGGCCAGACCATGTTCATGGCCGGACACCGGCAGCAAAAGGTGGTGTTCTACCCGATGAGCGGCGAAGCACTGCGCGGCGGTTCAGCCGAAATCAACTTCGTCGCCGAGGATTCGGTCGATCCGGACAAGCCGATGCCGCGCGAGGAATGGAACCGCGTCTGCGCCATCGACGAGGTCGCGCCGCGCTTCGAGAAATGGTCCTACGACTGGTGCGACGTGCCCGGCATCATTCGCGGCGCCAAGGAAATCTATGTTTTCCCAAAGGTCGACCGCGACCGCATCCCGCAATGGACATTCGGCCGGGTGACGATGATCGGCGATGCCGCTCATGCCATGCATCCGGCGGGTTCCAGCGGTGCGTCGCAGGCCATCGTCGACGTCCGCGCGCTCGCCATCTCCTTCGTCACAGAAGCAGATCCGGTGCGGGCGCTCTCGCTCTACGAAAAGCTGCGCCTCGACGAGGTCTATTCGCTTGTCGCGCTCAACCGCGAAAAGATGGGCCCTGAGTGGGTGATGGTGATGGCCGAGGAGCGCGCGCCCAACGGCTTCAAGCACGTCCACGACATCATCCCCGCCGAGGAGCTGCAGAAGATCGCCGACGACTACAAGCGCGCTGCCGGCTTCTATCCCTCCGACGTCAACGCGCTCGACCTCAGGGTCGACGTCGACCCCCGCTGATTTCGGCCGCAAACAGGATCTTGTTCATGAACATTGTCGTTGAACCCCCGATCACGGCGAGCAAGGCCGAGCCGTTCACGTCGGCGGACCAAAGGCCCTCTTTCGTGCTGGCACTGTCGAGCCCCAACCGGCGCGGCATTGTCGCCGCCATCACGGCCATCCTGTGCGAGGAGCAAGGCGACATCACCGAGGCGCATCAATATGGCGACGAGCGCACCGACCGCTTCTTCATGCGCATCGTCTTCAGCTTCGACGACGATGCGGCGAAGCTCGAGCATCTGAAAGCGCGCCTGACCGATGTCGGCGGACGTTTCGGCATGGAATGGACGGTGCGCGACCGCAGGCACAAGCATCGCATCATGCTGCTGGTGTCCAAGTTCGATCATTGCCTTGTCGATCTGCTTTACCGCTGGCGCACCGGCGAACTGCCCGTCGACATCGCTGCGATTGTCTCCAACCATCCGGCCGAGACTTTCTCACATATCGACTTTGGCGGCGTTCCGTTCCATCACCTGCCGGTCAGCGCCGCCACCAAGCAGGCGCAGGAACAGGTGCTGCTGCGCCTCATCGATGAAACCGCCACCGACCTTGTCGTTCTCGCGCGCTACATGCAGGTGTTCTCCGACGAGATGTCGGCAACGCTCTCGGGGCGCTGCATCAACATCCACCATTCGTTCCTGCCCGGCTTCAAGGGCGCCAAGCCCTACCATCAGGCGCATGAGCGCGGGGTCAAGCTGATCGGCGCGACGGCTCATTACGTGACCGGCGATCTCGACGAAGGTCCGATCATCGAGCAGGGCGTCGAGCGCATCAGCCATATCGACACCGCCGACGAGCTGGTGCGCAAGGGCCGCGATATCGAGCGCTGGGTGCTGGCCCGCGCCATCCGCAGCCACGTCGAACAGCGCGTCTTCCTCAATGGCAAGACGACGGTCGTCCTGCAAGATTAGCGAGAGCGCCAGAGGAGGCGACATATGCCTGAAGCCAACGTTACCTTGACCACGCTGAATGCGGCGAAATATGCGGCGCAGCTTTTGAAGCACTGGAGCCACCGCAACCCTGATATCGCGGCCGGCCCGCAATGGACCTCGATGACCTTCGGCGCCACCACCTATATCGTCGAGTCGAGGGCCGACGCGCTGGTCGCCCGCATCACCGCTGCTGATGATGCCGCGCTGGACGCGGCCAAGGGCGCGTTCCAGGAACATATCGACCGTTTTGCCTTTCGCGAGACACCGGCGCTCGTCTGGGACTGGCGCTAGTTTCTTAGGCCGACAGGTTCAAAAAACCGAAGCGCCCGGCAGTCGTTCTGCCGGGCGCTTCATGCTGTCTGATGCTCACTTGCCGCGATAAGCCGCAAGCCAGTCGGAGGTTTTCTGCCAGCCGCCGAACGGGAAGAAATGGATATCCAGTGGTCCAGCCGGCTCGGGATAGGCCGCCTCGATGGTCTCGATGAGCTCCGCCGGATCGCGGTCGGACAACACATTGAACAGCCCGGTTCCCGAACGCTTCAATGCGGCCAGCGAAGGGCCTACGCCGCACATTGCAGCGAACTTGATCAGCTGCGGCAATGAGGTGACGCCGGCAAGGCCGATGCGGACGGCAAGCGCCGGATGCTCTGCTTGCAGGCGCCGCGCCCACCCAGCCATGACCGCGCCGTCGAAAGCGAATTGCGAAACGATGTTGGGCTCAAGGCCAAGCTCGGCGCAGCGCGCCAGTTTACGTTTCAGCGCATCGCTGAGCGCGTCCTGGCTGATCGCTGAATGTCCCTCGGGATAGCCGCCGATGAAAGCGGTGCGGATCGAGCTCTGCGCCAGCGCCGGGTGTGAAAGCAACATCGCCGCCTCGGTCAGCGGGCCTGACGAGATCAGCGGGTTGCCGCCCAAAAACAGCGCCTGCGATATGCCGTTGCGGCCATGGGCTTCGAGGTGGTGAATGAACTCGGCGACGGAAACGAAATTGCGTGCCGCCAGATGCGGCACCGGGCTGTAGCCCATCGCCTTGAGACGTGCCGAAGCCTCGACCTGGACCGGCAGGGCAGCACTCGACAGATGCGTCAGGAAGACCCTGCTACCCCGAGGAAAAACGCGCCTGTCCGGCTCGAATTTCAGTGCCTGCTGCGGCGAAAGTTCGATGGAGACATCGCCGAAGGCGAGGCCAGGAGAGGGGAGCTTGGGCGTGGCAAGAGCAGCATTTTGGTGAGGCATGGGCTCGCATTCGCTGGGTTAGGGTTGGACGACGTTTCGTCCGGGCTAACACCCGCCATGCACCGCCAGTAGTACCGTCTTGGATCATCACGGCCGAAGTGCTGCACTGTCATCGACCATTTCTCGCTCATTTCCGACCTGCCGCGTAAAATTTCCGACAGCCTGTCAGGGGCGACAAAATCCAATCGTTTCAATGCCATTGCGCCCCTGTCGAAAGCCACGATGCGACAGTTGCGCGCGGTCGTCACTTGACAGGAAATTAACTTTGCCGGACATTCCTCAAGGGAAATTAATTTCCCGCAGAGGCAAACCATTACGAAGCCGAAAACGGCCTGATGGAGGAGGAAATATGGAAGCGACTTTAAGTCAGCAGCGCGAGGCTGCGACTCTCGATCAGCGCATTGACCGCATGCATGCCCGTGATCGAGCGGGCCTCGTGATTTTCGTCGCGGTGCTGTGGTGCACCATGTTGTTCGCGCTGTTCAACATCTGGTCCTACATCTCGATCCCGGCCATTCGCGTCATCCTGTCGATCGCCTGCGGTCTGGTGCTGACGTTCAACACGGCGGCCATCGTCGCCATGCTGCGCCACTACGTCGAAGACAAACACTTCATCTATGGCCTCGACATCAAGCATCTCGACGAGATGCGCCGGCGTCGCGGCTAAGGAGCGGACAATGGCTTACAAACCTCCGAAACAGGGCCTCGCCGGCCAGATTTTCGACGTCGTGACCTTGCTCGTGCTGACCATCGGCGCGCTTTATATTCCGCTCTATCTGGGGCTGGCGGGCGCGGTCAAAGTGCCGAACCCGATCGCCAATCCGACCTGGGAGGCGCTCGGCCAGAACGCCGTCGAGCAGCAGCAATGGGCAGCCCTCGGCATCACCGACCCGGCAGCAGCCAATGACATCATCACCGCGCGGTTCGACTACAGCTTCAGCTGGGTCGCGCTGGTCGTCATGGCCGTACTGGTCATCGGCTACTTCGTCATGGTCGTGCGGCTATCCGACCGGGAATACCGCGAAGTCATCGAAGAACGCTTCGGCAAAAAGAAGCACTAGGGAGAGGCCACGATGGATACCTGGAACATCCTTGAATATGTGGCCTGGGCGCTCGCGGCCATGTTCGGCGTGCTGATGCTCATCGACCTCGTCCGCATCGACACGACTTACGACAACGAACTGCTGATCTCGTCTCGCGAAGGCGAGATCGAGGCGGCCGCAGAACGCCACGAACTCTGAGGGGACGACGATGGCAAATGTTACATCAACGACGGCGGAGCCGGAGCGGCTTCAGCTGCTGCGCGTGCTTGGCCCCGCCCATATCTGGGCGCTCGGCGTCGGCATCGTTCTGGTCGGCGAATATATGGGCTGGAACTTCTCGGTCGGCAAAGGCGGCATGATCGCCGGCCTCATCGCCTGCTGGGTCGCCGGCCTGCTCTACACCTGCGTCGCCATGATCGACTCCGAAGTGACCTCGACGGTTGCCGCGGCCGGCGGCCAGTACGCCCAGGCCAAGCACATCGTCGGCCCGCTCATGGCGTTCAATGTCGGACTGTTCCTTGTCATGGCCTACACCATGCTGGAAGCGGCCAACGCGATCACCGTCGGCTTCCTGCTTGACACGGTGGCCGGCATGCAGGGCCATACCGGTCTCAACCAGCAACCCTTCATCATCCTCGCCATCATGTTTTTGGCGTGGCTCAACTATCGTGGCGTGCTTGCGACGCTGACCTTCAACCTGGTCATCACCGCGGTCGCATTCATGGCGATCATCACGCTGTTCGTCTCGGTGCAGTTCGGCGCTTCCAACGTGGCGCTCGATTTCTCGGCTGTTACCAACGATCCGCTGCCTTATGGCTGGGTCGGCATCGTTGCGGCACTTCACTTCGGCCTGTGGTACTATCTCGGCATTGAGGGTACCTGCCAGGCCGCCGAGGAAGTGCGCTCGCCGGCGCGTTCGCTGCCCTACGGCACCATGGCCGGCATCATGACGCTGCTGATCGCGGCGACCATGACGTGGTATGTCTGCTCGGGCCTTATCCCGTGGGAATATCTCGGTCAGGCCGGCACCCCGCTGTTCGACGCCGCCCGCGTCACCGGCAACTCAGGACTGATGATCCTGCTCTTCGTCGGCACGACTTTCGCCACACTGGCCTCGGCCAATGGCTGCATCAACGACGCCTCGCGCGCCTGGTTCTCCATGGGCCGCGATCGCTACCTGCCGAGCTGGTTCGGTGCCGTGCATCCCGTCTACCGCACGCCCTACCGCGCCATCGTCTTTCTGGTTCCGATCGCGCTTATCTTCGCGCTCGGCGCACCGCTCGACCAGGTCGTGACCTTCTCGATCCTGTCGGGCCTGCTCGGCTACACCTTCATGACCTTCAACATGGTCATGTTCCGCAACAAGTGGCCGCTCGACACCATCAAGCGCGGCTATGTCCACCCGTTCCACCCGCTGCCGACGATCGTCCTGCTGATCCTGTGCTCGACCGCCTATTTCGCCGTGTTCCTCGGCTATGGCACGCAGCTCAGCGCAATGATGTGCTTCTACATCGTGGCATCGCTCTGGTTCCACTTCCGGCGCTACCAGTTCGTGCGCCGCGGCGACCAGTTCACCATGCC
Source organism: Aminobacter sp. GW821-FHT11F06 (assembly GCF_058808215.1). Lineage (NCBI taxonomy): Bacteria > Pseudomonadati > Pseudomonadota > Alphaproteobacteria > Hyphomicrobiales > Phyllobacteriaceae > Aminobacter > Aminobacter sp. GW821-FHT11F06. Next base: position 54,645 of record NZ_JBXARL010000009.1, on the reverse strand, counting down.
CTGGCCGAAGCCGGTCGGCTACTGACCATGCCAGGAGAGGCGGCGCAAACCCGCGCCGCCTCTCATCCAACAAGGCGCCACCGATGATCACCACCATTGCCCTTTCGGCCTTTGCCGCCATTTCCTGCGGCTGGATGGGCACCCGTGCACTGAGCGAACATCGCGCAGCCCTCGCACAGCGCCACGGCCTGCTCGATGACGCGGCCGCGCTGTTCGCCAATGCCCACATCACCTTCGGCCCTGATCATTTCCCGACCCTTGTCGGCCGCCTCGATGATGGCCGCCAGGTCAAGGTCGAGCTCATTGTCGACACCATGGTTTTCCGCCGCCTGCCGCAGCTTTGGCTGAGGGTCACCTTGAGCGAAACCGGGGCGCAGAAACGGCCGACCATCGGCGCGCTCGCCCGTCCGACCGGTGCCGAATATTATTCGCTGGTCCACGACATGGCGGAATGGATGACCCCGCCCGAGACAGACGCGTCGCTGCTGATGCGCGGCGACGGCAGTGCTTCGCCATGGCAGGTTGAGCGCATCTCTGCACTGTTCCGCAACCTGTTTGCCGATCCGCAAGTCAAGGAAGCCGTCATCACGCCACGCGGCACGCGCATCATCCGCCAGGCCGCTCAAGGCGAGCCCGGTGCGCATCTTGTGCTGCGGCAGATCAAGTTTCCGGTTACCGCGATCTCGCCAGATCTCGTGAAGCTAGCCATCGCCGAGGCAAAGGCGCTGAGCGAGGCGCTGGCCGAACCGCAAGCCGCGATCCCCACCTACGAAGCCGCCTGAGGTTCCCATGGCCAAGCCGATCAACCCCTATGTCGTGCTGGCGCTGGCGATCGTTCTGCCGGGGGCAGGGCATGTCGCTGCGCGCGACGCCACGCGTGGGCTCGCCTTCGCCTTCTTCGTGGTGCTGTTTTCGGTGATCACCTACGCCACGACCACGCCAGACCAGAGCTTCATCGGCCGCCATGCCGGTGGCCTGTTTATCTGGGCGCTGTCGATCCCGGACGCATATCGCCGGGCGCGGATTCTGGCTGCCACGACGCAGCGCGCGACCTGAGGCCCGGCTTCGCGAGAAACCGGGCCTTGGTACTCAGGCCGCCGCGTTGTTGGTGATCGCGCCGCGCCGGATCTGGTCTTCTTCGATCGACTCGAACAGGGCGCGGAAGTTGCCCTCGCCAAAGCCTTCGTCACCCTTGCGCTGGATGAACTCGAAAAAGATCGGTCCGATCACGGTCTTGGAGAAGATCTGCAGCAGGATCTTGGTCGTGCCGCCGTCGATCACGCCTTCGCCGTCGATCAGGATGCCGTATTTCTTCATCCGTTCGATCGGCTCGTCATGGCCATGCACGCGGGTGTGCGACAGCTCGTAATAGGTGTCGGGCGGGCCGGGCATGAACTTCAGGCCCTTTTCGGCGATCCTGTCGGTCGAGCTGTAGATGTCGTCGGTGCCAACGGCGATGTGCTGGATGCCTTCGCCCTTGTACTTCCTCAGATATTCCTCGATCTGGCTGGTATCGTCCTTGGACTCGTTCAGCGGGATGCGGATCTTGCCGCAGGGCGAGGTGATCGCGCGGCTGACCAGGCCAGTGATACGGCCGTCGATGTTGAAGAAATGGATCTGCTTGAAGCCGAACAGCTCGCGGTAGAAGTCCCACCACTTGTCCATGTTGCCGCGATAGACATTGTGGGTGAGGTGGTCGAGGAAATAGAAGCCAACGCCCGCAGGCTTCGGATCGGCTTCGCCGAGCCAGTCGAAATCAGCCGCATAGGTCGAACCCTTGGCGCGATATTTGTCGACGAAATAAAGCAGCGAGCCGCCGATGCCGACAATCGCCGGCACGTCGAGGGCCCTGTCGTTGCCGGTGTAAGGCGTAGCGCCCTTGGAAACGGCATGATCGAAGGCATGCTTGGCATCGACCACGCGCCAGGCCATCGAGGCGGCGCAAGGACCATGCTCGCCGACGAAGCGCATGGCATGGCTGCCCGGCTCGGCATTGATCAGATAGTTGATGTCGCCCTGGCGCCAGACGGTGATGTTTTTGGTCCTGTGACGGGCAACGGGTGCATAACCCATGCGGGCGAACAGTTCCTCGAGCTTCTCCGGCTCGGGATGGGCGAATTCGACGAATTCGAAGCCGTCGGTGCCAGCGGGGTTGTCGGCACTGATTTTGGCCGGCGGCGCATCGTGCGGAAACGGACCCATGCAAATTCCTCCTCAAAAACTAGGTGACGCATATTGTGCTCCCCATTCGATGCAATGTGCTTGCATTTTGATGCCATATGGGCCGATCTATGCATGAAACGCGCATGAAGTTGGAGAAGCATGCAATGGCTGACGGTCTCGACCAGTTCGACCTCAAGATCCTGCGCGAGCTGCAGCGCGATGGGCGGCTAACCAACAACGAGCTGTCGGAAAAGATCGCCCTGTCGGCCTCGCAGTGCTCCCGCCGTCGCGTTCGGCTGGAGGCTGACGGCTTCATCCGCGGCTATCAGGCGATGTTGGATCGGGAGAAGCTGGGGCTCGACCTGCTTGTGGTCATCTCGGTGACACTGGCCACCCACAACCGAGACAATGCCCAGCGCTTCGCCCGTCTGGTCAACGACCTGCCCGAAGTGCTGGAGGCGTATTCGCTGACCGGCGAGATGGACTACCACCTGAAGGTCGTGGTGCGCGGGCTTTCCGACCTGTCGCGCTTCGTCAACGAGGTGCTGTTGCCGCACGACGCCGTGCAGCACGTCAAGACGTCGATCGTGCTGACCACGCTCAAGCAGTTCGGGGCGTTGCCGATCGGGTAGGGACGTGTCGTTGCCAAGTGCCCCAAGCGCCATCTCGCATCCCTGCTCGGATGTCTTCTGGACCGCTCCCGCCTTCATTAAGGTCACGGCATGGATTCCCGACACTCTCCGCTCGTTTCACTCGCTCACGAGGTCGGGAATGACGAGCTTCTTGGCCGTTCCCGCCAATCATGATCCGTTTCCGCCAACCACCGACGTCGAAGGTTGGACGAGGCGACACCTGTAATTCGTCATTCCCGACCTCGTGAGCGAGTGAAACGAGCGGAGAGTGTCGGGAATCCATGCCGTGACCTCAATGAAGGCGGGAGCGGTCCAAGCAGCAGCCTGCCTAACTCCAGCTATCGCCGCTTCGCCAGCAGCGCCATCTCGACATCGGCAAGCCCAGCTTCGATGCGCTCGATCGCGCCTTGGCCAAGCGTTTGCTCAAGGCTCGCCTGATAGGCACGGGCAAGGGCTGCAATCTCGCGATAGGATTGCTGGCCAAGCGCGGTCAGCTCCAGATGCTCGACACGGCGGTCGGCATCGTCTTCCGTGCGTTTCAGCCAACGGCGCTGTTCGAGCGCGCGCACGGCGCGGCTGACCTTGGTCTTGTGCATGTTGGAATGCACCCCGACCTCGGTGGCGGTCATCCGCCCGACACTGCCAAGGGCCGCCAGCGTGCGCCATTCAGGCCGCGTGATCTGGTAGCGCTGCTTGTATTCGCGTGCGAAGCTCAGGCTGATCAGCTCGGCGGCGCGGTTGAGCCGGTAGGGCAAAAAACTCTCGAGATCGAAGGATGCGGGCATCGAACAGCCTTTGATAGTTACAAAATCGACGGTTACAATTGCAACCAATTCGACGATCTCATGTGCTCACGGGAGGTGCAAGCCATGCTGGACAAAACCGACAAGCAGGTGGCCGCGGCGGCTGGCGTGAAATACATGCCTGGCTTTGGCAACGACTTCGAGACCGAGGCGCTGCCCGGTGCCCTGCCGCAGGGCCAGAACAGCCCGCAGAAATGCAATTACGGGCTCTACGCCGAGCAGCTTTCAGGCTCGCCCTTTACCGCGCCGCGCGGCACCAACGAGCGCTCCTGGCTCTACCGCATCCGCCCGAGCGTGCGCCATACCAAGCGCTTTTCGGCCGCGAGCTACCCGCACTGGAAGACAGCCCCTTGCCTTGACGATCATTCGCTCGCGCTCGGCCAGTTGCGCTGGGGGCCACTGCCTCAGCCGAAGGAGAAGCTCAACTTCATCGAGGGCATCCGCACCATGACGACGGCAGGCGACGCGATGACCCAGGTCGGGATGGCAGCGCATGTCTACGCCTTCAACGACGACATGGTCGACGACTATTTCTTCAATGCCGATGGCGAGCTGCTGATCGTGCCCGAAGTCGGATCGATCCGCATTTTCACCGAGATGGGCATCATCGATGTCGAGCCCTCGGAGATTTGCCTGATCCCGCGCGGCATGATGTTCAAGGTTTCGCGCCTCGGCGAGGGCGAGACGCGGCGCGGCTACATCTGCGAGAACTACGGCGCCAAGTTCACCATGCCCGACCGTGGCCCGATCGGGGCCAATTGCCTGGCCAATCCGCGCGACTTCAAGACGCCGACAGCAAGCTATGAAGACAAGGAAACGCCGTGCCGCGTGCTCGTCAAATGGTGCGGCAAATTCCATGTCACCGAGATTGGCCATTCGCCGCTCGACGTTGTCGCCTGGCACGGCAACTATGCGCCGTTCAAATATGATCTGCGCACCTTCTCGCCGGTCGGCGCGATCCTGTTTGACCATCCCGATCCGTCGATCTTCACAGTGCTGACCGCCCCGACGGAAGAAGCGGGCACGGCCAATGTCGACTTCGTCATCTTCCCGCCGCGATGGCTGGTGGCCGAGCACAGTTTCCGCCCGCCCTGGTATCACCGCAACATCATGAGCGAGTTCATGGGACTGATCTACGGCCAGTACGACGCCAAGGAGGAGGGTTTCGTGCCAGGCGGCATGAGCCTGCACAACATGATGCTGCCGCACGGGCCTGACGCCATGGGCTTTGAAAAAGCGTCGAACGGCGAGCTCAAGCCGGTCAAGCTCGACCACACCATGGCTTTCATGTTCGAGACGCGCTTTCCCCAGCAGCTGACCAAATTCGCCGCCGAGCTGGAAACTTTGCAGGACAATTACATCGATTGCTGGGATGGTCTCGAACGCAAGTTCGACGGCACACCGGGCATCAAGTGAAGACGGGAAGATCATGAAACTCGCGACGCTGAAAGACTCCACCCGCGACGGCCGCCTTGTCGTCGTCTCAAAAGACCTCACCCGCTGCTCGGAGGTGGGCCACATCGCCCGCACCTTGCAGTCAGCGCTCGACGACTGGGCCCATGTCGGCCCACGCCTCGCCCTTGTCGCCGAGGGTATCGAAACCGGCAGTCAGCCGACAATGCGCTTCCACGAACATGACGCGGCATCGCCCTTGCCGCGCGCTTTTCAGTGGGCCGACGGCTCGGCCTATGTGAACCATGTCGAGCTGGTGCGGAAGGCCAGGGGTGCCGAGATGCCGGCAAGCTTCTGGACCGACCCGCTGATCTATCAGGGCGGCTCGGACGCGTTCCTCGGGCCCCGCGATCCGATCGCGATGGCCGACGAGGCCTGGGGCATCGATCTCGAAGGCGAGGTAGCGGTCGTTGTCGATGACGTGGCGATGGGCGCTGGCCGCGACGAGGCGCATGCGGCGATCCGGCTGGTCATGCTGGTCAACGACGTGTCGCTGCGCGGGCTGATCCCGGCGGAGCTCGCCAAGGGGTTCGGCTTTTTCCAGTCGAAACCGTCGACGGCGTTTTCGCCGGTTGCTGTCAGTCCTGACGAGCTGGGCAGCGCCTGGCACGGTGGCAAGCTGCATTTGCCGTTGCTTGTCGGCGTCAACGGCAAGGCTTTTGGGCGAGCGAATGCCGGTGTCGACATGACCTTCGATTTCCCGACGCTGGTCGCCCATGCCGCCAAGACCCGGCCATTGTGCGCCGGCACGATCATCGGCTCGGGTACCGTGTCCAACAAGCTCGACGGCGGCGCGGGCAAGGCCATTTCGGCGGGAGGTGCAGGCTATTCCTGCATCGCCGAGATCAGGACGATCGAGACGATCGAGGCAGGTGCGCCCGTTACACCGTTCTTGAAGTTCGGCGATCAGGTCCGTATCGAGATGGACGATGCCGATGGCCACTCGATATTCGGGGCCATCGAGCAGACAGTGACCCGATACGAAAGGCCTGAGCCACGATGACCGAAACCGTCCTGTTCGACTACTGGCGCTCGTCGGCGAGCTACCGCGTGCGCATCGCGCTCAACATGCTGGGGCAGGAGTTTCGTTCGGTTTCGGTCGACCTGCTGGCCAGGGGTCAGAAATCATCCGAGCACCTGGCGCGCAACCCGCAAGGGCTGGTGCCGGTGCTGGAAATCGACGGCCACGCCTTCACCCAGTCGCTGGCAATCATCGAATATCTCGACGAAACCCGCCATGCCGGCTTCCTGCCTGCCGACCCGGTCGGACGCCAGCGCGTGCGCCAGTTGTCCTACGCCATCGCCATGGAAATCCACGCTGTCTGCAACACCGGCGTGGTGGCCGAACTGATGCGGGTCACAAGCGACGGCGAGGCAGCGCGCGATGCCTGGATGCAGAAATTCATCGGCGACGGCATGGCAGCGTTCGATAAGCTGCTCGACCATCCCGCGACCGGCACATTCTGCCATGGCGACACGCCCGGCATGGCCGATTTCTGCCTAGTGCCGCAGGTCTACAATGCGCGGCGCTGGAACGTCGATCTCTCAGCCCTGCCGCGCATGCTCGAAATCGCCAGCCGCTGCGAAGGCCTCGAAGCCTTCGCCAGGGCGCATCCCGATCGGGCCAAGGGCTGAGGGTCGTTTCCGGGAGGCGAAGCCCCCCCACCCCTAACCCCTCCCCACAAGGGGGAGGGGGATTCTGGTGACATCTTCGTCAAAGGAAAGCCGCCTTTGCAAGGGTGGCGCTGACAAAGTCCCCCTCCCCCTTGTGGGGAGGGGTTAGGGGTGGGGGTAAGTCCAGGGAGGACTACCGCAACCGCCAGGCCTGCGTCCGCGCGATCAGCACCTTGGACAGGAACAGGTGGATCAGGCGTGCGGCGGCGTTGGTGTAGAAGATCATCATCGCCATCGCCGCTGCCGGTGCCACGTCGCCGGCGTCGTCCATGTTGAGCACGGCGACCGAGGCCAGTGCGGTGTCCTTCGAATAGAGAAACACCACCGCCGATACCGTCGTCATGGCGTTGACGAACAGGTAGATCGAGATGTCGAGGATCGCCGGCAGGCAGACCGGCACCGTGACCCGGGCAAACAGCCTGTAGAATGGCTGCTTGAGCGACGCCGCCACTGGCTCGAACTCCTGGTCTATCTGCTTCAACGCCGTCAGCGCGGTCAGGTGCCCGACGGTGTAGAAGTGGGTGATGGTGCAGACGACAAGGATGGTCATGGTGCCATAGATGGCATGCAGCGGGTTGGCTGGATCGTTGAAGAAGAAGATGTAGGCGAGACCCAGCACCATGCCTGGCACCGCCATGGGCAGCATGGCGAGGAACTGGAATGCCGAGCGTCCTGTGCGGAAGCCTTCGGTCTTTTCGACCATATAGGCACCGACGAAAACGATGATGGTGCCGAAGATCGCTGTCAGGCCGGCGAGCCGGATCGAGTTGTAGTACGAACCCCAACCGCCGCCGTCCATGCGGTCGAAGGCGAAATGCTTGAGGCTGAAGCTCATGTCGTAGGGCCACAGCTTGACCAGTGCTGCGAGCTGGCTCGTTGCCATGATGCCCAGGATGAAGACGGCGATCAGCGAACACCAGGTCAGGCACAGCGCGTCGAAACGCCGGTTCGGCTTGGGCTGGTAGGGCACCGAGCGGGCAGACAGGAGCGCGACCTGCTTTTTCTGCACCATGCGGTCGACGACGAAGGCGGCGATGGCCGGCACGAGCAGGATCACCGAAACCACCGCGCCCATCTCGAAATTCTGCTGGCCGATGACCTGCTTGTAGATGTCGACGGCAAGCACGTTGTATTGCCCGCCGATCACCTTGGGCAGGCCGAAATCGGTGATGACGAGCGTGAAGACGACAAAGGCCGCCGAGATCAAACCGTAGCGCGCACCGGGGATGGTGACCGTCCAGAAGGTGCGCCAACTGCTGGCGCGCAGCGAGGCGGCTGCCTCGTAGTGGCGCTGGTCGGAGATCGCCAGAGCCGTCGAAATGATGATCATGGCGTGCGGGAAAGCGAAGAACACCGAGCCGATGACGATGCCGAGCGGCCCGTAGATCGGCACCCCCATCAGCACGTCTTTGAGCATGCCCTGGTTGCCGAACAGATAGATCAGCGCGATGCCCGGCAGCAGCGACGGCACCAGGATCGGCACCATGGCGACAAGCTTGAAGGCATCCTTGAAGCGCATGCAGCTGCGGTTGAGCGCATAAGCGAAACCGAAGGCCAGCCCGACCGTCACGATGGTGCTGATGACGGCAATGAAGACCGAGTTCTCGATCGAGCGAAACAGGGTCGGCGTCGAGAAATAGGTGGTGTAGTTTTCAAGCCCGATCGATCGCGACGGCCTCAGCATCACGCGGCGGAAATCGTTGGAGCCGAGCTCGAGCCACTCGGTACCCTTGTGCAATTGCAGGCCGACGAGGAAAGAGGCGTCCGATGAGGTGCCGCGGATCTTGTATTTCACCGGGCTGCGGAAACTGAAGTCAGGGAAAAGACTCGTCGCTTGCAAGCGACCATCGGAATTGGTGGCGAGCTTTTCGGGCGTTAGCGTGTTGAGCTTTTCATTGAGCGCAAAGGCCGTGACCGGCGCACCCCAGTTGCCCGAGCTATCGCTGACCTGGAACTCGAACCTGGCCAGATCGAAGCTGTAGGTCGAAAACGACTTCGACAACATGACATAAAGCGGGGCCGCCAATGCCACGATGAGATACAGTGCGATGACCACCATCAGCCCGCGCTTGATCATTTCGTCCTTGTCGAGCGCGAGCTTCAGCGTGCGGCCAGCGGGCAGGCCCGCAACAATTGCCAGGGTCATGACGCTTCCCCTCGGGGATAGACCAGCAGCCGCTCTTCGGGCAGTTCGACAGTCAGCGCACCACCTTCGGCAAGCCCCAGGCGCCGGGCGGCATTGATCGAGAAATCGGCGATCAGCGTCTCGTCGCCAAGATCGGCGCCACGCAGCCGGGTGCGCCAGAACGAGCCGAGGAATTCCATCTCACCGATGGTGACATCGAGCAGGTTCGCCGGTTCTTTCACGACATCGGGCGCGCCAGGTGAACGCGCCCCAGGCCCGTGCGGAATGACATCCTCGGGCCGGATGGCTGCAATGACCGGAGCGCCAGCGTCAAACGCATGGGCCGCGCATTTGAAGGTCTTCGAGCCAAAGCTTACCGCGCCCTTGTGGGCCTTGCCCTTGAACTTGTTGGCCTCGCCGATGAAGTCGGCGACAAACAGCGTCGCGGGATGCCGGTAGATCTCCGTCGGCGTGCCGATCTGCTCGATGACGCCATGGTTCATCACGACGATGCGGTCGGCCATCGACAAGGCTTCTTCCTGGTCGTGGGTGACCATGATGGTGGTGACGCCAAGCTTGCGCTGCAGCTCCTTGATCTCATGGCGAAGATGAACGCGCACCTTGGCGTCGAGCGCCGACAATGGTTCGTCGAGCAGCAGAAGGCCGGGCGAAATGGCAATGGCTCGGGCGAGCGCGATGCGCTGCTGCTGCCCGCCGGAGAGCTGGGCTGGATATTTGTTGGCCTGGTCGGGCAGGCCGACGAGTTCGAGCAGTTCGGCGACACGCTTTTCGATCTCGGCGCGCGGGCGCTTGGTGTTTTCGAGGCCGAAGGCGATGTTCTTGGCGATCGTCAGATTGGGAAACAGCGCGTAGGACTGGAAGACGATGCCGTAGTCGCGCTGCGACGGTGGCAAGGTGGAGACGTCCTTGCCGCCCTGGTGGATCGAGCCGCGCGTTTGCAGGTCAAGACCAGCAACTGCGCGCAACAATGTGGTCTTGCCGCAGCCGGAGGGGCCGAGGAAACAGACGAACTCGCCTTCGCGGATGTCGAGGGAAATGTCCTTCAGCGCATGGAAATCGCCGAAGGCCTTCCAGACATTGGATATCTTGAGGTAGGCAGGCTTCACGTTCAGGCTGGCAGCGGTCATGGCGCTCACGTCAACTGGAGTTCGCGGCTGCTCGGCGAGGGTCTCGTGTTTCATCGTGATGATCCGGCTTGCGCATGATCCGCCAAGTTGAACGACTTTGGCGAAAAGATCATGTGCCGCTTCAAGGGGCAGGGCGCGACCGGACGCAAAACCGGGTCCCATTTTTGCAGACCGCGCTCTGGGGCAAGAGACCGGACGCCGCTTGTGGCGGCGCCCGGTTCAACAGGCAAAAGCCGGTGTCAGCTCTTCGGCTCGGACTTGGAGTCGTAACGCTTGGTCCATTCCTCGAGGATGGTCTTGCGGTTGTTGGCCGCCCATTCGAAGTCGTTCTTGATCATCTTTTCTTCGATGTCGGCCGGCAAATACTGGACCGGCTTGGCGACACCAGGCATGGCGACGACGGCGTAGCCGACATTGTACATCTCGTTGGCCTTCTTGGTGATCGACCAGTCGAGCAAGGTCTTGGCGGCTTCTTCGTTGGCGGTACCAGCAACGATTGCCGAGGCTTCCATGTCCCAGCCGATGCCTTCCGCGGGGATGATGATGTCGAGCGGCGCGCCTTCGGCCTTCGACTTGGCGGCACGGAACTCGAAGGAGATGCCGATCACGGTCTCACCGGCCGCCGCCATCTTGCAGGGCTTCGAGCCGGAATGTGTGTAGCTGGCGACGTTCTGGTGCAGGCCATCCATGTAGGACCAGCCCTCCTTCTCGCCGAACAGTTGCAGCCAGCTCGACACGTCGAGGAAGCCGGTGCCCGACGATGCCGGATTGGGCATCACGACATGGCCCTTGTATTCGGGTTTGGCCAGGTCCTTCCAGCTCTTGGGGGCGGTCAGGCCGAGCTTCTGGCCTTCAACGGTGTTGAAGCAGATCGAGGCTGCCCAGGCGTCCATGCCGACCCAGCTTGGCGGGGTGTCCTTGTCGATGAAATTGGGCTTGAGCTGCTCCACGCCCTTCGGGGCATAGGCTTCGAGCATGCCCTGGCTCTTCAGCACCAGAAGCGAGGTTGCTGCCAGACCCCAGATCACGTCGGCCTGCGGATTGTCCTTCTCGGCGAGCAGCTTGGCGGTGATGACACCGGTGGAGTCGCGGATGAAGTTGAGCTTGATGTCGGGATGGTCCTGGCTGAAGGACTCGGCGTAGCGCTTGAGGTCTTCCGCTTCGATCGCCGTATAGACGGTGAGCTGCGTCTCCGCCCATGCCGCCGATGACATCATCATGGTGGCAAATGCGGCGAGCACGAAGGATTTCTTCTGGTTCATTGATATCTGGCTCCCATTTGAATCGCTTGGTCACGTTCTGATTGGGAGAGGTCTGAACAGGGATGCGCGTGCTGCAAATGCCCCGATTACGCCTCGTCCAAGGCTGATAGTGGGAACGAGGGGTCAATAAGTAAAATCTATTCTTTTTATGATACTGTAGGCTCAGCTTATGAGCGGCACAGATGTGCGACAGGTATGTGACGGCGTTGTTTCAAGCCGGTGAAACGATCAGGAAAAGGCGAGCGCGATGACGCCGCAGGCGACAATGACCGCCGAGACGATGCGCGCCGGCCAGGGCCGTTCGCCGAAGATGAACAGGCCGATCAGTGCCGCGATGATGACGCTCGATTCCCTGACCGCCGACACCGCGCCGAGCGGTGCGATTGTCTTGGCGTAGATGACCAGGCCATAGGCGGTGACAGCACCCAGCCCGCCGATCAGCCCCAGCCCGACGGTGCGGAGATCGATGGTGTGGGTGGCGCCGCGCCGGCGAAACAGCACGAACAATGTCACTGGAAATTCGAGCAGGAACAGCCAGCCCATATAGCCGAACGGGCTGTCGGACAGGCGCACGCCGATACCGTCGACGACCGAATAAGAAGCGATCAGAACGCCGTTGATCGCTGCGGCGGCCACCGCGCGCGGATCGGCATTCGCGGCCCCGCGCTGGAAAGCAAGGAAACCGATGCCGAATGTGATCGCCGCGAGCCCGACCCAGCCCAGTGGCGGCAGCGTTTCGCCGATCATCACATAGGCGCCGAAGGCGACAAGTGCGGGGGCCAGTCCACGCGCGATGGGATAGACCTGGCTGAGGTCGCCGAACCGGTAGGACTGGAACAAGAAGACGTAGTAGCCGAAGTGGATGACTGTCGACAAGAAGATGTAGATCCAGCTTTCCATCGACGGCGACGGCGCGGACAAGACCAGCACCGTGCCAAGCGTGGCGTGGGTGGCGGAGACGGCGGCAAGCACGACGGCGCGGTCGGTTGCCGCCTTGACGACGGCATTCCAGCTTGCGTGCAGGAATGCCGCGACCAGCACGATGGTAAGCGCGAAACCAGACATGCGATCAGGCTTTTATGCGGGAGAGGGGCGCGCCAGTCGTCGGCTGCGCCAAGGCATTCATCAAGTGCATTTCCCCTCCAGACGCGAATGAGGGAGCGCGAGCGCTCCCTCATCGAGGCTTATGCGATTTGCCGGCTCAAGACCATGGCAGCGAGAATGTCTTGACGTTGGTAAAGCTCTTCATCGCCTCGATGACGCCTTCCTTGTAGCCGTTGCCGGAATCCTTGATCCCGCCAAATGGCGACATTTCGATGCGATATCCCGGGACTTCCCAGATATTAACCGTGCCGACCTGAAGGCCGGCGATGTATTTTTGCATGCGGCTGAAATCGTTGGTGCAGACACCAGACGACAGGCCGAAGGCGGTCGAGTTGGACAGCGCGATCAGCGCATCGTCATTGTCGGGCGCGCGCACGATCGGGATGATCGGACCGAACGTCTCTTCCATGACGAGCTCGGAGGTGTGCGGCACGCGGTCGACAACGATCGGCGGCAACAGCGCGCCTTTGCGGCCCGGATCATAAAGCACTTCGGCCCCTTGCTCGGCGGCCATGTAGACGCGCTTTTCAAACAGCGCTGCGGCCTTCTCGTGTACCACGGTGCCGAGGTCGGTGTTGCGGTCCATCGGGTCGCCGAATTTGAGTTTCTTGGCGCGTTCGAGCACCATCGGCACGAAACGGTCGGCGACGCTTTCCTGGCACAGGATGCGCTTGACCGCGGTGCAGCGCTGGCCCGAGTTCTTGGTGGCGCCGGCAACGGCGAGATCGGCCGCCTTGGCGAGATCGTCGTCCGACAGGTCGTTGAGGATGATCAGCGGGTCATTGCCGCCGAGCTCCAGCACCTGGCGCTTGTAGCCGGCTGTGCGGGCGATCATCTTGCCGACCGGCACACCACCGGTGAAGGTGATCAGCTCGATGTTCTCGTTGGTGATCATCTCGGCGCCGATGTCGGCCGGCATGCCCGTCACCACCGACAGCATCTCCGGCGGCAGGCCGGCCTCATAGAGGATGTCGGCGAGGATCAGCGCCGTCATCGGCGTCAGCTCGGTCGGCTTGACCACCACGCAATTGTTGGTGGCAATCGCCGGCGCCACCTTGTGCGAAACCATGTTGAGCGGATGGTTGAAGGGCGTGATCGCCGAGATCGCCCTAAGCGGCTCGCGCGTGGTGAAGATCTTCCGCGCCTTGCCGTGCGGGGTCAGGTCGCAGGAGAAGATCTGGCCGTCATCCTGGATGCACATCTGCGCCGACAGCGTGAACACGTCATAGGCGCGGCCAACCTCGTAGAGGGAGTCGGCTTTCGAAATGCCGAGCTCCAGCGTGATGATGTCGGAGATCTCCTCCTTGCGCGCGGCAAGTGCTTCGGCGGTGCGAAACAGGATCTGCTGACGCTCGTAGCGCGTCAGCTTCGGCTTGTAGTTGGCGGCGATGTCGAAGGCCTGGCGCGCATGCTCGGCACGCCCCGCCGGCACCGTGCCGATCACCGCATTGGTGTAGGGGTAATGGACGTTGACGACGCCATCGGCATCGACCTTGCGTCCGGCGATGCGCATGGGCTCATGGCGCACCTTTATCGACGTTTCGATCTTGGTCATTGGGTCTGCTCCAGCAGGTCGGCGGGCACGGTGGCACAAAAAACAATCGACCCCCACTCCGGCCCTTCGGGCCACCTCTCCCCCGTTCGACGGGGGAGAGGAACTTCGTCTGCTATCTCGGCGCCAGCCTCTGCTCGACAACATGTCGGGCAATGCAAGTCCAGCGCCTTTCCTTTCCCCCGTCGAACGGGGGAGAGGTGCCGAGCGTAGCGAGGCGGAGTGGGGGGCGACATAAGGGCTCAGGCCAGCGCCGCCGCCATGGTGGCATAATAGAACGCATCGAAGTTGCGCAGCACCGGTTCGTTCGGCAGGGACGGCAGCTTGCGGTTGACGATGAACGGCACCGCCTGCTCGGTCAGGCCGCCATGCGAACGCAGCGGCTCGTTGAGTGCTGCCAGATCATGGCGATGCTCGCTGGTGCCGATTGTCTTGTTTTCCGTCGAGACCAACACGATGTCGCCGATGCGGTCGCTCGGCAGTTCGAAGCGCGCGCTGGCGGTGGCATTGTCGATGACCACGTCGATGCCTTCGATGGCGGCCAGGCGCTTCATGATGGCGGCCTGGTCGGCACCCTCGGGCAGGTAGGCGGTGGCAAACGAGCCAAGCGCGCCGTGGTGGACGACATAAGGGTCGGTGATCGGCAAGATGACGCGTGCGGCGTCCTTGCCCAGCCACTCGTCGAGCAGGTCCTGGACATAGACAACGTCAGGGGTGCCGTCGGCCTTGTGCTTGGGCTTCATGCCATGGTCGGCGGTGATGACGATGGCCGCACCGAGCGCATCGAGCTCGCCGAGATATTTGTCGAACATCTCGTAGAAGGCATTGGCCTGCGGCACGCCGGGCGCATATTTGTGCTGCACGTAGTCGGTGGTGGTCAGGTACATCACGTCAGGCTTGAATTCCTTGAGCAGCTTGACGCCGGCGGCAAAGACGAACTCCGACAGCTCTGCCGAATAGACCTCCGGCACCGGCTTGCCGAGCCAGGCGGATGCATTGTCGATGCCGTGCTCGGCCTTGGTCGAGACATCGGACTTTTCCGACGAGAAGCAGATCGCACGACCCTCATCGAACTTCAGGCCGCTGCCGAGAAGGGCGCGCAGCTTGTCCTTGGCGGTGACCACGGCAACGCGGGCGCCGGCGTCGTAGAAGGCCTGGAAGACGGTCGGCGCGCGCAGGAAGCGCGGGTCGTTCATCATCACTTCCTTGCCGGTCTCGCGTTCGTAGAGGTAGTTGCCGCAGATGCCATGCACTGCCGGCGGGCGGCCGGTGGCGATCGACAGATTGTTGGGGTTGGTGAAGCTCGGGATGACGCTATGCGCTGTGCGCTCGGTGCCCTTGGCGCGGATCTTCACCAGCGAGGGCATCAGGCCCGCCTTGATCGCCTCGTCGAGATAGGCCGGCTCGCAGCCGTCGAGGCAGATCGCAATCGCCGGCACGCGTGGCCATTCGTAGGTGCGGCCGTTGGCGCTGACATTGATCGTGGTCATCTTGTTCATGGGGAGGGTCCTTTGAAATCTTTGCAATCAGGCGGCGAGCTTGGCGCGCTCGGCGATGGCGGCGGCGGGAGGAGCCGCAGTGTCGACGCCCATCTCACTGAGCGACTGGCCTGCTGCCTCGACCACCTTGCGCATGACATGCTCGTCCATCCGCCCGATGCAGCCGACGCGGAAGCTGTCCACCACAGTCAGCTTGCCCGGATAGATGATGAAGCCCTTTTCCTTCATCAGCTCATAGAAGCGGTCGAAGGAAAAGTTCGGATGGGCCGGGTTGAAGAAGGTGACGATGATCGGCGACAGCCAGCGATCCTTGAGCAGGGTTTCGAAGCCCAGTTCGCGCATGCCTGATACCATCACGTCACGGTTTCTGACGTAGCGCGCGCCGCGACCGGCAACACCGCCCTCGACCTCATGCTGGCGCAGCGCTTCGAGGAAGGCGGCGACCACATGCGTTGGCGGCGTGTAGCGCCACTGGCCGGTCTTGTTCATGTGCGCCCACTGGGCATGCACGTCGAGGCTGAGCGAATGGCTGCGGCCCTTGGCTGCCTCAAGCTCGCTCTTGCGGGCGATGATGAAGCCGAAACCGGGCACGCCTTCGATGCACTTGTTGGCCGACGACACCATCGCCTCGTAGCGGATCTCGCTGACGTTGAGCGGGATGGCGCCGAACGCGCTCATCGAGTCGACAAGGAACTTGCGGCCCTTGGCATAGACCGTCTCGGAAATCTCGGCGACCGGGTTGAGGATGCCGGAGCTGGTCTCGCAATGAACGAGGATGACGTGGGTGATGGCAGGGTCGGCGTCGAGCGCAGCAGCCACTTCGTCGCCGCGCGGCGGCATGTAGTCGCCTTTGTCGATTGCCACACAGTCGCGGCCGAGATAGCCGAGCGTCTGGACGATGCGCTGGCCATAGGCGCCGTTGACCAGCACCAGCGCCTTGCCGTCGCGCGGTATGAAGGAGCCGAGCATCGCCTCGACGGCGAAGCTGCCGCTGCCTTGCATCGGCACGCAGTCGAACTCGCTGTTTCCGTCGCCGAGCATGGCCAGAAGACGCTGGCGCATCTCCGCCGTCATGGCCCGGAAGTCGCCGTCCCATGAGCCCCAGTCGCGCAGCATCGCCTGCTTGACCGCATAGGAGGTGGTCAGCGGACCGGGCGTCAGCAGATAGGGCTCGCCGAGCGCTGGTGCCGGGAAGGGGGCTTGAGCCGCAAGCTTGTATTCGGACAGCATTTCTTTCTCCTCGCCGTCTTCAGATGTCTGGTTCGGCTTCACATTGCTGGCCGGCAATCCATATGTAAAATCGTTATTTTGTATTCATTCATAAGCTGAAACGATGATGGCTATATGACGGGCAATTCCGTCACGCGATCTTGGCAAGCCGGCTTTCCAGCAGGTCGCCGCTCTGGGTCAGGATCGGGTACGCGACCGAGACAAGAAGCGAGTTGAACTCCTTGAGCGCCCGCACCGCTTCGAGGTGGATGTCGCTGGTCTCGATGCTTTGCGGCGAGCCAGATTGCAGCCGGAGCAGATGCCGCTCGTGGCTTTCGCGTTCGAGTTTGCGCATGCGCTCCTTTTCGACCACCAGCTGGCGCGCGGCATCGAGGTCGCCCGACACCAGCACGTTCATGGCGATCTGCATGTTGGCCAGCACCCGATCATGCAGCGCCGTCAGTTCGCCCCAGCCTTCCCTGGAAAAACTCAGCCGCTTGTCGTTCTTCTCCTGCGCCAGCACCAGAAGGTTCTTGGCGATGATATCGCCGGCATGTTCGAGATTGATGGCAAGGTCGGTCAGCTCGATGCCGCGCCGCGCCTCTTGCTGGGTCATCGTCCCTCTGTTGACCTCGGCGATATAGAGTTTGATGTCGGTGTGAGCGCGATTGACCTCCTCGTCGAGCTTGCGCACCTGCTCGACGCGCGTACGGTCGCCGGAATCGAAAAGATCCATCACCGGGCGCAGCATGATCTCCACCACCTCGGCCATGCGCAGTACCTCGCGGGTGGCGCTGGCGAGCGCCACGCTCGGCATCTTGATCACCGTACGGTCGAGGGCGCTGACCCGCCGCGACATCAGGTCGAAGCTTTCCGCGCCTGCCGGCGCATCGGGCAGGATCAGCGCCACCAACCGCTCCATCGGCCCGGTGAAGGGCAGGCACAACACCAGCAGCGCCAGGTTGAAGGCAAGGTGCATGTTGACCACCTGCCGGGCCGCACTGGCGCCGAACCAGGCCAATGGGATCTCTGTCGCCTGCATGGCAACGAGGATCGCGATTGCTGCCGTTGCACGGAAAATCAGATTGCCGACCGGGATACGCCTGGCATCAATCGCCTGGCCGCGCGTCAGTCCGACCGCGACAAGCCCGGCGCCAAGATTGACGCCGAGGATCATCGGCAGCGCCACCTCGGCCGGCAGCACGCCTTGGGCCGCCATCGACATGAACAGCAGCACCGAAGCGACGCTGGAATGGATCAGCCATGTGAACAGTGCTGCCGCACCAAAAGCCGTCACGGGATCGCCGCGCAGATAGTCGATGGCCATCGGCAGCAACGCGCTGTGGCGCATCGGTGCCGTCGCCTCTCCGACCATCCGCAGCGAGATCAGGATGAAGGCGATGCCAAGCAAGGTGCGCCCGGTCTGCTTGACGATGCGCGCCTCGAATTTGAGGAACATGGTGGCGCCGAAAAACAACAACAGCGGCACCAGCCAGCTCAGGTCGAAGGACAGCGCCTGAACGACAAGTGCCGAGCCGACATCGGCGCCGAGCATGACGGCAAGTCCGCCCGATACGGTCAAGACACCAGTGGCGGCGAAGCCTGCGGCAAGCACGGCAACCGCGGTTGCGCTCTGGAGCAGGATGGCAAGCACCGTGCCGGCCGTGGCCGCCTTCAGTCGTCCCTTGGTGGCGCCACGCAATGCCTCGCGCAGCACCGCGCCATGGGCGCGTTCGACGCCAGTGCGGACCATGCGCACCGCCCACAGGAGCAGCATGATGGCCCCGGCCAGTTGCAGCAGGATGAACATGAAATGCATGGCCGCGAGCCTCCGATTGCAAGCGCGCAGCTGTGGCGCTTGCTCTATCCTTGGCGGTTTTGAATATAAATCAAATCGTTAGATTCGATAATTGTATTGGCTCAGTTTATTGGTATTGTCGCTGTGTCGATGGGTATTACCCCCACCCCTAACCCCCTCCCCACAAGGGGAGGGGGACTTCTTGCCATCCCGCGCCGCTAAACGTTGATCGGTTTGGCAGGGTCGGCGGCGAAGTCATTCCCCTCCCTCTTGTGGGGAGGGGTTAGGTGTCGGGGTACTTTCAGCTAGCGGTGGGCGATACCCACGTCAGGGAGCAAACATGCGCTACGTTCAGCTTCGAGCCTTCCATTATGTCGCTGTTTGCGGCGGTTTTTCGCGCGCCGCCGAGACGCTGTTTCTCACCCAGCCGGCGATATCCGACCAGGTGCGCAAGCTTGAGGAAGAATACGACGTCCTGCTCTTCAACCGCCACAAGAAGCAGGTGACGCCGACGGTTGCCGGCCAGCAATTGCTTGAGATCACCCGCCGCATGTTCGACACCGAACAGCAGGCACTGGAGCTGCTCTCTGAATCCCGCGCGCTGCGCTCGGGCACGCTGCGCATTGTCGCCGACGCTGCCCACCATCTGCTGCACATTCTGGGCCAGTTTCGCCAAAAGTATCCCGGCATCCAGGTGTCGGTTCGCGCCGGCAACACCGAGACCGTCATCTCCAGCCTCTACAGCTACGAGGCCGACATCGGCGTGCTCGGCGAAATCCCCACCGGCCGCGATTTCGAGGTGGTGAACCTCAACTCGACGCCGATCATCGCCTTCGTCTCCACCGACCACCCGCTGGCGTCGGCCAAATCGCTGTCGCTGCACGAATTGTCGTTGCTGCCGCTGGTCATGCGCGAGCGTGGCTCGAAGACCCGCGCCAAGCTGGAAGACCTGGCCATCAAGGAAGGCTTTGAGTTCAAGCCGGCGATCGAGGCGGAGGGCCGTGAGGCCGTGCGCGAGATCGTGGCGTCAGGTGCTGGTGTGGGCTTCGTCTCGGCCGCCGAGTTCGGCCAGGATGCGCGGTTGGTGCGGATCCCGATCGACGCGCCCGAAATGCTGATGGACGAGGCGCTGATCTGCCTCAAGGAGCGCAGCGGCGGCAAGCTGGTGCGGGTGTTTTTGGATATCGCAAGGTCGATGGCGTCTGGGTGAGGGGATTGTGCTCGGATGGCGCTTCGGCAGCACATTCAGTCTTGAATTTCTCGCCTCGGTCGATTACCAAACCGTCACCAGGCCGGGCCCCTCTGGCAGTCAATAATGGCTGTGATGTCGGACTGGAATTTCAATCCGGCGGCCTGGCTTTGACGTTCCTTACTCCTTGACAGCACTTGACGAGTTTCGCGCGGGTTCCGCGCGAGGCAGAGCATGTGCGAGCCACGCCGCCCTAGCGACAGCAAAGGGTGCCGCATGACAGAACTATTCACTCCCGAAGCCTTATCGGCTCTGCTCCAGGTCATCATGATCGACCTGGTCCTGGCGGGCGACAACGCCATCGTTATCGGTCTCGCCGCGGCGGGCCTGCCAAAAGATCAACGCGCCAAGGCGATCCTTATCGGCATCATCGCCGCAACGGTTCTGCGCATCGGCTTTGCCGCGGCAACGACACAGCTCCTTCAGATCGTCGGCCTGTTGCTTGCCGGCGGTGTGCTGCTGCTTTGGGTGTGCTGGAAGATGTGGCGCGAACTCCGCCACAGCCATGCCGAAGAGACCCAGGCCATGGAAGCGCTGTCCGAACAGGACATCGACAAGGACGGCAAGGTTGCCGGTGCCGCACCGCGCAAGACCTTCGCCCAGGCAGCCTGGCAGATCGTCATCGCCGACGTGTCGATGTCGCTCGACAACGTGCTGGCCGTTGCTGGTGCTGCGCGCGACCATCCCAACGTGCTGGTCTTCGGCTTGATCCTGTCGATCGCGCTGATGGGTATTGCCGCGAGCTTCATCGCCAGCCTGCTCCAGAAGCATCGCTGGATCGCCTATGTCGGCCTGGTGATCATCCTCTACGTCGCTGGCGAAATGATCTATCGCGGCGCTCTCGAAGTCATGCCCTATCTCAGAGGCGCCTGAGACGGGCCCATGCATGCCGGAGCGACATTGCTCCGGCATGCAGCCTTCGACACCTACCAAGCCACCGCTCGCCCCAAGAGATTCCTCTAGTGTGAAACTATTTTTCATGCTATGAATAGTCAGTCTTCGGATTTGATCGGCACAACGACCGCATCCGAGCATTCGCAGAACCAATCAACCGAACCGCGAGCTGAAGTGGCCAACGCTTCAGACAGGTCGTTATTGACCGGCGATAGCTATGAAAACGGCTTCGACCCTATTGCAGCTTCTGGCACTGAGCGCATGTCTCGTGGCTCGGCTGCTTTGCGCTGGTGAGCTTCAAATGCCAGGCGTGCGCCGGGCCATGCAGACGATTGCGGTGCCGGGCAACCGGCGATCACCGAGTGCCTTGGTCAAGCAAAACCTGCATACGTCAGCGCCGTAGCGCCTGAACAGGCAATGGCGAACAGTTCAGATGGCGAAAGCTTCGCTAGTTGTCGTCCCGCGCCGCCATTGCGACACCTGGGAGATAGAGCGAGATCGGCCGGATCTCGTACACTGCAGTCGGGTTGGCAGAGCGCAGTTCGCGTGCTGCTGCGACAGCTGCGTCGATCGTTGGATAGTCCACGACGTAGAAACCGAGCAATTGCTCCTTGGTCTCGGCAAAGGGACCGTCGGTGACAATGCCAAGCCCTTTCCCCCTCAAGGTCACAGCATTTTCCGTTGCCCCCAGGCGCGCGGCCGGACCCAGGCGCTTTTCCCGGACAAGCCGATCGTTGATCTCCAGCAAATCCGTCATCAGGGCCGCATCCTCCTCATCGGTCCAGGATTCGACCACTCCCTCGGCGTGATACGCCAGGATAGCGTACAACATGGCTGCCTCTCCCTTGCCAGTGCATCTCTCGATTTCAGCGTCGAACCATTATTCAGGTTCGATTGCAGTCGAGCAAGCCTGTGTGATTTTCGGCGTCAATTGCCACACCAGCCCCAACCCACGGCCGCCGATCAGCCGCAGCGCCTGCCTTCAAACAGATCGCGTTCACGAGCGAGGCCGTCGCCGACGACATCGAAGAACGCGCGGACCCGCGCGGTGCCTTTCAGGTCGGAATGGGTGACGATCCACAATTCGCCGGCAAGCTCGGGCAACGGCTCGGCGATGGCACGGACGAGACCGGGCTCGCCGTCGCCGAGATAGCAGGGCAAAAGCGCCATGCCGATGCCGGCCCGGGCCGCGACCGCCTGGTTGACCAGGCTGTTGGTGCGGTAGACGAAGCCACCGGCAGGCACCGCGCGATCGAGCCAGTCTGCGGCCATGATGCCGCCAGCCGTCTCCTCCCAGCCAATCAGCACATGATGGCCAAGATTGCCAGGCCCTTCGATCAGCCCGCCATTGGCATCGAGATAGGCGGGGGAGGCAAAGAGGGTCCAGGCGACGCCGGCAAGCTTGCGGCCCCAGAGATCGCCCTCCTTGGGCCGGATCGGCCGCAGTGCCACGTCGGCCTCGCGGCGCGACAGGGAGAGCACGCGGTTTTCGATTGCCAATTCGACGACGATGCCCGGATGCGCCCGCCGGAAGGCGGCGAGATGCCCGGTCAGCCTGGAGTAGGCCAGCGTTTCAGATGAGGTGATGCGCAGCCGTCCGGACAGGCGGCCATCGGCGCCGGCAATGTCACGGGCGAGCGCCAGCGCCTCGTCTTCCATGCGCTCGGCGGCAGCGGCCATGCGTTCGCCCGGAGGCGTCAGCTGATAGACGCCGCCGGGCAGGCGCTCGAAAACACGCACGGCAAGCCGCTGTTCCAGCGCGTTGAGCCGGCGAAACACCGTGGAATGGTCGATGCCAAGCGCTGCGGCTGCCACCGTCAGGGTACCAGCGCGGGCGACGGACAGCACCAGCCTGAGTTCGTTCCAGTCTTCCATGCGAGCTTTCTAGCATGGCTACAGCTTGCAGTCATGCAAGTACGACTGGCGAAAACCCAATGAGCGTTGCGAATGCGCAACGCCTAGATTGATCCCTGGAAGCAACGACCACACGGTCGAACCCAAGAGGACAGATCATGAAACTCTACTACGCCACCGGCACCTGCTCGCTCTCGCCACACATCGTGGCGCTCGAAGCCGGCATCGCGCTCGACATCGAGCGTGTCGACATCTTCAAGCAGCCGCATGTCACCGGCGCCGGGCGCGACTTCACCAAGGTGAACCCGAACAGCTATGTGCCCGTCCTCGAACTCGACGACGGTTCGCTCCTGACCGAGGGCGCCGCCATCGTCCAGTATCTCGCCGACCTCAAGCCGGAAGCGAGGCTAGCGCCGGCGGCCGGTACGCGCGAACGCTATCAGCTGCAGTCATGGCTCAACTTCGTCGCGACCGAACTGCACAAGATGTACAGCCCATGGCTGTTTCATCCCGAGTACGGCGCCCAGGCGCAGGAAGTGGCGCGCGGCAAGATCGCCCAGCGCCTTACCTATGTCGAAAGCCATCTCACGACTTCCGGCCCATTCCTGATGGGCGAGACCTTCACCGCCGCCGATGCCTATCTGTTCACCATCGTCGGCTGGTCGGCTTTCGCCAAGGTCGATCTTTCGGCCTTCCCACGGCTGTGCGCCTACATGGACCGCATCGGTGCGCGGCCGAAGGTGCGCCAGGCGATGTTGGCCGAAGGCATGAAGCTCGCGGCCTGACCATGAGCCAGAGCGCCGCCTGGATACTGCTGGTCGTGGCCGGCGTGCTCGACGTCGCCTGGGCGGTGTCGATGAAATATGCCGAGGGCTACACGCGGCTCGGCTGGTCGGCAGTCTCGGTGCTGCTGCTGGCAGCCTTTGTCTACCTGCTCGGCCGAGTGCTGGAGACGTTGCCCGTCGGCACCGCCTATGCGGTGTGGACCGGGATCGGGGCTGCCGGCACTGTGCTGATGGGCGTCGTCCTGTTCGGGGAAAGCTTCGGAGCGCTGAAGCTCGGCGGGGTTGTCGTCGTGCTCGCCGGCATCGCCATGCTCAAGCTGGCAGAGGCCTGAGTCAAAAAAGAACCCCTCCCGCACGGGGAGGGGCAGTTGGGGTCTGATGGACAGGATCAGGCAGCGGCGCGCAGTTCGCCGCTGTCTGCTTTCACACGCTCCGACTTCGGGTCGTAAGGCGCCTTGAGATGGGCGGTCGCCGTATGGCGTTCGCCGGCAAGGTCGATCTCGAAGCTACCGCTTTCGATGAACGCTTTGTCGACACCCTCGGCATTTTCGAGCAAACCGAGCGCGACCGAGCGGCCGAGCGTGTGGCCATAGCTCGCCGAGCGCACCTCGCCGACAGGCTTGCCGTCGCGCAGGATCAACTCGCCGCCCCACAACATCGGTGCTGCGTCATCGAGCGTGAACTGCACGATGCGGCGCGTCAGCCTGCCCGCTTGCTTGGCCTTGACCAGCGCGTCGCGGCCGATGAAGCCGCCCGGCTTGTCGAGCGCAACCGCGAAGGCGAGGCCCGCTTCGAACGGGGTGATGTCGGGCGTAAGCTCCCGGCTCCAGGCGCGAAAACCCTTTTCGATGCGCAGCGCCTCAAGCGCATAGTAGCCGCAGTCGGTGAGGCCGAGATCGCGCCCGGCTTCGTGCAGCGCCTCATAGACACCGACTGCGAATTCGCTCGGCACGATCAGCTCCCAGCCGAGCTCGCCGACATAGGTCATGCGGTTGGCATAGGTGGTGGCGTAGCCGACATCGATTTCCTGGATGGTGGCGAAGGGGAAGCCGGCATTCGACAGATCGGCCGAACTCACCTTGGCCAGGATGTCGCGCGAGCGCGGCCCCATCAGCGCCAGCACCGAATAGGACGAGGTGACGTCGGTCAGCGTGACATGCGCGCCCTCGGGGATGTTCTTGTTGATCCAGTCGGCGTCGTGCACGGCCTGGGCCGAGCCGGTAACGATCAAGAACTTGTCGCGGCCCAGC
This sequence comes from Aminobacter sp. GW821-FHT11F06, assembly GCF_058808215.1. Classification (NCBI taxonomy): domain Bacteria; kingdom Pseudomonadati; phylum Pseudomonadota; class Alphaproteobacteria; order Hyphomicrobiales; family Phyllobacteriaceae; genus Aminobacter; species Aminobacter sp. GW821-FHT11F06. The sequence continues at coordinate 30,192 of NZ_JBXARL010000009.1, read as the reverse complement.
CGCATCACGGTCAAGTCGCTCTCATAGCCGCCGCGCTCGTTGAGCAGGCCGGTATAGACCGAGCGGCCGATCTCGACATCGATGTCGGCGGCACAGATGCGATTGAGCGCGGACGCCGCATCTCGCCCCTGCACCATGATCTTGGCAAACGAGGTCTGGTCGAAGATGCCAGCGGCCTCGCGCACGGCCTTCATCTCGCGCTTGACCGCATCGTGCCAGTTCTGGCGGCCAAAGGAGTATTGCGTCTCGGGCTTCTCGCCCGGCGCGGCGAACCAGTTGGCGCGTTCCCAGCCCATCTTCGAGCCAAAGCAGGCGCCCTTGGCGGCGAGCCGGTCATAGAGCGGCGAACGGCGGAAAGGCCGCGCGCTGTCGAGTTCGCGGTTCGGCCACGGCATGGCGTAGTGCAGGCCGAGCGTTTCCTTGACGCGGTCGTGCAACCAGCGCGGATTGTTGTTGAAGCCAGCGAAACGCCTGATATCGACCGGCCACAGATCCATTGTCGGCGAACCGTTGACGATCCACTCGGCGAGCGCTTTGCCGGCACCACCGGCACTGGCGATGCCCATCGAATTGAAGCCGGCGCCGACGAAGAAGTTCTTCAGTTCCGGCGCTTCGCCGAGGATGAAGTTGTTGTCGGCGGTGAAGCTTTCCGGCCCGTTGTAGAATTTCTTGACCTCTGACGTTTCCAGCTGCGGCACGCGCACAAGCGCGTTCTGCATCAGGATTTCGAACTGGTCCCAGTCGTCGGGCAAAAGCGCGAACTCGAAATCGTCGGGGATGCCGTTCATGCCCCACGGCTTGGCCTCGGGCTCGAAGCCGCCCATGACAAGGCCACCGACCTCTTCCTTGAAATAGATGAAACCGTCGGGGTCGCGCATGACCGGCAGGTCGGGATGCACGCCCTCGATCTTGCCGGTGACGATGTACATGTGCTCGGCCGAATGCAGCGGCACGGTAACGCCGCACATCGCACCCACCTTGCGCGCCCACTGGCCAGCACAATTGACGACGATCTCGGCAGCGATGTCGCCCTTGTCGGTCTCAACGCCGCAGGCCTTGCCGTCCTTGACGGTGATGCCGGTGACCCGCACGCGCTCGATGACGCGCGCCCCGCGATTGCGCGCGCCCTTGGCCAGAGACTGGGTCAGGTCGGTGGGGTTGGCCTTGCCGTCGCCCGGCAGCCAGACGGCACCGACGAGGTCGTCGATTGCCATCACCGGCCACAGCTCCTGCGCCTCCTTGGCAGAAATGACCTCGATGTCCACCCCCTGCGCGCGGGCCGAAGCCGCGGTGCGCTTCAGCACTGTCATGCGGTCAGCACTGCGCGCGACCGACAGCGAGCCGCAATTCTTCCAGCCGGTGGCAAGCCCCGTCTCGGCCTCGAGTTCGCTGTAGAGCTGGGTCGAATATTTGATCAGGCTGGTCATGTTGGCATGGCCGCGCAATTGCCCGACAAGGCCCGCCGCATGCCATGTGGTGCCGCCGCTGAGCTGGCCCTGTTCGAGCAGCACGACGTCTTTCCAGCCGAGTTTCGTCAGATGATACGCGACCGAGCAGCCGATGATGCCGCCGCCGACGATGACGACGCGTGCCTGCGTCGGGAATTCCTGCGCCATGGTGAAACAACCTCCCAAAGGTGATGGTCGCCACTCTATCGCGATCGCAACATAATGCAACATGATATGCAACAAATAATCACATTGAGTCGCGCGGACGAAATCTGCCCCGCCGTCACCTGGGGGGCGGATGTCGGTGAGTTCGAATTTTTCTCGTGCCTGTCGGAACGCGCTACCGTTGAACGTCTTGCCTATGTGAGCATTGCGGCGGTCCCGCTGCCGCTGGTTTACTGGCCCACGATAACCTTCGGCCCCTTGCGCTCCAACGCCTCGATGGTCGCTGGCGGGGGAGGGGTATCGACGATGACGCCGGCGGCGAGTTCGAAGCGTTGGATACGCAGCGGGGTGAGCCGTCCGAATTTCGAGCTGTCGAGCACGAAATAGGCTTTGGCCGCGGTCGTCGCCATGCGCGAGCGCTGCTCGGCGCCGTTGCGGGTGAAGTCGGTGATTTCGCCCTCGGGCGACAGGCCACCGCCGCCCAAAAACGCCACATCGACGCGGAAGCGGCTGATCGCCTCCAGCGCATCGATGCCGATGGCGGCTTCCTCCGATGGATCGATTTCGCCGCCGAGCATATGCACGCGCACATGCGGCTGGCGGCACATATGCAGCGCGATCACCAGGCTTGTCGTGCAGACCGTCAGGTTCTGCTTGCCTGTCAATGCGTGTGCGACGGCGAGCGTGGTGGTGCCGGAATCGAGGAACACCACCATGCCGTCTTCGACCAGATTGGCCGCGGCGCGGCCGATGGCGGCCTTGCCGGCAGCGTTTTCCTGGCTGCGCTCGTTCAGCGCCGGTTCGGTTGCCTCAAACAGCGTCGCCCCGCCATGGACGAGATCGAGCTGGCCGCGCTCGGCCAGATGTTTCATGTCGCGGCGGATGGTCTCCCGCGACACGTCGAAGAAATTGGCAAGCTCGGTGATGCCGACCGAACCGTCGGCGGCAAGGCGCCTCAGGATCTCGTCATGGCGGCGCGGCGCGAGCGCCCGGGCGTTGGGACTGTGCGAGTCGGACATGAGGCCAATGTGGCGATATTGGCCTCATCGAGCAAGCATATGTTGCAATATGTGGCAGCCGACCCGCACAAGTCACATCACATGCGAACGCGCTCGCCGGCCGGATCGTAGACGCAGCGCTCGACGACAGTGGCGCGGCTGCGGCGACCGAAGGCCTCGACCTCGATCTCCTTGAGGCCCATGTCCTCGCCCTTGAGATAGCCGAACACCAGCGAGGCGCCCACCGTATGGCCGAAGTCGCCGCTGGTCGTCATGCCGACGATACGGCCGTTCACCGACATAGCCTCGCCGCCATAGACAGACAGCGGCTCGTCAAGCTTGAAGCAGGCGAGCTTGCGGGTGAGGCCGCGTTCCCTTTGCGCCACAAGCGCATCACGGCCCTGGAAATAGCCCTTCTTCATCGATACGGCAAAGCCGAGACCCGCCTCCAGCGGCGTGTCGTCGGGCGTGATGTCGGCGCCCCAGTAGAGGTAGCGCTTTTCCATGCGCAGGCTGGAGATCGCCTTGTAGCCGACATCGGCGATGCCGAACGCAGCACCCGCGTCCTTCAGCACCTCATAGACATAGGCCATGTATTCGGTCGGCACATGCAGCTCCCAGCCGAGTTCGCCGACATAGGTGACGCGCGCGGCCATGACAGGTGCCCAGCCGACGCGGATGTTGCGGCAGCTCATATAGGGGAAGGCGGCGTTGCTCACATCGTCCTCGCTGACCTTGGCGAGCACGTCGCGCGAAAGCGGTCCGCACAGGTTGATGACGCCGTAAGCGCCGGTCACGTCCTGCACCGTCACCGAGCCGTCACGCGGCATGTGACGGCGGATCCAGCCGCCGTCACGCGTGCCGAAGGCCGAACCTGTGACGACGTGGAAGATGTCTTCGCGCGGCCGCATGATGGTGAGGTCGGCTTCGATGCCGCCGCGCTTGTTGAGCAGCTGGGTGTAGATCACGGCACCTTCGCCGCGGTCGACATTGGCCGCTGCCAGCCACTGCAGGTAAGCGAGCGCGCCCGGTCCCGCGACCTCGAATTTCGAAAATGACGACTGGTCGACAAGTGCCACGCCCTCACGCACGATCCTGTGCTCGCGGCCGATCACTTCGGCATAGGGCGCGCGCTCGAAGGTTTCGAGCGGCGGCTTTGCCTCACCGGCTTTGAGGAAATAATTGGGCCGTTCCCAGCCGAACTTGACGCCGTTGACGGCACCTTGCGCCGTCAGTGTCTGGTAGAGCGGCGAGCGGCGCAGGGGACGACAGGCCGAACGCTCTTCCTCCGGCCAGGCGATGGCGTAATATTTGGAATAGGCCTCGATCGCGCTGTCCCTGAGATAGGCCAGCCCGCCATGCGGCTTGCCGAAGCGGCGCAAGTCGAAGGCCCACAAATCCATGCCGGGATCGCCCTCGACGATCCAGTTGGCCATGGCGCGGCCGGCACCACCGGAAGCCGCGATGCCCGAAGTGAAGCCGCAGGCGACGAAGAAGTTCTCGTAGTCGCCGGCAAGGCCCATCACCGGCTCGCCGTCGGCTGAGATCGGGATCGGGCCGTTGACCACGGCGCGCACGCCAAGTTCGCCGAGGATCGGAATGCGGTTGGCGGCCCCTTCGATCACCTCCGACATGCGCTCGAGGTCGTCGGGAAACAGCTCCTGGCCAAAGCTCATCGGCAGCTTGCCCAGGCCGTAAGCAGCACGCGTTTCCTTTTCCCAACCGCCGATCGCCATAGCACCCGGCTCAGGCTTGACGTAGAAATTGGCGTCGGGATCGCGCAAAGTCGGCAGGTCGTCGGGCACGGAAGACGACTTTTCGGTGACGAAATATTCGTGCTCGACGACTGTTATCGGCAGGTCGATGCCGGCGAGTTCGCCGAGCTGGCGCGCCCACAGCCCTGCCGCGTTGACGACGATCTCGCAGCCGATCTCGCCCTCTGATGTCTTCACGCCGGTGATGCGGCGATCCTTGATGGTGAAGCCGGTGACGGTCACGCCCTCGACGATGCGCACGCCGCCTGATCGCGCGCCCTTGGCGTAGGCATGGGTCAGCGAATAAGGATCGACATGGCCGTCGGAGGCGATCCAGGTCGCGCCGCGCAGGTCCTTGGTGTCGACAAGCGGGAACAGTTTCTTGACCTCGTCGGGGCCGACAAGCTCCATGTCGAAGCCGTAGCTCTTGGCGGCGGTGTGCGCCCGCTTCAGCTCTTCCCAGCGCGCGTCGGAGGCGGCAAGGCGCAGGCTGCCGACGTTCTTCCAGCCGACATCCTGGCCGGTCTCAGCACCGATCTTGGCGCAGAGATCGGCGCTGTACTGCATCAGGCGCGTCAGGTTTACCTTGCTGCGCAACTGCCCCATCAGGCCGGCGGCGTGCCAGGTCGAGCCCGCCGTCAGCACGTTTTTTTCAAGCAGCAGCACGTCCTTTTCGCCCGCCTTGGCCAGGTGATAGGCGATGCTGGTGCCAAGGGCGCCGCCACCGACGATGACGATGCGGGCGTGCGAGGGGACTTTGCTGGACATGCTTTGACTTTCCAAGTGGTCTCGCGGCTGCGAGGTGATTTCAGCTTTGTTCAGCCGGCTTTCACCGGGCAAATTCATCAGAGATCGAGAACGAGCGTTGGTGAACGGGCGCGCGAACAGCACACGGTGAGGAAGTCGCGACGCTCGTCTTCGGTGAGTGCGGTGTCGCGGTGGTCGGGCTCGCCGTCGAGATAGCCGACCATGCACGAGCCGCAGATGCCTTGGCGGCAGCTCGTCTCGATGCGGTGGCCGGCGGCGGACAGGACCGCGAGCAGGGACTTGCCTGCCGGCACGTCAATGACCGCGCCGCTCGAGGCAATCTTCACCTGGAACGGCCGGTCGCCCGCCTCAATCTGTTCCTCAGGCGCGAAGCTTTCGACATGCACCTGCTCGCGCGGCCAGCCTTCGGTCGCTTTGCCGAATGCCTTGAGGAACCCCGCAGGGCCGCAGGCATAGGCGTGGGTGCCGTCGGCTGCTTCACCGACCAGAGCTGCCATGTCAGGGCGTTTTGCGGCGTCGTTGCCGTCGTGATGCAGGGTGGCACGTCCGGCTTTGATTTCATCAAAAATGAAATGGCGAAATGCCGTTTCTTCGATGGAGCGAGCGCAGATATGGGCGAAGTAGCTCGCCTTGGCGGCCTTGAGGTGGTGGATCATCGCAATGATGGGCGTGATGCCGATGCCACCTGCAACAAGGATATGACGGTGCGCGTCAGCGGCGAGAGGAAACCCGTTGCGGGGCGGATCGGCGCGAACCACCACGCCGCGTTCGAAGGCTTTCGCCACCTCCAGCGAGCCGCCTTCGCCCTGCTCCTCGCGCTGCACGGCGATCCAGTATTCGGATTTCTGCGCCGGGTCGCCGCACAGCGAATAGCAGCGGGCTCGGCCGCTCGGCAGGCGGAAGTTGAGATGCGCTCCAGCTTCCCAGGCCGGCAGGCGCTCGCCATGCGGCGAGACCAGCCGATAGGCTGAGACTCGCGCTGTCAGCGCCTTGATCTCGGCTATTTGCAGCAGGATTTCGGGCCTGGAGAGCATGGTCAATATCGCCTTGGGCGGGTGGTTGGGCGCTGATGATCCCCTCCCCCTTGTGGGGAGGGGTATGGGGTGGGGTAATGCGTCGCGAGATGAAGGCTCAGGCACACCATCGCCAAAACACCCCCACCCTCGATCCCTCCCCACAAGGGGGAGGGAGGCCCTCTGCCTCACGCGCCCATCTGGCGGGCATACCACCTGACGTAGCGGTCGACGTTCTGCTCCTTCAGCGGCGAGTAGGGGCCGGGCTGGAAGCCGGGCGAGGTCACGCCGATCCACTGGCGCCGGCAGATCTCCCAGTCTTCCGACATCACCTCGTCATGGAAGGCGGCAACCTTTTCGGGGTCGTAGTCCCGGCCCTCGACCGCGTTTTCGTCAACCAGCCAAGTGCCGCGCACGATGGTTTTGGTCGGCGATACCGGCGTGATGCGCACAGTGTGGGCATAGTCGGAATTGGCGTGGCACCAGAAGTTGATGTTGGTGTTGGCGCGCGCCGTGCCCATGTCGGGATCGGAAAAGCCGGCCATCAGTACGTTGCACACCAGCTGGCCATCAGGGCTCTCGGTGACCATGCCCTTGCGCACCGGCGTGCGGTTAGCGCGGAACCATTCGGCGGTGTAGTCGGACGAAGTATTGACGCGGGCAGTGTCGAGACCGGCCTTTTCCCAACGGATGGCGCAGTCGGCCAGGCGCTCCGATATCTCGTCCTTGAGGTCCGGATTGTCGTTTTCGGTGTCGTATTGCACCGAGACATAACCGTGATGGTTGGCCTCGCAATGGTAGCACTCGCGGTTGTTCTCAACGACGATCTTCCAGTTCACGTCGAGCTCATAGTCGCGGATCAGCGCGATCTTGGCGCGGTTCATGCCTTGAGATTTCAGGATCGGCGAGAGGTGGTCGCGCAGCTCGTGGAACGGGGAGGGCGTATCGGACAGGTTGACGAAGATCAGCCCGTCGAATTCCTCGGCGTGAACCGGCTTGAGGCTGTGTTCGGCCTTGTCGAAATCATCGCCCATCATCGGTGCGCCGATAAGGCTGCCGTCATGGGCATAAGACCAGGAGTGATAGGGGCAGACCAGCCGCGTCGCCTTGCCCTTTTCCTTGGTGCAGATGATCGAGCCACGATGGCGGCAGACATTGTGGTGGGCATGCACCTTGCCGTCGCGATCACGCACCACCAGCACAGGCGCGCCGCCGACATTCAGCGTCATGTAGTCGCCCGATTTCGGCAGCTCGACCGAATGGCCGGCGAAGAACCAGTTGTTGCGGAATATCCGCTCCTGCTCTTCGGCGAAGATCTCCGCATTGGTGTAAAAATCGCGCGGCAAGCCATGTCCGGGCCTGTAGCCATCGAGCCAGTGAACGTTCATGCAGCGCCTCCCAATGCTTGTTCGGGCAGATTGGAATTGTTCTTGTCGGCGCAAGCAAACGCGATTACCTTGGGGGAGGCGTAAGAAATTCTAATGGTGCCATGGCAACTGCCCGACCTCCACTGAACTGGCTCCGGGCATTTGAAGCCGCCGCACGGCTTGGAAGCTTTGCCGGCGCGGCAGGCGAGCTCAACGTCACCCCTTCGGCGATCTCACAGCACATCCGGGCGCTGGAACTGCGCCTCGGCAAGGAACTGTTCGACCGCCATGCCAATGGCGTCAGGCTCACCGACCGTGGCCGGCTCTATGCGGAGGAACTCGGCCGCGCTTTTGCGATGATCGATGAGGCAACCGCAAAACTCGCCGGGCGCGGCACGCGCGAAATGCTCGTCGTGCATGTGCCGACATCCTTTGCCAGCCAGTGGATCGCGCCGCGGCTCGACCTGTTTCGCGCCCAGCATCCGACCATCGATCTCAGGCTGACCGCGCTCGACCATGGCGAAGGCAAGGTCGATGCCGCGATCGAGTTCGGCTGGGGCAACTGGCCCAAGCGCGAGGCGACGCTGCTGCTGCGCGACGAAACCTTTCCGGTCTGCGCGCCGAAATATGCCGCCGGCTTGTCCTCGCCGCATGACCTGCATGCCCGCAACCTCCTGCATGTGCCCGGTTATGCCGAGGACTGGGACACCTGGCTGGCGCATGTCGGTGTGAGCGGCATCGACACATCAGCCGGCTCGTTCTTTGACCAGTCGATCATGGCGATCCGCGCCGCCATCGAAGGCAAGGGCGTGCTGCTCGGCCGCTCGGCCCTGGTCGAGCGCGAACTTGCGGCCGGCCTGCTCGTTGCGCCTTTTGAGCAGCGGCTGCGCGGTGCCGGCTCCTACTGGTTCCTGGCAACGCCGCAAAAGGCGAAAACCCCGAAAGTCATTGCCTTCCGGGAGTGGCTGATGAGCATGGTGCAGCCAACCGCAGCCGCCGAAGGCTGAAGCCCAACGCGACAAAAGCAACGGTCAGTGCATATTGCGATGTTGCATTTTGTGTTGTTTGTTGCCAATTTGTGATCCTGCAGTCTCATTTGAGGCAAGCGACTCCGGCGAATGCCGGGGTCGGGGAGGGGCACATGAACGCGCCGAACAAGCACACCGCCTTCAATGTCGAGGCCTGTTGGCCCGGCGCCAAGATGTTGCCCGTCACCTTGCCCATCCCGACGATGGCAGCGGCGCCGGCCGAATTCCTGGTGCTTGTGTTGCCCGGTTTCTCGCAGCTGTGCCTGTCATCGCTGATTGACCCACTACGGATCGCCAACTCGCTGTCTGGCCGCGGCCTGTTCCGCTGGCGGCTGATGAGCCTGGACGGCGAGCCGGTGGAGTGCGCCAGCGGCATTTCCATCGCTGTGTCAGGGAGCTTCGTCGAACATCAAAGGGCGACGGTGCTCGACCCTGAATGCGCGATCGCGATCTGTGCGGGCGAGGGTGTCGAAAAGCACAGCTCGCATGAGCTGCGCGCCTTCCTGCGCCGGGCCTGTCGCAGCCATGTTCCGATCTATGCGCTTGGCACCGCGACCTGGCTGCTGGCGGAAGCCGGACTTCTGGGCGACATCAGATGCACCATCCACTGGGGCAAGATGGCGGCACTTTCAGAAACCTTCTACGACCTTGCCGTCGACGATGCGCTGTTCGTCCGCGACGGCCAGATCGTCACCTGTGCCGGCGAACTCGCTGCCTTCGACCTCGCCTTGGAGCTGATACAGGAACGCTGCGGTGCCGAGCTTTCCCGCAGCATCTGCCAGCATGTGACGGCAGACCGCTGGCGCGATGGCGCAAGCTGCCAGTCGGTGCCGCCGGGCCTGCGCTACGGCAGCACCGGCAAGAAGCTGCTGCGCATCATCCAGCTGATGGAGCGCAACATCGAGGACCCGCTGTCGCTGGAGGGGATCGCAAGCCAGGTGTCGCTGTCGCGGCGCCAGATCGAGCGGTTGTTCGAGCGCCATCTCTCAACGACGCCATGGCAGCATTATCTGGCGCTCAGGCTTGCCAAGGCACGCCAGCTGATCGAGCTGACCGCGATGCCGATCATGGATGTCGCGGTTGCCTGCGGCTTCGTTTCGTCGTCGCACTTTTCGAAGTCTTTCCGCGACCACTTCAAGGTCCTGCCGAGCAAGCTGCGCGCCGTGGCGTAATTGGCTTCGCTGGCAAGGCCGCGCAGTTGGCGCCTTTATGCCTGCGAAAGTGGTACGGACGTGTTTCCAGGCACCGCAGGCTACGCCCTTTGGGCTTCTTGCCTGCAAATCCGTGCCTGCCGAGAATACCGGAGACCAGGCTAGAGCATGATCCCGAAAAGTGGGACCCGGTTTTCGGATATGATCATGCTCCAACAAGAAGATGGAACGGGCTCTAGGCAATCCGGCGACACAGCTATGTCCGACCATTCTCATCCGATCAGCGGCAGCTGCCTATGCGTCGCGTATGGGCAAAGAAGCTAGCCCATGCAGCTCTCGGTGGCGGGTCTGATCGTTTGCATCGGCGTGCTGATTACCGGCTATTATTCCCGCAGCCTGTTGATCGTCGGTCTGATCGCCTCGCTTGCCTTCGGTTCGACAGCGCTGATGACACTGACCTCGCTGGGCGGGTCGTCACCCCTGATCTACACATTCTTCGCAGCCCTTCTGCTGGTGGCCGTGGCGGCCAAGTCGAGCATCTGGCGGGACCTGGGTCTTGTCTTCGGTAGCATGCGGCCTCTGTGGGTCCTTTGCTGCCTGATGATCTATGCTGCCGTGGGATCATGGCTGTTTCCGCGCCTGTTTGCCGGGCAGACAAGTGTCTTCGTGCAGTCGAAGCTTCGCCTGGGGGTCGTGGAATCCGCGCTTGAGCCGGTTTCGGGCAACATCTCCCAAACCGGATACTTCGTCCTTGGCGGGCTCACCGCGATAGCCCTCGGTGTCCTGCTGTTGCAGGCGGATCGTCTCGAGCAGGTTCGCCGGGGCTTTTTCCTGTGGTGCGGGCTGCACGCCGGCATGGGGCTGCTGGATTTCGTGGGCAAGTTCGCCGGCGCTGGCGATGTCTTGCAGCCCATCCGCACGGCGAGCTACGCCATGCTGACGAATGTCAGCGAAGGCGGTTTTTTTCGTATCGCCGGGGCATATTCGGAAGCCTCCGCGTTCGGTACGGCGTCGCTTGCATGCCTGGCTTTCACCTATACCTACTGGCGCAAGACCGGATCACTGCTTGCCCAGTGGTTTTCAGCGGTCTTGTTTGCGCTCGTCATTCTCTCGACGTCGTCGACGGCCTATGTCGGTCTCACCATCCTTGTGGTTCCTGTCGCATTTTCGCTTGGCCGCTCGATGACCCAGGGGCGTTTGAAATCCGACGAGTTGCTGATCCTGGGAGCCCTTGGATCGATCATCTTCGTAGCGCTGGCGATAAGCCTCTACAATCAGGGGTTCTTCGATCCCTTCATCCAGCTCATCGACTCGATGGTCATCAACAAGGGCAATTCGTCGTCCGGCCAGGAGCGCGCCTATTGGAACATGAAGAGCCTCCAGGCCTTCACTGACACCAGTGGGCTGGGCATCGGCTTTGGCAGTTCGCGGGCTTCAAGCTGGGTGATCGCGGTGCTTTCCCAGTTGGGGGTCGTTGGAGCCTTGCTGATGGTGACCTTGCTCGCTGTCGTGGCACGGGGCATGGGCCACATGGCGTCCTGGGTCGATCCCGAGACGGACGCGATCGTGGCGAGCGTGCGGGCCAGTGCCTTGGCCAGCATCGTTGCCGCTTCGCTGGTCAGCGGAACTGCCGATCCCGGCATGTTGTTCTTCATCGCCCTTGCGGTCATCTCGGCCAGCAGGGCGCGCGCGCGGCGCAACATGGCGGCCGCCCATCGGAGCGGCACGGTTATTGGCCCATCGGCGATTGCCGCTTGACGGTCAGCTGTTCCGCCAAAGGGATGCGTCGCCGCGCCGGCAATTTTGCCTAAGATAGGAACCCTGGGTTTTCCGGCACGGACCGCATTTGGGGCCTTACCCTGTGCGATGTGCCTCACAAGGCGGCTTGGATATGAAGCTGTTCAATATCAGGGTTCCCTCGGCTGTCAGCGATCGGAACGTCAGACGTTTCGGGTACCTTCTGATGCTGCTCGACGACATCGGCGACGATATCGTGACGGAGCGAACCAGGCTGAAAGACCAGCACGAGAGGGCGGCCGCAAATGCCGCGTTCGCGTTCGAGGCCATGGAAAATGGCGCCCGTTCTCACGCACTGTCGGCCAAGGTCGACACGCTGACGGCATCGATCGTCCAGTGTTCCCAGCGTTCTTCTGCCTTGAAGCGGCAGGCTGCCTTCATCGAAGGGACCAGGCAACAGCTTGCGTTGCTGCTGCATCGAAAGGACCGGCGTCGGCGGAATCCTGGTCTGGCCGACGGCCCGATCTAGCTGAAAGTCAACAGCCAAAGCCAAGCGACGGCCCGGGAGTACCACCCATACGCCATTTGGCGGCGTTTACGTTCCACTGCGCGAAGCTAAGCTTCGGTTGAACATTTTGGGGTCGCCTGACATGCTTGGCCTTTCGAGACCTCCAAACGGACGGGGCACCGCAGCCAAGCGGCATGCCGGCCCGCCGTTGCAGGACATTTTCCATCAAACGAGAACAATCAACCTTGCTAGGCAGGTTTCGCGATGGACAGCCGTCTAGCGCCGCGCTGGCAACCAGTGACCGATCAGCAAGAGGCGGATGAACGCGAATTCATCAGCTTTGCCGACATAACGGCCTTCGTGAAGCGATATCTGCGGACAATTGCCGGGTCGGTCGCAATCACCCTGTTCTGCGCCTGGTTTTATGTCGTCACGACCGACCCGGTTTATACAGCGCAAACGCAAATTCTCATCGAGCCGAAGGTCCCGCAGCTTCTGCAACAGCAGCAGACCGAAGTGAATCTTACGCTTGATACCGCGCAGGTCGAGAGCCAGATAGCTGTCATGCAATCGGAAAAGATTGCGAAGATGGTGATCACCGACCTCGGCCTCGACAAGGACGCGACCTTCCGCTCGCAAAGCCCCACGATTACGGAGCGTTTCGCGAAGCTGGGGAAAATGCTGGCGAGGAGCGTAGGACTTGCGAAGGCCGGAGACGGCACTGGCAATGCCAGCCTGGCGAATGGCGCCAGCGAATTCGAAAGCACGCGATATACGATGTGGGCGTTCACCGATGGCTTGGATATCCGCCGCGTCGGTGTGTCCTACGCGATCAATATCGCGTTCCAATCGCCTGATCCGGAGATGGCCGCAAAGATCGCCAACGCGACTGCGGACGCCTTCGTGCGCGAACAACTCGAAACCAAGTCCTCGTCCGCGCGCGAAGGCGGTGCATGGCTCGAACTTCGATTGAATGAGCTACGGGCTCAGATGAACCAGGCAACGAAGATCGCGCAGGAGTTTCGCGCCAAGCACGACTATGGCGTCGGTCAGAACCAGAGTAGCGGCGCGGGCGGAGAGGGAGGCCAGGGCGTCGGCAACGCGCCAACCCTGGAAGAGCTCGAGGTGACCGCCGACACGTATCGCAAGATGTATGAGAGCTTCCTGCAGGCGTTCACGAGCTCGGTAAGCCAGCAATCCTACCCCGTCGCCGATGCGCGTGTCATCACTGCCGCGACACGCCCCCTGGTGCCCAGCGCACCACGAAAGAAACTTGTGCTTTCCTTTGGCGCGCTCGCTGGACTTATCGCGGGCATTGGATTGGCGTTCCTGAGAAACGCGCTGGATCGAACGCTCCGCTCCTCCAGGCAATTGCGGGAAGAGTTTGGCCTCGAATGCATTGGCGAGATGCCGCCGCTGTCGGGGATGGGGGCCCGCGATACGCTGAACGAGGCGGCGATCTCGCCTCTTTCGGAATACAGCAACAGTCTCAGGCGCGCCAAAACGGCGATTGGCCTGGCGGACTCCGGCTCTTCGCTGCGTTGCATCGGCGTCGTTTCGGGCTTGCCTTCTGACGGCAAAAGCTCGTTTGCGAGCAATCTCGCGGCCCTCTACGCGATGTCGGGCGCGAGAACCCTGGTCATCGATGCCGACATTTACCACTCGGTCCTGAGCGATGGGCTGGTGCCGACCTCGAACGCGACATTCGAGATCCTGACAAGCAAGGTAGCGGATTCAAGGAACCTCCTTGCGCCCAGGAACATGAGTGCCTTGCTGGCGGAACTGCAGGCCTATGACATGATCATCGTCGACCTGCCGCCATTGACGTGCGGTTCTGACCGCCTGGCTGCGAGCCCGCTGTTTGACGGCGTGATCCTTGTCGCCGAGTGGGGCAGGACCCCGCTGGATCTGTTCAGCGAACTGGTCAGGACGATGCACGCCAGCAAGACCTCGATCATCGGGGCCGTGATCACCAATGTCCGCATCAGGTCCAACAAGACCTACAAGGGTCATTTCGGCCGCCGCGCCCGCTAACGCCCGCGCCTTCTCCAATCATCCTGCAATCCCGCCCCGGCTGTCGCGTGCGAAAACCTCGGGCGCCGATGGATTCGGCAATCTCGACCGCCAGGAATCCGAAAGGGGCAATGGCATCGGGTTCAGCGCATGGGTGCAGGCAGCTAATGCCTTAGGCTTAGGGTGTAGTCCCCCATCGATGCCGATACGACCTTTGCCTTTCTTGCTCGCCGATGCCCGAGACTGGGATTGTAGGTCCACGATAGCAACAGTGCGATACGCCCATGACGATCAATGTCCCTGGCAAGCGAGCACCCCGTCGCCATTTCCGGCATCCGCGGAAAACCCGGTCGCGCGCGTCGGCAAATGTGAGCCTCGATTATGAGATTGTGGTCCCCAATGATTGGGGCTGGTCGGCAGTTGCCGCTTTGCCTGCCTTCGACCAGCCAGGCGGCGGCGCGGCCGCCGGAACAATGGACAGCGAGCAGCCCTCCATAGCGGATGCAGGCGGCCCGCCATCGGCACCGCTGGGCGGCTGGGCAAAGAGGCTGGAGGATCTGGTCATCGCTTTTTGCGCCCTGGCGCTGGCCTCGCCAGTGATGCTGATTGTCGCGCTGGTAATAAGGCTCACCACTGGCGGGCCTGCTCTTTATTCCCACACACGTGTCGGTTTCGGCGGCAAGCCGTTCCAGTGCTACAAGTTCCGTTCGATGGTCTGCAACTCGGACGAAGTGTTGCGCGACTATCTTGCGCGGGACCCGGATGCTGCCCGCCAGTGGGATGCAAACAGGAAGCTCAAATGCGACCCGCGCGTCACCTTTCTGGGCAAGCTGCTGCGGAAATCGAGCCTCGACGAGCTCCCCCAACTGTTCAACATCCTCAGAGGCGAGATGAGCTGCGTCGGGCCTCGCCCGGTGGTAGCGGACGAGCTCTGCCGCTATGGAAGCAGCGTCGAGGACTATCTGGCGGCTCGACCGGGCCTCACAGGGCTGTGGCAGGTCACGGGGCGCAGCAGCACCGATTATTCGAACCGCGTCGCCCTGGACAGCCACTACGTTCGCAACTGGTCCCTTCGTGCCGATGCCGTCATCCTGGTGCGCACGATCTTTGCGGTCATGCGTTTTGACGACGCGTCATAGTGCGTTCAATGGCCGCCGCCGGCAACCATCCGCCGCCACAGGCTGGCAAGCGTAAGTCCCACGAGATAGGCGCATTGCAGGACGACGACCGGGAGCAATATCCGCTGGAGAAGTGGCCCTTCGAGGAGAAGGCCTGTCGCCGTGGCGGTCAGGGCCGTTGCGGCAAGCAGTGCTGGGGCGCGAAAGCTGAACCCCAGCAAGACGCCAAATGCGGCAACCGTGATGACGCTCCAAAGCACGTCCGCTGTCTCCCTCTGGCGAATCATGGCGCAGTGCTGCCCGATATTGAAACACTGCACCGACCGGCCTGAACAGGGACTTTTGTAATTTTCCAAGGCCGGCATTGCCAGCCTGCTCGGATGATCGGCCCAATCTGATTGGAAATCGGACAGCACGGACGGTGCCAAACGCAAAGCGCGAGGGCCTCGTGGTGGCCCTCGGAGCTGTGATGGTCCTTGCTGGTTGTTATTGCGTGTTGGCGGTTGCGGCTGCCTGATCGGGAGCTGCCGCCCCTTGCGTGTCCAGGGGCATCGCCTGGGCGAGCGGAACTTCGGAAATGTCGCTTTCGGTCGGAAGCACAAGCCCCCCGTCATCGAGCTTGGGCAGCGGGATTTTCACTTTGACCGTGTCGCCAGGTTCCACAATAGTCGTTTCGGTGACCTCGACGTCCATTGATTTGCCGTCGGCTGTTGGACGTATGATCGTGTAAATCGGCTGCGCTTCCTCCGCGCGGGTACGAAGGGCAAGCAAGCGCGGCGCGGTGACTTCCGAATCGTGGAGCATCTGCACCGCGGTATCGGCTTTGCGCGCGATCTCGTTGATCTGCGCTTGTGTTTCACGCAACGACTGGGAAACCTCGGTCGCGTGCTTGTTGTTGACGTCAAGGATCGAGATGTCAGCTCGGCTGACCTCCTGCCTGGCACGGAACACGGCGGTTTCCGCTGCCAGCCGATCGCTGCGGACCTGGGCAAGCGCACGTTCGAGCGCGATCTGCCTGGGAGCAGCGGAGAGCCCCTTGTCGACGAGCGTCGTCACGCCGCTCAGTTCCTTTTGCACCAGCCCGATCTGCTCGTCGTAAAGCTGCAACTGCGCCTCGAGCGAGGTAAGTTCCTTTCCCAGGAAGTCCTTCAGTCCGCTCAGGGCCTCCAGTTGAGTCGTTATCCCGTCCTTGCGGGCGCGAAACACCAGGCGCTCCTGCGCCATGGCCAATGCGACGGAGCTGTCGCTCGCCCGGCGCGTCAGCTGCTCGGGAAAGGCAATATCGTCGGCGTTGGTCAATTCGGCCGTCAAACGTGCCTTTTTAGCCATGAGATTGGTGCCCGCCAGAGCAAGCAGGCCAAGATCGCCCCTGCCGGTAATCACCTCGCGTTCCAGCCTTGTGCTGTTGTCTTCGCGCGTGCGCAAGCCGCCGGCGATGCTGACCGCCTGCAAGACGGTAAGCCCGGGTCGATAAGGAAACTCACCTGGAGTGGTGACCTGGCCAAGGATATAGAACGGCCTGAACTGCACGACTTCCACCGAAACGTCCGGCGGGCGCCCAAGCCCCATGCGACCCATGAGCGCCTCGCCGATCTTTAAGCCGAGTGCGCCTGGTTCCGATCCGGCGGCATTGATTTCGCCGACAAAAGGCAGCGACAACTTGCCGTTGGCG
This sequence comes from Aminobacter sp. GW821-FHT11F06, assembly GCF_058808215.1. Classification (NCBI taxonomy): domain Bacteria; kingdom Pseudomonadati; phylum Pseudomonadota; class Alphaproteobacteria; order Hyphomicrobiales; family Phyllobacteriaceae; genus Aminobacter; species Aminobacter sp. GW821-FHT11F06. The sequence continues at coordinate 13,452 of NZ_JBXARL010000009.1, read as the reverse complement.
CCGACGATGAACTGGTCGTTGAGCGCGGTCCATTCGAATATCTCGTCTCTCGATGCGCGCCACTCGTAGATCTTCAGCCGGACCTTGTCCTGCGGGCCGAGCAGATATTCGGCCGCTGTGGCATGCGGTATTCCGATGGCACCGGGCGCGAGCGATACAGCAACAGCGAAGACACTTCTCCGCAGCCGCCGGGTAAACACCGACATTGCGGACCTCGGCATGGTTTCCACGCGACGCACTCCTAGATTCTCAGGATGTATTCGGGCTCGATGCGCCCCATCAGAATATGGGCCATCGCCAGCACGTTGCCGCGCAGTCTTCCGCGCCGGTCGATGTAAGGTTCGGGTACGACGCTGCGGGCGAGATTGGCGGCGATGTTGCGCGCCATCAGCGGCACGGCAAAGGTGGCCGGCACCGTGCCTTTCCTGATGAGGTAGATCGGGTTGACGATCTGCGAGTAGCCGAATCGCACCCCGCTTACGCGCCCGGCCTTCAGGCCGAGATGGACGCCGACGATCGATGAAACGCCAACGACACGGCCACGCGACCTGAGTTGGCTGGTGAAGTCGATATCCTCCTGCCAACCATAGAGCACCAGCCGCTCGTCGAAGCGGAGATCTCCGATACGCGACGCCCGGATCGACATGTTGCAGCCATAGGCGCCGACGTGATCGGCCACTCGCGGCTCGGCCGGCGGGTGTGCCTTGGCTTCATCGAGCGCTTGCAGCGCATCTTGCCAATCGTGACCCGCGTTGCGCGCGCCGTCCAGGATGGCATGACCCATGACGACTGCCCAGTCGGAATGGTCCTCGAAGGCTCTCACGATGCTGTCGAGATAGTCGTCGGCAGGCACAAAGTCGTCGTCGAAGAAGGTGATGATATCGAAGCGCCGGGCGGCGTGTTCGAGCGCATTGTTGCGCTGGGCCGTCAGCCCTTTTTTCCCGAAGATCACCGACACCGGAAAACGTTCCGAATGAATGGCCTCGACATGGGTCGCATCGGGTGCTGAAACGATGACTTCGTCGGGCAATCTCGTCTGCCATTCGAGATGCGCCAGCAGGTGCGCAAGTTGCTCGCTGCGTCCGAGCGTTGGTATCGCAACTACAAGCCTCATGTGCATTCCCTTGCGGCCCTCGAAGGCGCGCCGCTTGCATCCGGGCGGATTCATCCGCTGTGACCCTAGCCAGTGCGGCGCACTGCTACAGCCTGCAAAAAAGGGGCGGCATTCTCCCCATATGCGCCGTTAGAGGTATGGATGCGACCCGCCTGACGTAGGCGCCATACCCCTTGGGCTAGGAATTGATGCCACCCCGTTTGGCCAGCTTGCCGGGGGCGGGGCGTAATCGGAGACTGGTGGCATCAAGCAATATCGGATGATGCCCATCATGCGCCATGAAAGCCCGACCGAGCTGGTGACGGCAACCGAATATGCCGCTGCTCCGCCGCTGCACGTTCCGGCAGTTTCCGGCGTTGCCTCCGGCGACCGGGTCGCCATCGTTCACGACTGGTGTCCCGACTTCAGGGGCGGCGAAAGGGTCCTGGCGCAAATCTGCCGACAGTTCCCCAATGCCGATATTTTCACCTTGTTCGATTTCTTGCCGGCTGCGGTGAAGGAGCAGTATTTCCGTGACATCGAGTTCCATACGTCGGCGGCCAACCGGCTGCCGATGATCAAGAAATACTACCGCTCGTTGTTTTTCCTCTGCCCTTTCCTGATCGAGCAGTTCGACGTCACCGGCTACGACGCGGTGATTTCGTCGTCGGCGGCTTTCGCGCGCGGCGTGATCACCCGGCCCGACCAGCCGCATCTGTGCTACGTCCACAGCCCCGTTCGTTACGCCTGGGACGAGCAGTTCTCCTATCTCGAACAGGGCAAGCTCGGTTTTGGACCCAAGGGCACGCTGTATCGCTACATGCTGCACCGGCTGAGGGAGTGGGATACCCGCACCGCCCACGGACCGGACCTGATGCTGGCGAATTCCAACTATGTGCGGTCGCGGATCAAGCATATCTATGGCCGTGACGCGCGCGTGGTGTTCCCGCCGGTGTCGCTGGGCGAGCTCGATTTCGTCGCCGACAAGGACGATTACTATGTCTCGGCGTCGTTCCTGGCGCCCTACAAGCGCACCGATCTCGTCATCCAGGCGTTCAACGAAATGCCCTCGCGCCGCCTTGTCGTTGTCGGCGAAGGCCAGCAGTCGGCGCGCCTGAGGGCACTGGCCGGACCAAACATCAGCTTCGCCGGTTTCCTGCCCAGGCGCGAATATGTGCGCACGCTCGCCGAGGCACGCGCGATGGTCTTTGCGGGATGCGAGGATTTCGGCATAGCGCTTGCCGAGGCCCAGGCCTGCGGCACGCCGCTGATCGCCTTTGGACGCGGCGGTGCCACCGACATCGTGCAGCGTCTAGGTTCAGCCAAGACGCCGACAGGGGTATTGTTTGGCAAGCAGACGGTCGCCGCTCTGAAAGAGGCCGTTGCCTATTTCGAAGACAACCGGGCGTCGGTCACCGCCAGTGCCTGCCGCGAAAACAGCGAACGGTTCTCGGAAGAGCGTTTCGATCGAGAATTCCTGGACGCGGTCGGCAATGTCCGGTCGCTTCACGCCGTCATTGCGTGAATTGCCTCTTGGCGGCATGTCCATGCGCTTGCTGCTCCAGCATCGCCAGCAGATATAGCTCCGCCGATGTCTCCCAACGATAATGCGATGTTCTTGCGCGGCCGCGCTCGATCATGTCGAGCCTGAGTGCCGGCGATGCCCGAAGCTCCATGAAACGGTCGAACCAGGCGCCGGCGTCGTCGGGTGAGGCATAAAGTGCCGCATCGCCGCAGATTTCCGGCAGGCTGGCACGGTCTGAAACCACAACCGGGCACCCCACCACCATGGCTTCCAGCGGCGGCAGCCCGAAACCTTCGGCAAAGGACGGGAAGGCAAGGCACATGGAGTCGCGCAAGAGTGCTGACAGTTCTCCGTCCGAAAGTCGTCCGAGCCAGAAGACATTGGCGGTTTCGCCATGCGCGGGCAGCTTGAAGACGCGCGGATCTGAAATGCCCGCCACGGCAATCCGGAAGCCCGCGGCATGAAGCCTGTCGGCCATGCCGACGATGAGCTGGGCATTCTTGTGGGGAGCGGTGCTGCCAAGCAGGACGATCGTGTCGGGACCGGCGGCCATTTCGGTCTTCAGCGAATGTTGGGCCTGCCATCCGGCGGCGTGCTCGTGACCGTTCGAGGCGACGAAGATCCTGTTTGCCGGGCAGATCCGGTGGCGGACAAGTTCGCCGGCCGAGTAATGCGAAACAGTCGAGATGCACTCGGCGCTGCGGCCAAGGGCAGGCAGCAGCGAGCGATAGAGCGCACGAAATGAGGGCGAATAGCTCTGTGGATAGTTCCGGGTGTTGAGATCGTGGATGCACACGATGTGTTTGCTCGCCAGAACCGGGCCGGTATTGCACAGGCTGAGCAAGCCGCCGCTCACATTGGCAGGCAACACGGCCTGTTCCCACGGGTGACCGCCAAACCTGCCGATGGTCCGCGTTCGGATGGCCGACAAAGGCAGGTCGGAGATGGCATCGGGCGGCACAAGCAGTTCGAGATCGAGATGGTGCGCGATGCCGGGATGCCGCGCGAGCAGCCTGTCCAGGGCGCAGACGATCTCGCGCGCATAGCGCTGCACACCGGTCATCTGCTGAGCGAGGAAGCGGCCGTTGATGGCCCAGTGCCGTCTCAAGTCGACCTCCCGTCGCAAAGCCGAGTTTGCCAGATGGTCATCTTGCAGTGGCAGATGGGGCCAGTCATTTCGTCCATTGGGTCGCAGGTCCCGAATGGCGTCAGCCAATCGTCGCCGCAACTCACCCCCATGCTATCCGAAGGGGGAGGCGCCTACCTCCAACGTGTAAAAGTCCGCCATGGCCGCACAGTGCTAGGGTCTGTTGGTATCCATGCGGCGATGCAGGGCCGCCGATTCGGAAAGACGCCGACAAATGGGCAACCCAAAAATCCCGGCCACGCAGCGAGCGCAGCTCGAAAACGGCAACGTGATCGCTTTGCCTTTGCGCGCGACATCCGCAGGCGAGGCGGCTCGGGCTGTTCCACGTGTCAGGCGCTGGAGCATCAATGGCGATTTCGTCACGCTCAATCCCAATGGCGTGGCGCGTTATGCCCGCGAGGTCACCTCGGCGCTCGACGCCTTGATTGCGGAGGGCCATCCGCTGGCACGCGGCCTCGACGTCGACCTCATCGTGCCGCGTGAGGCACAATTGCAGCTGCGCGCGATCGGCGTACGGCTCGTTTCCGAATACAGCCGCCCGCGCCTGCCGCAATTTTGGGTGCAGGCACAATTGCCCCGGCATGTGCCCGGCGGGCTCTTGAGCTTTTGCAACCTTGCGCCGGTCTCGGTCAGGCGGCAGATCGTCTGCATCCACGACCTGCACACCCGGCTGATGCCGGAGAGTTATGGGTTGCTGTTTCGCTGGGCGCATCGGCTGATCCTGCCAGCCCTTGGCCGACGTGCCGCGCATATCACCACAGTCTCGCAGCTCTCGCGCGGGCATCTCGCCGCTTACGGCATAGCCGATGCGAACAAGATAACCGTCACATACAACGGCGCCGATCACGCGGCGCGCTGGGACGCCGGCAGATCAAGGCTGCTGCCGGTTTCCGATCGGCCCTATGTCTTGTGCCTGGGCCGTGACCAGAAATACAAGAACATCGAGTTGCTCGTTCGCCTGGCGCCGCTGCTCGACGCGATGGGCCTCGACCTGTGGATGGCGGGAGATGCAGGCGAAGCCGTCGTCTCCAGATTTGCCGCGCCTATACCGGCGAACCTTCGCCTTTTGGGGCGGATCAGCGACGACGATTTCAAAAAGGCCCTGTCGGGGGCGCTGTGCTTCCTCTTTCCCTCGCGCATCGAAGGTTTCGGTCTGCCTGCTGTCGAAGCCATGGCATCGGGATGTCCGGTCGTGGCCTCGACGTCGCCCTGCCTGCCTGAAGTCTGCGGTGATGCCGCCCTTTACGCCGACCCCGACGATCTGGCCGGCTGGGCCGATGCGATCGGCAGGCTGCGGTTCAGGCCGGAACTGCGGCGCGGCCTTGTCGAGGCGGGTTTGGCACAAGCCGGGCGTTACACCTGGCGCGGCATCGCCGAGATCTATCTCAAGCTCATGGCTGAGGTCGATATGGCCGACGCAAAGCAGCTGGCTAGAGGAACGCACTGATGGCCGGCGACAATGGGCGCGCGCGTGGTGCTTATTTCGGCGGCGTTCCGACCGGATTCCGCGAGGAATTGAGCGACTACCGGACCATGCCTACCGAAGCTGCGGAGCTTGTGCTCGCGCCAGGGGAGCCCGGCACAAAGCCCGCACCGAACGGCACGGCAAAAATCGCCAAGCCTCTCCGCATCGCGCTGTTGGGCCAGTTCGGCGTCGGCAATTTCGGCAATGACGGCTCGCTCGAAGCCATGATCGCCTCCTTGAGGCGGATTTGTCCGGATGCCGAATTATGCGTGATCTGCACCGAACCGGATGTTGTCGAACGCAGCTTCGACATCGAAACCATCAAGCTGACCCGCCCGGATATCACAATGCCTTGGCTCGACCGGCTGAACCGCCTGTTTGGTCGCTTGCCCTACAAGCTGCTTGGCCCCATCCGTGCCTTCCACCTGCTGCGCGGGTTCGATGCCGTGGTCCTGCCGGGCACCGGGGCATTCGACGATTTTGGCGACACGCCTTTCGGCATGCCCTATGTGTTCCTGAAATGGATGTTCATGGCGCGCCTGCGCGGCAGCAGCGTCGCTTTCGTCAGCATCGGCGCCGGGCCGGCCTATCACCGCCTCAGTCGCATGTTTTTCTCCGGGGCGTCGCGCTGCGCGACATATCGTTCCTTTCGCGACGGCATATCGCACGATTTCACGACCTCGCTCGGCGTCGACACCAGCAAAGACGGGGTCTTTCCCGATCTTGCCTTCAGCCTGCCGGTGCCCCAGCCGGCCGCGCGCAAGCTGGGCACACCGCTCATCATCGGCCTGGGTGTGATGAACTATCGCGGCCGCACGGGCGAAGGCACCCAGATTTATGACCGCTACATCGCCAAGCTAGCCGATTTCACGGCATACGCCCTGTCACGCGGTTTCGCCGTCAGATTGATGCTGGGGCAAGACAACGACGTTGTTGCCGTGGACGACCTTGTCGAGCGTCTCCGGACGCGTGTGACCGATGAAGAACTGGCGCGCGTCATCTATGAGCCGTCCAATTCGCTGCACGATGTCATGGCGCAGATGCAGGCCACCGATGTCATCGTCGCAACACGTTTCCACAATGTGGTGTGCGCGCTGCGTGTCGGGATGCCGCTGATCTCGCTTGGCTATCTCGAAAAGCACGATGCGCTGGCCGAGGAGATGGGGCTGTCGGACTATTGCGCCGACGTCGAGCAATTCTCCGTGGCATGGCTGATCTCAAGTCTCGAACGGTTGCTTGAGGAAAAGGACGCCCGCGCTGCTCGGGTACGAGAGACGGTGCAGCGTTATGCCAGGAAGCTTGCGACCCAGGAGAACCTGCTCGGCAAGCAGGTTTTCAATCCGCTAAGACGCTAACAAAACAGGGCAAGACACATGCCTTTTGACGCGGACAAATTCAGCAATGGCGACGACTGTCGGCCGGTCGGCCGGGTTGCCATCGCATATGTCACGGATCGGAATTACCACGACATGACGCTCTATGCGTTGGCTTCGGTCGCCATGTTTCACCGCAAACCGGTCGACTTCTTCCTGTTTCAGCACGAGTACGCTGCGGCCGTGACGGAACGCTATCGTTCAGTGATCGAAGCGTATGGCCATAGCCTGACGATTGCGGAAGCCCCACCTTACGACACCGCATATTCGATGACCGTCAGCAAGCACCTCACGCATGCGGCGTTCTTCAGGGTGTCGGCGATCGAAAAGCTCGCCCACAGCTACGAATATGTCCTCTATCTGGACGGTGATACGCTGGCTTTCGGCGATCTGCGTTGCAATGAACTCGCGGGCTTTTCCGAAATCGCCGCCGCTTGCCTGGATCTGTCGGTCTCGACCGGTTTCGACGATCCCCACTTTGCCGACAATTGCCGGCACAACGCCGTCGCGCCTGAATATTTCAACTCCGGCGTGATGATGATCAACAGCAGGAGGTGGCTCGAGGCTCGGGCGCTCGATCGCTTTACCGAGAACCTTCGTCAGCACGCGGACGCCTGCGTCTATCTCACCCACTGCACCACGAACGACCAGTGCGCGTTCAATCTCACCCTTGGCGGCGCATACAAGCGGCTGCCGGTAACCTACAACGTGCAGAAGTCGGCGTTTCAGACGCGCGCATGGGCCGATGCCCTGCTGCGGCACTATACAGGGCTGATCAAGTTCGTGCCCGTGCGCTCCTGGCGCTGCGACCGCAAGGAATACCAGCTCCTTCGCCGCATCCGCGGCGAGACGGGCCTGACATTGCCAATGCGGTTTTTCGACTTCGGGTTCAGCTACTCCCTCAACGCCCTCCGCCGCCGCCGCACGGTGGCGAGTTACGACAGCGCGATTGAGGAAATCGAACATCGAATGGCCAGGCAGCGGGCGATTCCGCCTGACAAGCCAAGGGGAGCGCATTTATGGCACTGATCGACATCGTCATTCCGAACTATTGCTATGCGCGATACCTGCCGCAATGCGTGGAAAGCATCACCTGCCAGGGTGTCGACGACATTCGAATCCTGATCGTCGACAACGCATCCACCGACAACAGCGTCGAGGTGGCGCGGGATCTGGCAAGCCGCGACGATCGGATCGTCGTGGTGGCGCGCGAGAAGAATCTTGGCCACCATGCTTCGTTCAACTACGGCGTCGACTGGGCGGCGGCAAAATACTTCGTGCTGCTTTGCGCTGACGATCTTCTCGTCGAAGGCTGTTTCAAGCGTTCCCTGTCAGTCCTTGAGGCGCATCCGGAGGTTTCCTTCGCCGCCGGCTCCGAGCTGGTCTGGCATGAGGAGGCGGATCCATTGCCGAACATCGTGGGCACCGACGACGCGGCATGGCGGTTCCTGTCGAGCGAAGAATTCACCCTTGCAAGGTCACTGCCCAGCGAGGTGCTGTTTGGTGGCGGCGCTGCGCTGGTGCGAACAAAGGACCTCAAGCGCGTCGGGCATTTCCGGTCCGATGTGCCGTTCAATGAAGACCTCGAAATGTTCCTTCGCCTATCCCTGAATCGCAAGGCTGCATTGACCGACGCCGTGCACGGCATCAGGCGCGTGCATGGTGGAAATGTCTCTTCGATCTTCTGGCGCGACTTCAAGCGTGATCTCGTCGAGCGGAAGCTGACGTTCGACAGCTTCTTCACCCGCGACGCCGGATCGATGCCAGGCGTGGACAGATTGCGTCAGCGCGTTCACCGCAACATCGGCAAACGCGCCTACTGGTCCGCCTTGTCTCATATCGCGCGAGGCCAGCGAGAGGCCGGCGTTGAATTGCTCAAGTTCGCGTTCGAACTTTCGCCGCGCTTCGTGCTTCTGCCGCCGGTCGATTACCTGCTGCGCATGGGCAATCCCGTGGGACATATCCGGACGCGCCTGGCGGAAGCATTTGCCGGGCGCGGCGCATCGACGTGAAAAGCGCAGCGTAGCGCGACGCGGTTCGGCATTCACAGATGCTGGACCGCGATGCGTCGCAGGGGAAGCGTCTTCAGCAGCTCTTCCAGCAAGGGGTGGCGGGTCGACCAGAGACCCAGCAACCAGCCTGCCGCCGCAAAACAGCCGGCGATGATTCCTTGCCACACCGACAGCTCGAACCGGAAGCCTGTGGCTGCGATCATCGTGACCGGGCCGGCAGCTGTCGCTGATGTGACAAGGCAGCTGCGCCATAGGGCCGTGCCGATATCCGTCCAGTTCATCGAGATCCGGCGACAGACGATGCGTAGCGAGACGAAGGCCTGAAACGGGATGACCAGCATCAGGCTCCAGGCGACCGCATGCAGGTTTATGAAGCTGGCGATGGCAACGATCGCAGCCGAGATCGGAAAGACGATCAGCGCCCGGCGGAAGATGTCGCTCACCGCGCCAATCGAGACAAGCACCGGATAGTTCAGCTCGAAGCTGAAGCTGAACAAGGTAGCGATCGCCATGATTTGAACAAGGGGAGCCACGGCGCGCCATTGGGGGCCGAGCAGGATGTCGACCACCGGATAGGCAAGCAAGGCGATGGTGACGAGCGCCGGCCACTGCAGGGCGGTCACCAATTCGAGCGCCTTGAGATAAGGCCCCTTCAGGCTGCGGCCTTGCCTCGCCTCGGTCGCGAACGCAGGCAGGATCACCGGCATCGCGCCACCGAGGATCAGCTTGTCGGGGAGCTGGCAGATCATGGCGCTGCGGCTCAGCAGGCCGGCGGCGTCAGGCGAAATCAGTCGACCGAGCAACAGGTAGGGTAGCGCCTCGTATGTCCGGAGCAGCACGACGGTGGCGCCGTTGTATCCGCCGAAGGTGATCATGTCGCGCCAATGGCGGAACGATGGCTTGAACATCCAGAAGTGCGGGCAAAACGAAAGCGCAAGCAGGCCCATGACGCTGGCGGAGGCAAGCCACGCCCAGGCAAAGCTCATATAGCTGAAGCCCAGAAGCGCCAGCGTGATGGTCGCCACGGCGCTGGTTGCCGTTCCGGCTATGTTGATGGTCACCACTTTTCCGAAACCCATGTCGCGGCGCAGCAACGTCGATACCTGCATCGAGATCAGTTCCAGAAACAGGCTGGCCGAGATCACGCGCAGGTAAGGGACCAGTTTTTCTTCGCCATAGGCAGCTGCCAGATGCGGAGCGGCAAGGGCAAGCGCTGTGCTGACGACGATGGTCAGGATCAGCATCACCGTGAATGCGCCGCGGATTTCTTCGGGGGACAGTTCGCCCCGTTGAATGAGAAAGCTGCCGCTTGCGAATTCCCTGACCGACATGACGATGCCGACGATCGCCATGCCGATCACCGAGACACCGATTTCGCTTGGCGAAAGGATGCGGGAGACGATGGCAACCGTCGCAAAATTGGCGACGAGGGCAAAGTAGCGGTCGCCAGTGCTCAGCAGAAGCGCGCGCTGTATTCCAGACATCAGGCCTAGATCTCCCGATCGCGAACGGGAAGCTCAAATTTGTGACAATTCGGCTCCTGAACAGTTTTGCTCGGAAACGCGCCACCTTGTCATGCCGGCCAAAGGGGTGGGTTTAGCCGTCAAAAGGCGTAAAGGGCCCGGCTGCGCCCCCAATACGGTCGGGTTGCGGCGCGGTCTGCTGAATGTAGCATGGCGAGCGGACAACGAGAGCAAGACTGCGGTGTACAGATCCTTGGCAATCGGAATTGCGTCTCTGCTGGCGACATCAGGCGTCGCCTCGGCCGACCTCCTGTGGGGCGTGAACGGCCATCCCTTGAATGCCTATCCAGGCGTCAGCATCGAGCGCCAGCTCAACTATCTGAAGGACCTCGGGATGAAGTCCTACCGGGTCAACATTTCTGGTCTGGAGGCAGCCGACGATCTCGCTGCATTGGTGAGCGCTGGAAAGCAACGCGGGATAGAAATCCTGCCGGTCATCACCCCCGGCCATATCGATCTCGACAAGGATAGCGCAAGCGAACTCTATGAAAAGGCCCGGACCCTGGCGGTCGGGCTCGGCTCCCGGTTCAAGGCCGACATCCGGGTTTGGGAGCTGGGCAACGAGATGGAGAACTACGCCATCCTCAAGCCGTGCGAAAAGCGCGACGATGGCAGCCAGTATCCTTGCATATGGGGTGCCGCCAGCGGCGTCGACGCCAGGGACTACTATGGCCCCCGATGGGTGAAGGTGAGCGCGGTCCTGAAGGGACTGTCGGCTGGCATGACCGAAGCAGACCCCACCATCCGCAAGGCGATCGGCACGGCCGGCTGGGGGCATACCGGTGCGTTCGAGCGGATGCAGCAAGACGGGATCAAATGGGACATCACAGTCTGGCACATGTACGGGGAAGATCCGGCATGGGCGTTTGAGAAGCTTGCCCGCTACAATCTGCCGATCTGGGTCACCGAGTTCAACAATCCTTACGGCAGCCAGCGCAGCGACAAGCTGCAAGCCGATGGCCTGAAGCAAACCATGGTCCGGCTGCGCGAACTGCAGGGCAAATACCGGATCGAGGCCGCCCATATCTACGAGCTTCTTGATGAGACCTACTGGGCGCCGGATTACGAGGCCTACATGGGTCTGGTGCGTCTGACTGGCAGTGCCGAGAGCGGCTGGAAAGTGGGCGAAGCCAAGCCGAGCTATACTGTGGTGAGAGAACTGATCCGCGGCATCCGTCCGCCATCTCTGCCGAGCCGCGGTTGCGACCTTCAGGCAGTCCAGGCTGCCAACCCCGTTCCTGTCCGGCAAACGAGCTTCGGATATTGCCTGATGCTGGGCCGCGGTAATGGTGGGGCCGAGCTGGAGCAGTGGGCCGGCGCGCTGGAGAATGGCAAAGCGAGCTATGTCGACATGCTGATGTCCATATTCCGTTCCGACGAGTTCAACGACCGCTACGCGACACTTGCCATGTCGGACCGCGCTTATGTCGGATTTCTCTATCAGCTGCTCGTGGGACGCCAAGGCGACACCTACGGCGTGGACAGCTACGTTCAGCAACTGCAGGCCGGTTTGATGACCCGTGAAGCCATCGCGCTGGGCATGATGACGTCGAGCGAATTCGCGGACAAATATGCCGCCCAATTGGGCGGGAACCGCGATGCACGCGCCACGGCCACTCAGCCTCCCGGCTAGCGAAGTCAACCTCCGGGGGGTAGGAGAAGCACATGAGGTGTGCGGCACATCCATGGCCCAGCGGTCGGCTTTACCTGTACAACTGCGTGTTTCTCGCCTTTTGCCTGCTGACGGCGATGAGCTTGCCGGTGCGTGCATGTGAAACGCCAGCGGCATCCGATGCGGCCTTTCCGCTTCAGGTCCAGCCCGGCAAGCGTTATCTCCTGGATGCTCGTGGCCAACCTTTCTTCATGCAAGGTGACTCGCCCTGGTCGTTGATCACCCAACTGACCAAAGAAGACGCTGACCTCTATCTCCGCGACCGCAAGGCACGCGGGTTCAACACGTTGCTCGTCAACCTGCTCGAGCACCGCTTCGCCGCCAAGGCTCCCGCCAATATCTATGGCGACAAGCCGTTTCTTGTCGACGGCGATTTCAGCACACCGAACGAGGCCTATTTCCGGCACGCCGATTGGGTTTTGCAGCGCGCCTGCGAGCTCGGCTTTGTCGTGCTGCTCGCGCCCTCTTATCTGGGAGCTGGCGGCGGCATCGACGGCTGGTATCAGGAGATGAAACAAAACGGCGCGCGGAAGCTTGCCGATTACGGCCGTTTCGTCGGCCGGCGCTACGCAAACTTCAAAAACATCATGTGGGTGCAGGGCGGAGACTACAGCGCGCCGGACAAGGATCTGGTTCGGGCGATCGCCAACGGAATCCGGGAGACCGATCCCGATGCGCTGCAGACCGCTCACAATTCATCCGAAACGGCGGCATTGGACTATTGGCCCGGCGAGCCCTGGCTGGATGTCAACAACGTCTTCACCTACGGGCCGGTCGACAAGGCAGCGCTTGGCCAATATGCGCGCGGCGGCGACATGCCGTTCTTCCTGATGGAAACCGCATATGAGAACGAATACGACGCCGACGGGCAGCGGGTGCGCATGCAGGCCTACCAGGCCATACTTTCCGGCGCTTCAGGCCATTTGTTTGGCAACAATCCTATCTGGCATTTTGACGGGCCTGGCCTGTTTCCGGCACCGATGGGTTGGAAAGAGGCTCTGGACAGCCCCGGCGCGCGGAGCATGTCTTTGCTCGGAGATGTCATATCGTCGGTGAAATGGTGGCTTTTGGAGCCCGATACCGACGGCACATTTCTTGTTGGCGGCAAGGGCGGAGACAAAGCGCATGTGGTCGCCGCGACTGCGAGCGATCGGTCCTTTGCCCTTGTCTATCTGCCGACGAGCAAGGACGTCAGCCTCGATCTTTCCAGGCTTTCCGGCCCGCTGGTCACCGCGCGCTGGCGTGACCCGACGAACGGGGAGCTGCTGCCGGTCGAAGGTTCACCCTTCGCGCCGGGGAGGCAAACGTTCCGGCCGATGAGACTAAATCAGGGGGGCTTCACCGACTGGGTCCTGGAGCTGACGTCGGTGGGCGAGCAGCGTCAAAGCCAGTGAACCGTTGCCCTTAAAAACAGCGCGGCGTCGCCATCCACACCCACGGAGGGCCGGCTTCGCCAGCTTATTTTGTGGCGCCATGAAGCCAACGTGCTGGAGGGCTGCTCCATCCCAGTCGATGGACAAGCCTTACCTTCCTGCTAGAGCGTTTCTGATCTTGCCTGAATCGTAGGGGATTCCGGTTTGGGCTGTTTTGTGATTCAAGATGCTGGCTGGAATGGAGGCCAGCATCGGATGACGCGACCTCT